>NZ_JBEXJT010000001.1:87452-636469 GCF_040609255.1 Kitasatospora sp. NPDC004723 | reverse complement strand
ACCGCCCGCGTCCGCATCCCCGCCGCGTCCGAACCCGCCTCCGGCTCCGACAGGCAGTACGAGAACATCCCCTCACCCCGCGCCAGCGCCCCCAGGTACCGCGCCTTCAACTCCTCCGAACCCGACAACTGCACCGGCAGCGAACCCAGCTTGTTCACCGCCGGGATCAACGACGACGAGGCGCACACCCGCGCCACCTCCTCGATCACGATCACCGTCGCCAGCGCGTCCGCCCCCGCACCCCCGAACTCCTCCGGCACATGCACCGCGTGCAGGTCATTGCCCCGCAACGCCTCCAACGCCTCCTGCGGGAACCGCCCCTGCTCGTCCACCTCCGCCGCGAACGGAGCGATCTTCGCCTCGGCCAGCGAACGCACCGCCTCACGCAGCATCCCGTGCTCCTCGGAGATCCGGAAGAGATCGAAGTCCGCCGCCCCTGCGCTGCCCGCCATGATGCCCGCCTCTTCGGAGAGTCGATTCCGGTTAACTACCGTTCAGTAGAATCCTAGGGCTCCGACCTGCGGCTGCCTAGCTCCTCCCTGGCGGGTCAGTCGACGTCCGCACCGAGGGTGTCGCCGGCGCGGTGCTCCTGGAAGTACTGCTCGGTGCGGTCGTTGCGGATCGCCTCCCAGAGCCGCTCCGCCGGGTGCTCGGCCAGCAGCACCACGCTCTGCTCGCCCCGGGTCGCGAAGCCACCGAACGGCGCGTTCAGGAAGCGCACGCCGTCCGCGCGCAACGAGCGCAGGCTCCAGGCGAGCTGGAACAGGTCGATGTTGGAGAACCGGTCGTCGACGCTGACCACCTCGCCGACCGTGCCCAGCAGACCGCCGAGCCGCGCCGGACCGGAGAGCGTGCCGGAATCCATCACCTTGAGCATCAGCGCCCGCAGGAAGTTCTGCTGGCGCTTGGTGCGGTCGAGGTCGCCGCCGGGCAGGCCGTAGCGCTCGCGGACGTAGAGCAGCGCGGTGGCGCCGTCCATGTGGTGGGTGCCGGCCTCCCAGGCGCGGGCCTCGCCGACGCCCTCGATGGTGCGCGGGATGGTGATGTCGACGCCGCCGACCGCGTCGGTGAGGGCGCGGAAGCCGTTCCAGTCGATCACCGCGAGGTGGTCGACGCGGATGCCGGTGAGGTTCTGCACCGTCTCGGTCATCAGCGCCGGGCCGCCCCAGGAGTAGGCGGCGTTCAGCTTGGCCTCGCCGTGGCCGGGCACCGGCACCCAGGTGTCGCGGGGCAGCGAGACCAGGGTGGCGGAGCCCCGGTCCTCGGAGAGGTGCAGCAGCATCATGGTGTCGCTGCGGGCCGCGCCGGCCTGCCAGGCCGGGGCCTTGGCGGCGCTGCCGGTGGTGGGGGTGTCGGAGCGGGCGTCCAGGCCGACCAGCAGGAAGTTGAGGCCGCTGCCCGGGACGGGCTTCGGCTGGGCGGACTCCGGCACGGCCGGGAAGGCGTCCGGGATGCGGTGGACGGAGGAGGCGTAGTGCTCGGCCGTCCACCAGAGGGCGCCGCAGGCGCCGAGAACGAGCGCGAGCAGGGTGGAGACGGTCCAGAGCAGCACCCGCCGGGTGCGGCGGCGCCGGGATTTCCCGGATCCGCCGTCGGATCGGCCGTCGGACTCGCCGTCAGATCCCTGGCCCGACTCCCCCGGTTCCCCCGGCTCCCCCGGATCTCCCGGATCTCCCGGCCGCTCCGCCGGCTGCTCCCTCGGTTCGAAGAGGCTCAGCCCGGACGGGTCCGGCCGCCGCACGGGCTCGCCCGACCGCTCGTCCTCCGGCTCCATGCGCGTATTGTGCCGTCGGCCCCGGCCCCCGCGCGGGGCTTTGCGGACATCGGCCGGAACCGGGGCCCGCCGGGACGGTCCGGGTCCTCCTGTAGGGCCGGATAGCATCGGTGGGCGCGGCCACCACCCGGAGCCGTGCCGCCCGACGCCCGCCCGAAGGGGAAACCGTGACCCTCCGCATCTCCGTGATCGGCACCGGCTATCTCGGCGCCACCCACGCCGCCGCCATGGCGGAGTTCGGCTTCGAGGTGCTGGGGCTGGACATCGACCCGGAGAAGATCGCCACCCTGACCGCCGGCAAGGTCCCGATGTACGAGCCGGGCCTGTCCGAACTGCTGCTCAAGCACGTGGCCGGCCACGAGGGTTCGACCGGACGACTGCGCTTCACCACCTCCGCCGAGGAGGCCGCAGAGTTCGGCGACGTGCACTTCGTCTGCGTCAACACCCCGCAGCGCAAGGGCGAGTTCGCCGCCGACATGTCGTACGTGGACACCGCGATCGACGCGCTCGCCCCGCACCTGACCCGCCCGGTGCTGGTGGTCGGCAAATCCACCGTGCCGGTCGGCTCGGCGGGCCGGCTGGCGGAGCGGCTGGCCGCGCTGGCCCCGGTCGGCGAGGGCGCCGAACTGGCCTGGAACCCGGAGTTCCTGCGCGAGGGCTTCGCCGTCCAGGACACCCTGCGCCCGGACCGGATCGTGGTCGGCGCCCGCAGCGAGCGCGCCGAGCGGCTGCTGCGCGAGGTGTACGCCGAGCCGATCGCCTCCGGGGTGCCGTTCCTGGTCACCGACTACGCGACCGCCGAACTGGTGAAGACCGCCGCCAACTCCTTCCTGGCCACCAAGATCTCCTTCATCAACGCGATGGCGGAGGTCTGCGAGGCGGCCGGCGCCGACGTCACCCAGCTGAGCGCGGCGCTCGCGCTGGACGAGCGGATCGGCGGCAAGTTCCTCAACTCCGGCCTGGGCTTCGGCGGCGGCTGCCTGCCCAAGGACATCCGGGCGTTCATGGCGCGGGCCGGCGAGCTGGGCGCCGACCAGGCGCTGACCTTCCTGCGCGAGGTCGACTCGATCAACATGCGCCGCCGCTCCCGGATGGTCGAGCTGGCCCGCGAGCAGTGCGACGGCGGCTTCCTGGGCCGTCGGGTCGCCGTCCTCGGCGCCGCGTTCAAGCCCAACTCGGACGACATCCGGGACTCGCCCGCGCTCAACGTCGCCGCCCAGATCCAGCTCCAGGGCGCGCAGGTCACCGTCTACGACCCCAAGGCGATGGACAACGCCCGCAAGATGTTCCCGGGCCTGGCCTACGCGCCCTCGGCACTGGAGGCCGCCGAGGGCGCGCACGTCGTCCTGCACCTCACCGAGTGGCAGGAGTTCCGCAGCCTCGACCCGGCCGAGCTGGGCGCGGTGGTCGCCGAGCGCCGCCTCCTCGACGGACGCAACGTGCTCGACGCCGACGCCTGGCGCGCCGCCGGCTGGACCTACCGCGCCCTCGGCCGCCCCAGCTGACCCGGGTCCCGCCGCGGTCCCCGGCAGGAACCGCACCGGGAACCGCGGCGGGAATCCCCGACCGGGGCCGGTCGTTGCCCCGGTCATGACGAACTACGGCGACGAAGCGACGGTCCGCTCCATCCTCACCGCCAAGGGCGACACCTGGGCGGTGGTCGGCCTGTCCACCAACACCGCCCGCGCCGCCTACCGGGTGGCCCAGGTGCTGCAGCGCTACGGCAAGCGGATCGTGCCCGTCCACCCGAAGGCCGAGACGGTCCTCGGCGAGCAGGGCTACCGCTCGCTCGCCGAGATCCCCTTCCCGGTCGACGTGGTGGACGTCTTCGTGAACAGCGAGCTGGCGGGCGCGGTCGCCGACCAGGCGGTGGCCGTCGGCGCCGGGGCGGTCTGGTTCCAGCTCGGCGTGGTCGACGAGGCCGCGTACGAGCGGACCACCGCCGCCGGGGTGGAGATGGTCATGGACCGGTGCCCGGCCATCGAGATCCCGGCGCTGGGCTGAACCGGCCGCTCCCGGGTCAGCCGTCGAGTCCGTCGAGGCCGGCGAGGGTGGCGAGGGAGCGGGGGCGGCCCTCGGTGCGGAGGCGGGTGGCGGTGGATTCGGCGTCGCGCAGGACGCGGACGGCGTTGTGCCAGGTGAGCTTGGAGAGGTCGGTGTCGGACCAGCCGCGGCGGAGCAGCTCGGCGATCAGGTTGGGGTAGCCGGCGACGTCGTCGAGGCCGTCCGGGAGGAAGGCGGTGCCGTCGTAGTCGCCGCCGATGCCGATGTGGTCGACGCCGGCGACCTCGCGCATGTGGTCGAGGTGGTCGGCGACGGTGGCGACGGTGGCGACCGGGCGCGGGTTGGCCTGCTCGAAGGCGCGCTGGCAGGCCATCGCGGCGGGGGTGGTGTCCAGGTGGTCGAAGCCGTGGGCGCGCATGTTCTCGTCCGCGGCGGCGGTCCACTCGATGGCGGCGGGCAGGATGAACTTGGGCACGAAGGTGCCCATCGCCACGCCGCCGTTGCCGGGGAGCTGCGCGAGCACGTCGTCAGGGATGTTGCGCGGGTGGGCGCAGACGGCGCGCGAGGAGGAGTGCGAGAAGATCACGGGCGCCTCGCTGACCCGCAGCGCGTCGCGCATGGTGTCGGCGGAGACGTGCGAGAGGTCGACGAGCATGCCGACCCGGTTCATCTCCCGGACGACCTCCTCTCCGAAGGCGGTGAGGCCGCCGGCGACGGGCTTGTCGGTGGCGGAGTCGGCCCACGGGGTGTTGTCGTTGTGGGTGAGCGTCATGTACCGGACGCCGAGCGCGTACAGGGCGCGCAGGGTGGCGAGCGAGCAGTCGACGGAGTGGCCGCCCTCGGCGCCGATGAGGGAGGCGATGCGGCCCTCGGCGCGGGCGGCCTCCAGGTCGTCGGCGGTGAGCGCGAGCCGCAGCCGGTCGGGGAAGCGGTCGACCAGGGCGTGGACGAAGTCGATCTGTTCGAGGGTGGCGCTGACCGCGTGGTCCCCGGCGAGCCGGCTGGGCACGTAGACGGACCAGAACTGCGCGCCGACCCCGCCCGCGGTGAGGCGGGCGAGGTCGGTGTGCAGACGGTCGCTCTGGTCGGCGGCCAGGTCGAGCGCGTCGAGGTCGTAGCCGACCTGCTCGCGCATCGCCCAGGGGAGGTCGTTGTGGCCGTCCACCACGGGGGTGGCACGCAGGACGGCCCGGGCGCGCTCCAGCAGGGCGGCGTCGTCGGCGGGGGTGGGATCCAGCGGCTCTGAGGTCATACGAGCTGTTGTATCCGACAGAACTACTTTTGTGACTACTTCCCGAAGCCGAAGGACGCCGAACCCGCCACCTTGGCGCGCAGCTTCTTGCCCTTGTCGGTGGCCTGGGCGTTCAGCTCGGTCTGGAAGTCGGTCATCCGCTCGGTCAGCTCCGGGTCGAAGGCGGCCAGCATCCGCACCGCCAGCAGGCCCGCGTTGCGCGCGCCCGCCACCGAGACGGTGGCCACCGGCACACCGGCCGGCATCTGCACGATCGACAGCAGGCTGTCCATGCCGTCCAGGTAGCGCAGCGGGACCGGCACGCCGATCACCGGCAGCGGGGTGACCGAGGCGAGCATGCCCGGCAGGTGGGCGGCGCCGCCGGCACCGGCGATGATCGCCTTCAGCCCGCGCTTGTGGGCGTTCTCGCCGTAGGCCACCATCTCGCGCGGCATCCGGTGCGCGGAGACGACGTCGACCTCGTAGGGGATCTCGAACTCGTCGAGGGCCTGGGCGGCGGCCTCCATCACCGGCCAGTCGGAGTCCGAGCCCATGACGATGCCGACAACCGGGGTGGTGGAAGAGGTCATTCGGTGATCGTTCCTCGCAGGTAGGCGGCCGCGTGGCGGGCGCGCTCGCGGACGTCGTCGAGGTCGTCCCCGAAGACGTTGACGTGGCCGACCTTGCGGCCGGGCTTCACGTCCTTGCCGTACATGTGGATCCGCAGGCCGGGGTCGCGGGCCATGCAGTGCAGGAAGGCGTGGTACATGTCCGGGTAGTCGCCGCCCAGGACGTTGACCATGACGGTCCACCTGGCGCGCGGCCGGGGGTCGCCGAGCGGCAGGTCGAGGACGGCCCGCAGGTGGTTCTCGAACTGCGAGGTGACGGCGCCGTCCTGGCTCCAGTGCCCGGAGTTGTGCGGCCGCATGGCCAGCTCGTTGACCAGGATCCGGCCGTCGCGGGTCTGGAACAGCTCGACGGCGAGGTGGCCGGTGATGTCCAGCTCGCCGGCGATCCGCAGGGCGAGCTGCTGGGCCTCGTCGGACAGCGCGGGGTCGAGGTCCGGCGCCGGGGCGGTGACCTCGGCGCAGACGCCGTTCTCCTGGACGCTCTCCACGACCGGGTAGGCGACGGCCTGGCCACTGGGCGAGCGCACCACGTTGGCGGCCAGCTCGCGGACGAAGTCGACCTTCTCCTCGGCGAGCACCGGGACGCCGGCCAGGAACGGGGCCGCGGCCTGCTCCTCGTCGCCGACCACCCAGACGCCCTTGCCGTCGTAGCCGCCGCGGACGGTCTTGAGGACCACCGGGTAACCCGTGCCCTCGTTCGCGAAGGCGGTCACGTCGGCCGGGTCGGCGACGATCCGGTGCCGGGGGCAGGGGACGCCGATGGAGTCCAGCCTGGCCCGCATCACGCCCTTGTCCTGGGCGTTGACCAGCGCGTCCGGGCCGGGCCGGACGGCGACGCCGTCGGCCTGCAGGGCCCGCAGGTGCTCGGTCGGCACGTGCTCGTGGTCGAAGGTGATGACGTCGCAGCCCTCGGCGAAGCGCCGGAGGGTGTCGAGGTCGCGGTAGTCGCCGAGGACGACGTCGGAGACGACCTGCGCGGCCGAGTCCTGGGGAGTGTCGGCGAGGAGCTTGAACCGGATCCCGAGCGGGATGCCCGCCTGATGTGCCATGCGGGCAAGCTGCCCGCCGCCGATCATGCCCACCACTGGAAAATTCGCGTTGCCCGGGGAAGTCACCCCGCCAGGATATCCGGGCCGGTCGGAGGCCGTGGAACCGCTCCCCGCGCAACGGCGTCCCGGTGGGTGGACCCGGGTGGACGCGTCAGGGGTGCTGAGCCGATCGGTGTAACCGGGTAGCCTGGTCGGCTAGGTCCTGGTACGCGCGATCCGATCATGTGTGTGCACGCAGGGCTCAAGGGGTTGACGGCACTCAGGCCTCGGCACCCTTCCGTCCGCAGGCACGCAGGCACACGGAGGCAGCCCGGTATGGCGACGACCACGGGGTCGAACCCCTCGCTGGCGCAGAAGCTGCGCGGCCTGTCGGGCGAGGCGGTGAAGTTCGGTCTGGTCGGCCTCAGCGGCGTGGTGGTGAACTTCGCCGTCTTCTGGGTCTGCCTGAACGGTCTCCACCTGGCCTCACTGCGCTCCAACATCGCCGCCACGCTGGTCGCGATCGCCACCAACTACCTGGGCTACCGCTACTGGCTGTACCGGGACCGCGACGCCGCCTCGCGCAAGCGGGAGATCACGCTGTTCCTGGTGTTCAGCGGCGCCGGCATGCTGATCGAGACCGGGGTGCTCGGCTTCTCGGTCTACGTGCTGGGGCTCTCCTCCCACTTCGAGCAGCTGGCCGCGAAGGTGCTCGGCCTGGCGCTCGGCACGGTGTTCCGCTTCATCTCCTACCGGACCTGGGTGTTCAAGGCCGTCCCGGAGCCGACCGAGGAGCAGCTCGCCGAGGCCCGCGCGCAGGCCGCGTCGGACGCCCCGCAGGCCCCGGACGCACCGGCCGCCGCCGTGGTCGCCCAGGCCGAGCTGATGCTGGCCGCCGAGCAGATCCGCTACGCCAAGGCCGAGTAGGCCGCCACCCGGCGCCCCCGGTGTCCCCTGCGCCCCCGCCCGACACCGCTGCCCGGCACCGCTGCCCGACACGGACGCCCGGCGCCCCGGTTGGCGCCCCGGCCGCCGCCGGAGGACAGTGGTGACGGAGGGCGAGCACGGCCGGCGAACGATCGAGGCCGCGGGGGACGCAGGAGGCTCGCCATGACCTTCGTCCAGCTCATCGACTGCCGCACCGACCACCTCGACGAACTCAACGGCCTGCTGGACCGCTGGGTCGAGCAGACCGAGGGCCGGCGGACCGTCGACCACGCCCTGGTCGGCACCGACCGCTCCGACCCGCGGCACGTGGTGGAGATCGTCGAGTTCCCCTCGTACGAGGCCGCGATGCGCAACTCGGGCCTGCCGGAGACCGACCGGATCTACCGCGAGATGGTCGCGCTCTGCGACGCGCCGCCCACCTTCACCGACCTCGACGTGGTCCGGGACGCCAAGCTCTGACCGAGCTCCGACCCCCGCCCCGGACCCGTCCGCCGGGGATCACCCCTCGCGCTGGCTGCGGCCCAGGAAGAGCGCGAACACCGCCGGCCGCAGCGAGAGCAGCTCCAGCCGCCCGCCGTCCGCCTCCGCGAGGTCGCGGGCGACGGCGAGGCCGATGCCGGTCGAGTTGCGGCCGCTGACGGCGCGCTCGAAGACCCGGTTGCCCAGCTCGGCCGGCACCCCGGGGCCCTCGTCCTGCACCTCGACGACCACCGACGTCCCGGACGGCCGCACCCGCAGGGTGATCGTGCCGGCGCCGTGCATCAGCGAGTTCTCGATCAGGGTGGCCAGCACCTGGGCGACCGTGCCGGGGGTGCCGACCGCGATGACCCCGTGCAGGCCCTCCACCTGGAGCACCCGGCCGGTGCCGCGCAGCGACGGCCCCCACTCCTCGATCTGCTGCTTGACCACGTCATCGAGGTCGAAGGCGACGGCGGTGGGGCTGCGCGGGTCGCGCTGGGTGGTGAGCAGCCGCTGGACGACGTCGGTGAGCCGCTCGACCTGCTGGAGGGCGATGGTGGCCTCCTCCTTGACGGTCTCCGGATCCTCGGCGACCGCGGTGATCTCCTCCAGCCGCATGGAGAGCGCCGTCAGCGGGGTGCGCAGCTGGTGCGAGGCGTCGGCGGCGAGCCGGCGTTCGGCGGTGAGCATCCGGGCGATCCGCTCGGCGCTGGTGTCGAGCACCTCGGCGACCCGGTCGAGCTCGGGCACCCCGTAGCGGCGGTCGCGCGGGCGCGGGTCGCCGGAGCCGAGCCGTTCGGCGGTCTCGGCGAGGTCGGTGAGCGGGCGGGCCAGCCGCTTGGCCTGCCAGACGGCGAGGGCGACGGCGGCCTGCACGGCGAGCAGCGCGACCACGCCGAGCAGCAGCAGCATGTTGGCGATCTCGTGGTCGACCGCCTCGCGGGACTGCTCGACGGTCACGGTCTCGCCGCTGGCGCCGCGCTCGACGGCCTTGAGCAGGTGGCCGTTGTCGGGCCGCTCGCCGCTGGAGACGATCCCCTGGCCGGGGATGTCGACCTCGACGTACTGGCCCTCGGAGACCTGGTTGGCGAACTTGTCCCCGGTGACCGGCTCCTGGGCGGCGAGCCGGTTCTCCACCAGGGCGAGCACCCGGACGGCGGCGGCGTCCACCCGGTCCTGGGCGCTGTTGACGATGGTGCGCTTCTCGACCAGGGCGAGCGGGACGCAGAACACCACGACCACCACCAGGACGACGCACAGCAGCGAGTTGATCATCCGGCGTTTCACGCCGCGGCTCCCCGTGGTGATGGACGCCCCCGGCCGGGATGCCCGCTGACCTCTAATTCTTCTCGAAGCGGAACCCCACTCCGCGCACGGTGGCGATGTAGCGGGGGTTGGCCGCATCGTCGCCGAGCTTCTTGCGCAGCCAGGAGATGTGCATGTCCAGGGTCTTGGTGGAGGTCCACCAGGTGGTGTCCCAGACCTGCCGCATGATCTCCTCGCGGGTGACCACCCGGCCGGCGTCCCGGACGAGCACCCGCAGCAGCTCGAACTCCTTGGCGGAGAGGGTGAGCTCCTCCTCGCCGAGCCAGGCGCGGTGCGACTCGATGTCGATCTTGACGCCGTGCGCGCCGGTGGTGAGCTGGTCGACGTTGCCGCGCCGCAGCAGGGCCCGGACGCGGGCGAGCAGCTCGGCGAGGCGGAAGGGCTTGGTGACGTAGTCGTCGGCGCCGGCGTCCAGGCCGACGACCGTGTCGACCTCGTCGGCGCGGGCGGTGAGCACCAGGACGGGGCAGCTGCGGCCGTCCGCGCGCAGCCGGCGGCAGACCTCCAGCCCGTCCATCTCGGGCAGGCCGAGGTCCAGGACGATGAGGTCGACCTCTTCGCCGAGCCCCGCGGCCAGTGCGGACGGACCGTCCTCGCGGACGAGCACCTCGTAGCCCTCGCGTCGCAGTGCCCGGGCGAGCGGTTCGGAGATCGCCGGGTCGTCCTCGGCGAGCAGCACACAGGTCATGTGGTGATGGTAGTCCGCCGGGGAATACCCGTCGGCCCCGTGAGGTAGTTCACACTGCGTGATCGTTATACGGAGCGCGAACATGCCTCAACCGACACGCCCGGACCGCCCGTTCGGTGAAGATCCTTCGCTTTGATCTTGAAACCGAAGGGATTTTGCCTGTCCTACCATGGATCAATGAGGTGAATCTGTCGCTGTCTTTACCATCGGCATACCTAATTGGCCTCTTTTGTCAGCTGATAACGCCAAATGTCGCCACGTAGAGTGGTTCTGTCCCGTCCGCCGCCACCCTTGGCGGACGCTGTCAGGCAAGGAACCACTACTCATGGCGTCTACGACCATGGAGTCCGGCGTTCAGTCGGCCTCTCCCGGCGGCAAGACCTTCCTCGGGCACCCCCGGGGCCTCGCCACGCTCTTCATGAGCGAGATGTGGGAGCGCTTCAGCTACTACGGCATGCGTGCCCTGCTGGTGCTCTACATGACCGCCTCCGTCACCGACGGCGGTCTCGGCATGAAGCTCGCCACCGCCTCCGCGGTGTACAGCGTGTACACCGCGATGGTCTACCTGCTGGCCCTCCCGGGCGGCTGGATCGCCGACCGCTTCCTCGGTGCCCGGAAGACCGTCGCCCTCGGCGGCTCGATCATCATGATCGGCCACTTCCTGTTGGCCCTGCCGGTCAGCGTCTCGTTCTTCGGCGGCCTCGTGTTCATCGCGATCGGCTCCGGCCTGCTCAAGGCGAACATCTCCACGATGGTCGGCCACCTCTACGACGGGCCCAACGACCCGCGCCGGGACGGCGGCTTCACGATCTTCTACATGGGCATCAACCTCGGTGCCTTCGCCGCCCCGCTGGTCATCGGCACCATCGGCCAGAACGTGAACTGGCACCTCGGCTTCGCGCTCGCCGGCGTCGGCATGGCCCTGGGCCTCACCCAGTTCCTGCTGGGCACCCGCCACCTGAGCCCCAAGAGCAACGTGGTCACCTCGCCGATCTCGGCCGCCGAGAAGAGCGCCATCTTCAAGAAGGCCGGCGCCTGGCTCGCCGCCGCCGTCGTCTTCTACGCGATCGTCGCGCTGACCGGCCACTTCACCATCAACTGGGCGATCTGGCCGCTGTCCATCGCGGGCCTGGCGATCCCGGTCTTCGTCTTCGCCAAGGTGAAGCGCGACAAGGAGCTCGACGCGACCGAGCAGTCCCGGATGAGCGGCTACATCTGGTTCTTCGTCGCCGCCGCCGTGTTCTGGATGATCTACGACCAGTCCGGCTCGACGCTGAACATCTTCGCGCAGGACCACACCTCGTCCACGCTGTTCGGCTTCGACTTCCCGTCCAGCTGGTTCCAGTCGCTCAACCCGCTGTACATCATGGCCCTGGCCCCGGTCTTCGCCTGGATCTGGGTGGCGCTCTCGCGCCGCTCCAAGAACCCCAGCACCACGGCGAAGTTCTCCTTCGGCCTGCTGATGATCGGCGTCTCGTTCATGGTCATGATGCTGGCCATGGCCGCCGCCTCCGGTGGTGCCAACGTCACGCCGCTCTGGCTGGCCATGGTCTACCTCATCCAGACCGTCGGCGAGCTGACCCTCTCCCCCGTCGGCCTGTCCGTCACCACCAAGCTGGCCCCGACCAAGTACGCCAGCCAGATGATGGGCGTCTGGTTCCTCGCCGTCACCGCCGGCGACTGCGTCGCGGCCATCTTCCAGCTGGTCCTCGGCGACAGCGTGGTCGGCTCGACCTGGTACTTCGCGGTCCAGGGCGGCATGGCGATCGTCGCCGGCCTGGCCCTCTACGCGTACCGCCGCAAGGTCGTGCAGCTGATGGGCGACGTCCACTGACGCCTGCCTCACCCGGTCCCGGGGCCGTCGCGGATTCCTGAGATCCGCGACGGCCCCGGTCGTCTTCTTATCCCCTCGACCACGGCCCGCGGGTATGCCTACGGTGCCCCATGCCGACCGACTCCGTGCCAGCCGACTCCCTGCCGACCGCCCCCGCGCGGACCGCTCCCGTGCCGACCGATTCGCTCCCCCGCCAGCTCGCCCGCACCCGGCGCCTCACCCTCGGCGCCCCCGCCCAGCCGGCCATCGGCGCCGACGGGCGCACCGTGCTCTTCCTGCGCAGCCGGGGCGGCGACGACCCCGTCACCTGCCTCTGGGCCCTGGACACCGACAGCGGCGAGGAACGCCTGCTCGCCGACCCCGCCGCCCTCGGCGCCGGCCGCTCCGACGCCGAGCTGCCCGAGGCCGAACGGATCCGCCGCGAACGCGCCCGCGTCCACGCCCACGGCATCACCGCGTACGCCACCGACGCCGCCGGCCGGCTCGCCGCCTTCGCCCTCGGCGGCGGCCTCTGGCTCGCCGACACCGCCACCGGCGAGGTCCGCCGCGTCCCCACCGCCACCGAGGTGTACGACCCGCGCCCCGACCCCACCGGCCGGCGGATCGCCTACGTCGGCGGCGGCGCCCTGCGGGTCGTCGACACCGACGGCGGCGCGGACCGCGCGCTCGCCGAACCCGAGCACGCCGAGGTCCGCTACGGCGTGCCCGAGCACGTCGCCGCCGAGTCCATGCACCGCCACCGGGCCCACTGGTGGTCCCCCGACGGCACCCGGCTGCTGGCCGCCCGGGTCGACGAGCGCCCGCTGCGCCGCCTCCACCTCGCCGACCCGGCCGACCCGGCCCGGGCACCGCGCGTCATCCGCTACCCCCTGGCCGGCACCGACAACGCCGAGGTCACCCTCTGGCTGCTCGGCCTCGACGGCGGGCGCACCGAGGTCCGCTGGGACCGGGCCGGGTACGAGTACCTCACCGCCGCCGGCTGGGACGCCCACGGCCCGTACGCCGCCGTGCAGAGCCGCGACCAGCGCACCCTGCTCACCCTCGCCGTCGACCCCGCCGACGGCGCCACCCGGGTCCTCGCCGAGCGGCGCGACGAGCACTGGGTCGAACTGCTCCCCGGCCTGCCCGTCCGCACCGCCGCCGGCGCGCTGGTCGACTGCGCCGACCGCGGCGACACCCGGCACCTCACCGTCGACGGCGAGCCCGTCACCCCACCCGGCCTCCAGATACGCTCCGTGGTCGGAACCGACGGCGGACAGGTGCTCTTCACCGCCTCCGACGAGCCGACCGAGACCCATTTGTGGTCGTGGGACCAGGCCTCGGGCGCCGTCCGACTGAGCCACGAGCCCGGCGTGCACACCGGCGCGCGCCGCGACGGCACGCTCGTCCACCTCGCACGCACGCCCGGCGCGCCCACCGGCCGCACCACCGTCCACCGCGACGGCCGCCCCGTCCGGACCCTGGCCTCGCACGCCGAGACGCCCGTCCTCACCGCCCGCCCCGAGCCGCTCCGCCTCGGCCCCCGCAAGCTGCGCGCCACGCTCTTCCTGCCCGCCGCCCACCGCCCCGGGGACGGCCCGCTGCCCGTCCTGCTCGACCCCTACGGCGGGCCCGCGATGCAGAAGGTCACCGCCGCCCCGCACTGGTGGGACCTCACCTCCCAGTGGTTCGCCGACCAGGGCTTCGCCGTGCTCGCCGTCGACGGCCGCGGCACCCCCGGACGCGGCCCGCGCTGGGAGAAGACCGTCCACGCGGACGTCGCCGGCCCCGCCCTCGCCGACCAGGTCGAGGCCCTGCACGCGACCGCCGCCCAGCGCCCCGGACTGCTCGACCTCGACCGGGTCGCCGTCCGCGGCTGGTCCTACGGCGGCTTCCTGGCCGCCCTCGCCGTGCTGCGCCGCCCCGACGTCTTCCACGCCGCCGTCGCCGGAGCCGCCCCCACCGACCACCGGCTCTACGACACCCACTGGAAGGAACGCTTCCTCGGCCACCCCGACGAGCACCCCGAGCGGTACGACGCCGCCTCGCTGCTGCCCGACGCACCCGGGCTGCGGCGCCCGCTGCTGCTGATCCAGGGCCTCGCCGACGACAACGTGCTGCCCGCCCACACCCTGCGGCTGTCCGCCGCGCTGCTCGCCGCCGGACGCCCGCACGAGGTCCTGCCGCTCGTCGGCACCGGCCACTCGCCGAGCGACGAGGCGGTGGCCGAGCACCTGCTCCACCACCAGCTCGACTTCCTGCGCAGGTCGCTGGAGCTCGGCCGGTGAACGAGGACGGCGGCGGGGCCCCGCCCGGGACCCCGCCGCCGTCCTCCGTTGCCCGGGACCCCGCTCAGACCTCGCGCACGCCCGCGCGCCAGACCGCCGCCGTCAGCGGCACACCCGGCCGGTACGCCAGGTGCACGTGCGAGGGCGCGTCCAGCAGCTGCAGGTCCGCCCGCGCGCCCACCGTCACCGTGCCGACGTCCGTACGCCGCAGCGCGTGCGCGCCGCCCGCCGTCGCCGACCAGAGGGCCTCGTCGGGCGTCATGCCCATCTCGCGCACCGCCACCGCGATGCAGAACGCCATCGAGCTGGTGAAGCTGGAGCCCGGGTTGCAGTCGGTGGACAGCGCCACCACCGCCCCCGCGTCCAGCAGCCGGCGCGCGTCCGGGTACACCGCCCGGGTGGAGAACTCGGCGCCGGGCAGCAGGGTCGCCACCGTCGAGGAGCCGGCCAGCGCGGCCACGTCCTCGTCGGTGAGGTGGGTGCAGTGGTCGGCCGAGGCCGCGCCCAGCTCCACGGCCAGCTGCACGCCCGGACCGTACGTCAGCTGGTTGGCGTGCACCCGGGGGGTCAGCCCGCGCTCCACCCCGGCGGTGAGGATCGCCCGCGCCTGGTCGCCGTCGAAGGCGCCCTTCTCGCAGAACACGTCCACCCAGCGGGCGTACGGCGCGCAGGCGTCCAGCATCGGGCCGGTGACCAGCTCGACGTAGCCGGCCGGGTCGTCGGCGAACTCCGGGGCCACCACGTGGGCGCCCAGGTAGGTGGTCTCCGGCGTGTACGAGGAGGCGATCCGCAGCGCCCGGGACTCGTCCTCGACGGTGAGCCCGTAGCCGGACTTGCACTCGACCAGCGTGGTGCCCTGGCGCAGCGCCTCGCGCACCAGCCGGGCCAGGTTGGCGTCCAGCTCGGCGTCGGCGGCGGCCCGGGTGGCGGCCACCGTGGTGCGGATGCCGCCCGCCGAGTAGGACTGCCCGGACATCCGGGCGTTGAACTCGGCGGTACGGTCGCCGGCGAAGACCAGGTGGGCGTGCGAGTCGACGAAGCCGGGCAGCAGGGCGCGGCCCGCCGCGTCGAACCGCTCGTCGGCGGCGGGCGCCTCGGCGGCCGGGCCGACCCAGGCGACGGCGTCGCCGTCGATCACCACCGCCGCGTCGGTGAGCAGGCCGAGCGGCCCGGTCCCGTGCGCGGGGTCGTTGGTGACCAGCGTGCCGATGCCGGTGATCAGCGTGCTCGGAATGCTCGGGGAGGTCACGTCTTGCCTTTCGGGAGAACGACAGCTCAGCAGCTCAGGGCGTCGATCGAGGATCTCAGCGCGCCCGGCACGTCCGGCACCAGCAGGTGCGCGCCGTCCCGGACCACCTGGCGACCGCCGACCACCACGTGCCGCACGTCCGCCGCCGAGGCCGCGAACACCGCGATCTCCGCGCCGAGCCGGGGCGGCGGGCCCGCGGTGCGCACCGAGTCCAGCGCGATCACGGTGAAGTCGGCCAGGGCGCCGGCCTCGATCCGCCCGGCCTCGGGCCAGCCGAGCGAGGCGTGCCCGTCCTCGGTACCGGCCCGCAGCAGCGCGTTGGCCGTCCAGTGGCCGCGGGTGCGGGTGCGCAGCCGCTCGTCCAGCTCCAGTGCCCGGGCCTCCTCGAACGGGTCGACGACGGCGTGGCTGTCGCTGCCGAGGGTGATCGGGCAGCCGCCGGAGGCCAGCTGCCGGGCCGGGCCGATGCCGTCCGCGAGGTCCCGTTCGGTCGTGGGGCACATGCAGACGGCGGTGGAGGAGTCGGTCAGCAGCTTGACGTCCTCCTCGGTGAGGTGGGTGGCGTGCACGGCCGAGGTGCGCGGGCCGAGCGCGCCGTGGTCGGCGAGCAGCCGGGTCGGGGTGACCCCGTGCGCGGCGAGGCAGGCGTCGTTCTCGGCGGTCTGCTCGGACAGGTGGACGTGCAGTGGCGCCTCGCGCATCGCCGCCCAGTGGGCGACGGTGCCGAGCTGCTCCGCGGGCACGGCGCGCACCGAGTGGACGGCGGCGCCGATCCGGGCGTGCGCGCGCGGGCGCAGGGCGTCGGCCCGCTCGGCCCAGGCGTCGGCGTCACCGTCGCTGAACCGGAGCTGCGGCCTGGTCGGCTCGGCGCCGAAGCCGGAGGACAGGTAGCAGGTGTCGAGCAGGGTGATCCGGATGCCGGCCCGGGCGGCGGCCTCGATCAGCGCCTCGCCCATCGCGTTGGGGTCGTCGTAGCGGACGCCGCCGGGCGCGTGGTGCAGGTAGTGGAACTCGCCGACGGCGGTGATCCCGGCGAGCGCCATCTCCGCGTAGACGGCGGTGGCGAGCGCCAGATAGCGGTCCGGGTCGAGCGCTCCGGCGAACCGGTACATGGTGTCGCGCCAGGTCCAGAAGGTGCCGGAGCCGACCTGGACATGGCCGCGCAGCGCCCGGTGGAAGGCGTGCGAGTGGGCGTTGGCCTGGCCCGGCAGCAGCAGCCCCGCCAGCCGGACGGCGCCGGGCGGGCAGGGCCCGCTGTCCGGCCGCACCTCGGTGATCCTGCCGTCGGCGCCGGTGCCGATCAGGACGTCCTGCTCGACCACCGGCCCGTTCACGTGCGGCAGCCACGCGTACTGCGCCCAGAAGGTTGTCATTTGCGCGCCTCCGGCACGGCCTACTGACACGCCAGGTCCTCCAGTACGTCGGCGAGGGCGGCGACGCCGGCCAGGCAGTCGGCCGTCTCGGCGTGTTCCGCCGGGGAGTGCGAGACACCGCTGGGGTTCCGCACGAACAGCATGGCGGTCGGCACGGCCGATGCCAGGATCCCGGCGTCGTGTCCCGCGCCGGTGGGCAGCACCGGGGCGCCGCCGAGGCGGGCGGCGAGGCGGTCGCGCAGCGGGCCGTCGAAGTCCACCACCGGGGTGTAGGACTCACGGGTCAGCTCGACCCGGACGCCGTCGCGCCCGCCGCGCTCGGCCGCGGCGTGTTCGATCTCCGCGACCAGCTCGGTGAGGGTGGCCTCGTCGGCCGCCCGGGAGTCCAGCCAGCCGCGGACCAGCGAGGCGATCGCGTTGGTGCCGTTGGGCTCGACGGCGACCTTGCCGAAGGTGGCCAGCGCGCCCGCGAGCCGCGCCTTCTTGCGGGCGGCGAGCACGGTGGTGGCGTAGGTCAGCATCGGGTCGCGACGGTCCTCGATCCGGGTGGTGCCGGCGTGGTTGGCCTCGCCGTGGAAGTCGAACCGCCACCGGCCGTGCGGCCAGATCGCCGAGGCGACGCCGACCGGGCGGTCCTCGGCGAGGTGGCGGCCCTGCTCGACGTGGAGCTCGACGAAGGCGCCGATCCGGGCGAGCCGCTCGCCGTCGGCGCCGATCGCGGTCGGGTCCTGGCCGGCCCGCTCCATCGCGTCCGGCAGCCGCACCCCGTCGGCGTCGCGCAGCTCGTACGCGGCCTCCCGGCCGAGCACCCCGGCACTGAGCCGGGAGCCGATGCAGGCCACGCCGAACCGGGCGCCCTCCTCGTCGCCGAAGTTGACGACCGCCAGCGGCCTGCTGAACCGCGAGTTCCTGGCACGCAGTTCGTCCAGCGCCGCGAAGGAGGACACCACGCCGAGCGGGCCGTCGAAGGCGCCGCCGTCGGGGACGGAGTCCAGGTGCGAGCCGGTGACCACGGCGCCGCCCGCCTCCGGATCGCCCAGCCAGGCCCACTGGTTGCCGTTGCGGTCCAGCTCGTAGGCCAGGCCGCGGTCACGGGCCTGCTGCGCGAACCAGGCGCGGCACTCGGCGTCGGCGGCGTTCCAGGCGAACCGGCGGTAGCCGCCGGACGCGGCGGAGCGGCCCACGGGGAGCAGCTCCGCCCACATCCGCTCGAAGCTTCCGGCGGTCAGCCCGGTCACAGCTCGCCCATCGGGACGCGGACACCGCGCTCGTCGGCGACCTCGACGGCCCGGTCGTAGCCGGCGTCGACGTGCCGGATGACGCCCATGCCCGGGTCGTTGGTGAGCACCCGGCGGATCTTCTCGCCGGCCAGCGCGGTGCCGTCGGCGACGGTGACCTGCCCGGCGTGGATCGAGCGGCCGATGCCGACGCCGCCGCCGTGGTGGATGGAGACCCAGGACGCGCCGGAGGCGACGTTGACCATGGCGTTGAGCAGCGGCCAGTCGGCGATCGCGTCGGAGCCGTCGAGCATCGACTCGGTCTCCCGGTAGGGGGAGGCGACCGAGCCGCAGTCCAGGTGGTCGCGGCCGATGACGATCGGCGCGGACAGCTCGCCGGAGGCGACCATGTCGTTGAACCGCTCGCCGGCCTTGTCGCGCTCGCCGTAGCCGAGCCAGCAGATCCGCGCGGGCAGGCCCTGGAAGTGCACCTTCTCCTGGGCCATCCGGATCCAGCGGTGCAGCGACTCGTTCTCCGGGAAGAGGTCGAGGACGGCCTTGTCGGTCTTCCGGATGTCCTGCGGGTCGCCGGACAGGGCGGCCCAGCGGAACGGGCCCTTGCCCTCGCAGAACAGCGGCCGGATGTAGGCGGGGACGAAGCCGGGGAAGGCGAAGGCGCGGTCGTAGCCGGCCAGCTGGGCCTCGCCGCGGATCGAGTTGCCGTAGTCGAAGACCTCGGCGCCGCGGTCCTGGAAGCCGACCATCGCCTCGACGTGCCGGGCCATCGACTCGCGGGCGCGCTGGGTGAACTCGGCGGGCTTCTCGGCGGCGTAGTCGGCCATGTCGTCGAAGGCGACGCCGACCGGCAGGTAGCTCAGCGGGTCGTGGGCGCTGGTCTGGTCGGTGACGATGTCGATCGGCGCGTCCATCGCGAGCAGCTGCGGGACCAGCTCGGCGGCGTTGCCGAGCACGCCGATGGAGAGCGGCTGCCGCTTGTCGCGGGCGGCGGTGGCGAGCTCCAGGGCGTGGCCGAGGTCCTTGGCCTCGACGTCCAGGTAGCGGTGCTCGATCCGGCGGGCGATCCGGGACGGGTCGCAGTCGACGCAGATCGCCACGCCGCCGTTCATGGTGACGGCGAGCGGCTGGGCGCCGCCCATGCCGCCGAGGCCGGCGGTGAGGGTGATGGTGCCCGCCAGGGTGCCGTCGAACCGCTTGTCGGCGACGGCGGCGAAGGTCTCGTAGGTGCCCTGGAGGATGCCCTGGGTGCCGATGTAGATCCACGAACCGGCGGTCATCTGCCCGTACATGGTGAGCCCGAGGCTCTCCAGCCGGCGGAACTCCTCCCAGTTGGCCCAGTCGCCGACCAGGTTGGAGTTGGCGATCAGCACCCGCGGCGCCCACTCGTGGGTCTGCATGACGCCGACCGGCCGCCCGGACTGCACCAGCATGGTCTCGTCCTGCTTCAGCCCCTGGAGCGTGCGCACCATGGCATCGAAGGAGCGCCAGTCGCGCGCCGCCTTGCCGGTGCCGCCGTAGACGACCAGCTTCGACGGGTGCTCGGCCACCTCGGGGTCGAGGTTGTTCATCAGCATCCGCAGAGCCGCCTCCTGCTGCCACCCCTGCGTCGTCAGCGCCGTTCCCCGTGCCGCCCGCACCTCGCGCGGTCCGCTCACCTGCTGCACCATGTCCCGGTCTCCTTGCGGATGAATTCATTCAGGCTCAACTTGGCTGAATATATCCAAACATTCAGCCCTCGGCCAGGGGTCGGACACCACCGGCCGGAAAACCATCGGCGCCCACCGCGACGCACCACCATGCTGCGCACGAACCAACGGGACTGCCCCGTCCGGTCGATCCTTGGGGGGATCTCTGTGACCTTGACGCCTACGGGAACGGCACCGGCAACGGCACCGCGACCGCGCTGTGGACGTGCAACGGCGGCGGCAACCAGGTCCGGCTGCCGCAGGCGGACGGCACGGTGTTCAACCCGCGGTCCGGCCGTTGCCTCGCCCCCTGGAACTCAAGCGCACCGGCAGGGCCCCGCCGCACTCCGCGGCGGGGTCCTGCCGCGTTCGCGCGGCGGCACGCACCGGTCACGCGGCGGCGTCGTCGCCCCAGCGGATGCCGATCTCCTCCAGCCAGCGGCGGTCGGCGTCGTCGGGGACGACGGCCGCCGGGGCGCCGGGGGGCACGGGGTTGCGGGGCGGGCGAGGGATCTCCTGGACGGGGCCGAGGCCGTACCGTTCGGCGGCCGCGGCGGCACGGGCATCGGGTTCGATCACCCCGACGTGGACGACGGTCTCGTCGCCCGGATCGAGGACGGTGAGTTCGGGGTCGGGCAGACGGCGCAGGGTGACACGGCGTCCGCAGGTCGGGCAGGACCACTCGTCGGATCCGGAGGCGAGCCGGCCGACGAACTTCATCTCGTGGATCACACGCATGGCGGCACCCCCTGACGGAGTGATGCCCGCCCCGGACGGGTCGCCAACCTGCGGATACGGCGCCGCGTCGGGCCGCGTCCTACTCCAGGAACAGCCCGCGGGCCGCCGCCGACTGCTCGATGGACTCCAACCGCGCCTCGGTGCCCGGGAGTTCGTCGCACATGCGCTGCAGCAGCACCCGGCCGAGCATCATCGGCGCGCAGGCCGTGTCGAAGACCAGGCCGGTGCCGACGGCGGCCGGCAGCATCAGGTCGGAGAGCTTGGCGACCGGCGCGAAGACGCTGTCGGCCACCGTGATGACGGTCAGTCCGCAGTCCCGGGCCACCGTCAGGGCGTCCATCAGCTCGCGCGGGTAGCGCGGCAGGGCGAAGCAGAGCAGCGCGCTCGCGCCCGCCGCGGAGGCCTGTTCGAGGCGGTCGGCGAGCATGCTGCCGCCCTCGTCGAGCAGCCGGATGTCCGGGTGCACCTTGGCGGCGAAGTACGCGAAGCCGCGCGCCTGCGCGGAGGCGGCCCGCAGGCCGAGGACGGGCAGCGGGCGGGAGGCCGCGAGCAGCCGGGCGGCGCGGGTGACGGGCTCGGGGTCGGCGAGCAGTTCGGCGAGGTGGCGCAGGTGCTCGATCTCGGCGAGGACGGCCTGCTGGTGCTCGTTGCGCACGGCGTCGGCCGGGCTCTCGGGGGCGGCGGGCTCGCCGGCGCCGAGTTCGCGCAGCTGCTTGCGCAGCGCCGGGTAGCCGTCGTAACCGAGGGCCACCGCGAAGCGGGTCACCGACGGCTGGCTGACGCCGGCGAGTTCGGCGACCTCGACGCTGGAGAGGAACGGCGCCTGGGTGGCGTGCCGCACCAGCGAGTGCGCGATCCGCCGCTGGGTGGGGGTGAGCCGGTGGCCTTCGAAGAGCTGGAGCAGCCGGGCGGAGGGACCGACCGGGCCGGCGTCGTCGGTGGCGGTCATGGCGGTACCTCCGGATGCGAGCTGTTCGGATGACTGTGCAGCAGCGGCGGGCCGCTGGCAAAGACGTCTCGTACGACGGAACGCCGGCTGAGACGTCCGGAATGTGACCGGGCACGGGCCGTGGACGGACCGCGGACGGACCGTGGACGGACCGGGCAGCGACCGCCCGCGGCCTCGGGGTGACCCTGAAATCCCCCTGAGTCCGCCCCGAGATAGCGGCGAACGGGTGGACCGGCCCGGCCCGGCGGGCCCAGTCTGGTGTCCATGGAAACTCGCCAGGACAGCCTGCGGCGCGATCTGGACGCCACGCTGGAGGCCCGCAAGGAACTCGGCAAGGAGTACGAGTCGGAGCTCATCGACTCCTTCCTCTCCCGGCTGGACGCCCGGCTCGACGCCCGGGTGGAGCGCCGGGTCGCCGAGCGGCTCGGTCCGGCCGACGGGTACGGCCGCCCGGCCGAGGCCGGCCGCTCCTACGGCCCGCCGGGGTACGGGCCCCGGCCGCACCGTTCCGGCCGTTCGGGCATCCGGCTGCCGGTCATCTCCCTGGCGCTGGGCATCCCGCTGTCCGGCATCGCCGCCGGCGCCGGCGGGTTCTGGGGCCTGCTGGTCTGCTGGAGCGGCATCGTCGGCGTCAATGTGTCGGCCGCGCTGGCCGAGCGCGCGGAGGAGAGGCGCCGGCCGGCGGACGCGGGGAGCGAGTGGGAGTAGCCGGGGCTCCCGAGCCGCCGCCGCCTCTCCCACCCGCTCCGTCCGGTCCATCTGCTCCACCGGGGTCCACCCGCTCCGCGCGGTCCGTCCGGCCGTCGGGCGTCGGGCGTCGTCGGACCGTCAGGCCGTCGAGCCGTCAGGCCGTCCGGCGCCGTCAGGCCAGCGGCCCGGTGACCTGCTCGACGGCCCGCACCAGCTCGCCGGAGGCGACCAGCGCGGCCGCGGCCTCCAGGTCCGGCGACAGGAAGCGGTCGCGCCCGGCGCCGCCCACCCCGGCGGCGCGGGCGGCGGCCATCGCGGCGGTGGTGGCCGGGGCCGGGGTGCCACCGGAGCCGTCGGCCTGCCCGCGGATCTCCAGGGCCCGCGCGGCGGCGGTGAGTTCGACGGCGAGGATGCGGCCGAGGTTCTCCACCGCCTGGCGCAGCTTGCGAGCGGCGGACCAGCCCATCGAGACGTGGTCCTCCTGCATGGCCGAGGAGGGGATCGAGTCGACCGAGGCCGGCACCGCGAGCCGCTTGTTCTCGCTGACCAGCGCCGCCTGGGTGTACTGGGCGATCATCAGACCGGAGTCCACGCCCGGGTCGTCGGCCAGGAAGGCCGGCAGGCCGTGCGAACGGGCCTTGTCGAGCAGCCGGTCGGTGCGGCGCTCGGAGATCGAGCCGAGGTCGGCGGCGGCGATGGCGAGGAAGTCCAGCACGTAGGCGACCGGGGCGCCGTGGAAGTTGCCGTTGGACTCGACGCGGCCGTCCGGCAGCACCACCGGGTTGTCGACCGAGGCGGCCAGCTCGCGGGAGGCGACCAGCCGGGCGTGCGCGAGGGTGTCCCGGCCGGCGCCGGCCACCTGCGGGGCGCAGCGGATCGAGTAGGCGTCCTGGACGCGCGGGGCGTCGTCCTGGTGGTGGCCGGTGAGGCCGGAGCCCTTGAGCACGGCGAGCATGTTGGCGGCGGACAGCGCCTGCCCGGGGTGCGGGCGGATCGGGGCGTGCAGCTCGGGGGCGAGCACCTTGTCGGTGCCGAGCAGCGCCTCCAGGGTCATCGCGGCGGTGATGTCGGCGGTGGTGAACAGCCGCTGCAGGTCGGCGATGGCCATGACGAGCATGCCGAGCATGCCGTCGGTGCCGTTGATGAGGGCGAGGCCCTCCTTCTCCAGCAGCTCGACGGGCTCGATGCCGGCGGCGGCGAGCAGTTCGCCGGCGGGCTTCTCGACGCCGTCGGGACCGGTCGCCACGCCCTCGCCCATCAGGACGAGCGCGCAGTGCGAGAGCGGCGCGAGGTCGCCGGAGCAGCCGAGCGAGCCGAACTCGCGGACCACCGGGGTGATGCCGGCGTTGAGGATCGCGGCCATGGTCCCGGCGACCAGGGGGCGCACCCCGGTGCGGCCGCTGGCGAGCGTCTTCATGCGCAGGAACATCAGCGCGCGGACGACCTCGCGCTCCACCGCCGGGCCCATGCCCGCGGCGTGCGAGCGCACCAGCGAGCGCTGCAGCTGGGCGCGCAGCTCGGGGCTGATGTGCCGGACGGCGAGGGCGCCGAAGCCGGTGGAGACTCCGTAGACGGGGCGCGGTTCGGCGGCCAGGGCGTCGATCCGGGCGCGCGCGGCGGCCATCTCGGCGAGCGCGTCGGGACCGATCTCGACCCGGGCGTTCCCCCGGGCGACGGCCAGCACGTCCTCGGCGCTGACATCGGCCTTGCCGACCTGGACGAGCGGCGCGTGGGGGGCCGCAGCACTGTGCATATCCATATACACCATCTCATCAGGTGAATGAAGATATGACAACCACCCTGGTGCGATGGAAAGTCGACCATGATGCGGGCAGTCATCAGGATTTTCGAATATCCCGCCCGGTGACGCACGCTGTGGGGGCGGGGAGGCGGACGGCGGGGCGCCGGTCGCGGCGGACGGAGAGGCAGGCGGGACGATGACGCGGGCGACGGCACGGCGGCGGGTGCTCCGGCTGCGCGGGGACGGCCGCACCTTCCGGCCGGACGCGCTGGCCGCCGAGGAACCGCTGGAGATCCGGCTCGGCGGCGAACCGCTCACCGTCACCATGCGCACCCCCGGCCAGGACTTCGACCTGGTGGCGGGCTTCCTGGTCGGCGAGGGGATCGTGCACACCGCCGAGGACCTCGCGGCGCTGCGCTACTGCGCCGGAACCGACGAGAACGGCGCCAACACCTACAACGTGGTGGACGCGACGCCACGCGGCGCCGCCACCGCCCTGCCGCTCTCCGCGCACCGCAACCTGCTCACCACCAGCGCCTGCGGCCTGTGCGGCCGGGACACCGTGGACGCCGTGCGCACCCACGTCCGCCACCCGGTCGGCGACGACCCGCTGACCGTCCCGCCCGCGCTGCTGTACGGACTGCCGGACCGGCTGCGCGCCGCCCAGCGGACCTTCGACTCCACCGGCGGCCTGCACGCCGCCGGACTGTTCGACGGCCGCAGCGGCGAGCTGCTCTGCGCCCGCGAGGACGTCGGGCGGCACAACGCGGTGGACAAGGTGGTCGGCTGGGCGCTGCGCGAGGGCCGGCTGCCGCTGACCGGGCACGTGCTCCTGGTCAGCGGCCGGGCCTCGTTCGAGCTGACCCAGAAGGCGGCACTGGCCGGCGTACCGCTGCTGGCCGCGGTCTCGGCGCCGTCCTCGCTCGCCGTGGACCTCGCCGAGGAGCTGGGCCTCACCCTGGTCGGCTTCCTGCGCGGCGAGGGCGCCAACGTCTACACCCGTCCCGACCGGATCGGCTGACCGGGCCTCACCCCAGCTCCGCCTCGACGAGGTCCGCCGCGCGCGCCGTGCCGCCCTCGGCGCGGGCCTCGGCACGCAGCGCGGCTAGGCGGGCGGCCACCGCCGGGTCGCCGGTCAGTTCCAGCAGTGCGGCACGCAGCGCGGCGGCCGTCGCGTCCTCGGTGTCCAGCCGCCGGGCCACACCGAGCGCCACCAGCGAGTCCGCGTTGGCGAACTGGTCGACGGCCTGCGGCACCGCGATCATCGGCACGCCGTGGTACAGGCCCTCGCTCGCGCCGCCGGTGCCGGCGTGGGTGACGAAGGCGTCCGCCTGCGCCAGCACGTCGAACTGCGGCACCCAGCGGTGCACCTCGACGTTGGCCGCCACCTCGCCGAGCGCGGCGAGGTCGACGTACTTGCCGACCTGCAGCACGACGTGCCAGCCGGGCAGGGCACCGAAGGCCGCCAGGCACTCCCGGTAGAAGGCGGGCCGGTCGGTGAAGGCCGAGCCGAGCGAGACCAGCAGCACCTTCTCCGCGCCGTCGGGCCGCTGCCAGCGGCCTTGGTGCGCGCGGTCGCCGAAGCACTGGCCGACGAAGGTGATCCGCTCGGGGTCGACCCGCTCGGCATTGGGCTGCAGGGCGCGCGGGATCAGTGCGAGTGCGCGGTCCGGGCGGTTCTTGAACCGCTCGACGTCCCGCTCGACGGCCCCGGCCCCGGCCAGCCAGTCGCCGAACCGCCGGTAGTGCTCGGGGCCGCCGGGCCCGGTGCGGAGCGCCTCGAAGAGCCCGGCCATGTCCTGCTCGAAGCCCTCCCAGCCGACCATGGTGGGCGAGAGCTGGAGCACCGGCACGGCGTGGGCCTCGGCGACCGCCCGCGCGGCGTAACCGCCGATGTCGTGGAGCACCAGGTCGGGCCGGTCCTCGGCGAACAGTTTCTGCAGGACAGGGGTCATGGCGAGGGCGTCGTCGAGGAAGACGTCCTGGACGGCGACCGGGTCCTCCGGCCACCCCGCGGGATCGGCGTCCAGCGGCAGCGCCGTCGGGTACGGGACGAGCGTGGCGCCGGTGGCGGCGACGGTCCCGGCGAAGGACGGGTCGTTGACGTAGCTGACCCGGTGGCCCCGGGCGACGAGTTCGGCGATCAGGGCGAGGCTCGGGTTGACGTGGCCGTGGGCCGGGATGGAGGCCATGACGATGTGGGCGCTGGAGCGGGTCATCTCGTGTTCCCCTCGATATGCGTGAGACGAGACGGTTCGTCTCGCTGATGCTCCATAAGCATGCGCCGTCCGAAGGAGTGCTGTCAAGACAATACGGTCCGTCTCGCCACCTCGTTAGGATGGCCACCGTGGCCAGACAGCAGAACGCCCCCGACCCCAGCCGCCGCAACGAGCAGAGCCGCACGGCGATCCTCACCGCCGCCGGCGAGCTCGTCGCCGAGATCGGCTTCGGCAAGCTCACCATCGAGAAGATCGCCGCCCGCGCCGGCGTCGGCAAGCAGACCATCTACCGCTGGTGGCCGTCCAAGGGCGCCGTCGTCTTCGACTCCTTCCTCGCCGCCAACGAGAACGCCTCCGGCAGCCTCGCCCTCCCCGACACCGGCGACCTCACCGAGGACCTGCGGACCCTCCTGCGGGGCACCGTCCTCGAACTCGCCGACCCCGCCTTCAACCGGACCGGACGCGCCCTGGCCGCCGAGGTCCTCACCGACCCCGACCTGCTGCGCGAATACCGCGAACGGCTGCTGGACCCACTGCTGGAGGTCACCCGCGACCGCCTGCGGGCCGCCCGGGAGGCCGGGCAGCTGCGGGCGGACGCGGACCTGGACCTCGCCCTCGAACTCCTCTACGGCCCGCTGTACTACCGCTGGCTGCACGGCCTCGGCCCGCTCGACGCCGACTACGCGGACCAGGTGGCGGCCGCCCTGCTGAGCGCCTTCGGCACCACCGGCGGCTGAGCCCGCGGCCCGGTTCAGGACCGGTTGCGGCGGCGCAGCACCAGCACCACGGCGATGATCACGACGATCACCACCAGCACCACGACGGCGCCGATGATCAGGCCGATGAACTTGCCGAGGCCCTTCTTCTTCTTTTTCTTGTCCTTGTCCTTGGCCAGCTGAGTGGTGGTGCCGTGCCGGTCCGCCGTCACGCCGGTCCGGACCTCCTGGACGGCCCTGCCGCCCGCCACCGTGCTTGCCGTGCTTGCCGTGCTCGACGTACTCACCACCGGCGCCGCCGAGGCCGCCGGAGCGGCGGCCAATCCGGCGCCGCCGAAGGCGAGCACCGCGGACAGAACCAGACCCGTCAACCGAGCGCGCACAGGAACCAACCCCCGACATCCGACCCGGCGGCGCCCCGACGGCCCACCGACCGCCGAAACCTTCCCACGCACGCCCCGCCGCGCCCACCCCCGCGACCGGACCGCGACCCGCTCGGGACACACCGGTCACCGAAGCGCCACACTCCCCCCGCCCCGCGGCCCCCGCCCGTCCGAAGCAGCGACGCCATCGGCGACGGCCGCCGGCCCCGCCTCAGCCTTCCGGTGGGGAGGCGGGGCCGGCCAGGGCGACGGCGGCCAGGGCGCGCAGTGCGGCGGCGACCTGCCCGAGCGGGAGGGTGGCGTCGTCGGCGAAGAGCTCCAGGAGCCAGCCGCCCGCCGCGTTCTGGCCGCCGGCGGCCACCATGCCGCGGTAGCCGGAGACCACCAGCATCGCTTCCTCCGCCGGGTCGTTGCCCGCCGCGCCCGCCCGCAGGGCGAAGGCGCCGCCGCGCACGGCCCGGCGGGTCATCGGGTAGTGGCGGAGGTCGAAGACCGCGTCCGGGGCCTCGATCTGGGCCCGCTGGGTCTCCGCCCGGGTGCTGCTCGGCCCGCTGGTCATCCGGTAGACGGCGTGCCGGGCGGTGCGCATCAGCTGTGAGCCGGGCGGCACGTAGGAGATCCACCAGCCGACCGCGTCCAGCAGCCGGGCCGAGGTCTCGGCCACGACGGCGAGCTTGCCGATGGTGTCGGCCGGGTGCACGGCCCGCACCGCGCCCTGCTGGTCGAGCGCGGCGAGCACCGCCGTGAGCAGCTGCCCCGGGTCGGCGCTGTGCGCGGCGCCGCGGAACCGCCGCCGGTCCCCGGCCCCGGCCCGGCCGCCGGGGCGGAACCGGCCGTCGCCGCGGTGCTGCGGCTCGGCGGCGTCGGCGAGCAGCACCGTCGGGTCGGGCGCGAAGCCGGGGCCGTGGCTGCGCCCGGCCACCACCGGGTGGGCGGCCCGGGCGGCCTTGGCCCGGTACTGGGCGGCGTCGGCGAGCCGGAACAGCCGGTCGGGAGTGGTGACGGGACCGATCGAGTCGCCGGTGGAGGCGACCCCGCAGGCCACCCCCTCGCCCTCGGACAGGGCCAGTGCCCGCGCGCACAGCTCCTCGGCGACGGCCACCACCTCGTCCGCCTTCTGCCCCTCGACGAGCAGGCAGAACTCGTCGCCGCCGAGCCGGGCGGCGAGGCTGCCGGGGAGCTTGGCGGCGGCCAGCGACAGCTGGTGGGCGAACCGTTCGAGCAGCCGGTCGCCGACCTCGTGGCCGAGCTGGTCGTTGACCCGCTTCAGGCCGTTGACGTCGCAGACCACCAGCGAGACCACCGTGTTGTCCCGGTTGTGCGCGGCCAGCGCGCTCTCCAGCCGGGCGTCCACCGCACGCCGGTTGGCGAGTCCGGTGAGCGGGTCGGAGAAGGCGAGCCGGCGCAGGTCGGCGAGGCGTTCGGTCTGGGCCAGGCCGGCCGAGATCTGGGCGGCCAGCAGGGTCGCGTAGTCGGCGTCGGCCTCGGTGAAGGCGGGCGTCCCCGCGGTGCGGGCGAGGTAGAGCTCGCCCCAGGCCTGCCCGTGCAGCACGATCGGCGCGACCACGCAGCAGGCCCGGCCGCGCCGGCGCAGCGCGGCGGCGCGCTCCTGGCAGTACGCGCCGGCGGTCGGGTGCGCGTGCCCGGCGTGCGGCTGGCTGCTGTCGGCGGTCTGCACCCAGGCGCGCGGCAGCCGGCCGGTGGTCCAGCGCTCTTCCAGGTACGTGACGATCTCGGGGAAGTCGGCCACCGGGTAGGACTCGTCCTCCGGCAGCTCCTCCTCCCCCGGGGCGAGTTCGCCGTGGTTGACCAGGACCCGCAGCCGGCCGGACTCGCGGTCCCAGACCGAGACGGCGGCCATCGTCGCGCCGAGCGCCCCGGTGGCGCGGGCGGCGGCGGCCCGGACGGCCTCCAGTGGGGTGAGCGCTCCGGCCATGTCCTGGGCGAGCTCGACGACGGCCTTCAGCCGCGCGTCGGTGGCCGGACCGCCCCCCGGAGCCTGTCCCGCCCCGGGCTCGGGGACGACGGGCGGCTGCTGGGCCCGGTCGCGGTCCGTCATGATCGCCTCGCTGCTCACCGGCTCGCCTCGCTCCCTGTGCTCGGTCCTGCTGGTGCTCGGTCCTGCTGGTGGTCCGTCCGGACGCCCGCCCCCGCGGGCGGCGTGCGTGGCCACACCCCGACCCGCTCCTACCCGTCCGACGGCGCCGCCACCGCGGCCGATCGCACCGGGGCGCCTGCACCAAGACTATGGCGGATTCGTTCGGTTATGCCCCGTTTTCGACTTCGCACCCGCACGACCGCGCGGCAGTCCGCCGTTGGGCGTGTCGTGGTGTGTCGCCGCGCAGTCGCGGTCTGCCGCGGTGCCGTGGCGGGGTTGCCGCGGTGCTGTCGCGGGGTTGCCGCGGTGCCGTCGCGGCGCGGCCGGGCGGCGCGCGGCTACGCGGGGCGCGCCCGCCGGGAGAGCAGCCACGGCTCGACCAGCCCGAGCCCGCGCACCGGCCGGCGCCACATCGGCTGCAGGTTGAACCGGTGGGCGGCCTCCGGCCCCGGGGCCGACGGTCCCGCCGGGGGCAGTCCGGCCGCCGCCGACAGCGCCTCGGCGAGCCCCGGCCCGTCCGCGTCGGGCGGCGCGACGCTGCCGTTCTGCTCCAGCGCGGCCGCGAACTCGCCGTCGATCAGCACCGCGTCCTTGGGCGCGATCGAGGTGAGCCGGCTGGCCAGGTTGACCGTCGTACCGAACACGTCGCCCATCCGCGAGGTGACCGTGCCGAAGGCCATGCCGACCCGCAGCGCGGGGATGGTGTCGTCCTCGGCCAGCGCCTCGATCAGGCCCAGCGCGATCCCGGCGGCGGTCACCGGGTCCTCGGAGACGAAGAGGATCTCGTCGCCGAGCGTCTTGATCACCCGGCCGCCCTGGCCGGCGATGAGGTCGGAGCAGGTGTTCTCGAAGGTCTCGACCAGCTCGCCGAGCTCCTCCTCCTCCAGCCGCCGCGACAGCCGGGTGAAGCCGACCAGGTCGGCGAAGCAGACGGCGAGCCTGCCGCTGGTGATCTCGTTGTCCTCGGCGGCCTGCACCACCCGGCCGGTGACGGCGGCCAGCTGGCGCCGCCAGACGTACACCAGGAACTGCTCCAGCTCCGGCAGCAGCAGCTCGACCAGCGGGTACGCGACGTCGGCGCGGGTCAGGCCGGGTTCGACGGACTGGGTGAGGTTCTCCAGGAAGGTGTCCATCTGCCAGCCGGCCAGCCGGGCCGTGGTCTGGCCGGTGGAGCGGGCCACCTGGATCGCCATCGACTCGCTCAGCAGGCCCGACTCGACCAGGCCGGCCAGCCGGCGCAGCGCGATCACGTCACCGTCGGTCAGCGCCCTGGACTGTCCGATGTCCGGGAAGCCCATCGCCCGCCAGAAACGGGTGGCCAGTTCCATCGGGACGTCGGCCGCGCGGGCGGCCTGGTACGGGGTGTAGCGGCGCGGCGCGTCCAGGATCAGGCGTTCGAGGTCGAGGGCGACGGTCTGGTCGTCGGAGCCCGCCGGGCCGCCGTTGCCGCCGGCGCCGTTGCCGCCGCCGTTGCTGCCGTCCTCTGCCACCGGTCCGTCCCCGTGCGGTCGCCGCACTCGCCTCGTCTCCTGCGTGTCCGGCGCGCCCGCCACCCGGCGGGCAGTGGCGCGCCTCACACTGCTGCCAGGTGGAATGTTCGCACGGAATCGCGCGATCCGGGGCATCCGCCCGGGTCAAGGGGAGGTAAGGGGACGCACGGGGCGCCCGCCCGGCGCACGGCACCGGCCCCGCGCGGCGCGGGCCCCGCGCGGTACAGGCCCCCCGCCCCGCACGCCCCCGCCCGGTGCGCGGCTACTCGGTGCGCGGCTACTCGGCGGCGCGCGGCTCCGGACGCACGTGGACGACGTCCCCCGCGCCGACCGCCCGCCGGCCGCCGTCCGGGGTACGGATCACCAGCCGGCCGTCCCCGTCCACCGCGACCGCCTCGCCGCGCAGTTCGCGGTCGCCGGGCAGCAGCACCTTCACCGGCCGCCCCAGCGTGGTGCACCGGGCCGCGTAGGCGCGCAGCAGGCCGCTGCTGTGCGGGTCGCCGGCGGCGGCCGTCCACTCGCCGTACAGCTCGGCGAACTCGCGCAGCAGGGCGCGCAGCAGGGTGGACCGGTCGGTGACGGCGGCGCCGGCCAGGGCGAGCGAGGCGGCGGTGGGGACGGGCAGTTCGGCGGCGCGCAGCGAGACGTTGAGGCCGAGGCCGGCGACCACCGCACCGCCGCCCAGCTCGGTGAGGATGCCGCCGAGCTTGCGCTCCGCGCCGTCGATCTCCACCTGCAGGTCGTTGGGCCACTTCAGGCCGACCTCGACCTCGGCGACCCGGCTCAGGGTGCTCGCGGCGGCGACGCCGACCAGGATCGGCAGCCAGCCGTACCGTTCGACGGGTACTCCGTCCGGGCGAAGCAGGACGGAGAGGAAGAGACCGGAGCGGGCGGGGGCGCTCCACTGCCGTTCGAGCCGGCCGCGGCCGGAGTTCTGGGCCTCGGCGACCAGCACCGCGCCCTGCGGGGCGCCCTCGCGGGCCCGGGCGGCGAGGTCGGTGTTGGTGGAGCCGGTCTCCTCGACGACGTCGATCGAGGTCCAGAGCCCGCCGGGGCGCAGCAGGTCCCGGCGCAGCGCGGCGGCGTCCAGCGGCGGGCGGTCCAGATCGGTCCACGGGGACGGCCCGGCGTGGCCGAGACCGCGCAGTCCACTGCGGCGGGGCGTGTCGGAGGTCATGCGGTTCACCCTAGGACGTGTCGCGGATCGCGGCTCCCCGGCCGTAGGCCGCCCCATCGTCTCCCAGAACCGGCGTCAACCACAGTGTGTCGCTGGCCATAACGGCCGGGCGTTACGTCCGGCCCTCCGCGCTGGCTACGCTACCCAACGGTAGTTCGTTGTGCCGCCCTGCACCCCTCGTCCGCGCCGGCCCCACCCGGCCCGCGCGCCCCCGAAAACAGGTCGCGGCCCAGGATCAGGGAGAGCCACCGGAATGACCGAGGCGCCGTACGACCCGCACACCACCGCCGGCAAGCTCGCCGACCTCCGGCGCAGGATCGACGAGGCGGTGCACTCCGGCTCCGCCAAGGCGGTGGAGAAGCAGCACGCCAAGGGCAAGCTGACGGCCCGCGAGCGGGTCGCGGAGCTGCTGGACGAGGACTCCTTCGTCGAGTTCGACGAGTTCGCCCGGCACCGCTCGACCAACTTCGGCCAGGAGAGGAACCGGCCCTACGGCGACGGCGTGGTCACCGGCTACGGGACCGTCGACGGCCGTCAGGTCGCCGTGTTCGCGCAGGACTTCACCGTCTTCGGCGGCTCGCTCGGCGAGGTGTTCGGCGAGAAGATCGTCAAGGTCATGGACTTCGCGCTGAAGACCGGCTGCCCGGTCATCGGCATCAACGACTCCGGCGGTGCCCGGATCCAGGAGGGCGTGGTCTCGCTCGGCCTGTACGGCGAGATCTTCCGCCGCAATGTGCACGCCTCCGGGGTGGTCCCGCAGATCTCGCTGATCATGGGCCCCTGCGCGGGCGGCGCGGTCTACTCCCCCGCGATCACCGACTTCGTGGTGATGGCCGACCGGACCTCGCACATGTTCATCACCGGGCCCGACGTGATCAAGACCGTCACCGGCGAGGACGTCGGCATGGAGGAGCTGGGCGGCGCGCGCACCCACAACACCAAGTCCGGCAACGCGCACTACCTGGCCGCGGACGAGAAGGAGGCCGTCGAGTACGTCAAGAGCCTGCTCTCGTACCTGCCCTCCAACAACCTCTCCGACCCGCCGTCCTTCCCGGAGGAGGCGGACCTCGCGGTCACCGACGAGGACCTCGAACTCGACACCCTGGTGCCGGACTCGGCGAACCAGCCGTACGACATCCGCCAGGTGATCGAGCACGTGCTCGACGACGGCGAGTTCCTGGAGACCCAGCCGCTGTACGCGGGCAACATCGTCACCGGCTTCGGCCGGGTCGAGGGCCATTCGGTCGGCATCGTCGGCAACCAGCCGATGAACCTGGCGGGCTGCCTGGACATCGCCGCCAGCGAGAAGGCCGCGCGGTTCATCCGCACCTGCGACTCGTTCAACATCCCGGTGATCACCTTCGTCGACGTGCCCGGCTTCCTGCCCGGCACCGAGCAGGAGTGGGACGGCATCATCCGGCGCGGCGCCAAGCTGATCTACGCCTACGCCGAGGCGACCGTGCCGCTGATCACCGTGATCACCCGCAAGGCCTTCGGCGGCGCGTACGACGTCATGGGCTCCAAGCACCTGGGCGCCGACCTCAACCTGGCCTGGCCGACCGCGCAGATCGCCGTGATGGGCGCGCAGGGCGCGGTCAACATCCTGCACCGGCGGGAGATCGCCGAGGCCGAGGCGGCCGGGACCGCCGAGGAGAAGCGGGCCGAGCTGATCGCCTCCTACGAGGACACCCTGCTCAACCCGTACCTGGCCGCCGAGCGCGGCTACGTGGACGCGGTCATCGCGCCGAGCGACACCCGCCGGCACATCGTCCGCGGGCTGCGGGCGCTGCGCGGCAAGCGCGAGGTGCTGCCGCCGAAGAAGCACGGCAACATCCCTCTGTAGTCGCCGGGAGCAGGAGTACCGCGAGAGGATTGACCATGGCCCCGATCCACGTGCTGCACGGGCAGCCGACCCCCGAGGAGCTGGCCACCGTCCTGGCGGTGGTCCAGGCCCGGGCCGCCGCCGCGCAGGCCGCCGCCGAGGCCGCCCGCCGCGCGGGCGCCGGCCCGGACTCCGCCTGGAACGACCGCGCGCGCCGGATGCGCGCCACCCCGCGACCGGGCGTCAACGCCTGGCGCACCTCGGGCTGGGCCGGCTAGCCCGGCCGGCCGCGGACGGCATGCAGGGCACGTACGGCACGCAGGGCACGGGGGCGCGTGCACTTTGCAAAGTGCGGCTTTGCAAAGTGCACGCCCTCCGAGCCCTTCCACCGGAGCCGCTCCGCACACGGGCGGAGCGGCTCCGTGCAGCGTTCTCGGTGACTTTGCAAAGTCACCGCTCTGCAAAGTGCGCACGGCGGCACGGGCCGGACCGGGCCAGACCGGGCCGGTCGCGGCCGGTCACAGCTGACCCGGCAAAAGCCCGGATTGCCCCGAAACCCCCGAAAGCTGAGTACGGATACTCAGGCGCCCCGCCCGCCCGCCGGAGCACCCTGGAACGATGCTCTGGTCAGACCCCCGCGACGAGCCCTCCCCGGAAGCCCGCCGGATGCAGAAGAGGCTGCACCGGGCCGGCCATGTGCTCGCCGTCCTCGCCCTGCTGATCGTCGTTCTCCTGATGATCTGACGATCACTGGCCGGATGCTCCGGGCCTCCCTCTACCCTGGTGGGCATGACCGACCGCCGCACCCTCGTCCTCGCCTCCGCCTCCCCCGCCCGCCTCGGGCTGCTGCGCCAGGCGGGCCTCGACCCGCGGGTGGTGGTCAGCGGCGTCGACGAGGACGCGCTCACCGCCCCCACCCCCGCCGAACTCGCGCTGGTCCTCGCCGAGGCCAAGGCCGCGGCCGTCGCCGCCGGCCTCACCGACGGCGAGCTGGTCGTCGGCTGCGACTCGGTGCTGGAGCTGGACGGCCTGGCCCTCGGCAAGCCCGCCGACGAGGCCGAGGCGCTGGCCCGCTGGCAGTCGATGCGCGGCCGGGCCGGCGTGCTGCGCACCGGCCACTGCGTGATCGACACCGCGACCGGCCGGACGTCCTCCGCCACCGCCTCCACCACCGTGCGCTTCGGCACCCCGGACGACGCCGAGGTCGCCGCCTACATCGCCACCGGCGAACCGCTGCACGTGGCGGGCGCGTTCACCCTGGACGGCCGCTCGGCGCCGTTCATCGAGGGCGTCGACGGCGACCCGGGCAACGTCATCGGCCTCTCGCTGCCGCTGCTGCGCACCCTGCTCGCCGAGCTGGACGTCCGGATCACCGACCTCTGGAGCTGACCGGCCGACCGTCGCCGGTGCGCCAAACACCGGCGCAATTGTCGCCAACCACCCCTCCGACGAGCCCGTTTGATGCACGCTAGGAGGGCCACCGGTGCGGCATCGGCCGCACCGGAGCAACGGGGGAGGTAACGAGCCGGATGACCGACGGTCTGCTCAACGTGCTGCTGGGCCTGGTGGCCAGCGCGATCAGTGCCGCACTCGGCTGGCTCGGCCAGAGTCTGCGCCGAAGACGCCGGCTGGAACGGGCCAGGGCCTTCCTCGGCCTGCCCGCCGGCAGCGAGTGCCTGATCGTGGTCAACCGCAGCATCGGCACCGGCGCCCACCCCCGGACGGTCACCCGGCGCGACGCCTACGCGCTGATGGAGCTAGCCGCCCTGGTGAAGGAGTGCGGCGCGCACGCCGACCTGGTCGCGCACGACGCCGCGCCGCGCGGCCTGGGCACCAGGACCGAGCTCTGCTTCGGCGGCCCGGTCTCCAACGAGCGGATGGCCGCCCACCTGGCCTGGGGCCTGCCCGGGGTGGCGATCTCCAGCAGCCACGCCGCCCTGGACAACACCATCAGCGTCGGCGGCCGCACCTACACCGCCGATCCGCAGGCCGGCGAGTACATCGTGCTGGCCCGGCTGGCCACCCCCGGGAGCGGTCGGCCGGTCTTCCTGATCTCCGGACAGACCGGCATCGCCAACCACGCCGGGGTCCGTCACCTGGCGACCCACCACCGCCGGCTGGCCCGCCGGTACGGCACCGACGGCACCTTCGCGCTGCTGCTCAAGGTGGTCAACCCGGCCGCCTATGGCCCCGACGTCGTCGAGCAGGTCGCCGACATCACCGCCCGGGCCCTGGAGCGCGCGCCGGCCCCGCCGGGCGCGCCCGCCGCGCGTGCTTGAGCCCGGCTCGCGCCGCGCTCGGGTGTGGCCAAGCCCACCACCGCGCCACGCCGCCCCCGTCACCGAGCGCGAGCGCCGGGCCGCCCGCACCGCACCCGTGACCACCTGCGAGGACTCCCGTCGGGCCGCCCACCGCCCGCCCGGGCGCATCACCCTCCGTGTGGGATAGTTCACAACCTGGGGCTACTCGCCGGTACTGCCCAGGAATCCATAAACTCAACGAGGTTCAAGAAGGGAGCCACAGTGCGCAAGGTGCTCATCGCCAACCGCGGGGAAATCGCCGTCCGCGTCGCCCGGGCCTGCTCGGACGCCGGTATCGCCAGCGTCGCCGTCTACGCCGAGCCGGACCGGGATGCGCTGCACGTCCGCGCGGCCGACGAGGCTTACGCGCTGGGCGGCGACACCCCCGGCACCAGCTACCTGGACATCGCCAAGGTCCTCCAGGCCGCCGCAGACTCGGGCGCGGACGCCGTCCACCCCGGCTACGGCTTCCTGTCGGAGAACGCCGAATTCGCCCAGGCCGTCATCGACGCGGGCCTCACCTGGATCGGCCCGCCGCCGCAGGCCATCCGCGACCTCGGCGACAAGGTGACCGCCCGGCACGTGGCGCAGCGCGCCGGTGCCCCGCTGGTCGCCGGCACGCCGGACCCGGTCTCGGGTGCCGACGAGGTCGTCACGTTCGCCCGGGAGCACGGCCTGCCGGTCGCCATCAAGGCGGCGTTCGGCGGCGGCGGTCGCGGCCTGAAGGTCGCCCGCACGCTGGAGGAGATCCCGGAGCTGTACGAGTCCGCGGTGCGCGAGGCGGTCGCCGCCTTCGGGCGCGGCGAGTGCTTCGTCGAGCGCTACCTGGACAACCCGCGGCACGTCGAGACCCAGTGCCTGGCCGACAAGCACGGCAACGTGGTGGTCGTCTCGACCCGTGACTGCTCGCTGCAGCGCCGGCACCAGAAGCTGGTCGAGGAGGCGCCCGCGCCGTTCCTGACCCCGGAGCAGAACGCCGAGCTGTACCGGGCGTCGAAGGCCATCCTCAAGGAGGCCGGCTACGAGGGCGCCGGGACCTGCGAGTTCCTGGTGGCGCTGGACGGCACGATCTCCTTCCTGGAGGTCAACACCCGTCTGCAGGTGGAGCACCCGGTCACCGAGGAGGTCACCGGGATCGACCTGGTCCGCGAGATGTTCCGGATCGCGGACGGCGAGGAGCTCGGGTACGACGACCCGGAGGTGCGCGGCCACTCGTTCGAGTTCCGCATCAACGGCGAGGACCCGGGCCGCAACTTCCTGCCCGCGCCGGGCACGGTGACGCTGTTCGCGCCGCCGTCCGGCCCGGGTGTCCGGCTGGACTCGGGCGTGGAGACCGGTTCGGTGATCGGCCCGGCCTGGGACTCGCTGCTGGCCAAGCTGATCGTCTCCGGCCGCGACCGCAAGCAGGCGCTGGAGCGGGCGAGGCGCGCGCTGGCCGAGTTCAGGGTCGAGGGCATGGCGACGGCCATCCCGTTCCACCAGGCGGTCGTCACCGACCCGGCGTTCGCGCCGGAGGTGCACGGTGGTGACGGGCCGTTCAAGGTCTTCACCCGGTGGATCGAGACCGAGTTCAACAACACCATCCCCGCGTTCGCCGGTGCGGCCGGCGACGGCGAGGAGGCCGAGGGCCGGGAGACCGTGGTCGTCGAGGTCGGCGGCAAGCGGATCGAGGTCTCGCTGCCGTCCTCGCTGGGTGTCTCGACCGCTCCGGCGGCCGGTGCGGGGGCCGCGAAGGCCAAGCGCCGGGTGGGTGCGAAGAAGGCCGGTTCGGCGGTCAGCGGTGACACGCTGGCGTCGCCGATGCAGGGCACCATCGTCAAGGTCGCCGTCGAGGAGGGCCAGGTCGTCGCGGAGGGCGAGCTGATCGTCGTCCTGGAGGCGATGAAGATGGAGCAGCCGCTGAACGCCCACAAGGCGGGCACGATCGTCGGCCTCAAGGCCGAGGTGGGGGCGAGCGTCTCCAGCGGCGCGGCGCTCTGCGAGATCAAGGACTGACGCTTTCCGCGTGTTCCGCCGCCGGTCCGTACACCTTCGGGTGTGCGGACCGGTCGTGTTTCCGGCGGTGGTGCGGGTACTGCGGCTGGTTCGGGTACTGAGGTACTGAGGTACTGGCGTTGGTGCGGCGGTGTAGCGGTGCGGCGGGAGTGGCGGGAGTGGCGGGGTCAGCGTCCGCGCTGGAGGCCGAGTTCGGCGAGTCTGGCCGGCAGCGGCCCGCCCGGGCCCGCCGGTCCGCCGGGGCCGTGCACGCCGGGGCGGCGCTGGCCGGGCAACGGGGCGCCGCCGCCGGGGGGCGGCGGGACGGCGCGGCGGGCCATCGGGCCCGGCTGGGTCTGGTGGACGGGGCCGCTGCCGGTCCCGTGCACCGGGGCGTCCCCGGACGGCGGGGCGCCGAGCGGGGCGAGGTCGATCTGCACGCCGCAGTCGGCGAGCGCGTCGAGTTCGCGGGCGGTGGTGTCGTCGGCGGTGGCGTGCTCGTCGGTGACCAGGCGGGTGATGGTCTCGGTGGCGACGGTCTGGAACATGCCGGCCGCGCCGAGCTTGGTGTGGTCGGCGAGGACGATCACCTCGGCGGCCGCCAGCACCATGGCCCGGTCCACGCTCGCGGACAGCATGTTCGCGGTGGACAGCCCGCGTTCGGCCGTCAGCCCGCTGCCGGAGATGAAGGCCTTGCCGACCCTCAGCCCCTGCAGCGACTGTTCGGCGCCGCTGCCCACCAGCGCGTAGTTGGAGCCGCGCAGGGTGCCACCGGTCATCACCACCTCGACCCGGTTGGCGTGCGCGAGCGCCTGGGCGACCAGCAGCGAGTTGGTCACCACGGTCAGCCCGGGCACCCGGGCGAGGCGGCGGGCGAGTTCCTGGGTGGTGGTGCCCGCACCGACCACCACCGCGTCTCCCTCCTCCACCAGGCCGGCGGCGAGATCGGCGATGGCGCTCTTCTCGGCGGCGGACAGGTGGGTCTTCTGCGGGTAGCCGGGTTCGCGGCTGAAGCCGCCGGGGAGCACCGCGCCGCCGTGCCGGCGGTCGAGGAGCCCTTCTGCCTCCAGGGCCCGTACGTCGCGGCGCACGGTGACTTCGGAGGTCTGGACGACGCGGGCCAACTCCCGGAGCGAGACCGCTCCGTTGGCGCGCACCATTTCGAGGATCAACTGGCGACGTTCTGCTGCAAACACAGAACCGACGGTAACCTGCGTGACCGTCTGCTTTCAGGCGTTTGCTGCTAGTAGCGGGAATTGCTCACGCCCGAGCGGCGCGTGACCGTACAATGCGCGCCGTCGGCCATCCGGGACTGCGCCCGCCGTCCGAGTGACGTCCGGGGACGCGCGAAGGGCGGCCGCCGAACGGCGACCGCCCTCAACTGAGCGCCCTGAGCTCAGGATTCGCCCGATTCGCGCTTGCGGATGTGGAGCTGGCGGGCGGCCTCGGCGGTGGAGCCGGAGACCGACGGGTAGACGGTGAACGCGCTGGCCACCTGTTCGACCGTCAGATTGGCGTCCACCGCCAGCGAGATCGAGTGGATGAGCTCGCTGGCGCGCGGGGCGACCACCACACCGCCGACCACGATGCCGGTGCCGGGGCGGCAGAACAGCTTCACGAAGCCGTCGCGGATGCCCTGCATCTTGGCCCGCGGGTTGCCGCGCAGCGGGAGCTTGACCTCGACCGCGTCCATCTTGCCGCACTCCACGTCGGCGGCGGTGTAGCCGACGGTGGCGATCTCGGGGTCGGTGAAGACGTTGGAGGCCACGGTCTTGAGGTTCAGCGGCTGCACCGCGTCGCCGAGCGCGTGGTACATGGCGATCCGGCCCTGCATGGCCGCCACCGAGGCGAGCATGAAGACGCCGGTGCAGTCGCCGGCCGCGTACACGCCGGGGGCGCTGGTGCGGGAGACCCGGTCGACCTGGATCTGGCCCCAGTCGTTGAGCTTGACCCCGGCCTCCTCCAGGCCCATGTCGGCGGTGTTCGGGATGGAACCGACCGCCATCAGGCAGTGGGTGCCCTCGATCACCGTGCCGTCGGAGAGGGTGACCTCGACCGCGTCTCCGATCCTCTTGGCGCTCTCGGCGCGCGAGCGGCCCATCACGTTCATGCCGCGGCGGCGGAAGACCTCCTCCAGCACCTCGGCGGCGTCCGGGTCCTCGCCCGGCAGCACCCGGTCGCGCGAGGAGACCAGGGTCACCTTGGAGCCCAGCGCCTGGTAGGCGCCCGCGAACTCGGCGCCGGTGACGCCGGAGCCGACCACGATCAGCTCGCGCGGCAGCTCCTCCAGGTCGTAGACCTGGGTCCAGGTGAGGATCCGCTCGCCGTCGGGCTGGGCGTCGGGCAGTTCGCGCGGGTGGGCGCCGGTGGCGATCAGCACCGCGTCGGCGCGCAGCGACTGGACACTGCCGTCGGGCGCGTCCACCAGCACCTCGCGGGAGCCGTCCACGGCCTGCCCGCCCGGGCCCAGCCGGCCACGGCCGCGCAGCACGGTGACGCCGGCCCGGGTGACGGACTGGGTGATGTCGTGGGACTGGGCGATGGCCAGGCGCTTCACACGCCGGTTCACCTTGCCCAGGTCGACGCCGACCACGCGGGCCGGGCTGTCGATGTGGGGGGTGTCGTCGGCGACGATGATGCCGAGTTCCTCGTACGAGCTGTCGAAGGTCGTCATCACCTCCGCCGTCGCGATCAGCGTCTTCGACGGCACGCAGTCCGTCAGCACCGCCGATCCACCCAGGCCGTCGCGGTCGACGACGGTCACCTCCGCGCCGAGCTGGGCGGCGACGAGCGCCGCCTCGTAGCCGCCGGGTCCGCCACCGATGATCACGATCCGAGTCACGTCAACCATTGTCCCGCACGCCGGGAGCACTGCCACGCCGGGGTCGGGGCTTCTGTCGGATCGGTCGGTGAACGTAGGCTTCCCCCCATGCCCCTTTACGCCGCGTATGCCACCAACCTCGATGCCCGGCAGATGACCCGCCGCGCCCCGCACTCGCCGCTGCGCGGCACCGGGTGGCTGTCCGGCTGGCGGCTGACCTTCGGCGGCGAACACCTCGGCTGGGAGGGCTCGCTGGCCACGGTGGTGGAGGACGAGAAGGACCAGGTCTTCGTCTCGCTGTACGACGTGGCGCCGATGGACGAGGAGGGGCTGGACCGCTGGGAGGGCGTCCAGCTCGGCATCTACCGCAAGATCAAGCTGCGGGCGCAGACCCTGGACGGCGATGTGCCGGTCTGGACGTACGTGCTGAACGACTACGAGGGCGGCCTGCCCGCGGCCCGCTACCTGGGCCTGATCGCGGACGCGGCGGAGAGCGCCGGCGCCCCCGACGACTACGTGCTCGACCTGCGCCGCCGCCCCTGCTGAGAAGGGCGGTCTACCAGGCCCTGGCCGTGGCGGCCAGGGCCTCGACGACCTCCGCGCGGCGGGCCGGGTCGGTGCGCAGCGCGTTGGCGAGTTCGACGTGGAGCCAGGTGACGCCGAGACCGGCGGCGAAGCGGCCCCCGACGTTGGTGGTGCCCGCGAGCTGTCCGCACTTCTGCTGCCAGGGCCGGCAGACCACCAGACCGGCCGCCTCCAGTGCCGCCGCGGTGCGCTCGGCGGCCTCGCCGGCCGTCCCGGCGCCGCTGGAGACCACGGCGTCCGTGCCGGGCAGGCTGCCCTCGTCGAAGCCGTGCAGCTGGAGGCCGGGCAGGCCGCGCGTGGCGAGCGCCTCGACGACCGCGGCGAAGACGGTGTCGCCGCGGTGGGCGACGTCCGCCGATCCGTCGGCGCCGGCCCGCCGGTGGGCGCCGGCGAGGACGAGCACGCCGCCGGGTGCCTGCCGGAAGAGTTCGGCGCCGAGGATCTCGGTGCGGCTGTCGGAGACCGGGTGCGGCACCTGGGCGGACCAGCCGGCCGGGGTGGAGAGGTCCAGGTAGATCCGGCCCCAGCCGCGCGGGTCGGCGCCGGAGGCGTCGGCGATCTCGGCGGTGCGGCGGCCACTGACCGCCTCGGTGAACTCGGTGAGCCGGTAGCCGACGCCGGCCAGCAGCCGGCCGGCCTCGTCGGGCCTGCCGTCGAGGGTCCGGACGACCCCGTCGGCGACCGCCCGGCGCTGATCGGCGTCCGGGGCGGTGTAGGCGCCGACGGCGAAGGCGCCGGTGTAGGCGTCGATCCGCTCGACGAGGTCCACCGGACGCGGTCCGGCCGCGGGGGCGGGGCCGTGGGCCGCCGGGTCCCCCGCCCAGCCGCGGGCGGCGAGGGTCAGCCCGCCGGCGAGGGCCGCCAGGAGGACCAGCACCGTGACCGGCCATCGCACCGCGCGTCGCGCATCCCGTCGTTCCAGGTTCTCCACGGAGGAGAAACTACCCCGTGCAACAGGCGCTCCATGATCCAAAAGATCGTGATCGAAGCTTCTTTCATCCGAAATCATTACGAGACACGATAAGCGGAACCGCTTCGTACGCTTTTGAGGTTTCGGCCGGGCGACCCCGGTTCGCGGTGGGGCTCCAGGGGTGGGTGGCGCACTGCCGCCCGACGCACCGGACCCGACCGCACTCCCCCGACGAGGCCCCACCCGTGAGCACGGCCCCCACCCCGCCGCGACAGCACCGCTACCGCCGCCGGGCCGACATGCCGCTGCTCGGGGGCGTCCGCCCGCCGATCGCCCTGCTGCTCGTCCTGCTCCTCGCCGTCGCCGCGATCACCGCGCTGGCCGTCGGCGGCCTGCGGGTGGACGACACCCCGCAGGCAGTCCGCGAGTCCCACCAGTACGCCGCCGAGGACACCGCCCTGTCCCTGCGGGCGGGCCTGCGGGAGAACACCACCGACCTGCTGCGCTCCGCCGCCCGCTACGACCGGGCGCCCGCCGAGCCCGCCGAGGTGCTCACCGCGCTCGGCCGGGCGTACCGCAAGTGGCGCGGCACCGTGATCGTCCGCCCGGACACCGGCCGGCTGCTCGCCGCCCACGGCGAGACCGTGCCGCTGGCCGGCCTCGACCTCGGCCTGGTCACCGACACCGCGCCCGCGCCGCTGCTCGTCCCCTCCGCCGCCGGCACCCGGCTGCTGACCTTCGCGCTGGTCAGCACCGTCCACGACGGCCGGGCGCTGCTGGTCGCCTCCGACAACCTGCGGCTGCCGAACCTCGCCACCCGCGACGGCCAGACCATCCAGGTCCTCGACACCGCCGGCACCGTGCTCGACACCACCGGCGCCGGACTCTCCGACGAGACCGCCCGGCAGCTGGTCGCCACCGCCCGGAGCCGCGCCACCGAACGCGTCGCCGAGCGCGCCCCCGCCCCGGGCGGAACCGTCTCCGGCAGCCTGGCCGGCGCCGCCGATCCCCGGGGCGCGCGCCGGGTGGCCGGCTACGCCGCCGTCGCCGGAGCCGACCCGCAGGACCCGGCCACCGCGCTCGGGCTCACCGTCGTCTCCACCGGCGGCGTCGACGGCAAGGCCGCCGGTCTGCGCCACCCGGCGCTCGGCCTGGCCGCCGCCGGCGCCCTGCTGACACTCGCCCTGCTCCTGGCCCTGTTCCTGCACCGCACCCTGCAGCGTCCGGTGCTGCGGCTCTTCCTGGACGCCCGCCGGCTCACCCGCGGCGAGCTGGACCGCCCGGTCCGCGGCCCGCGGCGCGGCGAGGCCGGGCGGATCGGCCGCGCCCTGGAGGAGCTGCGGCTCCAGCTCCGCGACCCCGCCCGCCCGCCGGCCGCACCCGCGCCCCGGCGCCGCTGGCCGGGGGTCGTGCTGCCGCTCGGCCTGGCCGCGGCCGTCGTGCTCGGCTGGTCCGGCCCGCTGCTGCTGCTCGGCGGCAACGACGGCGAGGTCCGGGTGCCCACCCAGGTGGTGGCCGGCCAGCGGGACCGCACCGACAACGCCGCCGACCGACTGCGCCAGGCCCTCAACGAGGGCTACGCCGATCTGCGCGCGCTCGCCCCCGAACTCACCACCGCCTCGGTCGGCACCGCCCAGGCGCTGCTGCGCACCGCCCTCGCCCAGCACGAGCGCTACCGGGCGCTGTACGTGCTCGGCGCCGGCGGCGAGGTGCTCGCCCGGGCCGGCGAGGAGCCGCACCGCACCGGCCCCGGGGCGCTCGGCCCGGGCGGCGTGCTGCTGCTCAACAGCTCCGGGAAGGAGCCCCGGATCGCGGCCCGGACGCCGCTCGCCACCCCCGCCACGCCTGTCGACGCCGTCGACGCCGCCGAGGCCGTGGACGAGGCGGCGCCCGTCGGCCCGGTCCTGGTGGGCGAGTTCCGCACCGACTTCCTCGGCGGCCTGCTCGACCGGCCCGGCCTCGGCCGGGTCTGGCTGCTCGACGACCGCCGCCGGGTGCTCGCCGCCAACGAGGCCTACGCCTCCTTCGGCGAGCTCCCCGAGGGCCGCGCCCGGGCCGTCCTGGACACCGTCGCCGGCCCGAGCGGCACGGCAGGCCCGGGCGGCGCGACGGGCCCGGGCGGCGCGACGGGCCCAACAGCCAAGCACGCCGCCGCCGACGTGCTGCGTTCCGGCGGCGACCCGGTGCTGCTCGCCGCCGCCCCGCTCGGCGGCCGCGGCGCCGTCGCCCGGCTCGGCTGGTCCGTCGTCACCGCCCACCCGGTGTCCTGGCTGCACCTCGACCAGAACCGGGCCGACCGGCGCGCCGTACTGGCCGGCATGCTCGGCCTGGCCACCGCCGCCCTCTGCCTCGGCTGGCTGTTCGTCGCCGTCGGCCTGCCGCTGCGCCGCCTCGCCGCGAGCGCCGAGGCGCTGGCCGCCGGGGACCGCCGCACCGTGCTCCACCCCGTCCACCACGACGAGGTCGGCGCCGTCGCCCGCAGCCTGGAGCTGATCCGCCAGGACCTGGAGCGCGCCGACCGCGACCGGGCCGACCGCGACCGCGCCGGGCACCCCGCCACCGCCGCCACCGACTTCTGAGAGGGACCCGTGCTCTTCCTCTACCTCGTGCTGCTGGTGTGCTGCGCCGTCCTGCTGGTGGCCGGCATCGTCGAACAGCGCCGGCACTTCGCCGCCCTGGACCAGATCCCCACCCGGGTCCTGGTCAACGGCATCCGCGGCAAGAGCTCGATCACCCGGCTGTGCGCGGGCGCGCTGCGCGGCGGCGGCCTGGTCACCGTCGCCAAGACCACCGGCACCGCGGCCCGGTTCATCCACCCGGACGCCACCGAGGAACCGGTCCACCGCAAGTTCGGCATCGCCAACGTGGTCGAGCAGATCGGCATCGTCCGCCGCGCCGCCACCTACCGGCCGCACGCGCTGGTGATCGAGTGCATGGCCGTCATGCCGGCGCTCCAGGAGGTCAACCAGACCAAGCTGATCCGCTCCACCATCGGCGTGCTGTGCAACGTCCGCGAGGACCACCTCGCCGAGATGGGCCCCACCCTGGACGACGTCGCCCGCTCGCTGTCGCGCTCGATGCCGGTCGGGGGCGTCTGCGTCACCGCCGAGCGGGAGCGCGCGCACATCCTGCGCGAGGAGGCCGCCAAGCGGGACTGCGAGCTGATCGTGGTCGACCCGGAGTCGGTCAGCGACGAGGAACTGCGCGGCTTCAGCTGGTTCACCTTCAAGGAGAACGTGGCCATCGCGCTCGCCGTCGCCGAACTCCTCGGCGTGGACCGGCGGACGGCGCTGCGCGGCATGTGGGCGGCGCCGCCGGACCCGGGCGTGCTCTCGGTGGAGCGGTACCGGACGGCGGACGGCAGGCGCCTGCGGTTCGCCAACGTCTTCGCCGCCAACGACCCCGAGTCCACGCTGATGAACGTCCGCCAGCTGGAGAGCCTGGGCGCGATCCACCGCCCGCTCCACGTGGTGGTCAACTGCCGCCCCGACCGGGTCGAACGCAACGGCCAGATGGGCCAGATCGTGCCGGACCTCGATCCGGACACGGTCTTCCTGATCGGCCACCCCACCAGGAGCGCCCGGGACGCGATCCCGGCCGACTGGTCCGGGCGGGTGGTCGACCTCGGCGGCGACCGGCGCGACCCGGCGCGGCTGACCGCCGAGCTGCTGGACGCGCTCGGCCCCGACTCCTCGCTGGTGGCGATCGGCAACATCCACGGCCAGGGCGAGCTGTTCCTGGAGGAGCTGGCCCGGCTCGCCCCGGACGACCAGCCGGAGGCCGGGGGCCGGGAAACCGCCTACCAGCCCGCTTACGCGCCCGTGGACGAGCCGACGGCGTACGAGCCCCCGTACGAACCCCTGTACGAGCCCGCATACGAGCCGGTGTACGAGCCGGTGTACGTCCCCGAGCCGCTGCCCGACTCCTGGTACGGGCCGGCCGAGCCTCCCGGCCGCTACGACCCCCACCCCCCGTACGACCACCCCCCTCACCCCCGCTACGGAGACCGGCCGTGATCCCCACCGAGCTCACCCCCGAGATCGCCGCCCTCGGCATCGCGCTCGGGCTGGTCTTCTCGCTGGTCTGCTACCTGACCACCAACCTCTCCCCCGGCGGCATGATCACCCCGGGCTGGCTGGCCCTGACCCTGGTCGAGGACCTTCAGCGGGTCGCCGTCGTGGCCGGCGTCACCGTGCTCACCTACCTGGCCACCCGGGTGGTCCAGAAGCTGGTGATCCTCTACGGCAAGCGGCTGTTCGCCGCCGTGGTGCTGACCGGCGTCCTGCTCCAGGCCACCGTGATGCTGGTCCTCCAGCACGAGCTGCCCACCCTGTACGCCAACCAGACGCTGGGCTTCATCGTCCCCGGCCTGATCGCCTACCAGCTGGTCCGCCAGCCCCGGGCGGCCACCCTGACGGCGACCACGACCGTCACCCTCGCCACCTACGTGGTGCTCACCGCCGGCGTGCTGCTCGGCGCCCTGCCCGGCACCTGATCCCCGACGCCCGAACCCCCGACGCCCGAACCCCCGGAACGCGAACCCGCCGGCCCCCGACCTCGGAGCCCGAACCGCCATGTCCGTCACCCCGAAGTCCCTGCTCAGCGGCGGCCTCGCCGTCACCCTGCTGGCCGCCGGCGGCTACCTCACCGTCCAGCTGCGCGAGCGCGACCGCGGGCCCGCCCCGGTCGGCGGCACCGCACCGCTGCTCACCGCGCCCGCCTCGCCCGCCCCGGGCACCGCCGCCGCGGCCACCGGCCCGCGCTACGAGCGGCTCACCGGCCCCGACCGGACGGTGGTGCGCGACGCGCGCGGCGGCGTCCTCGCCACCCTGACGGACGGCGCCCGCACCGCCGTACTGACCGGCCCGAGCCGCACCTTCGCCGAACCGGGGACCACCACCGCCGTGCTGACCGGCGACAGCTGGGTGCGGCTGATGCCGCAGCCGTGGCGGGCCGGGGCCCAGGACGAGGCCTGGTTCCGCGGCTGGTTCGGCCAGTACCTCGGCTCCACCGAGGACGACGTGCTCGCCGTCGCCACCCAGTACCTGGCGGGCGCACCGGAGGGCAAGGACGGCAAGGGCGTCCGCTTCCGGGGCGACGCCTCGTTCGGCCCGCTCAACCCCGACGGCTCGGCCGGCAACGACCTGCGCCTGGAGCAGACCGACTTCCTCGACTACCTCGGCGTCCCGTACACCTTCGCCGACAAGGTCACCAAGCGCCCGGACCGGACCCGCTACGGCGCCTTCGACTGCTCCGGCTTCGTCCGCATGGTGTACGGCTACCGGTCCGGCTACCCGCTGCTGTCCAGGGACGCGTCCGGCCCCGGCCTGCCCCGCACCGCCAACGGCCTGGCCCGGCTGGGCCCGGGGGTACCGGTGCTGCCGCTGACCACCGTGCCCGGCTCGGACACCACCGTGCGGCCGGCCTCGACCGATCCGCTGCTCCCGGGCGACCTGGTGTTCTTCGAGATCGACGCCCGCACCGGCGCCCGGCTCGACCACACCGGCATCTACCTGGGCCTGGACACCGACGGCCACCCCCGCTACATCTCCAGCCGCGAGGAGGCGGACGGCCCGACCTTCGGCGACAAGGGCGGCACCGCCCGGCTGGACGACAACGGCATGTACGCCAAGGGCCTGCGCAGCGCGAAGCGGCTGTGACCGGGCGCCGCGCCGCCACGCCCCGCACCGGCGCGCCGCGCCCGGCCGGTGCCCCGAGCTGTGCGTTCGGGCCATCCGGGTAACGATCCGGCACGTCGTACCAGGAACTTCTACGCGCGTAGCCGTTTCCCGTCTATCCTCGGACACGTGAACGCATCTCCTCAGTCGGTCGTCTCCGCCGACCCCTACGCCGCCGCCCAGGCCGCCGCCGCGCGCCTGCGCGAGCTGACCGGTGCCGAGCGCCACGACGTCGCCCTGGTGATGGGCTCCGGCTGGGTGCCGGCCGCCGACGCCCTCGGCGAGACCGTGGCGGAGTTCCCGGTCACCGACCTCCCGGGCTTCCCCGCCCCCGCCGTGGCCGGCCACGCCGGCACGATCCGCTCGGTGAAGATCGGCGAGAAGCGCGCCCTGATCTTCCTCGGCCGCAACCACTACTACGAGGGCCACGGCGTCGCCACCGTCGTCCACGGCGTGCGCACCGCCGCCGCGGCCGGCTGCGGGATCATCGTGCTGACCAACGGCTGCGGCGGCCTGCGCCCCACCTGGGTGCCCGGCCAGCCGGTCCTGATCAGCGACCACATCAACCTGACCGCCGACTCCCCGATCGTCGGCGCCAACTTCGTCGACCTCACCGACCTCTACTCCAAGCGGCTGCGCGAGCTGTGCCGCGAGGTCGACCCGAGCCTCGACGAGGCGGTCTACGTCCAGTTCCGCGGCCCGCACTACGAGACCCCGGCCGAGGTCAACATGGCCCGGGTGATCGGCGGCGAGCTGGTCGGCATGTCCACCACCCTGGAGGCCATCGCCGCCCGCGAGGCCGGCGCCGAGGTGCTGGGCATCTCCCTGGTCACCAACCTGGCCGCCGGCATGACCGGCGAGCCGCTCAACCACGCCGAGGTGCTGGAGGCCGGCAAGGCCTCCGCCGAGCGGATGGGCGCGCTGCTGGCCAAGGTCCTGGAGCGGATCTGACGCCGGAACGGGTGCGGACGGCATGAGCGACGGGGCCCGGGGCGGGTGTGATCGGGTGATCACACCCGCCCGCGGGCCCCGTCCGCGTCCGCCGGCCCGACACGCCCCGTCCGGGCGGAGGTCCGCCCGGGCCGCCACCGCGCCGTACGTTTCGTCCCGTCCCGGCCGGGCACCGCGCCCGGCCACCGCCGCCCGTCTCCGCACGTCCGTCTCCCCCCGGCCCGTCCCACCGGCCCCGGGCCGGGGCACCCTCACCGGCCGACCACCGACGCACTTCCCGATGGAGCTGCAGCCATGACGCAGGCAACCACCACCGACCTCCTCGCCCGGGCCCGCACCTGGCTGGCCGAGGACCCGGACCCGCAGACCCGCGAGGAACTCGCCGCGCTGCTCGCCGACGCCGAGGGCCCCGAGGCCGATTCGACGGCCAAGCTGGCCTGGGCCGAGCTGGCCGGGCGCTTCGCCGGCCGCCTCCAGTTCGGCACCGCCGGCCTGCGCGGCGAACTCGGCGCCGGACCGATGCGGATGAACCGCGCCGTGGTGATCCGGGCCGCCGCCGGGCTGGTCTCCTACGTCAAGCAGCAGGGCCTCGGCGACCTCGTGGTGATCGGCTACGACGCCCGCCACAAGTCCTACGACTTCGCCCGCGACACCGCCGCCGTGGTCGTCGGCGCCGGCCTGCGCGCCGCGCTGTTCCCGCGCCCGCTGCCCACCCCGGTGCTCGCCTTCGCCGTCCGCCACCTCGGCGCGGCCGCCGGCGTGACCGTCACCGCCAGCCACAACCCGCCGCAGGACAACGGCTACAAGGTCTACCTGGGTGACGGCTCGCAGATCGTGCCGCCGGCCGACGCGGGCATCGCCGCCGGGATCGACGCGATCGGCTCGCTCACCGAGGTCCCGCTCGCCGGGAGCGGCTGGGAGACCGTGGACGAGTCGGTGGTCGAGGCCTACCTGGACCGCGCCGCGTCCATCGTCGACCCGCACAGCGCCCGCGACCTCGCCGTCGTCTACACCCCGATGCACGGCGTCGGCCGCGACACCTTCCTCGCCGCCATGGACCGGGCCGGCTTCCCGGCGCCCACCGTGGTCGCCGAGCAGGCCGAGCCGGACCCGGACTTCCCGACCGTCGCCTTCCCCAACCCGGAGGAGCCGGGGGCGATGGACCTCGCCTTCCGCACCGCCGCCGCGGCCGGTCCGGACATCGTCATCGCCAACGACCCGGACGCCGACCGCTGCGCGGTGGCCGTCCCCGCCAACGGCGACGCCGCCGGCGGCGGGCAGGGTGCGAACGGCTGGCGGATGCTGCGCGGCGACGAGGTCGGCGCGCTGCTCGGCGCCGCGCTGGTCGCCAAGAAGGCCGCCGGCACCTTCGCCACCACCATCGTCTCCTCCACCCTGCTCGGCCGGATCGCCGAGGCCGCCGGGCTCGGCTACGCGGAGACCCTCACCGGCTTCAAGTGGATCTCCCGCGCCGAGGGCCTGCGCTACGGCTACGAGGAGGCGCTCGGCTACTGCGTCGACCCGCAGGGCGTGCGCGACAAGGACGGCATCACCGCCGCCCTGCTGGTCGCCGAGCTCGCCGCCACCCTCAAGCAGTCCGGCCGCACCCTGGCCGACCTGCTCGACGACCTGGCGCTGGAGCACGGCCTGCACGCCACCGACCAGCTGTCGGTCCGGGTCGAGGACCTCTCCCTGATCGCCGACGCCATGCGCACCCTGCGCGAGCAGCCGCCCACCGCGCTGGCCGGCCTCACCGTGACCCGCACCGACGACCTCGCCGCCGGCTCCGCCGAGCTGCCGCCCACCGACGGCCTGCGCTACCACCTGGCCGGCGAGGCCGTCCGCTCGGCCCGCATCGTGGTCCGCCCCTCCGGCACCGAGCCCAAGCTCAAGTGCTACCTGGAGGTCGTCCTCCCGGTCGCCTCCGCCGCCGACCTCGCGGGCGCCCGCACCCGCGCCGCCGAACTGCTCGCGACGATCAAGCACGACCTGGCCGCGGCCGCCGGCATCACCGCCTGACGGCGCCGGTCCGCCCGTAGCACCCGTACGACACACTCCGATTCGCCGCTCCCCCTCTCGGAGTGCTGGAGCAGCGAATCGGCAGGACCAGGAAGACGATCGGTGGTCGGCCTGATCGACAAGCAGTCGATCAGGCCGACCAGAACATCGACACGGCAAGGAGACTCGCCCCCACTCGGTCCTGCTACGCCTCGGCCCCGCCGACCGACCGGTCGGCGGGGCCGAGCACTGCAAGGGGCTGGTGCGATGCAACCTCGTGGCATCCGGGCGAGAAGGACATCGTTCCTGCAGGACAGGAACCTCAGACCTCGAAGATCTTCGCCAACTCCACGAAGGCGGCCCACGACGCGGTCGGCACGGTGAGCGTGGGGCCGCCAGGGTCCTTGGAATCGCGGACCTCCACCGCCTCGCCTGCAGGCAGGCCCGGTGGAGTGCGCCACTGGACGCACTGGCCGCTGTTGCCGGTGTAGGAGCTGCTGGTCCAGTCGACCGGAGCGGAGCGTGGCACGGTTGTCCTTACCTTCCTAGGTGGTGCGTTCGGGACCTACGCCGTGTGGGCGGCGCGTTCAAGGAATGCCTTGGACTGCTTCTCGTCCAGCGCAAGATCACGGATCTGGTCGAAGGCCGCGTTGTAGGTCCGCAGCGAGTCCTCGTCCTCCAGGTAGAAGCTGTTGAGGAGGGCTTCGAGACCGACGAGCTGTCCGCCGTCCGGGAACGTGAAGATCGTGAAAGCGCCGTCGAGTCCGAGGTGGGGTCCGCAACTGAGCGGCAGGATGCGGAGGTTGATGTCGTCACGGTCGCTCTGCTCGCGAAGGTGAACGATCTGGCGCTTCATCGCTCCCGCGTCACCGATGCGGCCGAGCACCGCCGCCTCGCTGAGGACGATCTCGTGTGGGCGGTTGAGCTTGCGCTGGCGTTCCATCCGGACGGCGACGCGGGACTCCAGGTGCTCGCGCGTCGAGTGCACGATGCCCTGACCGGCGGCGAGCAGGAGCCTCGTGTACTCCTCGGTCTGCAGCCGGCCGGGCACGAGGGTTTCCCATGAACGCATCAGCTCCGCGTCGCCCTCAAGACCGAGAAAGTCCTGGAACGTGAGGGTCAGGAAACTGGCATAGCTGTGCCACCACCCACGCTCGGAGATGTTGCGGGTCATCTCCTCCAAGGTCTGACGCAGGCCTTGGTCCGTGACGCCGTATTCGTCGAGGAGGACCCGCAGCAACGGGACGTCGATCTTGGTACGGCCGAGCTCGGCGCGGCTGATGCGGTCGATATTGACGCCCACCGCATCGGCGACGGCCTGCTGCGTCAGCCTCTTGGCCTCGCGGAGGCGGCGCAGGGCCGTTCCAAGGCGGCGCCGCCGGAAGGTCGGCGGACTCGTGGGTGCCACGCTGCGCTCTCCCCGGGGTGATGGTGGCTCACAGTCTGCCCGCTTCACCGGGATTCGCCAATCGAAGATCTGCGAATTCGCAGAAGAAGGACTTGACGCTCTGCGAACTCGAGAGGACAGTGAAGCCATGCTTGCGGAAAGTCGCCATGCGCTCACCTTCTGCGATCATCACACCAGTGCGCCCACGTGCAGACGAGTCCTCCGTTACGCCCGTCACCAGGGCCTTCCGATAGCCGACGCACACCTCGGGCACAGACCAGCCAGCACGAACGGAGTGTCTGCTGTGAAGAGCACCGTCACCCGCAGAACACCGGCATCGCCCGTTACTCCGATGAACGACCCCGCTCCCCAGGGCTCCCCGCCCAACCGCGGGGTCTGGGCCTTCAAGTACGAGGCCGTCACCCCAGAAACCGTCAGGGCAATCCGTCGGGCCGTCACCACATGGTGTCTCGCGGAGATCGCCCACCTCCGGCCATCAAGAGGGGTGCAAGGCGGTCGACGCGCTCGCGCTGGGCCTGGACGAACTCGTTGCCAACGTCGCACGGCACGCCCCTGACCCTGCCAGCGTGGTCGTCCTTCCCGAGACCGACCACTGGGCCTTTCCCGTCTTCGACTCCAGCCTGTCCACCCACCGTGGACGCGGCCGAGCCGGGCGGCAAGCCGTCCGGACTCGGGCTTCACCTCGTCGACACGCTCACCGAGCAGCGATGGGGATGGTTTCGCACCCACGCCGGGAAAGGCATCTGGGCCCACTGCTCCAAGCCCTCAGCCGCCTGACCGGCCTTCAGTCGCGTACCGGCGGCGTCCGACGTTCGATTGCGCCGATGCGGCCGTACAGGGACCCGCGCCGCCGACCTCCGTACACCCGTCCCGTTGCCTGCTCTCTCATCTCGCCCGCTGTTCAAGGGAGTGTCCATGCACGACTTGATCGCTTCTCCGTTCCTGGAGGGCCATGTGGCCGTTCGACCCGGCCGGCACGAGGGCCTGCGGCTCGGCGTCGGCCGGTACCGGGAACTCCTGGACGCGCCGCCGCAGGCCACGGTGCCCGGATGGCTGGTGAAGGCGGCCCGCAGCGCCTGGGGCGTGGCCCTGGACGGGCGGCAGCTCGACGGGACGGTCCTGGTCCGGCAGCCCACCGCGCTCGGCTACGGCCGTGCGTCATGGGAGATCAACAAGGGCTGCGACTACGACTGCGAGCACTGCTACCTGGGCCTGAAGAACTTCGAGGGGCTGGCCTGGGACGACAAGGTCAAGATGTTGAACGCCGTCCGGGACTCCGGCGCCCTGTGGTTCCAGATCACCGGCGGCGAGCCACTGATCGACCGCGACTTCCCGGCCTCCTACCAATACGCGAACGAGCTGGGGCTGATGGTCTCGATCGCCAGCAACGGCAGCCAGTTGTCCAAGCCGCGTATCCAGGAAATCTTCGCCCGCCACCGCCCCTACCTGATCGCGGTCAGCGTCTACGGCGCCACCGCCGCCTCCTACGACGGTATGACCCGCAACCGGGGCGCGTTCGACCGGTTCATCAAAGGTCTGGAAGTCTCCCGAGACGCGGGCCTGCCCCTGAAGCTGAACATCGTGGTCTCGGAACGCAACGCGGGAGAGATCGCCCAGATGCGGGCGCTGGCCGACCGGTACGGCTTCCCTCACCACGTGTTCACCACGATGAGCCCGACCATCGAGGGCGGTGGCGAGCGGATGGGCTCCCAGGCCGCCGACTACGTCATGCCGCGCAAGCCGTTCCAGGGCTGCAATGCCGGACACACCTTCTTCCACGCCGACCCCTGGGGGAAGGCGTCGATCTGCAAGGTCGGCCGCGACCCCCAGTTCGACCTGATCACCGACGGCGTCGACGGCCTGCGCCAACTGGGCGCCGTCGCCGACTCCCTCCAGCTTCGCACCGGTGGATGCTCCGGCTGCGCGCTGTCCGGCACCTGCTTCACCTGCCGGCCGCTGGCCAAGCTCTACCAGGAGGCGAAGGCCCCGCTCAACACCTACTGCCAGCACGGAGGGAGGTGAACCCATGCCGGTACCTGTAGCGCTTACGCTCACCGAGCGGCCCCTTGAGGACGAGGAGGTCGTGTTCGTCGGCGACCTGGACGATGTCCTGGAGGTCGTCATGTGCTCCTGCTCGTCGAGTGAATCCCAGCCGTACTAGCACGTCCGGTGGTGCCCCGGCCTTGGCCGAGGCACCACCCGCAGCCTTTCTGGAGTTCATCAGTGTCGATGACCCGCCTCGCCTGGCACCATCTTCCGCCCGCTGCCCGTGCGGCCGTGCAGGAGCACACCGGTCCCCTCCTGGCCGCCGCCGATGCGTCCACCGGGGCGAACTCCGGTGTCGCCGTGAAAGCCCTGACCACCTCGGGTGAGGTGTTCATCAAAGGCATCCCGGTCGACCACCGGCAGGTCAAGACGCAACTGCGCGAAGCCGCCGTCAACCCGCACCTGCCGAAGTCGTCCCCCCGGCTGCTCTGGCACCTGCAGGCCGGGGGCTGGGACCTGCTCGGCTTCGAAGCGATCGAGGGGCACCTCGCCGACTACGCTCCCGGCAGCCCCGACCTGCCCCTGGTCGTCGACGCGTTGACGGAACTCGCCCGCACCCCCTGCCCGGACATCCCGCTGCTGAGCTTCACCCAGCGGTTCGCGGGATACAGCGACACCCCGGAGCTGTTCGCCGGGGACGCGCTTCTGCACACCGACATGGCCCCGCACAACGTCCTGGTCGACCGCACCGCCCACCTCATCGACTGGGCCTGGCCGACCCGCGGCCCGGCCTGGGCCGACCCGGCCGTCTGGGCCGTGCGTCTGATCGACGCCGGGCACACCCCTGAACAGGCCGAGCGGTGGGCGTCCCGGTTGCCGGCGTTCGAAGCCGCGGACCCCCGGGTCCTCCTCGCCTTCGCCGAGGCCAACGCCCACTACTGGCAGGAGGTCCACACCCAGGCGCCAGCCGCGTCGTGGACACGGTCCATGGCTCTCTCCGCGCTTGCCTGGCGCGATCACCGACACGACCGCTCGCCGGCCGGGAGATGACCGTCCCACCCATGGACGCGGACCTGATCAGCGGCCTCCTGTGCGAGATCGCCGACACCGGCCGCGGGACGCCGGCCCGGCTTCCCCTACGAGTCTGGTCCATGTCAGGGGTCGAACGGCTGGTCTTCCCCGACGGCACCACCGCCGTCCTGAAGTACGCGTGCGAGCCGTTCACCGGCGAGGGCCGGACCCTGCAGGCAGCCGCACGGGCCGGCGTCCCGGTGCCCCGCGTGCTCGGCTCGGCCCAGCGCGGCGGCCTGCTGGCGATGGTGCTCGAAGACCTCGGCGACCCGTGGCGCGAGGCCACCGACGACGAGGCCTCGACAGCCGCCGCGTTCCTGCACGCGGCCGCCCCGCAGCCGTCACTACCGGTGCTGGAGGAGAGCGCCCTGGTGGCCCTGCCCGGCAAATCCCTGGGCCACCTGCGACGCTTGCAGGCCGCCGACCGCTGGACGGAAGGGACCGAAGACCTCGCCGGCATCCTGTACGCCCTCGCGCACGCCGCGGAGAGGAAGGCTGCCGGGGCGATGACCGCTCCCTTCGGCTGGGTGCACTCCGAGTTCCACCCGTCCAGCCTGCACATCGGCCCCCGGGGCCGGCATCTGCTGGACTTCGCCCGCTCCTTCACCGGGCCGGGCCTGCTGGACCTCGCGTCCTGGCAGGGCCTCAGTATCAGGCGGTCCCCCGACCCGGCCCGCCTGCGCGGACTCATCGACGGCTACATCGCCGCGGGAGGGCCCCGCGCCGCGCTCACCCACCGCGGTGGGTTGCCCCCGGAGGCGTGGGCGCTGGGCTGGCACCGGGTCTGGGCGGTCGAGTGGTTCCTCGAGCAGGCACACCGATGGATCAACGACCCGGCCAACGACCCCGGATCCATCAAAGTCGTCCGCCATCACCTGACAGCGGCAGCAGATCTCCTCGAGGTGTGATGCCGACCCACCACCTGCGCGGGCTCCTCGGTCCAGGGACCAGTCCCAGGCAGTGCAGCCACCCGGCCGTTGTTCCGGCGGGTCAGCCTCGGCGATCGAGTGCCTCCCGGCCCGCCCGGGAGGCACTCGATCGATCCCGCTGCGGAAGGTCCCCCGCTGTGATGGGATTCGGCCAGTGAAGGGGGAACCAGGATGAGCGGAGCCCGGCCCAAGGGCCGCCGGCCGGCCGGCGGCCTGCTGGTGCTGTGCGCGGTGCTCGCCGCGGCGGCGGGGTGGACGGTGGAGCAGGGGGCGCGGATGACCGACCTGCGTGAGAGCGACACCGACCGCGCCCAGCGGCTGGCAGGCCTCCACCACCGCCAGCACCCCGGCAAGGGCCGGTATTACGTGCCCGAGGCCGCCGTGCTGGCCGGTCCGCCCGGCGGGCCCCGGGTGGCGTACCTGCACTACCGGCTCGGCGGCGGGCCGGACAGCAACCTCGACGACTTCGTCCGCGTCTACGACCTGCCGGCGCCCGGTGCCCCGGCGCCGCTGCCGCCGGACCTCGCGGCAGCCCTGCCCGGCGAGGAGCCGGCGCAGGGCGCCTTGCTGCCCGAGCCCCCGGGCGGGCCGGAGCGGCGAATCTTCGCCCTGGACCTGGACACCGGGTTCGCTGGCGCCGACGACGTCTACGTCCGGGCCGTCGGCTGACTCCGGACGCCGCCCCGGCACACGGAAGGGCCCGCCGTTCCCGGCGGGCCCTTCCGTGCGTTCCGTCGTGTTCGGCCGGCTCAGACCGCGATCACCGTGATCAGCGCCGCCAGCCCGGCCAGGGTCGGGGCGATGATCCACCAGCACCAGCGGACCTCGACCGGCCCGGTGGCGTCGGGGTGGGAGGCGTTGCGCTCGGCCATCTCCTGGAGGATGTTGACCACCTGGTCGGACCAGGCCCGGGTGGGGTCCGACGAGCCCTGCACGCCGGGGCCGGACGGGGCGCCGCCCTGGCCGAACATCAGGCCGAGCCGGGAGGTGTGCTGCGGCCGGCCGGCGCGGTCCTGGGCGCGGGCCGCGCGCTTGCGCTGGCGCAGCGACACCGGCACCGCCCACACCTGGAACTTCCTGCCGTCGGCGAGCAGCTCCACCGAGTACCCGGCGCGCAGCGCGTCGACCGAGGCCCAGGGGGCGGTGATGGTGCGCAGCGGATTGCGCACCACCAGCCGGCGCGCGTTGGCGCGGACGGCGGGGCGCAGTGTGTACGCGATGACGGGGAGGGCGAAGACCGGGACGGCGGCCAGCGACACCCACGGCGTCTTGCCGGTGCCGTTGAGGGCGGCGTCCCCGATCAGCCAGGCCGCCACGGCCAGCAGCAGCACACCGGAGATCACGCCGGGAACGGAGCGGTACACGCGGTCGGCGTACACGGGCTCACCATCGGAGCCGGCCGGGCCCTGGTGGGGCCTGCCGTCGGAATCGGTCATGTCGACGATTCTGCCGCATGCCCCCGGGTATCCACAGGGGCGGCGATCACACCCGCAGGTCTCGGTCCGGCATCGATGCGTTCCGGGCCTAGCGACGGACTACGCGCGTAGATATGCTGGTGTGGTGACTATGTCCACTCTTGCAGCCAACGCCCAAGGCGTCGCGGGCAGCGGTCTCGCGGACGTCGCTGCGTCCGAGGCCTCGCTCCGCCGCTTCCTGCACGGCCTGCCCGGTGTCGACCAGGTCGGCCTGGAGGCGCGTGCCGCCACTCTCGGTACCCGCTCGATCAAGACCACGGCCAAGGCGTACGCCATCGACCTGGCCATCTCGATGATCGACCTGACCACGCTGGAGGGCGCGGACACGGTCGGCAAGGTGCGCGCGCTGTGCGCCAAGGGCAGGAACCCCGACCCGACCGACCCGGGCACCCCCCGCGTCGCCGCGATCTGTGTCTACCCGGACATGGTCGCCACCGCGAAGGAGGCGCTGCGGGGCACCGACATCCAGGTCGCCTCGGTCGCCACCGCCTTCCCGGCCGGGCGCGTCGCGCTGCCGGTCAAGCTCGCCGACACCGCCGACGCGGTCGCCGCGGGCGCCGACGAGATCGACATGGTCATCGACCGGGGGGCCTTCCTCTCCGGCCGCTACCTGGACGTCTTCAACGAGATCGTCGCGGTCAAGGAGGCCTGCCGCCGTCCCGACGGCAGCGCCGCGCACCTCAAGGTGATCTTCGAGACCGGCGAGCTGCAGACCTACGACAACGTCCGCCGGGTCTCCTGGCTGGCGATGCTGGCCGGCGCCGACTTCATCAAGACCTCCACCGGCAAGGTCGCCGTCAACGCGACCCCGCCGGTCACCCTGCTGATGCTGGAGGCGGTCCGCGACTTCCGCGCGGCCACCGGCGTGCAGGTCGGCGTGAAGCCCGCCGGCGGGATCCGCACCACCAAGGACGCCATGAAGTACCTGGTGATGGTCAACGAGACCCTCGGCGACGACTGGCTGACCCCGCACTGGTTCCGCTTCGGCGCCTCCAGCCTGCTCAACGACCTGCTGATGCAGCGCCAGAAGCTGACCACCGGACGGTACTCCGGCCCCGACTACGTGACGGTGGACTGATCACCATGGCCAAGAAGAAGAACACCGAGGAACCCGCGGCCCAGAAGCCGGCGGGCGGCCTCTTCACGTACGCCCCGGCGCCCGAGTCGCCCGCCGCGGCCGGCGACATCGCCGCCTCCTACGGCCACTTCATCGGCGGCGAGTTCGTCGACTCCTCGGGCAGCGAGGCTCTGAAGACGGTCAACCCGGCCACCGAGCAGGTGCTCGCCGAGTTCGCCCGGGGCACCGAGGAGGACGTCGACCGCGCGGTCGCCGCCGCCCGCAAGGCCTTCGCCGACTGGTCGGCGCTGCCCGGCAGCGAGCGCGCCAAGTACCTGTTCCGGATCGCCCGGATCATCCAGGAGCGCAGCCGCGAGCTGGCGGTGCTGGAGTCGATCGACAACGGCAAGCCGATCCGCGAGACCCGCGACGTCGACCTGCCACTGGTCGCCGCGCACTTCTTCTACTACGCGGGCTGGGCCGACAAGCTGGACCACGCCGGCTTCGGCCCGAACCCGAAGCCGCTGGGCGTGGCCGGCCAGGTCATCCCGTGGAACTTCCCGCTGCTGATGCTGGCCTGGAAGATCGCCCCGGCGCTGGCCACCGGCAACACGGTCGTACTGAAGCCGGCCGAGACCACCCCGCTGACCGCGCTGCGCTTCGCCGAGATCTGCCGTCAGGCCGGTCTGCCGAAGGGCGTCGTCAACATCGTCACCGGCGACGGCCGCACCGGCGCCGCGCTCACCGCGCACCCGGACGTCAACAAGGTCGCCTTCACCGGCTCCACCCCGGTCGGCCGGGCCATCGCCAAGCAGGTGGCCGGCACCCGCAAGAAGCTGTCGCTGGAGCTGGGCGGCAAGGCCGCGAACATCGTCTTCGACGACGCGCCGATCGACCAGGCCGTCGAGGGCATCGTCAACGGCATCTTCTTCAACCAGGGCCACGTCTGCTGCGCGGGTTCGCGCCTGCTGGTCCAGGAGTCGGTCCAGGACGAGCTGCTGGCCGCGCTGAAGCACCGGATGGGCACCCTGCGGGTCGGCGACCCGCTGGACAAGAACACCGACATCGGCGCGATCAACTCCGCCGAGCAGCTGGCCCGGATCACCGCGCTGGCCGAGGCCGGCGAGGCCGAGGGCGCCGAGCGCTGGTCGCCCGCCTGCGAGCTGCCGGGCGCCGGCTTCTGGTTCCGCCCGACCGTGTTCACCGGTGTCAGCCAGGCCCACCGGATCGCCCAGGAGGAGATCTTCGGCCCGGTGCTGTCGGTGCTGACCTTCCGCACCCCCGCCGAGGCGGTCGAGAAGGCCAACAACACCCCCTACGGGCTCTCCGCCGGCATCTGGACGGAGAAGGGCTCGCGCATCCTCTGGATGGCGAACAGGCTCAGGGCCGGCGTGGTCTGGGCCAACACCTTCAACAAGTTCGACCCGACGTCGCCGTTCGGCGGCTACAAGGAGTCGGGTTACGGCCGCGAGGGTGGCCGGCACGGTCTGGAGGCCTACCTCGATGTCTGATGTCGTGAGCCGTCTTGATGTCCTCAAGACCTACAAGCTGTACGTCGGCGGGAAGTTCCCGCGCTCCGAGAGCGGGCGGGTGTACGAGGTGACGGACGCGAAGGGCGAGTGGCTGGCCAACGCCCCGCTCGGGACCCGCAAGGACGCCCGCGACGCGGTCGTGGCCGCCCGCGCGGCGGTCAAGGGCTGGGCCGGCACCACCGCGTACAACCGCGGCCAGGTGCTGTACCGGGTCGCCGAGATGCTGCAGGGCCGCCGCGAGCAGTTCGCCGCCGAGGTGGCGCTCTCCGAGGGCATCGGCCCGAAGAAGGCCGCCGCCCTGGTGGACGCGGCGATCGACCGCTGGGTCTGGTACGCGGGCTGGACCGACAAGGTGGCCCAGATCGCGGGCGGCGCCAACCCTGTCGCCGGCCCCTACTTCAACCTCTCCACCCCGGAGCCGACCGGCGTGGTCGGGATCGTCGCCCCGCAGGCCGGCTACGGGCACTCGCTGCTCGGCCTGGTGTCGGTGATCGCCCCGGCCATCGCCACCGGCAACACCGTGGTGGTGGCGGCCGCGGCCGACGCCCCGCTGCCCGCGCTGTCGCTGGGCGAGGTGCTGGCCACCTCGGACGTCCCGGGCGGCGTGGTCAACCTGCTGTCCGGCCGGACCGCCGACATCGCGCCGACCCTGGCCTCGCACCAGGACGTCAACGCCCTGGACCTCACCGGCGCGATCGCCGCCGACGGTCCCGGCGCGGCGGGCGCGCTGGAAGCGCTTGCCGCAGATACCCTGAAGAGGGTGATCCGCCCGGAGCTGGACCCGTTCGCCCAGGACTGGACCAATGCTCCCGGAACGGACCGGCTACTCTCCTTCCTGGAGACCAAGACGGTCTGGCACCCGATGGGGATCTGACCACCGGATCCCCGCAGCGGCTGCACTCCGTGGCCGCGAGTTGGTGACACAACTCCACAGACTGGCCGTCCCCCGTGCCCTCTCCCCCCCAGGGCCCGGACGGTCACAGGACGGACCCGCGCCTCTCCCCCCCTGGCGCGGGTCCGTCGACTTCCTCCCGCTTCTTCCCGGGGTGCTTCCTCCCAGGGATCCGGGGGATCCGGGGGATCCGGGGGATCCGGGGGATCCGGGGGATCCGGGGGATCCGGGGGATCCGGGGGATCCGGGGGATCCGGGGGATCCGACCGGTTTCGGCATCGGGCCCCGATGCGTCAGACTGGTGTCCCGTGAGTGACTCCCCGTTGAACCCTGTGCCGATAGCCCGCGCCCGGGTGGTCCTGCTCGCCGGGCCCTCCGGATCGGGGAAGTCCTCGCTCGCCGAGCGCAGCGGCCTGCCGGTGCTCCAGCTCGACGACTTCTACAAGGACGGCAACGACCCGAGCCTGCCGCGGCTGCCCGACGGCGCGGTGGACTGGGACTCCCCGCTGGCCTGGCACCGCGAGCAGGCCGTCGAGGCCATCCGCGAGCTGTGCACCACCGGCCGGGCCGAGGTGCCGGTGTACTCGATCCCGGACAACGGCCGCGTCTCCACCCGGGTGCTGGAGCTCGACGGGGCCGGCGCGTTTGTCGCCGAGGGCATCTTCGCCGCCGAGATCACCGCCGACTGCGCCGCCGGAGAGTTGCTCGGCGACGCCCTGTGCCTGCGCAACGGCGCGCTGACGACCGCCTGGTGGCGGCTGCGCCGGGACGTCCGCGAGGGCCGCAAGTCGCTGCCGGTGCTGCTGCGGCGCGGCTGGCGGCTGATGCGGGCCGAGCGGGAGATCGTCGGGCGGCAGGTCGCGCTGGGCGCCCACCCGTGCGCCGGGCCGGAGGCCGGACGGCGGATCCGCGCGGCGGCCGCCGCCGGGGAGCTGTCCGCGGTCTGACGCGGCGACCGGGAACGCGGAACGGCGGGCCGGTGCGTCTCCCCCGCACCGGACCCGCCGCCTTCCCCGGACGTCCGTGGTTCCCCTCCCGGTGCCGCCGCTCCCCCGAGCCGGCGCCACCCGTACCGCGTCCGTCCTGCTACCCGTCCCCCGACGGGAGTCCCGTCCGGCCCCACCCCCACGGCGGGCCGGAACGCCTCGGTTCCCGCTACGCGACCAGCTCGCCGAACGCCCGCAGGGTGTCACCCGAGGTGTTCAGCTGCTCGTCGTCGCGCAGCCGGCGCAGCGCGCGCCAGATGCTGCTCTTGACCGTGCCGACGCTGATGCCGAGCACGTCGGCGATCTCCGGGTCGGTCTTGCCCTCGTAGTAGCGCAGCACCAGCATGGTGCGCTGGTTCTCCGGCAGCTTGGCCAGCGCCTGCCAGAGCACGGCGCGCAGCTCGGTGCCGCCCATCGCGTCGGTGTCGCCGACCGTCTCCGGCAGCTCCTCGGTCGGGTACTCGTTGACCTTGCGGCGCCGCCAGGCGGAGATGTGCAGATTGGTCATGGTGCGGCGCAGGTAGCCCCCGACCGCGGCCTTGTCGGTGATCCGGCCCCAGGCGCGGTAGGTGCTGAAGAGCGCGCTCTGCAGCAGGTCCTCGGCCTCGTAGCGGTCGCCGGTCAGGTGGTAGGCGGTGGCGTACAGGGAGGCGCGGCGCTCGCGCACGTACGCGGTGAACTCGGTGACGTGGTCCTCGGCGACGGCGGGGCGCTCCCCCTGCGCCTCGTCCCGCCGGGCCTCGGTCCGCTGCACCTCGGTCCGCTGCGCCCCGGTGGCGGGCGCCGCCACCGGGCTCAGCCGCAGCAGCGTCGCACCGGCGGCCTCGCGGCCGGCCGACTCCCCCGAGTCGGCCTTCCGCAGGCCGGTCCCCCCGATGCCCCGGTTCCCCCCCAGGGCGTCCTTGTCCTCGACGCGGATGGGGAGGACCCCCCGCAGCGTCAAGGTGGAGGCGGAGTCGGCCGCGTTCCCCCGCTGGCCGATCCCGTACAGCTCCCCCGTCCTGCCGCCGCCGCTCACCCGGCGGGCGACAGTGCTTCCACCGGTGCTGTGCGCGCACCCCCGTGCGATCACGGCACCGGAGCTCTCCTCGGTCCCGGCCGCCGGCCGGGTCAGGAAGGCGGTGGCCGATGAACGCGCGGTGCGGACAGCCGGGTTGGTCCGGGTCTGAAGCGTGGCGTTCATCGTGCGCCCCCTTGGTCGGTTCGAGTTCCGTCGCCGCCGCCTCGGCCGGCCGATTGGCCCGCTGTCCTGCGGCGACATCGAAAATCCTGCCCGCCGGTTGTGATGGCGCTGTCCGTCGACTGTCACAGGGCTGTCACAGGGCCGGGCCTTTCGTCCCGAACACGCTCCCGTTGTTGACGGACGCCGGTCACGGGCGTTCCGGTTCCCGGGCGCTCCCGCGCGGGCGGTGCCCCGGCCCGGGACGGTGGATGGGGGGTGATTACCCGCTCCGGGTGAGCCAGAATGAGGCCGTGCCTTTCCTCCTTCTGATCGAGGACGACGACGCCATCCGCACCGGCCTCGAACTCGCCCTCACCCGCCAGGGCCACCGCGTGGCCACCGCCGCCTCCGGCGAGGACGGTCTGCGGCTCTTCAAGGAGCAGCGGCCGGACCTCATCGTGCTCGACGTCATGCTGCCCGGCATCGACGGCTTCGAGGTGTGCCGCCGGATCCGCCGCACCGACCAGCTGCCGATCATCCTGCTGACCGCCCGCTCCGACGACATCGACGTCGTGGTGGGCCTGGAGTCGGGTGCGGACGACTACGTGGTCAAGCCGGTGCAGCCGCGCGTGCTGGACGCCCGGATCCGGGCCGTGCTGCGGCGCGGCGAGCGGGAGAGCTCGGACTCCTCGGTCTACGGCAGCGTGGTGATCGACCGGGCGGCGATGACCGTCACCAAGGACGGCGCGGACCTCCAGCTCACCCCGACCGAGCTGCGGCTGCTGCTGGAGCTCAGCCGGCGGCCCGGGCAGGCGCTGTCGCGCCAGCAGCTGCTGCGGCTGGTCTGGGAGCACGACTACCTGGGCGACTCCCGGCTGGTGGACGCCTGCGTCCAGCGGCTGCGGGCCAAGGTCGAGGACGTGCCCTCGGCCCCGACGCTGATCCGCACGGTGCGCGGCGTCGGCTACCGGCTGGACCCTCCGGCGTGACCGCCGCTCCCCGTCCGGCGCGGGCGATATCCCGCCTCGCGCACTGACCTTCCGCAACGACAGGCTCCCGTGACCAACCATCAGACGACGGCCCGGTTCTCCTCCGGCCCGTGGCGACGGCTGCGCTCGCTGCGCGTGCGGCTGATCGCGGTGTTCGCGGCGGTCGCGCTGCTCACCGCCGTCTCGGCCTCCGGCATCGCGTACTGGCTCAACCGCGACGCGGTGCTCAAGCGCGCGCAGGACACCGCGCTCAACGACTTCCGGGTCTCGCTCAGCCGCAATGTGTCGAACCTGCCGCTGAACGCCACCTGCGAGGACCTGAACGCGCTGGCGAGCATCGTCGCGAGCTCCGGGCTCAGCTACGACGTGGTGGTGGCGGACCCGGCCCTGCCGGACTGCATCGCCTCCTCCAGCCCCTCGCAGTACACGCTGGCCAATGTGCCGACGGCGCTGCAGACCGCGGTCGGCAAGCCGCGCGAGATCACCGACTCCAACCCGTACACGTACCACCTGTACTGGCAGCGGCAGAACCTCGACGGCCGGCCGTTCGTGATCGGCGGCACCAAGGTGGTGCCGACCGGCCCGACCGCGTACATGTTCAAGTCGCTGGAGAACGAGCGGGCCGACCTCAACACGCTCGGCTGGTCGCTGGCCATCGCCACGCTGCTGGCGCTGATCGGCTCGGCGCTGCTCGCGCAGGCGGCCTCGGCGACGGTGCTGCGGCCGGTGCGCCGGCTCGGCGACGCGGCCCGGCGCCTCGGCGAGGGCCATCTGGACACCCGGCTGGAGGTCGACGGCTCGGACGAACTCGCCGATCTGGCCCGGACCTTCAACCGGACCGCGGAGTCGCTGCACGAGCAGGTGGAGGAGCTGAGCGCGCGCGAGGCGCAGAGCCGCCGGTTCGTCGCCGACATGTCGCACGAGCTGCGCACCCCGCTGACCGCGATGACCGCCGTGACGGACATCCTGGAGGACGAGGCGGAGTCGCTGGACCCGATGATCGAGCCGGCGGTGCGGCTGGTGGTCAGCGAGACCCGCCGGCTGTCCGACCTGGTGGAGAACCTGATGGAGGTGACCCGCTTCGACGCCGGCACGGCCAAGCTGGTCGCCGACGAGGTGGACATCGCGGACCTGATCATGTCCTGCATCGACGGCCGGGCCTGGTACGACGCGGTCGAGCTGGACGCGCCGCGCGGGGTGCGGGCGGTGGTCGACCCGCGCCGGCTGGACGTGGTCTTCGCCAACCTCATCGGCAACGCGCTCAAGCACGGCGGCTCGCCGGTGCGGGTGCGGGTGCGGGAGGACGGGGACAGCGTGGTCGTCGAGGTGTCGGACAGCGGTCCGGGCATCCCGGAGGACGTGCTGCCGCACGTCTTCGACCGGTTCTACAAGGCCGACAAGGGGCGGGCGCGTTCGGAGGGCAGCGGCCTCGGCCTGTCCATCGCGATGGCCAACGCGCAGATCCACGGGGGGACCATCACCGCCGCGAACGGCGAGGTCGGCGCGGTGTTCACGCTGACCCTGCCGCGGACCCCACCGCCTCCGCCGCCGGCCGACACCGCCCCCGAGGAGGGTGCCCAGTGAGACGACGCCCGTTCGCCGCCGCCGCGCTGCTGGGGCTGGCCGCGCTGGCCACCGCCTGCGGCATCCGCCCGACCGCCGTCCCGGTGGACGCGGGCGCGCCCGCCAGCCGGACCGCCTGCCCGACCGTGGCGCGGATACCCACGGCACCGAGCGCGCCGACGCCGACCGCGGGGGTGGGGGCCGCCGCCCAGGCACCGGCCCACGCCGCCACGGTGCGGGCCGGTGCGCCGACCGGTGCGCCGACCGGGCCGCCCGGCGTGCAGCCGACCGCCTCGCCGTCGCCCGTCGTGGTGTCGCCGACGCCGCCGGCGGACAACGTGTTCGGCGCGCTGCCGTCGCCCACCGCCTCCACCACGGCGCCCTGCCGCTGATCGCGCGGGCCGCGGGGGCCGTCCGGTTCACCGGGCGGCTCCCCCGCGGCCTCCGCCGGATTCCCGGCGCGCGATGCGAAGTTCACACCGGGCATGGAACCGTCACGCCGCCGGTGCACGTCCTTCCCCCCGTGCAGCGAGATGGCACCAGGCCACGTGAGGAGCGTGCCGGCGTGCGGACCGAGACCGGACGGGCGACGGCCGTCCATCGTTCCCAGCGTCCACTACGGGTGGTGGGTCTGCTCGGCCTCACCCTCCACCTGGCGCTGGTGGGCTGGATGGTGCTGAGACCGCTGCCGGTGGCCTGGGTCGACGATGCCAACCTGACGCCACTGGGCTCGCTCCGCTCCTCCAGCGGGGGTCAGGTGCTCGGCGAACTGCTGCTGCTCTGCCCGCTCGGCTTCTTCCTCCCGCTCGCCGGAGGCCGGCTGACCACCCGCTGGCTGCCGTCCTTCCTGCGCACCACCGGCGCCTCGGCCCTGCTGGCCACCGCGCTGGAGTTCCTCTCCTCCTGGGCCCCGGGCCATGTGCTCAACGTGGACCACATCCTGTTCGCCGTCGTCGGCGTCGCGGCCGTCCACCTCGCCCTGGTCCCCGCCGGCCGCTCCTTCCTGCTGCGGCACGCCACGGCACCCCGGGTTCCGGCTCCGTCCTCCGCGCCGCTCCCGGCTCCGGTTCCGGCTCCGGCGGTCCCCGCCGTCTACCCCGAGCCGGTCTCCAGCCACGGGCACTGAGGCCCGGAAGCGCTCGCCGGACACCACGGCCACCCCGCGGCGTCGCACGGCCCGGGGTCGATCGACTCCCCCGGCCCGGGGGCGGGACGGCCGCACTCCAGGCAGGACAGCGCGACCTCGGCCCCGGCCCCGCGCAGCCGCTCCGCCGTCCGGCGGACATCGGACAGGTAGTGCTCCTCGACGCGGACCGGAGCCCGGTCCAGCAGGCACTTGATCTCCCAGAGGTTCAGCTCGCCCCGTGCGCGGAGCACCTGGTAGACGGCCATCCTGCGCTCGCCCACCCGGGTGACGACGGCGTCGAACTGCGGCTCCTCCACGCCCCCTGCTCAGCCCGCGCGGCGGACCCGGCCGCCGACCTCGACCAGGCCGTCGGGCGTGATGCCCGTGACGAGCTGCGAACCGCGCCCCTGGGTGATCGTCAGACCGCGGCCCAGTTCGGCGGTCAGCAGGATCGCGGCCGCCCCGGTGGCCTCGTCCTCGTCGATGCCGTCGTCCCGGCCCGGGAAGGCGCGGGCGCGGACGGTGGCCGCCGCCTCGTCCTGCCAGGCCCAGGCGTAGATCCACTCGCCCGGCGGCGGCACCGCCAGGGCGTCCACCTCGGCCGGCGTCGCGTGCCGGCGCAGCGTGCGCGGCGGGGCCCAGGCGGCGGGGGCGGCGATCCGGGTGAACGCTCCGTCGTGCCGGACGCCGACCACGCCGGCCCGGGTGACCAGCCGGTCCACGCCCAGCAGCCAGGCGGCGCCGACGCACGGGTGGCCGGCGAAGGGCAGGCGCAGGCCCGGGGTGTAGATGTCGATGACGCCGCGCCGCGGATCGTCGACGAACACCGTCTCGCTGAAGCCGAGTTCCCGGGCGATCGCCTGGCGGTCGCGCTCGCCGGGGACGGCGGCGCCGTCGCGCACGACGCCCAGCGCGTTGCCGTGGTCGCCGTCCGGGCCGCAGAACACGTGCAGCACCTCGTGGTCGGTCATCGCTCGCTCACCCCTGTCCGGCCGCCCCGCCGGGGCCCGCCGCCGGGCCGCGCACCGGGCGCGGGGCGGGGTTCGGGCGCGGGGCGGCGTTCGTTCCCGGACTCACCCCCGGGTTCGTCCCCGGGTTCGTCCCCGGACCCGTCCCCGGGCCGCCGGCCGGGCGGGGCGCACGGGCGGCGAGGGCCGGGCGGGCCTTCTGCCGGCGGTGGGCCACCAGCAGCGTACCGATGCCCATCGCGATCGAGGTGGCACCGGTGATCGCCATCGGGGTGTTGGTGGACGAGCCGCCGGTGGAGGCGAGGTCCACGGACGGCGCGGGGGCCGCCACGGTCACGGTGACGGCCGGCGCCGGGGCGGTGGGCGCGTCCTCCGACGGCTGGGGGGTCCGCGTCGCCGGGACGGCCGCCGTCGAGCCGCTCGCCTCCGGGGTCGGGGTGACCGCCGCGAGGGCGACCGCCGGGCCGCCGCCACCGGACGTGCTCGGCGCGGTGGCCGACGGCTCGGCGGGGACGGTCGGGGCGGCGCCGTCGGTGGCGGAGGGGCTCGGTGCGGCGGTCGGCGTGACCGGCGCGGGTGCGGCCACGGTGACGTCGACCGACGAGCTGGCGGCCGGCACCCCGGCGCCGCCCCCGGCGAGGGGCAGGCTGGTCCCGGCGAACTGCACCGACACGACGCCCGACGGGACGTCCTGACCGAACGCCAGCCGCACGTTGAGCGTCCGGGACTCGCCGTCGCGCAGGCGCACCGGGGAGGCGTCCCGGTCCGGCAGGCGCAGCACGAGCGTGGCCGTCCCGGCCGCCGTCCGGCCGCTGTCGACGGTGGCCGCCGTCCACTGCCCGTCAGGGGTCTGGAAGTCCACTGCGACCGCCCCGGCCGCGGGCAGGGCCGCGCCCCGGAGGGTGAGTTCGGGCTGGAAGGCGACGTCCTTGCCGCTGCGGTTGGTGAGCGTCAGCCGGAACGGCCTGGCCTCGCCGCCGGAGGTGAAGGCGGCGGGCACCGCGTCCAGGCCGAGGTACGGCACGCCGGGCGCGGGGGCGGACGTCGGCGTGCCGGTGGGGGCGGCGACGGTGGTGAACTCCTGGGGCGCGGTGTTCGCCTCGGATATCCGGCTCTCCGGCGGCAGGGTCGGGTCGGAGACCATCGCCCGGAAGCCGCCGGTGGCCCGGCCGGCGGGCGCGTCGGCGGTGACGGCGATCCGCAGCCGGTAGCTCACCGAGGAACCGGCGGGCAGGCTCAGCCGGGTGGCGAAGGTGTCGAGGTCCCAGGTGGCGCCGACGGCGGCGCCCGGGCTGAGCGCGGCGGGCTTCCAGGCGCCGCCGCCGGGGGCCTGGTAGTCCAGCTTGAGCTGGGTCTCGCGGACGCCGGAGTCGATGGCGCCGACGGTGAAGCCGGTGGTGACGTTGACCGCGTGGTCGGCGGAGTTGCGCAGGGTGGCGACGAACTCGGCGGCCGGGCCGCCGGCCGTGAGGGTGGTGGGGAAGGCGGTGAGGGTGGTGGTCACCGGGCCGCGCTGCTCCTGGGGGCCGAGGGCCGGCCCGGGGGTGGCCTGGCCCTGGGCCGCCTGCCGCACCGTCGTCCCGGTGGCTCCGCCGGAAAGCGGCAGCGCGGCAGCGCCCGGGGCGGCCGCGGTCAGGGCCACGCCCGAGACCAGGGTGGCGGCGGCGAGGGCGAGGGATCTGCGGGGCTGAGTACGCAAGGGAGACCTCACGGAAGAAAGGCGGGCGAACCCGACGAACCCGGCAGCAGGCGGTTCGCCGAGGTGGGGGGCCGCTCCGGGACTCTCACCCGGGTCGCTGCTTCGCCCCCCAACCACCAGCGACGGGCGCATCATATCCGAACGCGCGGACGCTTCCTGAGCGGTTTTCAAGGGGTGGGAAGGAGGTTCGCCGGGCGGATTCGGCGATGACACCGTGACGAAATCGTGAGGACGGATGTCGGCGGGCTCCAGTACTGTGCGCACTCGTCCCCGGCGGTCCGCCCCGAGCGTTCCGCCCGTCCCCCGGAACCACAGGAATCACCTTCGTGAATCTCGACTTCGACGCCGAGCCGCTCTTCTCCTGGTACGTCGTGCTGCTCGCCGTCAGCGGCATCGCGCTGCTGGTCATCGGCGCCGTCAACCTCGGTGGCCTCAAGATCGGCTGGCGCCTCCTCAACCTGCTCGCCGGCCTCGGCTTCACCGGCTACGCGTACTACCTCGCGTTCGTCTTCGAGGGCGGCACGTACACGCTGTTCTTCAAGGCGTTCATCCTGCCGGTGGCGCTGATAGCCAACGCGGTGAAGGCCCTGGTCGCACGCTCCCAGACACCGGCCGCGCCGGCCGCGCCGCCGGTCCCGGCGGCCTCGCCGTACCAGCCCAACGCCCAGTACCCGCAGGGCGGTCAGTACCCGCCGGCTTCTCCGTACCAGCCGCAGGCGGCCCAGTACCCGCCGGCTCCCCAGGCTCCGCAGGCGCCGCAGCAGGGCTGAGCCCCCACCTGCCGTCCGCCGTCCGCCGCCGGGTGGCGCCCCTCGGACCGGGGTGCCACCCGGCGGCGTCCGGGCGCCTCAGCTCACGGCGTCAGCCGGTGCACGTCGCGCGGGAAGAGGGCCGTGCGGCGGACGTTCTCCTCCCCCGTCAGCCGCGCCGTCCAGCGTTCCAGCCCGAGCGCGAACCCGCCGTGCGGCGGCATGCCGTGGGCGAAGGCCCGCAGGTACCCCTCGTACGGCCCGGCCGGCTCGCCGCGGGCGGCGAGGGCCGCCAGGTAGTCCTCGTACCGGTGCAGCCGCTGGCCGCCGGTCACCAGCTCCAGTCCGCGGAAGAGCAGGTCGAAGCTGTTGGAGTACTCCGGCCGGCCCGGCTCGGGGTGGGTGTAGAACGGCCGCTTGCGCATCGGGTACCCGGTCACGAACAGGAACGGGCTGCCGTGCTCGCGCTGCGCCCACGCGCCGAGCCACCGCTCGTGCGCCGGCGCGAGGTCCGGTTCGTCGGCGCCCAGCATCCGCATCGCCTCGGCGAAGTGCAGCTGCGGGATCTCCTCCGGCACGACGGGCGGCTCCACGCCCAGGACCGCGAGCGCGTCCCCGGCCCGTTCGGCGACCGCCCCGACCATTCCGGCGAGGGCGGCGCGCACCACCGCCATGACGTCCCGGTGGTCGGCGACGAAGCCCAGCTCGGCGTCCAGGCTGGTGTACTGGGCCAGATGACGGGCGGTGTCGTGGGGTTCGGCCCGGAACACCGGCCCGGTCTCGTAGACCCGCTCGAAGACACCGACCATCGCCTGCTTGAAGAACTGCGGCGACTGCGCCAGGTACGCCTCGCGCCCGAACCAGTCCAGCGCGAAGACGTTCGCGCCGGACTCGGTCGCCGAGGAGACCACCTTCGGTGTGTGGATCTCGGTGAAGCCGAGGCCGTCGAGCGCCGCCCGGAAGCCGTGTACGGAGGCCGCCGAGACGCGGTGCAGCGCCGCCAGCCGGGGGTGGCGCAGGGTGACGGGCGCGCCGTCCAGGACGACCGGCAGCGCGGCCGGGACGGCCGGGCGGAAGAGGTCGAACGGCGGGGCCGCGACGGGGCGGGCGAGCACCTCCACGGCCGGGCCGGTCAGCTCGACGCCGTTCGGCGCCTGGGCGTTGGCCGTGACGGTGCCGCGCACGCGCAGCACCGTCTCCTCGGGCAGGTCGGCCGTCCCGGCGGGGGCCACCACCTGGGCGAGGCCCGAGCGGTCGCGCAGGACGAGGAAGGTCACGGACTTCAGCGCGCGGCGGCGGTGCAGCCAGCCGGCGAGTTCGACGGTGTCGCCGATCCGGCCGGGCAGTTCGGCGGCCAGGACGCGGGCGGGGTCGGCGGTACTGGGGATGTCGGCGGTGCTGGGGATGTCGGTGGTGCTGGGGTGGATCATCGCGGCCCTCCGGGGGCGTCGTGGTGATCCCTTGGGAGTGCGGGCGAGAAGGGGACTCGCGGTGCCACCGCACTTTCGCCACCGTCGCCGGGGCGGGCGGCGGCCTCGTTCGGCCCGGTGACGGGGGCCGGCCGGCGGGGCATTTCCTCCCCGCACTCCGGAGTGTCTTCCCTCCCGGACGCGAGGCCGCCTTCACAGCAGCCGGCGGCTCTCTCGGCTCACGGGGCCCGGAGGTACTCGTCTCCGTCGACGTGTTGCGGCGAGGTTAGGACGCCACCGGCCGTCCCGGCAACGGCATTTCCGACCGGCGGCCGCTACGCTGCCCGGATGACCCAGCCGTCCAGCACCCCGTACGACCTGGTGATCGTCGGCGGCGGCCCGGCCGGCTGCGCGGCGGCGGTGATGGCCGCGAGCGTCGGACTGCGCTCGGCGCTCGTCGAAGGGCGCGGCCTGGGCGCCACCCTGCGGCGCGTCCCGGCGGTGGCCAACGTCCTCGGCTTCACCACCGGCACCGCCTACGCCGACGCCCTCGCGGCGGACGTCCGGCGGGTCGCCGACTCCTGCGACCTGCTGCTCGGCACCCCGGCGGCGGAACTGCGCGCCGACGACGAGGGCGTCACCGTCCGGCTCGCCTCGGGCGCCGCCGTCCGAGGCCGCTACGCCGTCGCCGCCACCGGCGTGCGGGCGGCCCGTCCCGAGGAGGCCGGCTGGCTCGGCTCCGCCCCGGGCCTGGCGCCGCCACCGCTCTGGGAGGCGGACGTCACCCGCCTGTCCGGCCGCCGCGCCCTCGTCCTCGGCGCCGACCGCCCCCTCGGCACCCTGCTGCGCGCCCACCCCGACGCCCCGCTCGACCTGATCGTCCCGCACCCGCCGGCCGACGCCTACAAGGCCGACGAGGTCCGCGCCGACCCGCGCGCCACCCTCCTCCAGCTCGACGCTCTCACCCTCCGCCCCACCCCCGAAGGCCGCATCACGGCGGGCGGGTTGGGCACCTTCGAGGCCGACGCCGTGTTCGTGAACCTCGGCGTCCGCCCGGCCGCCCTCCCCGGCGACCTCACCCCCACCCCCGACGGCTACTGCCCGCCCGACCGCCAGCACCCCCGCATCCTCACCGCCGGCGACCTCCGCTCCCCCCGCGCCCAACGCATCATGACCGCCACCGGCTCCGGCGCCGAAGCCGCCCTGCACGCCTACTACGCCCTCCGCCTCGGCGGTTGACGGGCCCGGCCGATCAAGGGAGACCACCGATGGACGACGAGCAGAGCCTGCACCGCTTCGGCCTCCGCCCCGCCCTCGCGCACCTCGACGAGATCCGCGAACTGCTCGGCGAGCACACGGCACGTGAGCGGCGCGCCCAGGGCGAGGGCGACACCGAACTGATGAAGCTCTGCTGTGTCCAGCTGTTCAACAGTGGTGACCTCGACGACGCCCTGCTCATCTGGAGCGCGCGGAAGGCGAGCTTCGACGCCGCGTGCTCGATCGACGTCGAGCTCCTTCTCGGCCACGGGATCGAGATGACGAAATCCCACCTCGAGGCCCACCCCTCACCTTCCGCCCCGGCGGTGCTGAACCGACTCCGCTACCTCGAATCGGGGGGGCGCGTTCGAGGGCTTCTCGGTGGAAGAGTTCGCGGCCGGCTACGACAGGTACTACGAGGACGACTGAGCACGACGGTCCGGCTGGTGCTTCTCAATAGCCCGAAGAGCCCCAGAAGACCACCTCGTCCGGCCGGTCGGCGACGTGGAGCACCGTGCAGCGGCCCATCCAACGCCCAGGGGCCAAACCGTTGTGCGCGTCGTCCTCTTCGATCCGCGACCAGTCGGCGAGGGTGGGCCGCGGTGTGCCGAAGAGGGCCAGCACCTCGTGGTCCGCCACGGGGTAGAGCCGGTGGAAGTAGGTCCCGCCGCGCAGGTCGGCGTCCAGCGCGGCCGGATCCCCGAACTCGTAGATGTCGAGGATGGAATGAGTGCCGCCCTCCATCCCCTCCCCGTCCGCCAGGAGGTCCATCAACTCCGCGACCGTCGCGGGCGGCATCTCGCCCTCCATGGGCCGGTACTGGTAGTCACCGCCGGCGAGCACCTCCAGCTTCAGCGCCTCAAGCGAGTCGGCGAAGCTGCCGAGCCAACGCGTTCGATAGGTCCACCCGGTTCCGCCCACAGTCGGTCGCTCCTACGTCCAGCCCGAATCCGGCCCACAGCACCTCCACGCTAACGACCGCTTCTGACACACCGTCTGCCGGAGTTCTGTCCGATCCACTGGCGGAGCGGTTCACTGATCGGGGGAGTCGCCGTAGCCGCCGGGAACGACGATGCTGCCGGGTGGCGGGCGGCGATCACGAGCGCCCGCTGCCCCCCGCTCGCGATTCGCACGGCGCTCCCTGACGGCGCCCGCCACAAAGAGGGTCGGGAGCACCAGTACGAACGCGCAGCCCGTGGCGAACTGGATACCGGCGGAGACCGGCAGGCCGACCCGAAGGAAGCCCACGCCGAGCGCGGCGGGAAGAACAATGGGCACGGCGATGAGCGCAAGCCCCGACGGCGGCTTCGAGGAAACCCCGTCACCCTTCGACCTGCGCCATTGTCCGAAGGCGGCGCCGACCACATACCGGAGGGCTTGAGTAGCGGCACTCAGACGGGACGGCCGCCCCTGTCGAGATCAACCGGCGGAGTGGGAAGTCGGCGGGTCCGACTTCCTACTCCGCTTCCGTCGGGCCCGAAGGCGCGGAACGTGGGCGTGGCGGGCCGATGCCCCGGTGAGGTGGCCGGACTCGTCCGCCTTCGTGGCGAGTCCGGGGCGTCACCGGGGGCTCATGGTGCCGATGACGTCCGGCGGAGGCTGCGGACGGCGAGGAAGAAGGCGGCGGCGGTGAGGGTGGTGGAGAGGAGGAAGAGGAGGGCGACGCCGAGGTGGAGGAGGGCGTGCGGCTCGTGGAGGATGCGGGCGAGGACGAGGTAGCCGGCGGCGGCGGTGAGGAGGGCGCCGAGGACGGGCGCGGACCAACGGTGGAAGGCGAGCTTCTTGGGGAGAGCGGAGAGGAGGGAGCCGGTGGGTATGGAGACGAAGGTCCCGAAGAGGAGGCCGACCATGGCCCCGAGCGGTATCGAGGTGTAGCGGAAGGCGACGAGGGCGACCAGGGCACCCCAGAGGGCCCCGCCGATGACGCCGACCTGGGTGGTGCGAACGATGAGCCGGATACGCCAGGCTTTGGCGTTCATCGGTGGGGGTCCTCCGGGGCTGGGCTGCTGATCAGGTGAGGTGGTCGAACTCGCCGGCCTTCGTGGCGAGGAGGAGCGCGCGGAGCTTGGGAACATCGACTGTCATCACGAGGGCAGGTTCATCGGATTCGCGCAGGAAACGGAATCCGCCGGGCCCCGAGGCAAGTTCGATGCAGGCGTTCTCAGCGTCCCCTGCACTGAACGACGACTTCTGCCAGATGATCTCGGACATCGCAGGCCTTTCAGGCTTGGAGCAGATAGAGCAGGTGCTGGAGGATCCCCCAGGAGTCACGCGTCGCCGCGCCCTGCCGAGGCCCAGACCCGTCGACGGGCGGAAGAGCCAAGTCCGTCAGCTGCTCGAACCTTTGGCGGTATGTCGCGATACTCTCGCGATCACCATAGTGCTCGGTCCGCCCGGGGCCATCCAGGACGATCGTGGAGAGTTCCGGACAGCCCGGTTCGCAGAACAGGAATGATCCTGGGCTCGGCGGCTGCTTCGCCACGGTGAACGGCAGCACCTGAATCGTGACGTTGGGGCGCTCAGCCATGACCAGCAAGTGCTGCAGTTGGTCCCTCATCACTGCATCACCGGGGAAACGCATGCGCAGTGCGGCTTCCTGAATGACAAAGTGGAAGTCCTTGCGTTCATCCAGGATCCGCTGTCGAGCCAACCGGAAGCGGGTCAGATCCCCAATGTCCCACTTGTGGTTGTCGCCGCCCTCGAAGACGGCCTCCGTATAGGCCGGCACCTGGAGCACCCCGGGGATGTACAGCACCTCGTAGTTCGTCAGTCGGGCGGACCGATCCTCGACCTCCGCCAGGTCGAGCGCCAGATCTGGGACCTTGCCCTCGAACTCGCTCCACCAGCCCTTGCCCGTCCTGCGCGCCATGTCCGCGAGTCCGCTGCGGAACGCCGGATCGGTGCAGCCGTAGGCGTCCAGCCAGACCTCAAGGCGTTCGGCGTTCAACGTGATCCGACCGGCCTCGGTGTGACTCACAGCCGGACCTCGCATCCCGACCAGCGCTCCGGCCTCCGCGGCCGACAGTCCGGCTGCCGTCCGCAGACGCTGCAACTCGTCGCCGAATCGGCGCTCCCGCTGGCTGATCGGCCCCTTGTATCCCACCGCTGTCCTTCCTTGCCTGCGCAGTGTGGCGCAGAACTCGTGTGTGGCGCCACCAACGAGCGGCGTCAGTCCGGGGAGACTTCCCGATCGGCTTGCAATTTTGCCAGACCCGCCCCTACTCTCAGTGTTGCACCGATCACACGACGGAGTGTCAGTAACTCCTGTTTTCACGGCAGTAGACGCCTCACCCCCTCAGCCGGTGATCCAATCCTCCCCGTCTCCCGGAGGTCCCCCATGCGTGCCCCCAATCCGCCCGACTGGTCCGTCGCCCGCCACGAGCTGCGCACCCTCCTCGGCTCGGCCGGCTGGCGGCCGGACACCGTCCAGGATGCCGAACTCGCCCTTCACGAGCTGTTCGTGAATGCCTGGAAGCACGCGGGCACCCAGGCGCCCCACGTCATCGCCGCCCTCTGCCCCCGCACCCTGCGGGTCTCGGTCTGCGACAACAGCCCCGACTTGCCCGAACTGCGCGCCCCCGCCGACCCGTTCGCGCTCTCCGGTCGCGGGCTCCACCTCGTCCGCGCCCTCACCGACCGGTTCGGCGTCGCCCCTCTCAAGACCGGCAAGGTCACCTGGTTCGAGCTGGACACCGCCACGTGAACGCCCCCTTCGAACCCCACGACACCTATCCGCGCACCTACACCGAGCCCGAGGTCACCGCGCTGATCAGCGAACTCCACGAGTGCGGAAAGCCGTTCGGAATCCAGTGGGGCTCCGCCGCCGTCAACGGCGCCACCATCGACGGCCGTCTCCTCGTCGACTTCGGCGACACCTCCGTCGCCACCCTCCTCAACCTCCTCGAACTCCTCCGCGAAGGGGTCAGGGCCCGGTGAACTTCCTGATCGGCGCGGCCTTCGCCGTTCTCCTCGCCCTCGCGATCGCCACCGTTGTCGTCGGCGTCATCACCGCCCTGAAGGTTCACGGCAACGACGAAGAGCACTCCAACCCCTGACCCACCCCGCAGCATTGCATTGTTGCTATTACTCGGAGCTCCCCACTCGGGGCACCGCCGGGCCGCGGGGCGCGAGCGGGCGGCTCAGCACCAGATTGGTCGTCGTGCTCCCCAGCTGGGCCAGCTCGTCGACGATCTCCTCCAGGTGCCCCATCGACGTCGTGGCGATCTTCAGCGCGTAGCAGTCGTCCCCGGTCGTCCGCAGGCACTCCAGGATCTCCGACCGCTCCTCCAGCAACCGCCGCAGCGGCTCGTGCCGCACCGCCGGCCCCGGGTACTTCAACCGGACGACCGCCGTCACCGGGTACCCCGTGCGTTCCAGGTCCACCTCGGCCCGGTAGCCGGTGATCACCCCCGCCGTCTCCAGCCGCCGCACCCGTTCCGTCGTCGCCGACGCGCTCAGGTTCACCCGCCGCGCCAGCTCGGTGAACGCGATCCGCCCGTCCTCCTGGAGCTCGGCCAGGATCGCCCAGTCCGTCGCATCGAGAATCTCGGTCATGAGCCCAGATTGCCGCTGATTCCACGGCGGAACAACCCCTCAACCGGGAGATGTCCCTTCAGTCAACCCACCTTCCCTCCCTAGGCTTTCGGGACGTGAAGATCGGAGTGAACGTCCCCAACTTCGGCCCCGGCACCGACCCCGCCGCCCTCCTCGCCTGGGCCCGCACCGTCGAGTCCCTGGGCTTCGACCTGCTGATGCTCTCGGACCACGTCGCCATCACCCCCGACGTCGCCCGGCGCTACCCCGCCCCCTTCTACGAACCCTTCACCACCCTCGCCTGGCTCGCCGCCCACACCACCCGCGTCCACCTCGGCACCACCGTCCTCGTCGCCCCCTACCGCCACCCCCTCCTCACCGCCCGGACGGCCGCCAACCTGGACGCGCTGAGCGGTCACCGCCTCGTGCTGGGCGTCGGAGTCGGCTGGGCGCAGCAGGAGTTCGCCGCCCTCGGCGTCCCCTTCGAGCACCGTGGCCGCCTCACCGACGACCACCTGCGCCGCCTGCGCGCCGCCTGGGAGGACACCGCCGACTACGGAACAGCCCGCCGCATCCCGCTCTGGGTCGGCGGCAACAGCGACGCGGGCCTGCGCCGCGCCGTCCACCTCGGCGACGCCTGGCACCCGCTGCGCCCCACCCTGCCCTGGCTGCGCGAAGCCGCCACCCGCCTACGGGCGTACACGGACGAAAACGCGCTCCCCGCCCCCGCCTTCGCGCCCCGGATCGCCCTCAAGCTCACCCCGGCCCCGGTCGCCGGCCCGCACCGTCTGGCCGGCGAGGGCACGATCGAGCAGATCACCGCCGACCTCGCCCAACTCCGCCTGCTGGGCGCCGCACACGTGATCCTCGACCCGTACCACGGCGACCCGGAGGAGACCCGCCGACCACAGGACGCCCGGCAGGCCCTCGCCGCCGTCGCCGAACACCTCGCCCCGCGCCGAACGGAACAGCCCCGATGACCGTCACCCCCGCCGACCACCCCCTCCTCCGCCGCGCCATCGCCCTCGCCGCCGAGGCCGCCGCCCTCGGCAACCCGCCGTTCGGCTCCCTGCTCGCCGCCCCGGACGGCACCGTCCTGGCCGAGGAGCGCAACACCACGCTCACCGACCGGGACATCACCGCCCACCCCGAACTGAAGCTCGCCCGCCGGGCGGCCCGCGAGCTGACCCCGGACGCCGCCGCCCGGACCACCCTCTACACCAGCTGCGAGCCGTGCCCGATGTGCGCGGCCGCCCTGCGGCAGGCCGGACTCGGCCGCGCCGTCTTCGCCCTCTCCGGCGAGCAGCTGCTGACCGTCCGCCCCGCGAGCGGCCGCCCGCCCGTACCGCAGGACGGCCCGGCGCTGCTCGACGAGGTCCGGGCCGCGATGGAGCCGTACTACCGCTGACCCCTCCCGCACCGTCGCTTGCCTCTGCCCCAGGGGCAAGGGGCACAGTGGGCTCCGTGCACGAGGACTTGATCACCATCGGGGAGCTCGCCACCCTGACCAGGCTCAGCCCCAAAGCGCTGCGCCTCTACGGGGACCGCGGGCTGCTGCCGCCCTCCCACGTCGACCCGCACACCGGGTTCCGCCGCTACGGCCGCGCCCAGGTCGAACGGGCCCGCCGGATCGCGCTGCTGCGCGCCGTCGGCATGCCGCTGGCCCGGATCGCCGCCGTGCTCGACGCGGACGGCGGCGACGAGTCCGCCCGCCTGCTCGGCGCCTACTGGCGCGAGCAGGAGGCCACGCACAGGGCCCGCCGCTACGCGGTGGGCTACGCCCGCTCAGTACTCACCGGAAGGACTTCGACCATGTACCGGATCGCCGAACGCGACGTTCCCGAACAGAAAGTGCTCTGCGTCCAGCGGCACGTCACGGGCGCCACGCTCGTCCCCTTTCTGAACGAGGCCGGCGAGCAGCTCGTCGCCCACCTGCAGTCGACCGGCGCGTGCCTCTCGGGGCCGATCTTCAGCATCTTCCACGGCTATGTCGGCGAGGACTCGGACGGCCTGGTCGAGGTGTGCGCCCCGACGCTGAACGCCGTCGAGCCGACCGGCCGCATCGCCGTGCGGATCGACCCGGCCCATCGCGAGGCGTACACCGAGATCACCAAGGAGCACAAGGACTTCGCGACGATGGCCGCCATCCACGACGCCGTCGGCGCCTGGGTCAAGGAGCAGGGCCACGACCGCGACGGCGGCAGCCGGGAGGTGTACTACCCGAACTTCGAGACCGCCGAGCCCCACGAGCACACCTCGGACGTCACCGTCCCCTTCCGCCCGCGACCGGGCGCGTAGCCGCACGCGGAGCGGGAAGTCGGACCGGCCGACTTCCCGCTCCGGGGGGCCGGCAATCTCCGGGCCGACCCTGAGCGGAACCCTGAGAGGGGGTCCTGCCAGGCGATGAAGCAGGTCAGGGGCGGGATCGGCTTGCGGGGGGAGGCTTTCGGCGGAGCGGCGGCGGAGCATGGAAGTACGCCGGCCGGAGGGACCGGACCACGGCGTCACCACAGCAACGGAGTCCGCCATGAGCCGCCTCGCCCGCCCCCGTCACAACCGTGTCATCGCCGGCGTCTGCGCCGGGATCGCCGAGCGCTTCGGGCTCTCGGCATGGACCGTGCGCGTGATCTTCCTGGCTTCCTGTCTGCTGCCCGGCCCGCAGTTCCTGATCTACCTGGCGCTCTGGCTGCTGCTGCCCCAGGAGCCGTGAGACGCCGAAGGGGCCGCGCGCTCCTCGACGGGAGCGGGCGGCCCCTTCAACCGTGCTGTGCCGTGCCGTGCCGTGCCGGGTCGCGTCACGTCGCACCGAGCCGCGACGTGCCGTGCCCTGGCGTGCCGTGCCCTGGCGTGCGGCGGACGGATCAGCCGCCGAGGCCCGGCAGCGGGAGGGCCTGGGTGAGCCCGCCGAGCGGGGTCTTGTCGAGGCCCGGCACGGCCGGCAGGCCGGCCCGGTCGGCGGCGGCGGCGCCGGTGACCGGGGCGGCGGCCTGCCCCGCGCTGGGGGCCAGGGTGCCGAGGGTGCTGCTGACCTTGTCGGCGACCGGCAGCTTGCCGGCGGCGTCGGTGAGGGCGCTGGTGGCGGCCGGGTTGGTCAGCAGACCGGTCGGGAGCCCGAGACCACCGGCGGCGGTGGCGGGGGCGGCGGACGCGCTGCCGGCGCCGACCGCGGCGATGGCGATGCCGAGCGCGGCGGTGCCGGCGGCCTTGAGAGTGGCCTGCTTCATGTGGTTCGTCCCCTTGGGTCCTCGTCGGTGGCCGACTCGCACGGCCGACGCGACGGGGCCCGCCGCCACGACCGGTCGGCAATGACGGGCACACCGTAGTGAGCGGACCGCACGGGGATCAACGGCGGTTCACCCGCCCGAGCGAGAAGTCGGATGAACGCCAACTCCCTTGGCGGACAGTAGCGTTCATCCGATCACATTCGGCGCGTTCAGCCGCCGACGCTGAACAGCCACTCGGCCTTGAGCTCGGCGTAGCCCGGCTTGATCACGTCGTTGATCATCGCGAGCCGCTCGTCGAACGGCAGGAAGGCCGACTTCATCGCGTTCACGGTGAACCACTCCAGGTCCCCCAGCGTGTAGCCGAAGGCCTCGACCAGGTGCGCGAACTCGCGGCTCATGCTGGTGCCGCTCATCAGCCGGTTGTCGGTGTTCACGGTGACCCGGAACTTCAGCCGGCTGAGCAGCCCGATCGGGTGCTCGGCGTACGAGGTGGCGGCCCCGGTCTGGAGGTTGGAGGTCGGGCACATCTCCAGCGGGACCCGCTTGTCGCGCACGTACGCGGCGAGGCGGCCCAGCTGGACGGTGCCGTCCTCCTCGACGGTGATGTCGTCGACGATCCGCACGCCGTGGCCGAGCCGGTCGGCGCCGCAGCACTGCAGGGCCTCCCAGATCGACGGCAGGCCGAAGGCCTCGCCCGCGTGGATGGTGAAGTGGTTGTTCTCGCCCTTGAGGTAGTCGAAGGCGGCCTGGTGGCGGGTGGGAGGGTAGCCCGCCTCGGCGCCGGCGATGTCGAAGCCGACGACGCCGCCGTCGCGGTGCCGGTTGGCCAGTTCGGCGATCTCCGACGAGCGCGCGGCGTGCCGCATCGCGGTGATCAGGGTGCCGATCCGGATGCGGTGGCCGGCGGCGCGGGCGTTGGCCTCGCCGAGCCGGAAGCCCTCCTGGACGGCCTCGACGACCTCGTCCAGGCTCAGGCCGCGCTCCAGGTGCTGCTCGGGGGCGTAGCGGACCTCGGCGTAGACGACGCCGTCGGCGGCGAGGTCCTCGGCACAGTCGGCGGCGACCTTGATCAGGGCCTCACGGGTCTGCATGACGGCGCAGGTGTGGGCGAAGGTCTCCAGGTAGCGGACCAGCGAACCGGAGTCGGCGGCCTCGCGGAACCACTCGCCGAGCGCCTCGGGGTCGGTGGTCGGGAGGCCCTCGTAGCCGACGGCCGCCGCCAGTTCGACCACGGTCTCGGGGCGCAGGCCGCCGTCGAGGTGGTCGTGCAGGAGCACCTTCGGCGCGCGGGCGATCTGCTCGGGGGTGGGGATCCGGGGGCCGGTGCCCGCGGTGGTGACGGGGATCTGCTTCTCCATTGCGGGAGTGTAGCCCCTACGCGCGTAGACAAGCCACTGTCCAGGGGCCCGAATCATCCGATGTCCACCGGGAATTCCACCAAAGGGACGAGCCGGTCCACCTCCACGCAAGCCGGTCCCCCGGGCGCCGCGCCCCCCGACGCGCTCAGTCGTGCGCCAGCAGTCGCCCCCGCCGCGACAGCACGAAGTCCCGGAACGCCGCCGCCGGCGGGGTCAGCGGCCGCCCCGCCACCCACGCCAGGCCGATCGCCCGCCGGGTCCGCGGCGCCGTCACCTCCAGCTCGACCACCCCCGGCCGCGGCACCAGCGCCGGCGGCAGCAGCGCCACCCCGAGCCCGGCCGCGACCAGCCCGCGCAGCGTCTCCGCCTCCTCGCCCTCGAACGCGATCCGCGGCGCGAACCCGGCCTGCGCGCAGAAGCCGTCGGTGATCGCCCGCAGCCCGTAGCCGGGCTCCAGCCCGACGAACGGGTCCTCGGCGACCTCCGCCAGCCGGATCCGGCGGCGCCCGGCCAGCCGGTGGTCCGCCGGGACCACCAGGTGCAGCCGCTGCTCGTCCAGCCGGCGGGCGACCAGCGCCGGATCGTCGTCCGGGACCGGCGCGACCAGGCACAGGTCCAGCTCCCCCGCGCGCAACCGGTCCAGCATCGCGCCCACGTAGGCCTGCACCAGCTGGAAGCGGACCAGCGGGTACGCCGCCCGGAAGTCCCGCAGCAGGGCCGGCACCGCGTCCGTCCCCATGGTGTGCAGGAAGCCGAACGCCACCCGGCCGGTCGCCGGATCGGCCTCCGCCCGCGCCGCCTCGACGCCGCGCTCGACCTCGGCCAGCGCCCGCTCCACCGAGGCCAGCAGCAGCCGGCCCGCCCTGGTCAGCCGGACCGTCCGGCCCTGACGGGCCAGCAGGTCGACACCCAGCTCGCCCTCCAGCCGGGCCACCGCCCGGGACAGCGTCGGCTGCGGCATCGCCAGCAGCGCCGCCGCCTGCGTCACGTGCTCCAGCCGGGCGACCGCCGCGAACTGGGCGAGCAGCGGGGCGAGTTGCACCGCCGGAAGGTCAGGTCCCAGCTCCGCCGGCCGGACCGGCTCGGCACCCGTGGCCATCATGCGCTCCCGTCGTCCGCCGCACGCTCCGCTCATGCGTTCCGGTATGGATTATGGGTGGTTCATGCATTGGACGCATCAGCCCGCCGGTTCTACGGTCGAGGACATGCAGCCCTCCAGTACCAGGGCGTCCGCGACCGCGCCGGACGCCGCCCCGCTCACCGCCGCCACCCCGGCCCCCGTCCCCGCCCCGGACGACCGCCACCGCCCCGGCCAGCGCTCCTTCCGCCGCGCCAACCTCGCCCTGTTCGCCGCCGGTGTCGCGACCTTCGTCCTCCTCTACTCCACCCAGGGCCTGCTGCCGGTCCTCTCGGACGACCTCGGCCTCACCCCCGGCCAGGCCAGCTGGACGGCCTCGGCCGCCACCCTCGGCCTGGCGCTCGCCCTGCTCCCCGCGAGCGCGCTCTCCGACCGGTACGGGCGCACCGCCGTGATGACGGCCTCCACCCTCGCCGCCTCCGCCCTCGCGCTCGCCCTGCCCTTCGCGCCGGACCTCACCACCCTGGTCGTGCTCCGCGTCCTCCAGGGCGCCGCGCTCGCCGGACTGCCCGCCACCGCGATGGCCTACCTCGCCGAGGAGGTGCACCCCTCGGCGCTGGCCTCCGCGATGGGCCTGTACGTCGCGGGCAACAGCATCGGCGGCATGGGCGGGCGGCTGCTCTCCGGCTGGGTCGCGGCCGGCCTCGGCTGGCGTTGGGGGCTCGCCGCCTCCGCCGTCCTCGCCCTGCTCGCCACCCTCGCGTTCCGGCTGCTGATCCCCGCCGCCCGGCACTTCACCCCGGCCCCGGTGGACGCCCGCGCCCTCGCCCGCACCGTCGGCCGCCACCTGCGCAACCCGCTGCTGCTGCGGCTGTACGCGCTGGGGCTGCTGTTCATGGCCGTGTTCGGCGCGGTCTACAACACCGTCGGCTACCGGCTGATCGCCGCGCCCTTCCACCTGCCGGAGTCGGTCGCCGCCTCGATCTTCGTGGTCTACCTGGTCGGCACCGGCACCTCCGCCGCCGCGGGCCGCCTCTCCGCCCGGCTCGGCCGCCGCGGGGCGCTGTACGTCGCGATCGGCACCACCGCCCTGGGGCTGCTGCTCTCGCTCGCCGACTCGCTGGTCCTCGCCCTGCTCGGCCTGGTGCTGATCACCGCCGGCTTCTTCGCCGGCCACGCCACCGCCTCCTCCGCCGTCGGCCGCACCGCCACCGAGGGCCGCGCCCAGGCCTCCGCGCTCTACCTGATCGCCTACTACCTGGGCAACAGCCTCGGCGGCACCACCGGCGCCGACGCCTACCACGCCACCGGCTGGCCCGGCGCCGCCACCATCGGCCTCACCGCCATGACCCTCGCCGCCGCCGTCACCCTCTACGCCACCCGCCAGGCCCACACCGCCCGCCGCACGGAGGCCCTGCCGGGCGGACTCTCCGCGCGATAGTCACCGGCGGATACCTGACGCTCGTTGTCAGGTATCCGCCGTAGTTTCGTTCGCGTCCCACCGGTACCGCACGAACAGAGGAACCCGCCATGGCCACCTTCGTCCTCATCCCCGGCGCCCTGCACGGCGGTTGGTGGTACCGGCCGATCACCGAAGGGCTGCGGGCCGCCGGGCACGAGGCGTACCCGGTGACACTGACCGGGGTGAGCGAGCGGGGGCACGTCGGCGCGGTGGGCGGGGTGAACCTGGAGACCCATGTGCGGGACGTACTCGGGCTGCTGGAGGCGGAGCGGATCACCGGCGCCGTGCTGGTCGCGCACAGCTACGGGGGCATGGTGGCCTCCGCGGTGGCCGACCGGGCCCCGGAGCGGATCGCCGGACTGGTGTACGCGGACGCCTTCGTACCGCGCGACGGCGAGTCGGCGTACACGATCGTCAACGACGTCTGGAAGCAGCGCTACCTCGCGGGCGCCGCGGCGGGCGGCGGCCACACCCTGCTCGGCCTGAGCCCGTTCCTCGACCCGCGCGCCACCGTGCACCCGCTGGCCAGCCTGCTCCAGCCGGCCGCCCTCACCGGCGCCGCCGACACCCTGGACGTGCCCCGGATCTACCTGCACGCCGAGAACTTCGCGGACTCCCCGTTCCTCGACACCGTCGCCCGGCTGCGCACCGACCCCGCCTGGACCGTCCACACCCTCCCCGCCGGCCACGACCTCGTCCGCGAGGCCCCCGAGGAGTTCCTGAAGCTCGCCCTCACCGCGGCGGAGTGACGAGCGCCCGGCTGTCGGCTGCCATCGCCGTACTGCGTATCGCCCGGCAACTCAACGCCCGGCTGCCGACCACACACCCCGACTACATCGCCTACCACGGTGCCGATCCGGAGGACACCGGGCTCGGTCGACTGCGGAACCCGGACCTGATGGTGTTCCCCGAGGCCACCCTGACAGGTGAGCAGTCGGCGGTGCTCCCACACGAGGTGCTGCTCGTCGTGGAGGTCGTCTCCAAGTCCAACCCCGAGAACGACTACCGCGACAAGGTCCACGACTACGCGGCGACGGGTATTCCGTTCCACCTGATCATCGATCCCCGTACGGGTACCGGCGTCGTCCACGACGAGCCCGGCTGCACCGACCGCGCGAGGTTCGTCTTCGGCGACAAGGTCGCTGTCGGCCCGTGCACGATCGACACCAGCGGTCTGCTCACGTACGCCTGACCCGGCGCACGTGAGCAGACCCCCGGACCGTCAGGCGATGCGGTCCAGGACGATCGGGGTCGGGGTGAACGGGGTGCCCGCCGGGGCGACCTCGACGGCGCCCGTGAGGGCCTCGATCGCGTAGTCGAAGCGCTCCGGGGTGTCGGTGTGCAGGGTCAGCAGGGGCTGGCCGGCCACCACGGTGTCGCCGGGCTTGGCGTGCATCTCGACGCCGGCGCCGGCCTGCACCGGGTCCTCCTTGCGGGCGCGGCCGGCGCCGAGGCGCCAGGCGCTCACGCCCACCGCGTAGGCGTCCAGCCGGCTCAGCACGCCGGAGGCCGGGGCGGGGATGACGTGCTGCTCGCGCGCGACCGGCAGCGGGGCGTCGACGTCGCCGCCCTGGGCGGCGATCATGCGGCGCCAGTGGTCCATCGCGGAGCCGTCGCGCAGCGCGTCGGCCGGGTCCTTGCCGCGCACGCCCGCGGCGGCCAGCATCTCGCGGGCCAGCGCGAGGGTGAGCTCGACGACGTCGGCGGGGCCGCCGCCGGCCAGCACCTCGATCGACTCGCGGACCTCCAGCGCGTTGCCGGCGGTGAGGCCGAGCGGGGTGGACATGTCGGTGAGCAGGGCGACGGTGTTGACGCCGGCCGAGGTGCCGAGGCCGACCATGGTGCGGGCCAGCTCGCGGGCGTCGTCGATGTTCTTCATGAAGGCGCCGGAGCCGACCTTCACGTCGAGGACGAGCGCGCCGGTGCCCTCGGCGATCTTCTTGGACATGATCGAGGACGCGATCAGCGGGATGGCCTCGACGGTGCCGGTGACGTCGCGCAGCGCGTACAGCTTCTTGTCGGCCGGGGCGAGGCCGTCACCGGCCGCGCAGATGACCGCGCCGGTGGAGCGCAGCACGTCCAGCATCTCCTCGTTGGAGAGCAGGGCGCGCCAGCCGGGGATGGACTCCAGCTTGTCGAGGGTGCCGCCGGTGTGGCCGAGGCCGCGGCCGGACAGCTGCGGAACGGCGGCGCCGCAGGCGGCGACCAGCGGGGCGAGCGGCAGGGTGATCTTGTCGCCGACGCCGCCGGTGGAGTGCTTGTCGCTGGTGGGCAGCGCCAGCGAGGAGAAGTCCATCCGCACGCCGGAGCGGATCATCGCGTCCGTCCAGCGGCTGATCTCGCGCGGGTTCATGCCGTTCAGCAGGACGGCCATGGCCAGGGCGGACATCTGCTCGTCGGCGACCTCGCCGCGGGTGTAGGCGTCGATGACCCAGTCGATCTGAGCGTCGCTCAGCTCTCCGCGGTCGCGCTTGGTCCTGATGACGGAGATGGCGTCCATGGTTGCTCCATTGCTCCCGGAAGGGGTTCAGAAAAGCGAAGAGTGTCGCGAGCGGACCGGGTCAGGGCCCGCTCGCGACACTCTACGCGCGTAACAAACGGCAGGGCCAGAGCTGATCCGCTACAGCCGCTCGGGCCCGAACGCGTCGGGCAGGACGTCGCTCATCGGCCGCACGCCGGACGGCAGCTCGACCAGCAGGTCGGGCCCGCCGTGCTCGTACAGCAGCTGGCGGCAGCGGCCGCACGGCATCAGCAGCGCCCCGTTGCCGTCCACGCAGGTGAACGCGGTCAGCCGGCCGCCGCCGCTCGCGTGCAGCGCGGAGACCAGTCCGCACTCGGCGCACAGCGCGAGCCCGTACGAGGCGTTCTCCACGTTGCACCCGGTGACCACCCGGCCGTCGTCCACCAGCGCGGCGGCGCCCACCGGGAACCTGCTGTACGGCGCGTACGCGTGGCTCATCGCCTCGCGCGCCGCCGCCCGCAGCGCGGCCCAGTCGACCGCGTCGGCGCCCGGCGTCACTTGCCCTGCCCCTTGCGGTAGATCTGGCCGTCGGCCTTCGGCGGCCGCAGCCGCTGCGAGGCCAGCGAGAGCACCACCAGGGTGATCACGTACGGCGTGGCGACGATCAGCGGACGCTGCACCTCGTCGGTGGTGAAGTACCAGACGAACAGCGCGCCGGAGACCACCACCGAGATCAGCGCCGGAGTGAGCTTGCGGCGGTACAGCTGCCACGCCGCCAGCAGCACCATCGCGATGGCGACCACCAGGATCAGCACGTGCACCGACTCCGGGTCGCGCAGCTGGAGGCTGTCGGTGAAGCCGAACAGACCGGCGCCGACGGCGAGGCCGCCCGGCATCCAGTTGCCGAAGATCATCGCGGCGAGGCCGATGAAGCCGCGGCCCAGGGTCTGGCCGTCCTTGTAGAAGTGCGCGGCGACCAGCGAGAGGTACGCACCGCCGAGGCCCGCGAAGGCGCCCGAGGCGATGACCGCCAGGTACTTGTACTTGTAGACGTTGACGCCCAGCGACTCGGCGGCGGTCGGGTTCTCACCGCAGGAGCGCAGCCGCAGGCCGAAGACGGTCCGCCAGAGCGCGAAGTAGCTGGCGACGATCAGCACGCCGGCCAGGATGACGACCACCGACAGGTTGGTGACCAGGCCGCCGACCACACCGGCGACGTCGGAGACCAGGAACCAGTGGTGGGCCTCGATCTCCTTCAGCCAGGAGGACAGGCCGGGGACGGTGAGGTACGGCAGCGGATCGGCCGGCGGGGACTGGTTCGCACCGGCGCCCACCGAAATGTAGTCCTTGTAGTAGATCCGGTTGACGTACGCGCAGATGCCGGGGATCAGCAGGTTGATGCCGACGCCGGAGACGATGTGGTCGACGCCGAAGGTCACCGTGATGACCGCGTGCAGCAGACCGCCGAGCGCGCCGCCGAGCATGCCGGCCACCAGGCCGAACCAGGGGTTGACCAGGTAGCCGCCCCAGGCACCGGCGAAGGTGCCGGCGACCATCATGCCTTCGAGACCGATGTTGACGACGCCGGCCCGCTCGGACCAGAGGCCGCCCAGACCGGCCATGCCGATCGGGACCGCCGCGCCGAGCGCCGCGGTGATCTGGCCGGAGGAGGTCAGCGCGTGGTTGCCGGTGATCATGCCGACGGCCGAGAACAGCACCAGGGCGCCCGCGATCAGCAGCAGCACCACCGGCCAGGACAACTTGCGCTTCTTGGCGGACGCGCCGCCTGGCGTCTTCGCGCGAACCGCGGTAACCGTACTCACGCCGACACCTCCTTCTTCTGGGCGGCCGCGGCGGCAGCCTGGGCGGCGAGTTCGGCGCCGACCCGCTGCTGCTGGCGCTTCAGGCCGTAGCGGCGGACCAGCTCGTAGGCGACGACGACGCAGATGACGATGGTGCCCTTCATGACGTCGACGATCTCGAACGGGAACTCACCGTTCTGCGGCAGCGGGAGCTGCGAGCCGGTGGCGTCGAGGAAGGCGAAGAGCAGGGCGGCGAAGACCATGCCGATCGGGCTGTTGCGGCCGAGCAGGGCGACCGAGATGCCCAGGAAGCCGAGGCCCGCCTGGAAGCTCTGGCCGAAGTAGTAGGAGTTCTGCATCAGCTCCGGCAGGCCGATGAGGCCGGCCAGCGCACCGGAGACCACCATCGAGGTGACGACCATGCGCTTGACGTTGACGCCGGACGCGGTGGCCGCGCTCTCCGAGCGGCCGGTGGCGCGCAGGTCGAAGCCGAAGCGGGTGCGGTTCAGGGTGAACTGGAAGGCGACGCCGACCACGATCGCGATGACCACGAAGCCCCAGAGCGGGCCGCCGTCGGTGTTCAGCGAGAAGAAGCGGCTGGACTCCGAGATCGGGTTGGTCTGGATCGAGTTGCTGGTGGTGCCCTTCTCCGGCGCGAAGATGCCGGGGACGAGCAGCAGACCGACCACCGCGGTGGCGATCGAGTTCAGCATGATGGTCGAGATGACCTCGCTGACGCCGCGGTAGACCTTGAGCAGACCGGCGACGGCCGCCCACATGCCGCCGACCAGCATCGCGGTCAGCAGCAGCAGCGGGATCTGGATGATCGCCGGGAGGTCGACCTGGCTGCCGACGAAGGCGGCGAACAGCGCGGCGAGCTTGTACTGGCCCTCGACGCCGATGTTGAAGAGGTTCATGCGGAAGCCGAAGGCGGCGGCCGCGGCGGCGAGGTAGTACGTGGTGGACCGGTTGATGATGGCCACCTGGCCGTCCGACTTGGTGCCGTACGTGATCATCACGTTCCAGGCGTCGAACGGGTTCTTGCCGGAGGTCGCCAGCAGCAGCGAGCAGATGGCGACGGACAGCACGACGGCGAGCACCGGGGCGGCGAGCGCGAGCACGATCTTCTCGCCGCTGAACCGCTGGGCCAGGCCGCTCTTGGGAGCGGCCTCGGCGGGCGCGGCGGGCGCGGGCTTGGGACTGGTCATGTGGCTACTCCCCCGCCTGCTGGTCGGCGGCGGTGTCGGTGGGGGTGGCGGAGGGCACGGCGTCCGCAGGCACGGCGTCGGCCGGGGTGTCCGACTCGATGCGGCCGACGGCGGCACCGGTCATCGCGGTGCCGAGGTCCTCGGCGGTCACGGTCTCCGGGTCGGCGTCGGCGACCAGCCGGCCGCGGTAGATCACCTTGATGGTGTCGGAGAGGCCGATCAGCTCGTCCAGGTCGGCGGAGATCAGCAGCACGGCGAGGCCGGCCCGCTGGGCGACCCGGATGTGCTCCCAGATCTGTGCCTGGGCGCCGACGTCCACGCCGCGGGTGGGGTGCGCGGCGATCAGCAGCTTGGGCTCGTGGCTCATCTCGCGGCCGATGATCAGCTTCTGCTGGTTGCCGCCGGAGAGCGAGGCCGCGGTGACCTCGATGCCGGGGGTGCGGACGTCGTACTCCTCGACGATCCGCTGGGTGTCCTTGCGGGCGGCGGCCGGGTCGAGCAGCACGCCCTTGGAGTTGGGGCTCTCGGTGACGTGGCCGAGGATCCGGTTCTCCCAGAGCGGGGCCTCCAGCAGCAGGCCGTGCCGGTGGCGGTCCTCGGGGATGTAGCCGATGCCGGCCTCGCGGCGGGCCCGGGTGAGGCTGCCGGAGAGGTCCTGGCCGTCCAGGGTGACGCTGCCGGCGTCCAGCGGGAGCATGCCCATCACGGCCTCGACCAGTTCGGCCTGGCCGTTGCCCTCGACACCGGCGATGCCGAGGATCTCGCCCTTGTGGATCCGCAGCGAGATGTCGTCCAGGACGACGCGCTCGATGCCCTCCGCGTCGGTCTTGGCGATCCGCAGGGCCTCGACGCGCAGCATCTCGGTGGTGGTGACGGTCGACTCGCGGCTCTCCGGGGAGGGCAGCTCGGCGCCGACCATCAGCTCGGCGAGCTGGCGGGCGGTGACGCTCTTCGGGTCGGCGTCGCCGACGGTGGTGCCGCGGCGGATGACGCTGATCGCGTCGGCCACCGAGAGCACCTCGTGCAGCTTGTGCGAGATGAAGATGACGGTGACGCCCTCGGACTTCAGCTCGCGCAGGTTGTCGAACAGGGCGTCGACCTCCTGCGGGACGAGCACCGCCGTGGGCTCGTCGAGGATGAGGATCTTGGCGCCGCGGTAGAGCACCTTGAGGATCTCGACGCGCTGGCGGTCGGCCACGCCGAGGTCCTCGACCAGGGCGTCCGGGCGCACGCCCAGGCCGTACTGGTCGGAGATCTCCCTGATCTTCTGCTTGGCCTTGGCCCCGATGCCGTACAGGTGCTCGCCGCCGAGGACGACGTTCTCCAGGACGGTGAGGTTGTCAGCGAGCATGAAGTGCTGGTGCACCATGCCGATGCCGCGCGCGATGGCGTCGCCCGGGGTGCCGAACTCGCACAGCTCGCCGTTGATCGCGATGGTGCCCTCGTCCGGCTTCTGCATGCCGTAGAGGATCTTCATCAGCGTCGACTTGCCGGCGCCGTTCTCGCCCATGAGGGCGTGCACGGTGCCGGTGCGGACGGTGAGGTTGATGTCGCGGTTGGCCACGACGCCGGGGAAGCGCTTCGTGATGCCGCGCAGTTCGACGGCCGGTGCCGCCGTCCCCGCGCTGGGGTTACCGCCCGTGTTCGGGGCGGGGTCGGATGCGGTGATGGCGGTCTCCTGGTGGTCTGGAGGCGCGTCGTTGCGCTGGAGGGCCAAAGAGCGGGAAAGGGTGGGGGGACGGGACGGGGCCCGGGGGTGCGCACGACGCGCACCCTTCCGGGCCCCTCCCTGGTGTTGCGTTCATCAGGCGCTGCCGGGCGGGCGGCAGCTCCGGCGACGTCCGGTCAGGCCCTGGAGCCTTACAGCTTGGACGGGTCGCTCGGGACGGTGGTGCTGCCGCCCTTGATCGCGTTGGCGGCCTCGTCGAGCTTGGCCTTGATGTCGTCGATCTTGCCGCCGGTGGTGGCGAGCGAGACGCCGTCGGCCTTGAGGTCGAAGTTCTTCACACCGGTGAAGGGCTCGTTCTTCTTGGCGGACTCGATGTAGGCGAAGACGGCCTTGTCGACGTTCTTGACCATCGAGGTCATGATGTTGTTCTTGTACTTCGCCAGGGCGGGCTGGGCGGCCTGGTCGGAGTCGACGCCGATGGCCATGGCACCGGCGTTGGCGACGGCCTCGATGGCACCGTTGCCGGAGGAGCCGGCGGCGGTGTAGATGACGTCGGCCTTCTTGTCGAGCTGGCCCTGCGCGGCTTCCTTGCCCTTGTCGGGGGCGGCGAAGCCGGAGAAGTCCGGCGGGGTGCTCAGGTAGGTGACCTCGACCGGCATCTGCGGGTCGACGGACTTGACGCCCGCGCGGTAGCCCGCCTCGAACTTCTTGATCAGCTCGGACTGCACGCCGCCGATGAAGCCGACGTGCTTGGTCTTGGTCTTGAGCGCGGCGGCCACGCCGGCCAGGTACGAGCCCTCCTGCTCCGAGAAGGTCAGCGAGGTGACGTTGCTCGGCTGGGTGTCGGAGGCCGAGTCGATGATCGCGAACTTGGTGTTCGGGTTCTCCTTGGCGATCTTCTCGACGGCGGCCTGGTAGACGAAGCCGACCGCGATGATCGGGTTGTAGCCCGCGGTGACCAGGTTCTTGAGGCGGGTCTCCTTGTCGGCCTCCGCCTCACCGGTCTTGGCGTCGGCCTCGGTGACCGCGACACCCAGCTGGCTCTTGGCCTGGTCCAGGCCGCGGGCCGCGGAGTCGTTGAAGGACTGGTCGCCACGGCCGCCGATGTCGTAGGCCATGCCGACCTTCAGACCGCCCTCGGACGAACCGGAGGAGGCGTTGGTGTCGTTGCTCTTTGCGCCGCAAGCGGCGAGCGAGGCGATGCCCAGGGAACCCGAGAGCACAACCGCGGCGAGCTTAGTAGTACGGCGCAAGGGAGTATCTCCTTCTCACACGCCACCGATTAGCGTGGTCGGACGCCACCGTAACGCGCGTAGAACACGGTTGTATTACAGGCCGCCGGAGCGTTCGGGTTGTTACCAAACCGTGGTCTCGTGGTCGCCCCGGCGCCCCTTTCCGCTCCATAAGCGGTGGTTCGAGCCCGCCCGATCCCGCATACGAACCCGGAGGAATTCCTTTATCAGCGACAAACCGGACACCCTTGGCGGGTGTCCGGTTTCGATCGGTCCGGGCCGTCACGGCATCAGAGCGTGCCGGGCTCCAGTGCCAGCGCGGTGAACAGCTCCACCCCGATCGCGATCGCGCGCTCGTCGACGTCGAAGCGGCCCTGGTGCAGGTCGCGGACGGCGGTGTCATCCGGGGCCCGCACGCCGAGCCGGGCCAGCGCGCCGGGGGCGTGCTCCAGGTACCAGGAGAAGTCCTCCCCGCCGAGCGACTGCTCGGTGTCCTCGACCACCTCGGCGCCGTCCCGGCCGAAGCGCGCGGTCATGCCGGCCTCCAGCAGCCCGACCGAGACCGCCTCGTTGACCACCGGCGGCACGCCCCGGTGGTAGTCGAGCGTCCACTTCGCGCGGTAGGTCTCGGCGAGCCGGGCGATCAGCTCGTGCAGCAGGTCGGGCGCCTCCCGCCAGCCGGCCAGCTCCAGGCAGCGGACGGTGCCCTCCAGCTCGGCGTGCTGCGGGATGACGTTCGGCGCGGAGCCGGCGGCGATCCGGCCCCAGACCAGCGAGACGCCCCAGCGCGGGTCCATCCGGCGGGCCAGTGCGCCCGGCAGCTCGGCGGCGGTGCGGGCGACCGCGGTGACCAGGTCGGTGGTCAGGTGCGGGCGCGCGGTGTGGCCGCCGGGACCGTCCAGGTGGAGCACCAGCCGGTCGCAGGCCGAGGTGATGGCCCCGACCCGCAGGCCGATCCGGCCCACCTCCACCTTGGGGTCGCAGTGCACGGCGAAGATCCGGCCGACGCCCTCCATCCCGCCGGCCGCGATCACGTCCAGCGCGCCGCCGGGCATGACCTCCTCGGCGGGCTGGAAGACCATCCGGACCGGGCGTCGCAGCTCGCCGGAGCGGGCCGACCCGGCCAGCACCAGCGCGGTGCCCAGCGCCACCGAGGTGTGCACGTCGTGGCCGCAGGCGTGGGCCCGGCCGGGGACGCTCGAACGGTAGGGGACGTCGGTCTTGGCGTCGTCGATCGGCAGGGCGTCGATGTCGGCGCGGAAGGCGAGGAACTCCGCGCCGCGCGGGGCGGACTCGGGAACGATGTCGACGAGCATTCCGGTGCCGCCCGGGAGGATCCGGGGGGCGAGGCCGGCGGCGACCAGGCGGTCCCGCAGCAGGCCGGTGGTTCGGAACTCCTGGCGGCCCAGCTCCGGGTGCCGGTGCAGGTCCCGCCGGAAGGCGATCAGCTCGGGCTCCAGCTCCCGTACCCGGTCGCGGAGACCGGCGGCGGGGCGGGCAGCGGTGAGGGTGACGGCCGACAGGGCGGACTCACGACGGTTCATCTCAACAAGACTAGGCCTGTTGGGGGGATTTGGCCTGACTTCCCCAGAAGAAGTCCCCGGATGGGCGCATACCGGCCGCGCTGGTGGGTATGACATCTTGTTTCAGCCGCCTTCCCCATGGTGCCTGCTCTGTGCAACGACCATCGGCGATCAAGGTCACGGCCCGCTCGACCGGGCGGTTGACGGCCGTCCGGACGGCTCGGCCCGGGTTCCGGGCGCCCGGAACATTGGCTCAAAAGCGCTCGACCGGCACATGCCGGCCCCACACCTCGCGCAGCGCGTCGCAGACCTCGCCGACGGTGGCCCGCGCGGCCAGCGCCTCGCGCATCGGGTACAGCACGTTGTCCCGGCCCGCGGCGGCCCGGCGCAGCGCGCCCAGCGCCCGGCCCACCGCGGCACCGTCCCGGGCCGCCCGCAGCCGGGCCAGCCGTCCGGCCTGCCGGGCCTCGATCGCCGGGTCGACCCGCAGCGGCCGGTAGGGCTCCTCGGCCGCCAACTCCCCGGCGTCCAGCCGGAACCGGTTGACCCCGACCACCGTGCGCGCGCCCGTCTCGGTCTCCCGCTGGATCCGGTAGGCGCTGCGCTCGATCTCCGCCTTCTGGTAGCCGGCCTCGATCGCGGCCACCGCTCCGCCCAACTCCTCGACCTTTGCCATGAGTTCGAGCGTGGCGGCCTCCATCTCGTCGGTCAGCGCCTCCACCGCGTAGGAGCCGGCGAACGGGTCGACGGTGGCGGTCGCGTCGGTCTCGTGGGCGAGCACCTGCTGGGTGCGCAGCGCGAGCCGGGCGGCCTTCTCGGTGGGCAGCGCCAGCGCCTCGTCGAAGGAGTTGGTGTGCAGCGACTGGGTGCCGCCGAGCACCGCCGCGAGCGCCTGCACCGCGACCCGGACCAGGTTCACCTCCGGCTGCTGGGCGGTGAGTTGGACGCCGGCGGTCTGGGTGTGGAAGCGCAGCCGCTGCGAGCGCGGGTCCCGGGCGCCGAACTCCTCGCGCATCACCCGGGCCCAGATCCGGCGGGCGGCGCGGAACTTGGCGACCTCCTCCAGCAGGGTGCTGCGGGCCACGAAGAAGAAGGAGAGCCGGGGCGCGAAGTCGTCCACCGCGAGCCCGGCGGCCAGCGCGGCGCGCACGTAGGCGATCCCGTCGGCCAGTGTGAAGGCGATCTCCTGCGCGGGCGTGGCCCCGGCCTCGGCCATGTGGTAGCCGGAGATCGAGATGGTGTTCCAGCGCGGGATCTCGGCCCGGCAGTACCGGAAGAGGTCGGCGACCAGCCGCAGCGAGGGCTGCGGCGGGAAGATGTACGTGCCGCGGGCGATGTACTCCTTCAGCACGTCGTTCTGCACGGTGCCGGTGAGCCGGGCCGGCGGGACGCCCTGCGCCTCGCCGACCAGCTGGTAGAGCAGCAGCAGCACGGCGGCCGGGGCGTTGATGGTCATCGAGGTGGAGACCTCGCCGAGCGGGATGCCCGCGAACAGCTCGGCCATGTCCTCGACGCCGTCGATCGCCACCCCGACCCGGCCGACCTCGCCGGCGGCGAGCGGGGCGTCCGAGTCGTAGCCCATCTGGGTGGGCAGGTCGAAGGCGACCGAGAGGCCGGTGGAGCCGCCGGCGATCAGCTGCCGGTAGCGGGCGTTGGACTCGGCGGCGGTGCCGAAGCCGGCGTACTGGCGCATCGTCCACGGCCGGCCGGTGTACATGCTCGGGTGGATCCCCCGGGTGAACGGGTACTCCCCCGGACGGCCCAACCGCTCGGCCGGGTCCCACCCGGCCAGGGCCTCGGGGCCGTACACCGGGGCGAACGGGAAGCCGGACTCGGTGCGGCGCGGCTCGGTGGGCGGCCCGGTGGGCCGCTCGGCGGGCGGTTCCGTGGTCATGGGGTCCTCCGCGGGGGTCGGCGGGCAGGTCCACTCCTCTCGCAATGTAGCGCCGAAGGCCTTGAGATGATCGGCTGAACCGACCGGGATATCTCAGGAGTGGCAATGAGCGAGCAGAAGGTGGCCGTCGTCACCGGTGCCAGCAGCGGAATCGGCGCGGCGACCGCCCGCCGGCTGGCGGCCGAGGGCTTCGAGGTGGTGCTCACCGCCCGCCGCACCGAGCGGATCGAGGCGCTGGCCGCGGAGACCGGCGGGCGGGCGTACACGCTGGACGTCACCGACCGGGCCGCCGTCGACGCCTTCGCCGCCGAGGTCGGCCGGGTGGACGTGCTGGTGAACAACGCCGGCGGGGCGATCGGCGCGGAGAGCGTCGAGAGCGGCGACCCGGCCGACTGGCTGGCCATGTACCAGGTCAACGTGCTCGGCGTGCTGCACATGACCCAGGCGCTGCTGCCGGCCCTGCGGGCGAGCGGCGACGGCACCGTCCTGGTGCTCTCCTCGACGGCCGCGCTGGCCGCCTACGAGGGCGGCGGCGGCTACGTGGCGGCCAAGCACGCGGCGCACACCATCGCGGCGACGCTGCGGCTGGAGCTGTGCGGGGAGCCGATCCGGGTGATCGAGATCGCCCCGGGCATGGTGAAGTCCGAGGGCTTCGCGGTGACCCGCTTCCGCGGCGACGAGGAGAAGGCCGCCGCGGTGTACGCGGGCGTCGCCGAGCCGCTGACCTCCGAGGACGTCGCCGACACCGTCGCCTGGACGGTCACCCGGCCGCCGCACGTCAACATCGACCTGCTGGTGGTCCGCCCGCGCGCCCAGGCCGCCAACCACAAGGTGCACCGCGCGCTCTGACGGGCCGGCAGGTGCGGGCGGTGTCCCGGCCGGGGGTCAGTACTCGAACTGTCACCCGTGAGTGGTACATACGTGCGATGAAGATTCACCGGGCCACCCGCCCGCACCTCCTGCTGGCCGCCGTCGCGGCCGGCAGCCTGCTCCTCACCACCGCCTGTGGAGGAGACAAGAAGCCGGCTCAGGACCAGGCCGCTTCCGCACCGTCGAGCACCGCCGCCACCGACGCCGCGACCCCGACCGCGACGCCGACGCCCACCCCGACGGTGAAGCCCACCGGCGCCGACGACCCGGCGCTCAAGCCGTTCTACGGCCAGCAGATCACCTGGGCCGCGTGCCCGGCCGACCCGGCCGCCGAGAAGGCCCAGGTCGATCTGTCCGCCATGCTCTGCGGCAAGCTGCACGTCCCGCTCGACTACACCGACCCCGCCGCCGACGCCCTCGACCTCGCGCTGATCAAGCTGCCGGCCGCCAAGCCGGACCAGCGGATCGGCTCGCTGATGGTCAACCCCGGCGGCCCCGGCGGCTCCGGCATAGACATGGTCAAGTGGGGCGCCAAGGACTACGACGGCACCCTGCACAACCGCTTCGACGTGATCGGCTTCGACCCCCGCGGCACCGGCGAGAGCTCGCCCGTCGTCTGCTACGACGACAAGAAGAGGGACGCCGACAACGAGAGCGACCAGCCGCTCGACCCGGTGGCCCGCAAGGCCGAGCACGTCAAGAACGCCACCGAGCACGCCGCCGTCTGCCAGGCCAAGTCCGGCAAGCTGCTGCCCTTCGTCGGCACCCGCAACACCGCCCGCGACCTGGACGTGCTGCGCGCGGTCGTCGGCGACCGGAAGCTCAACTACCTCGGCGTCTCCTACGGCACCTACCTCGGCGCGCTCTACGCCGAGGAGTTCCCGAAGAACGTCGGCCGGCTGGTCCTGGACGGCGCCGTCGATCCGGCCCAGGACCGGCTGGACCACGGCATCGACCAGACCATCGCCTTCGAGAAGGCCTACCAGCGCTTCGCCGCCGACTGCGCGCAGAACTTCGCCGCCGAGTGCCCGCTCGGCAAGGACCCGGCCAAGGCCGCCAAGAAGGGCGCCGACTTCCTGGACGGCCTGCGCGACCACCCGATGACCACCAAGGACGGCCGCAAGCTCGGCAGCGACCTCGCCTGGACCGGCGTCATGTCGAGGCTCTACGGCGACGAGAAGACCTCCTGGACCTCCCTGCGCAACGGTCTCGCCTGGGCGATGCTCGGCAAGAAGGGCGACTACCTGCTGGCCTTCGCCGACAGCTACAACGGCCGCGACGAGAACGGCCACTACAACCCGATGGAGGAGGCGATGAGCGCGATCAGCTGCGCCGACGCCTCCCGTCCGGCCCCGACCCCCGAGCGCGCCCAGCAGGCGGTGGCCAAGCTCCGGGCCGAGGCCCCGCTGCTCTCCAAGGGCGTCGCGGTCGAGGACTACAGCGAGGCCTCCTGCGCCTACTGGCCGTTCCAGACCACCGAGAAGCCGCACACCGTCCGGGCCGAGGGCGCCGCCCCGATCCTGGTCGTCGGCACCACCGGTGACCCGGCCACCCCGTACGCCTCGGCCGAGGCGCTGGCCGCAGGCTTCGCCAACGCCACCCTGCTGACCCGGGTCGGCGAGGGCCACGGCGCCTTCGGCAAGGGCAACAGCTGCATCGACGCCGCGCTGGCGGCCTACCTCACCGAGGGCACGCTGCCGGCCGCCGGGACGAAGTGCGAGTGACGCGCCGTAGCCGGTGAAGACGGGGAGGGCGCTGACACCGAGGTGTCAACGTCACAACTTGATAGCTCGTTCGGATGAAATCCGCCCGCGCCCTCCCCAACTGATGAGCGCTCAACTACCTTGGAGCCACAGCCGGACGGGCATTGGACGCCGTTCCGCAGCCTCATACTTCACCAGGCTTCACCGGCGCGTCACCCACCACTCCAACCGCCCCCTTCACCGGCACCTTCCCGCCCTCACGAGGAGGACCCGCTGGCCAGCGACATCCCGTCACCGAGGCTCGATCCCCGGGACGAGCCGACCCTCCTCGGGTTGCACCGATTCAACGAAGCCGACGCCGGAGCCGCGGAGGAGGCCCTGCTGGCCTGCTGCGGCAGTCACCGGTGGGCCCTGCGGCTCACCGTGCACCGGCCCTACCCCGACATAGAGTCCCTGCTCGCCGCCGCCAGCGAGGCCTCGTACGACCTGCGTCCGGCCGACCTGGCCGAGGCGCTGGCGGACGAGAGCTGGATGCCGCAGCCGCTCCTCGGCATGCGCGCACCCGGCAGCCAGGCGGCGCACACCGCGCTGCGGGCCGCCCACGCCGCGTACGAGGCCCGGTTCGGCCACGTCTTCGTGGTCTGCCTGGAGGGCATCGACCCCGAGGAGATGCTCGACGCCGTCCTCGGCTCGATCCGCACCCGTCTCGCCAACGATCCCGACGAGGAGCGCCTGGTCGCCGCCGACGAGTTGCGCCGGATCGCCCTCAACCGCCTGGAGCACCTGGTCGCCACCCACTCGGGGGCCGCGGCCCGCTGACGGCGGGGCGCTCAGCCCCGCTGGGCCGCCCGCAGCCTGGCCACCTGACGCCGGACGACCCGCTCGTCCGGCGCGGGGGCCGGCTCGGCGCCGACGCCCACCGTGCTGAACACCACCAGGGCCGGTCCGACCCTCGCCAGGACGGCACGCTGAGCGAGCACCACCGAGCCCGATTCATTCGTCAGGGTGAAACCCGTCGCCGCGTCGGCTCCCTCGGGCGTGGGCGTGTCGTTCCGGCTCAGCCGGTGCACGGTGCGGGTCGCGCCCCGGCCCTTCTCCGCCGGCGGCGGCGGCGCCGTCGAGGCGAACTCCGCGCACGGACCGAACAGCCCCTCCAGCTCCGCGTGCAGCCGGGCCGCCCGGTCGCCCGGGTAGCCGAGCAGCGCCCCGTAGAGGCTGCCCGCCGGATCGCCGGCCAGGGCCACGCTCAGATCGGTCTCGGCGGACGGCACCGCCGACACCGGCGGGGCAGAGGCCGACGCGCCCGCCCGGCCGGCGGCCGGCGCCGGGGCCACCGAGTCCAGCAGCGGCTGGCAGGCCGGCTTGTCGGCGGCCTCCCGGCCGCCGTCCGGGCCGGTCGCGCCACGGCCGGGGGTGATGACCGTCACGGTGAAGCCGGGACCGAGGTCCGCCTCGGTCACCGCGGCGGCGCGCAGCTCGGCGGCGGACAGCTCGCGGGGCGGGGCGGTGGAGGACGCCCGGTCGGCCGATTCGCCGGCGGGGGCGGCGCAGCCCGCCGCGAGCAGCAGGGCGGCGGCGAGGAACAGGGGGCGGGGCGGACGCGGAGCGGGGTGCGGCACGGGGGCCTCGTCGGGGGTGTCGGCGCGGACGGGGCCGCCCACCGTAGCGCGACCTTGTGCGACACATCGGTCACCCAGCGTCGCAAATCGCTCCTCGGTTCCCACCCAGCTAGGCCAGAAGTGCCTCTTTGATCACACCGAGGGCCCCCGGAGGCGGTTCCCGACAAGGCGTCGATAGGATGCTCGCGGCCGGTGGACCGTACCCGGCCGGGCTGACCGACACCGAAGCCGGCCGAGCCCCCAATCGCTTCCGGAGGGTTTTTCCGTGCCGGCTGGAACGCTGTACCGCGGCCGGGAAGGCATGTGGAGCTGGGTGGCTCATCGAGTCACCGGCGTCCTCATCTTCTTCTTCCTGTTCGCCCATGTCCTGGACACCGCCCTGGTGCGGGTGTCTCCCGAGGCGTACGACACCGTCATCCAGACGTACAAGACGCCGCTCGTGAACCTGATGGAGTACGGCCTGGTGGCCGCCATCCTGTTCCACGCCCTGAACGGCCTGCGCGTCGTCGCCGTCGACTTCTGGTCGAAGGGCCCGAAGTACCAGAAGCAGATGCTCTGGTCCGTGGTCGGAGTCTGGGTCGTCCTCATGGCCGGCGCCTTCTACCCGATCCTGCAGCACACGCTGACCTCCTGGTTCGGGAAGTGATCTGAGACATGTCCACGGAAATCTCCGACGCTGTGGTGGTCCCCTCCGCGCAGGCGCACACCGGCAAGGGTCTCGGCACGGGCAACCCCGCCGACGCCTTCGTGGTCGAGCCGGCCCGCCAGCGGACCAAGAAGACCCCGCGCCGCACCCGTACCAACTTCGAGATGCTGGCCTGGCTGTTCATGCGCCTGTCCGGCATCGTCCTCGTGGTGCTGATCCTCGGCCACCTGCTGATCATGCTGGTGCTCGACGGCGGCGTCTCCAAGATCGGCTTCGCCTTCGTGGCCGGCCGCTGGGCCTCGCCGTTCTGGCAGGTCTGGGACCTCACCATGCTCTGGCTGGCCATGCTGCACGGCGCCAACGGCATGCGCCAGGTCATCAACGACTACGCCGAGAAGGACTCCACCCGGCTCTGGCTGAAGGGCCTCATGGGTACCGCCACGGTCTTCACCGTGCTGCTCGGAACCCTGGTGATCTTCACCTTCGACCCGAACATCTAATCGGAAATCGGCAGAGGCCAGAGGCGAGTTAAACCCCCATGCAGATTCACCAGTACGACACCGTCATCGTCGGCGCCGGCGGCGCCGGCATGCGCGCCGCCATCGAGTCGACGCAGCGCAGCCGCACCGCCGTCCTGACCAAGCTCTACCCCACCCGGTCCCACACCGGCGCGGCCCAGGGCGGCATGTGCGCCGCCCTCGCCAACGTCGAGGAGGACAACTGGGAGTGGCACACCTTCGACACGGTCAAGGGTGGTGACTACCTGGTCGACCAGGACGCCGCCGAGATCATGTGCAAGGAGGCCATCGACGCCGTCCTCGACCTGGAGAAGATGGGCCTGCCCTTCTCCCGCACCGAGCAGGGCCGGATCGACCAGCGCCGCTTCGGCGGCCACTCCCGCAACCACGGCGAGGCCCCGGTCCGCCGTTCCTGCTACGCGGCCGACCGCACCGGCCACATGATCCTGCAGACGCTGTTCCAGAACTGCGTCAAGCACGGCGTCGAGTTCTTCAACGAGTTCTACGTCCTCGACCTGCTGATCAACGAGGGCCGCACGGCCGGCGTCGTCGCCTACGAGCTGGCCACCGGCGAGATCCACGTCTTCCAGGCCAAGGCGGTCGTGTTCGCCTCCGGCGGCACCGGCAAGATGTTCAAGGTCTCCTCGAACGCCCACACCCTCACCGGTGACGGCCAGGCGGTGGCCTACCGCCGCGGCCTGCCGCTGGAGGACATGGAGTTCTTCCAGTTCCACCCGACGGGCATCTGGCGCATGGGCATCCTGCTCACCGAGGGCGCCCGCGGCGAGGGCGGCATCCTGCGCAACAAGGACGGCGAGCGCTTCATGGAGCGCTACGCCCCCGTCATGAAGGACCTCGCGTCCCGTGACGTCTGCTCCCGCGCGATCTACACCGAGATCCGCGAGGGCCGCGGCTGCGGTCCGGACGGCGACCACGTCTACCTGGACCTGACCCACCTGCCGCCGGAGCAGCTGGACGCCAAGCTCCCGGACATCACCGAGTTCGCCCGCACCTACCTCGGCATCGAGCCCTACACGGACCCGATCCCGATCCAGCCCACCGCGCACTACGCCATGGGCGGCATCCCGACCAACGTCGAGGGTGAGGTGCTGCGCAACAACACCGAGGTCGTCCCGGGCCTGTACGCGGCCGGCGAGGTCGCCTGCGTGTCCGTGCACGGCGCCAACCGCCTGGGCACCAACTCGCTGCTGGACATCAACGTGTTCGGCCGCCGGGCCGGCATCGCCGCCGCCGAGTTCGCCGAGGCGAACGAGTTCGTGCCGCTGCCGGAGAACCCGGAGCAGCTGGTCCAGGACCTGGTCGACGGCCTGCGCGAGGCCACCGGCACCGAGTCCGTGGCGCAGATCCGCAAGGAGCTGCAGGAGTCCATGGACACCAACGCGATGGTGTACCGCACCGGTGCGACCCTGAAGCAGGCCGTCGAGGACATCGCCGCGCTGAAGGTCCGCTACAAGAACGTCGCCATCCAGGACAAGGGCTTCCGTTACAACACGGACCTGCTGGAGGCCATCGAGCTGGGCAACCTGCTCGACCTGGCCGAGGTCCTGGCGGTCTCCGCGCTCGCCCGCGAGGAGTCGCGCGGCGGTCACTACCGCGAGGACTTCCCGACCCGTGACGACGTGAAGTTCATGCAGCACACCATGGCGTACCAGGAGGTCGCCGAGGACGGCAGCACCTCCATCCGCCTTGACTACAAGCCGGTCGTGCAGACCCGCTACCAGCCGATGGAGCGTAAGTACTGATGAGCACTCCGACCGTGGAGAAGCACTCGGCCGCTCTGGACGCGGTCGAGGCCGGTGGCACCAAGCTGATCACCGTCACCTTCCGGATCCGCCGGTTCAACCCGGAGGAGCACCCGGAGCCGGTGTGGGTCGACTACCAGCTGGAGATGGACCCGAAGGAGCGCGTCCTGGACGCGCTCAACACGATCAAGTGGGAGCAGGACGGCACCCTCACCTACCGCCGTTCCTGCGCGCACGGCATCTGCGGCTCCGACGCGATGCGGATCAACGGCCGCAACCGGCTGGCGTGCAAGACCCTGATCAAGGACGTCAACCCGGAGAAGCCGATCACGATCGAGGCCATCAAGGGCCTGACGGTCCTCAAGGACCTGGTCGTGGACATGGACCCGTTCTTCCAGGCGTACAAGGACGTCATGCCGTTCCTCATCACCAAGGGGAACGACCCGACCCGCGAGCGCCTGCAGTCCGCCGAGGACCGCGAGCGGTTCGACGACACCACCAAGTGCATCCTGTGCGCCGCGTGCACGTCGTCCTGCCCGGTGTTCTGGAACGACGGCCAGTACTTCGGCCCGGCCGCGATCGTCAACGCGCACCGCTTCATCTTCGACTCGCGCGACGAGGGTGCGGAGCAGCGCCTGGAGATCCTGAACGACCGTGAGGGCGTCTGGCGCTGCCGGACCACCTTCAACTGCTCGGAGGCCTGCCCCCGTGGCATCGAGGTCACCAAGGCGATCCAGGAAGTGAAGCGGGCCCTGGTCACCCGCCGCTTCTGATCCCGGAGCACCCCGCAGCGCGCGAAGGCCCCCGTCCACGTGGACGGGGGCCTTCGCGCTGCCCCGGCCCGGCGCGGGACGCCGGGCTCGCGGGTCAGCCGGCGGCGGTTTCGCGCCGGGTGGCGCGCAGGCCGCGGACGCCGACGGCGCCGACGGCGATGCCGAGGGCGAAGGAGGTGACGGCGAGCAGGAGGTGGACCCAGAAGAAGGCGGTGGGCTGGGAGTGGTCGCCGTTGGTGAAGGCCTGGCCGCCGGAGTCCTTCCAGAGGTTCTTGACGAAGGTGGTCCAGATGATCATCGACCAGACGCCGAAGGCGGTCAGGAACCAGGAGGTGCGACGGCTGAGCTTCATGGGGGTGGTCCTCGGTGCGGCGGGGAGGTGAAGACGGTGTGCCCTCCCAGTATGCTCGGCGTCCGTTCGGCGTACGGTGGGGGCCTCCTTGCGGTCCGGAGGGGCAAGGGGGCGGACGGCGGGGGCCCGGACTGGGTACCGTCTGGTGGTGCCCACTCGCTCGAAGCTCGCACGCCTGCTCGCCGCGCCCGTCGCGGCGCTCCCGCTCCTGATCGCCGCCCCGCCGGCCGTCGCCGCCCCCGGTGAGCCGCCGCCCCCGCCGGTCGCGGTCGGCGGGGAGCGGCTGGGGCTCCCCGGGGTCCAGGTGAACCCGCTGCCCGGCGCCCCCGCGCTGCCCGGGGACCTCACCGGGCAGTCCTGGATCGTCGCCGACGCCTCCTCGGGGGAGGTCCTGGCGACCAGCAACCCGCATCTGCGCCTCGCCCCCGCGTCCACCCTGAAGATCCTCTTCGCCGACACCGTGCTGCCCAAGTTCGACCGCAACGCGGTGCACAAGGTGGAGGACGCGGAGATCCAGGGGATCGGGCCGGGCAGCAGCCTGGTCGGCATCAAGGAGGACCTGGAGTACAAGGTCGAGGACCTCTGGCGCGGGGTGTTCCTGAGCTCGGGGAACGACGCGGTGCACGTGCTCGCGCACATGAACGGCGGGGTGCAGCGCACCGTCGCCGAGATGCAGGCGCGAGCGGAGGCACTGCAGGCCCGGGACACCCGGGTGGTCTCGCCGGACGGCTACGACTCGGACGGCCAGGTCTCCTCGGCGTACGACCTCACGCTGTTCGCCCGGGCGGGGCTGCGCAACCCGGACTTCCGGGCGTACTGCGCGACCCGCGACGCGATGTTCCCGGGCGCGGTGGACAAGAACACCGGCCAGCGCGGCAGCTTCGGCATCGCCAACACCGACCGGCTGCTCGGCAAGTACCCGGGGCTGATCGGGGTGAAGAACGGTTTCACCACCAACGCCGGCTCCACCTTCGTCGGCGCCGCCGAACGCGGCGGGCGCACCCTGCTGGTGACGGTCATGCACCCCTCCAGCTACCAGAAGGTCTACGACGAGACGGCCGCCCTGCTGGACTGGGGCTTCGCGGCGGCCGGCAAGGTCACCCCGGTCGGGAAGCTGGTCGAGGAGGGCGAGTCCGTCGCGCCGACGCCGACCGGTCAGGCCGGCGGCGCGGCCGGGGCGCCCGCCCCGCCGCCGCACCCCACGCCGAGCGACTCCGCCCCGGCCGCCGCGGCGACCGCGCGGGTGGACGGGGGCGAGGGGCTCGGCGCGGCCGGCTGGGTCGCCGTCGGGCTGGCCCTGGCGGCCGGCGGCGGGGGTGTCCTGCTGCTGTTCCGGCGGCGCGCCGTCGGCGGGTGATCCACCGGCACGTCCGGGCCCGGTCTCAGTCCTCCTGGGGCCGGGCCCGCGCCGTGTCCCGGGCCGGCCCGCCGGTGCCCGCCCCGGCGGCCTGCTCGTCGGCGGCCTCGACCATCGCCCGGGCGCGCTCCCGGACCCGCTCGCGGGCGGCCGCCGGGTCCGCGGTGGCGGTCCAGGCCACGCAGAACATCAGCAGCCGGCAGACGAAGTTGATCCAGAGCAGCAGCGCCACCGGCACGCCGAAGGCGCCGTAGAGGCTCCGTCCGGCGACCGAGCCGAGGTACGAGGAGAGCAGGATCTTCAGCAGCTCGAAGCCCACCGCCCCGATCAGCGCGGCCTGCAGGACGTCCCGGCGGCGCTGGTCGCCGATCCGCGGGAACGGCGCCAGCAGGTAGGCGAAGAGCAGCATGTCCGAGGCCACCGCGATCAGCAGCCCGGCCGCGGTGAGCAGGTAGCCGCCGGCGCCCAGGCCGATCCAGTCGGCGATCCGGCCCGCCAGCGTGGTGCCGGCCGCCGAGGCGCCGAGCGAGACCAGCGAGACCAGGCCCAGACCGCCGAGCACCACGAAGTCCCAGGCCTTGCGCAGCAGCGGGTTGCCCTCCTCGGCGGGCAGCTGCCACAGGTCCCGGATCGAGGTCCGCATGGTGTCCACCCACCCGAGCCCGGACAGCACCAACAGCACCCCGCCGACCAGGCCGACCGCGCCCGCGTTGGCCACCAGCGAGGGCAGGTTCAGCGCGTCGGAGATGCCGGGCAGCTGGTCGGAGATGCGGTGTTCGAGATCCTCGACCCGGCTGTCGCTGAGGGTCGCGACGGCGATCGCCAGCGCGACCGTCAGCAGCGGGAAGAGGGCGAGGAAACCGAAGAAGGTGACCGCGCCGGCCAGCCGGTTGCCGCGCAGCTCCGTGAAGTGCTCGTAGGCGCGGTACGGGCGGCTGCGCAGCACCCGGGCGACGAGCGGGCCGATCACCGGAATACGGGTCAGGAAGTCCACCGTCCGGTTATACCCGGATGTCCCCCGAACGGCCGTCAGGCCCGGCCGCCCGTCCGGGCCTCAGCCGCGGACCATCCGCCGGGCCCGGGCCAGCGCCCGGACCGCCTGGTACGCGGTGTACCGGCCGTGGCCGAGCAGTTCGGTGCGCAGCCCGGCCACCCCGCCGGGCGCGCGGTAGCCGGCCGGGCGCAGCCGGGCGCAGTGCTCGGCTGCGCGGCGGAAGAACTCCCGGCGGTCGCCGGGCGGGACCCGGCCCGGGCGGGAGACCACGGTGTTGAGGTGGTGCAGCATCCGGCCGTAGACCACCGGGCGCCAGCGGTCCAGGTCGGGGCGGCCGTCCAGGAACGCGAAGACCAGGTCGTACTGGCCGAAGACGTCGAAGTGCTTGCGGCTGGCGGTGGCCAGGATGTTGCCGCCCTCCTGGCGCTGGCGGTAGTGCACGCCGATCCGGTCGAGCAGGGTGATGCTCCGGGCCGCGAGCAGCGCCGGGTAGGTCCAGGGGGTGTCCTCGTAGTAGCCGGCCGGGAAGGTCAGGCCCTGGGCGGTGACGAAGTCGCGGCGGTAGGCCTTGTTCCAGACCACCTGGAGCAGTTCGAGCAGCTCGGGGCGGTCGGCGAGGCCGAAGACGTCCCGGGAGGGGGCGCCGAAGACCTTGGCGGAGGCGGCCCGGACGACCCGGCCGTCGGCGTAGGTGCGGGCGTAGTCGTAGACCAGGACGTCCGGGTCTCCGCCGGAGGCGAGCCGGTCGTGCACCGCCTTGAGCAGACCGGGGGTCAGGGTGTCGTCGCTGTCCAGGAAGAGCACGTAGTCGCCGGTGGCGACCTCCAGGCCGGCGTTGCGGGCCCGGCCGAGGCCGACGTTCTCCGGCAGGTGGAGCACCCGCACCCGGGGGTCGCGGGCGGCGGCCTCGTCGAGCAGGGCGCCGCAGCCGTCCGGCGAGCGGTCGTCCACCGCGATCAGCTCGAAGTCCGGGCCGTCCTGGCCGAGCACCGAGGCGAGGCACTCGGGGAGGTACTCCTCGACCCTGTAGACCGGGACGATCACACTGAAGCGGGGCATGGCCCCAGGGTAGTGGGGGCGTTTGACCCGGGGCCCCGGGGGTCCGTGGGCCGGACGGTAGGATCGACGGGCACGTACGCACCGATCAAAGTGCGGTCAGACCCCGAACCGGGCTGCCACGCTCCTTCCCGAGAAAGGCCTGCGTAGCCGATGGCTCCCCGCCTCTCCATCGTCGTTCCGATCTACAACGTCGAGCGCTACCTCGTGGAGTGCCTCGACTCGATCGCCGCCCAGACGTTCACGGACTTCGAGTGCGTCATGGTCGACGACGGTTCGAAGGACACCAGTGCCGCGCTCGCCGAGGCGTACGCCGCCAAGGACTCCCGGTTCCGGCTGGTCCGCCAGGTCAACAAGGGCCTCGGCGCGGCCCGCAACACCGGTATCCGGCACATCGACCCGGACTCCGAGTTCCTCTGCTTCGTCGACAGCGACGACTCGATGCCGCCCAGCGCGTACGAGCTGATGATCAACACGCTGGACGAGACCGGCTCGGACTTCGCCACCGGCAACGTGCTGCGGTTCCGTGCGATCGGCTACTACCAGTCCGGCGGCCACAGCCGTCCGTTCGCCAAGACCGTGCTCAAGACGCACATCACCGAGATCCCCTCGCTGGTCACCGACCGCACCGCGTGGAACAAGGTGTACCGCCGCTCCTTCTTCGACGCGGCCGGCATCCTCTACCCCGAGGGCATCCTGTACGAGGACGCCCCGGTCAGCGTGCCGCACCACTACCTCGCCAAGAGCGTGGACGTGCTCTCCGAGCCGATCTACCACTGGCGCGAGCGCGAGGTCGGCGAGATGTCGATCACCCAGATGCGCACCAACCCGAAGGGCCTGATCGACCGCGTCACCTCGGTCGAGCTGGTCCGCGGCTGGCTGAAGAAGCAGACCGAGCCGCGCTTCGCCGAGTACCTGAAGTCCTACGACGAGAACACCCTCGTCGAGGAGATCCCGATGTTCTTCTGGTCCGTCGTGGACGGCGACAAGGAGTACCGGGAGGCCTACATCCGGTGCGTCAGCCGGCTGCTGCGCGCGATCGGCCCGGAGCAGGTCAAGAAGCTGCGCGCGCCGCTGCGCCTGAAGTACCACCTGACCCTGCAGGGCCGGATCGACGAGTTCGTCGAGCAGATCAAGTACGAGGGCGAGAGCAACGGCGGCGTCATCGCCAAGGGCCTGCTGCGCCCGTACGCCGACTACCCGTTCCTGCGCGGCGGCCGCAAGAGCGTGCCGTCGGGCCTGCTCAGCCTGCGCAACTCCACCGTCATCCGCAGCCGGCTCTACGACGCGCACTGGGAGGGCGGCCGGCTGCAGCTGACCGGCCACGCGTACCCGGAGCAGCTGGGCGCGGCCAACAAGCACGACATGGTCCGCACCCTGGTGCTGCGCGAGGCCAAGGGCCGCCGGGTCATCGCCGTGCCGATGAAGACCCAGTACAGCCCCGAGGCCACCGCCACCAACCACCACGACCTCTACAACTGCGACTGGGCCGGCTTCACCGTCTCGGTCGACCCGGAGAAGCTCAAGCACCGCGGCCAGTGGAAGGACGGCAACTGGCGCGTCCTGGTCGCCGGCGCGGGCAAGGGCGGCGTCTACAAGGGCCGGATCTGGGCCGGCTGGGCGGACACCGCGCTCTACCAGCCCTCGCACTGGGTCGAGCCGAACGTGCGGATCGTGCCGTTCGTCCGCGACGGCAGCGTCTACCTGCGGGTGGAGAACGTGCGGATCCGGGTGACCGGGATCGCCGCGCAGGGCGACACCGTCGAGGTCGCCGGTGCGGCCCGCTCCGGCGTCCGGCTGGCCGGGGCCCGGATGCGGCTCACCCACGTCGAGTCCGAGCGCGAGCTGTTCTTCCCGGTGTCCGCGGGCACCCCGGTCGGCGGCCTGCAGCCGTTCCGCGCCTCCTTCGGGATCCCCGAGCTGACCGAGGTCCGCGAGAGCTGGGCGGAGCTGGACCCGATCGCCGAGGAGCGCGCCCGCGACCGCTGGGACGCCCATCTGGTGCTGGCCGACGGCACCGCCGTGCCGCTCTCCTGGGACGACCGCAACCCGCCGGAGCAGCTCAACCTGGTGCTCAACGCGGACGCCGAGCCCGAGCAGCGCCGCGCCCTCTACAGCAAGCCCTCCCCCGGCGGCTACCTCCAGTTCCTGGACCAGCTGCTGCAGCCGATAGTGCACGAGGTCACCGCGCGCGGCGCGGACGGCTTCCTGCTCAGCGGCACCTTCCCGCTGCCCGGCACCCACCGCTGGGAGCTGGTGGTCCGCCACCACTGGGGCGAGGAGCAGCACATCTACCCGGTGGAGATCGCCGACGGCCGTTTCCGCACCGCGCTGCCGGCCGTGCCGACCGCGTCCTTCGCGGGCAACGTGCCGCTGGCCCAGGGCGGCTGGAACATCTCGTTCCGCCCGGTCGGGGCCACCTTCCACCCCGACATGGCCTCCTACGCGCTGATCTCGCCCGAGTGCTGGGGCTCGCTGCCGCTGGAGGTGGAGGCCCGCGGCAAGCGGATCGTGCTGGAGCGCCGCCACCACGACGGCCTGCAGCTGGAGTCGGAGAACATACTGCTTCCGGAGGAGCGCAGCGGCTGGCGCCAGCGCCAGCTGCGCACGGTCGACTACCCGGCCGCCCGCCGGCTGCCGCTGCGCGACACCGTGCTCTACAACGTCGCGCTCGGCGGCCTCTACGCGGACTCGCCGCGGGCGATCCACGAGGAGCTGGTGCGCCGCGGCCTGCCGCTGGAGCACCTGTGGGGCACCGACGACCTGCAGGCGGACCTGCCGCAGTCGGCGGGCTCCGTCCGGCTCTGGAGCCCGGAGTGGTTCGAGGCGCTGGCCACCGCCAAGTACGTCGTCACCAGTGCGCACCTGCCGGACTTCTTCGTCCGCCGGCCCGGCCAGATCGTGCTGCAGACCTGGCACGGCTCGCCGCTGAAGCAGGTCGGCCACGACTTCGAGAAGGTCTGGTTCACCGACGCGCACTACCTGAAGGGCCTCGCCCAGGAGGTTCCGAACTGGAGCATCCTGCTGGCCGGCAGCACCTGGGCGGCCCCGGTGCTGCGCCGCGCCTTCGACTTCAAGGGCGAGATCCTGGAGAGCGGCCTGCCGCGCAACGACCTGTTCTTCTCCGCCGACCGGGAGAAGACCGCGGAGCGGGTGCGCGAGCGGCTCGGCCTGCCCGAGGGCAAGAAGATCGTGCTGTACGCGCCGACCTGGCGCGAGGACCGGCGCCGCCACTACGGCGGCTACCAGCTGAACCTCCAGCTGGACCTGGACGCCGCGCGGGCGGCGCTGGCCGACGACCAGGTGCTGCTGGTCCGCCGGCACTCCAACGTCCGCGAGCAGATCCCCGGCGCCGGCAACGGCTACCTCTGGGACGTCAGCAGCTACCCGGACATGGCGGAGCTGCTGCTGGTCGCCGACGTGCTGGTGACCGACTACGCGGCATCGACGTTCGACTTCGCCGCGACCGGCAAGCCGGTGCTGTTCTTCACCTACGACCTGGCGCACTACCGCGACAACCTGCGCGGTTTCTCGCTGGACTTCGAGGCGGAGGCGCCCGGCCCGCTGCTGGCCACCTCCGAGGACGTGGTCGCGGCGCTCGGCCGGGTGGACGAGATCAGCACCGAGTACGCCGAGAAGTACGCGGCGTTCCGCGCGAAGTACTGCGACCTGGACGACGGCCGCGCCGCCGCCCGGGCCGTGGACGCCATGCTGAGCCGCGAGGCCTGACCGGCCCGACCGCCGGTACCGGAGGCGCCCGACGCGAACACCGCGCCGGGCGCCTCCGGCGTTTTACGGACCGCAATTCCGGAATTTCGAACTGGCGTTTCCGAATAGAACTCAACGGCTAATTAAAACGACATTCTAAAATTGACCTCGGGTGCTTTTCCGGGTGAGATGGAAATTCTCGCCGAGAAAGGTCCGTGGAAATGGCTGTCCTCACCCGGTTCGTCCTCCCGCACGCCGCGCCGCGCTTCGGCGACCCCCGCTTCGGCGCCCCGCTGCCGAGCGAGGAGGAGAACGCCGCCTTCGGACTGCTGCGCGCCCGCTGGACCGGTCGCGGCCTCGAACTCACCGGGTTCGCCCGCCCCGACGACCGGCCCACCGCCCACCCCGGCTCCGCCTGGACCTGGCTCACCCTGCGCGTCGGCCACCACCAGGAGCCGGTCCACGTCCCCACCCGGCCGCGTCGGCTCCCCGAGATCACCGACGACAGCGCCCAGCCCGAGCACAACCACGACTGGGCCGGCTTCACCGCCCTCGTCGAACCGCGCCGGCTGCGCGGCGCCGACGGCTGGCTGCTCGGCGACTGGAGCGTCGAGACCACCCTGTTCACCCTCGGCCGCCCCACCCGGCTGCGCCGCCAGTACGGCGGCCTCGCCCCGCACTGGTGCGGCTCCGGCGAGTACCCGCCCGCCCGCTGGGTGGACCACGACGTGCGCCTCCAGCCGCACTTCGCCGACGGCCTGCTCGTCCTGCGGCTCGAACGCCCCGCCGTCCGCCTCGACCGCGCCCTGCCCGCCCCCGACGGGATCGGCCTGCACCTCACCACCGCCGACCCCGGCCAGGCCCGCAATGTGCTGCGGCTGCGCCACCGCGAGAGCGGCACCGTCCTCACCGAGCCCGCCACCCGCACCGGACGCACCGTCACCGCGCACCTGCCGTACGCGCTGTTCACCGCCGACGGACGCGGCACCGACGAGCTGGAGCACTGGGACGTCGACCTGGTCGACCCCGACGGCGCCGTCGAACCGCTCGTGCTGGACGAACGCGGCGGGCCGGTCTCCGGCCAGCACCCGATGCCCGGCGCCGAGGACCGGGCGCTGCACCTCAAGCACCTCGCCGACGGCCGGCTCCAGCTGTGCGTGCGGCCCGCCGCCGGCTGGGTCGAACGGCTCGCCCCGCGGGCCGGCGGCTTCGAACTCGCCGGCCGCTGCCCCGCGCCCGGCCCGCTCCACCTCGTGCTGCGGCACAGCGGCAGCGGTACCGAGGTCCGCCACCCGGTCGAGCTCGGCCCCGGCGCGCGGTTCACCGTCCGGCTGCCCGCCACCCGCACCGGCTCCGACGGCACCCCGCTGCCGCTGCGCAAGGGCCTGTGGGAGGCCGCGCTGCACCCGGCCGACGGTCCGGGCCCGGCCCGCCCGCTGACCGTCGCGCCCGCCGCCCTGGCCGCGCTGCCCGCCGCCACCCAGACCGGCGGCAAGCGGATCGTGCTGGAGCGCCGCTGGCACGACACCCTGTTCCTGGACTCCACGCCCGTCCTCAGCGCCGCCGAGCGCAGCGCCTGGACACAGGCCCGCCAGCGCACCGCCGGCTACCCCGCGGCCCGCCGCGAGCCGCTGCGCGAGGCGGTGCTGTACGACGTGTTCGGCGGCCGCGGCTACGCCGACTCACCGCGTGCCGTGCACGCCGAACTCGCCCGCCGCCGCACGCCGTTGGAGCACCTGTGGGTGGTCGACGACGCGCAGGCCGAGCTGCCGCCCGGGGTCCGCGCGGTCCGGGTCTGGAGCCCCGAGTGGTACCGGGCGCTGGCCACCAGCCGCTACCTCGTCGGCAACACCCACTTCCCGGACTTCCTGCAGCGCCGCCCCGGCCAGGTCGTCGTCCAGACCTGGCACGGCGCCCTGCTCAAGCGGATCGCCCACGACGTCGACAACCCCTGGCTCGCCGACCACGGCTACCTCGCCGCCCTCGACCGGGAGACCCCGCACTGGAGCCTGCTGCTCTCCCCCAGCCCCTTCGCCACCCCGATCCTGCGCCGGGCCTTCCGCTACCGGGGCGAGATCCTGGAGTCCGGCTACCCGCGCAACGACGTGCTGGCCCGCCCCGACCCCGGGCGGGCGGCCGCCGTCCGCCGCCGGCTCGGCATTCCCGAGGGCCGGCGGGTGGTGCTCTACGCGCCGACCTGGCGCGAGGACCGGCCGCGCCCCGACGGCGACGGCTTCCAGCTCGACCTGCGGATCGACCTCGACCGCGCCCGGCGGGCGCTCGGCGAGGACCACGTCCTGCTGCTGCGGCCGCACGCGCACGTCCGCGAGCCGCTGACCGGCACCGGGGACGGCTTCGCCGTCGACTGCGCCGACTACCCGGACGTGCAGGAGCTGCTGCTGATCACCGACGTCCTGGTGACCGACTACTCGTCGATCCTGTTCGACTTCGCCATCACCGGCCGCCCGGTGCTCTTCTTCACCTACGACCTGGCGCACTACCGGGACAGCCTGCGCGGCTTCGCCTTCGACTTCGAGGCGCAGGCGCCCGGCCCGCTGGTCGACGACTCGGCCGCGCTGGTCGGCGCGCTGCGCGAACTCGCCGACACCGGGGGCGCGGTGCCCGCCGGGTTCGCCGAGCGCTACCGGCGCTTCCAGGACGTGCACAACGCACTGGACGACGGCGCCGCCGCCCGCCGGGTGGTCGACCGGATGCTCGAACTCGGCGGCCCGGCCGGGCGCACCGGTCAGAAGCCGTAGGTCCGCCAGGGGCGCCAGACCTCGTCCGCGTCGAACCGGGAGAGGCCGAACCCGGGCACCGGGAAGGCCGCGTGGAAGGACCGGGCCTGCTCGTGGGCCTGGTCCAGCACGTCGTCCGACAGCCCGTGCGCCACCGTCACGTGCGGGTGGTACGGGAAGGCCAGCTCCCGGGCCAGCGGGCCGGAGCGGATGTCCGCCTCCAGCAGCCGGCACTCCCGCTCGCCCTCCTCGACCCGGACGAACACCACCGGGGAGACCGGGCGGAAGCTGCCGCTGCCGCGCAGCACCATCCGGAACGGCCGGTGCGCGGCGGCCACCGCCGCCAGGTGCTCCTCGATCTTCGGCAGCGCCTCGGCCGGCACCTCGGTGGGCGGCAGCAGCGTGACGTGCGTGGGTATCGACCGGGCCAGCGGATCGCCGTGCCCGGCCCGGGCGTCCTGGATCGCCGCTCCGTACGGATCCGGGACGCTGACGGACACGCCGATGGTGAGGGTCTCCGGGAGACCCTCACCACCGGGCAGGCTCGTCGGCGGAGTCACCGCTTGGCGGCCGGGAGGAAGCCGATCCGGTCGTACACCTGGGCCAGCGTCTCGGACGCCACCGCGCGGGCCTTCTCGGCGCCCAGCGCGAGCACCCGGTCCAGCTCGGCCGGGTCGTCCAGGAAGCCCCGGGTGCGCTCCTGGAACGGCGTCACCCACTCGGTGAACAGGTCGGCCAGCTCGGTCTTCAGGGCCCCGTACATCTTGCCCTCGAAGTGCGCCACCAGCTGCTCGACGGACTGCCCGCTCAGGGCGGAGTGGATCCGCAGCAGGTTGGAGACGCCGGCCTTCTCCTCCTCGTCGTAGGAGACCACGGTGCCGGTGTCGGTGACGGCGCTCTTGAACTTCTTGGCGCTGACCTTCGGGTCGTCGAGCAGGCCCACCAGGCCCTTGGCGGAGGACGCGGACTTGCTCATCTTGATGGCCGGGTCCTGGAGGTCCTGGATCTTGGCCGTCTCCTTGAGGATGTACGGCTTGGGGACCGTGAAGGTCGGGCTGTAGCGGGTGTTGAAGCGCTCCGCGAGGTCACGGGTGAGCTCCACGTGCTGGCGCTGGTCCTCGCCGACCGGGACCGCGTCCGCCTGGTACAGCAGGATGTCGGCGACCTGGAGGATCGGGTAGGTGAACAGGCCCACCGAGGTCCCGGCGGCGCCCTGCTTGGCCGACTTGTCCTTGAACTGGGTCATCCGGGAGGCCTCGCCGAAGCCGGTGAGGCAGTTCATCACCCAGCCCAGCTGCGCGTGCTCGGGCACGTGCGACTGGACGAACAGGGTGCAGTGCTCCGGCTCCAGGCCCGCGCCGAGCAGCTGCGCGGCGGAGACCCGGGTGTTCTGGCGCAGCGTCGCCGGATCCTGCTCGATGGTGATCGCGTGCAGGTCGACGACCATGTAGAAGGCGTCGTTCTCCTTCTGCAGGTCGACCCACTGGCGCACCGCGCCCAGGTAGTTGCCGAGGTGGAACGAACCGGAAGTGGGCTGGATGCCGGAGAGCACCCGGGGACGGTCCTTGACCGGACCAGTGACCGCTGCGTTGACCATGCGGGCCATTGTTCCAGTTCCACCGACCGGTCAGGAAACCTCGGCCCCCGGCGGCCCGGCCAGTGTGACGGCACTCACCCCGACCCGGGCGATCCGCCGGCCCTCCAGCTTGGCCACCGTCAGCAGCACCTCCAGGCCCGGGCCGGCCGGGATCCGCACCCGGTCGCCGTCGGCGGGCAGCCGGCCGAGCGCGGCGACCAGACAGCCGGCCACCGTCTCGTACGGGCCCTCGGGGAGGGTGACGCCGGTCTCCTCGGCGAAGTCCCCCAGGTTGAGCAGGCCGTCGAGCTCCACGCCGCCGCCGGCCAGCCGCCGGGTGGGGGCGGGCTCGGGCGTGTCGTACTCGTCGCGGATCTCGCCGATCACCTCCTCCACCAGGTCCTCCAGGGTGACGATGCCGGCGGTGCCGCCGTACTCGTCGACCACGATCGCCAGGTGGTGGCCCTCGCGGCGCATCTCGCCCATCGCCTCCAGCACCTGCTTGGTGCCGGGCAGCAGCTTGACCGGGCGGGCCAGGTCGCGGACCTTGGCGGCCCGTTCGCCGCGCGCGCCGTACAGGTCGCGGACGTGCACGAAGCCGGTCACCGCGTCGTAGCTGCCCTCGACCACGGGGTAGCGGGAGTGCGGCGAGGAGTCCGCCTGGGCGCGGACCTCGGCGAGCGGGCGCTCGGCGTCCAGGAAGGTCACCTCGGTGCGCGGGACCATCACCTCGCGCAGCTGGCGCTCCCCGGCGGCGAACACATCGGCGATCAACGTCCGCTGGTCGCTGCCGAGTTCGGTGTTGGCGGCGACCAGGCCGCGGAGCTCCTCGGAGCTCATCGAGCCGCGCCCGGCGCTCGGGTCGCCGCCGAGCAGCCGGACCATCAGATCGGTGGAACGGCCGAGCAGCCAGATCGCCGGGCGCAGCGCCACCGACATGACGTCGACCACCGGGGCGGCCAGCACAGCGATGGCGTCGGCCCGCTGGAGGCCGATCCGCTTGGGGGTGAGCTCGCCGAGCACCAGGGAGACGTAGCTGATCACCAGGGTGAGGCCGACCAGGGCGGTGGCGTCGGCGACGCCCTCGGAGAGCCCGGCCCGCACGAACAGCGGGGCGACCTTGCCGGCCAGCGTGTCGGCGCCGAAGGCGGCGGAGAGGAAGCCCATGCAGGTGACGCCGACCTGGACGGCCGCCAGGAAGCGGTTCGGGTCGGCCGCGAGGTGCGCGGCCCGGGCCGCCCGCCGGGTGCCGCGTGCCTCCAGCGTCCGGATCTGGCCCTCGCGCAGCGAGATCAGCGAGATCTCGGCGACGTTGAACAGGCCGCCCAGGACGATGAAGACGAGGACGAGTGCGGCATCCTCGATGGTTTCGTTCACAGCGGGTCAGTGTAGGGCGACGGCCCGCCGTCCCCCGGGAAGGGACGACGGGCCGTCGTGGGGCGCTGGGGCGCGGCTCAGATGAGGCCGAGCTCCTGGACCGCGTCGCGCTCCTCGGTCAGCTCCTTGACCGAGGCGTCGATGCGGGTCCGCGAGAAGTCGGAGATCTCCAGGCCCTGGACGATCTCGAACTTGCCGTCCTTGGTGGTGACCGGGAAGGAGGAGATCAGGCCGGCCGGGACGCCGTAGGAGCCGTCGGAGACGACGCCCATGGAGGTCCAGTCGCCCTCGGCGGTGCCGTTGACCCAGGTGTGGACGTGGTCGATGGCGGCGTTGGCGGCCGAGGCGGCCGAGGAGGCGCCGCGGGCCTCGATGATGGCGGCACCGCGCTTGGCGACGGTCGGGATGAAGTCGTTCTCCAGCCAGGCCAGGTCGCTGCCGACGGCCTCGAAGGCCGGCTTGCCGGCGACCTCGGCCTGGAAGACGTCCGGGTACTGGGTGGCGGAGTGGTTGCCCCAGATGGTGACGCGCTTGATGTCGGAGACCAGGGCGCCGGTCTTGGCCGAGAGCTGGCCGACGGCGCGGTTGTGGTCCAGGCGGGTCATCGCGGTGAAGCGCTCGGCCGGCACGTCCGGGGCGTTGCGCTGGGCGATCAGGGCGTTGGTGTTGGCCGGGTTGCCGACGACCAGGACCTTGATGTCGTCCGCGGCGTGGGCGTTGATGGCCTTGCCCTGCGGGCCGAAGATGCCGCCGTTGGCCTGCAGCAGGTCGCCGCGCTCCATGCCGGCGGTGCGCGGACGGGCGCCGACCAGCAGCGCGACGTTGGCGCCGTCGAAGGCCACGTTCGGCTGGTCGGTGATGGTGATGTCACGCAGCAGCGGGAACGCGCAGTCGACGAGCTCCATGGCGGTGCCCTCGGCGGCCTTGAGGCCCTGCGGGATCTCCAGGAGGCGCAGGTTCACCGGGACGTCGGCGCCGAGCAGGTGGCCCGAGGCGATACGGAAGAGCAGCGCGTAGCCGATCTGGCCGGCGGCTCCGGTGATGGTGACGTTGACGGGGGTGCGGGTCATTTCTACCTTCTCCAGCAGATCGCCAGGTGCCCCAGGCACGTTCGGCGCGCCGGAGCCGCGGACGGTCTCTCGACATCGAGAGAACCGGCGTCAGGGTATCGCAAAGGGAAGCGTACGCCTCGGGCGAGGTCGTGACTGGTTGGTCACAGACGATGACGGCCCCCGCCCGGGACCCGGGCGGGGGCCGTGCACGACCGGCCGGACTACCGGCGGGGGCGCCCGATCAGCTGGCCGATGTTGTCCAGCACCGGGAACTCCACCCACGGGTTGGGCTGGGCCATCAGGGTCAGCAGCACGATCGACACGCCGAGGAAGGTCAGCACGATCACATCGGTGAACCGGCTGCGCACCGCCAGCATGCCGACCTCCGGCAGCACCAGCCGCAGCAGCGCGCCGAGCAGCACCCCGCCGCCGATGATCAGCAGCCCGTACTTGAAGCCGTCCTGGAAGTCGGCGAACCAGGTGACCGCGAGGCCGGCGCCGACCACCAGCAGGACCAGCGTTATCGGCCACTGCCGGACCGGCAGCGCGTGGTCGCGCCCGAGGGCCGCCGCCGAGCCCTCGGGGGGCAGCGTGCCGGTGGTCTTGACCGGCCTGCGCCGGGTCCGCCGCGGTTCGGTCATGGCTTCCCGTCCTTCGGGATCGTCGGTCGTCGGTCGGGGCGGGTCAGATGCCGGCGCGGCGCTCGGCCGCCACGACGATGTTGTTCAGCAGCATGGCGCGGGTCATCGGGCCGACGCCGCCGGGGTTCGGGGAGATCCAGCCGGCCACCTCGGCCACGCCCGGGTGGACGTCGCCGACGATCTTGCCCTCGCTGCGGCTGACGCCGACGTCCAGCACGGCCGCGCCCGGCTTGACGTCCTCCGGCTTGACCAGGTGCGGCACACCGGCGGCGGCCACGATGATGTCGGCCTGGCGCAGGTGGTGGGCGAGGTCACGGGTGCCGGTGTGGCAGAGCGTGACGGTGGCGTTCTCGCTGCGGCGGGTGAGCAGCAGGCCGATCGAGCGGCCGACGGTGACGCCGCGGCCGACCACGACCACCTCGGCGCCGTCGATCGGCACGTCGTGGCGGCGCAGCAGCTCGACGATGCCGAGCGGGGTGCAGGGCAGGGGGCCGTCGATGCCCAGCGCGAGGCGGCCGAGCGAGGTCGGGTGCAGGCCGTCCGCGTCCTTGTCCGGGTCCATCAGCTCCAGGACCGGGTTCTGGTCGAGGCCCTTGGGCAGCGGCAGCTGGACGATGTAGCCGGTGCAGGTCGGGTCGGCGTTGAGCTCGCGGACGACGTTCTCGACGTCCTCCTGGGTGGCGGTGGCGGGCAGCTCGCGCTGGATCGAGGCGATGCCGATCTCGGCGCAGTCCCGGTGCTTGCCGTTGACGTACCAGCGGCTGCCCGGGTCGTCGCCGACCAGGACGGTGCCGAGGCCGGGCACGACGCCCTTCGCCTGGAGGGCCGCCACGCGGGCGGCGAGTTCGGACTTGATCGCGGCCGCGGTGGCCTTGCCATCGAGAATCTGGGCAGTCATGACCCCATTCTCCCGGATCCGGGCAAGCGTCCGTGCCACCGGTCCCGGACCGGGGGGAGCCGGCGGCGGGACGGCCGCGGGAGGGCGGCCGCAGGGCGCCGGGACGGCGGCGGAACGGCGCCGGGACCTGGGCGGGACCGGGGCGGGGAGTGCGGCCCGGGCGGTGGCGGAGCAGTACGGGAGGTGGACGAACGGGTACGGAACGTTCGGGTCGTATTGCGGTTGCGCCACAGTCCGGCCCCACGCGCGAGCCCGGCTGGACAGGGCCCGGCCGCCCGGTCGACGATATGCGGGCATTCCCCGCCGCATCCGGCCCGGTGACGGGCCGACGGACAGACCCGGCGGGGGCGTACCCGGGGGAAGAACGAAGTGAGCCGACCAGACCGCACCGCGCCGACGACCGACCGCCGCCGCGGCACGCCCCTCACCGGCAGGCCGTCCAGGCTCCCGTTCGCCCGCTTCCCACGGCCCTGAGCGGGAGCGCACACCCGGTCCCGCACGCGCCCGGTGTCAGTGCGCTCCGCTAACGTCCCGTCCGACCGGCCACCCGACCCGCCGGTCCGTTCCGGGTCCTCCGCTGTCCCGTCCCCACTTGTCCCCATCTGCCCGGAGGCATCGATGAGCTATCCGCCCGACCCCAACAACCCGTACAACCAGCCCCAGCAGCCGCAGCAGCCCCCGCAGCCGCAGCCGCAGCCCGGCTACGGCTACCCGCAGCAGGCCCCGCCGGCCGCCGGGTACGGCTACCCGCAGCAGCAGCCGCCGGCCGCCGGGTACGGCTACCCCCAGCAGCAGCAGGCGTACGGGTACCAGCCGATGCCGGGCACCCTCCAGGCGAACAACGGCTACATCAACATCGCCCAGCTCGGCACGGTGAAGATCGCCTCCATGGGCCAGCGCTTCGTGGCCCGGCTGATCGACTTCCTGGCGGTCGGCGCGGTCATCGCCCTGGTCATGGCGCTCGGCCTGGCCGGCTCGCTCGGCATCGTCAAGGACACCGAGGACTGCAGCACGTACTCCTACGGGACCGTCAGCTACAACGACTGCATCCAGCAGCAGAACGACGCCGCGGCCGGCCTCGTCGGCACCATGCTGATCATGATCGTCGTGCTGTCGCTGTTCAACCTGCTCTACGAGTGGCTGATGGTCTCCTTCGTCGGCGCCACCCTGGGCAAGATGGCCATGGGCCTGCGCGTGGTCAAGGAGAACACCGGCCGGACCCCGGGCCTGGGCGGCGGCTTCATCCGCTTCATCATCCCGGTCGTCGGCGGGTTCCTCTGCTACATCGGCGCGGTGCTGGTCTACCTGTCGCCGTTCTTCGACAACTCCGGGAAGCTGCAGGGCTGGCACGACCGTGCCGCCGGCACCCTGGTGATCAAGAAGTAACAGCGCGCACGACGGAGCGGCCCGGCCCCCTCGGTGGAGGGAGCCGGGCCGCTCCGTCGTTCCGTCAGCCGGTCAGCCGGTCGGCGGACCGGCCGGATCAGCGGATCAGTGGAAGAAGTGCCGGGTGCCGGTGAAGTACATGGTCACCCCGGCCTCGGCGGCGGCCGCGATCACCTCTTCGTCGCGGATCGAGCCGCCCGGCTGGACGATCGCCCGGACCCCGGCGGCGATCAGGATCGCCGGGCCGTCGGCGAACGGGAAGAAGGCGTCGGAGGCCGCGTACGCGCCCTTGGCCCGCTCGCCGGCCCGCTCGACCGCGAGCTTGCAGGAGTCGACCCGGTTGACCTGGCCCATGCCGACGCCCACCGAGGCGCCGTCCTTGGCCAGCAGGATCGCGTTGGACTTGACGGCCCGGCAGGCCCGCCAGGCGAAGGCCAGCTCGGCCAGCTCGGCCTCGGACAGCGCCTCACCGGTCGCCAGCGTCCAGGTCGACGGGTCGTCGCCCTCGGCGTGCACCCGGTCGGCGTCCTGGAGCAGCACGCCGCCGGAGATCGGGCGCACCTCCTGGCGGTTGGCCGGCGCCTCGGGGGCGAGCAGCACCCGCAGGTTCTTCTTGCGGGCCAGCACCTCGACGGCGCCGTCCTCGTAACCGGGGGCCACCACGACCTCGGTGAAGATCGGGGCGATCTGCTCGGCCAGCGCCACGGTGACCGGGCGGTTGACGGCGATCACGCCGCCGTACGCGGAGACCGGGTCGCACTCGTGCGCCTTGCGGTGCGCCTCGGCGACGTCGGCGCCGGTCGCGATGCCGCACGGGTTGGCGTGCTTGATGATCGCCACGGCCGGGCCGGCGTGGTCGTAGGCGGCGCGGCGGGCGGCGTCGGTGTCGACGTAGTTGTTGTACGACATCTCCTTGCCGTGCAGCTGCCGCGCACCGGCCAGGCCGCCGCTGCCGTCGGTGTACAGCGCGGCGCCCTGGTGCGGGTTCTCGCCGTAGCGCAGCACGTTCTGGCGCTCGAAGGCGGAGCCGAGGAAGGCCGGGAAGGCGTCTTCGGTCTCGGTGTAGCCGGACTCCTCGAACCAGTTGGCCACCGCGACGTCGTAGGCGGCGGTGTGCGCGAAGGCCTGGGCGGCGAGCCGCTTGCGGGTCAGCAGGTCGAAGCCGCCGGCCTGGACGGCGGCGAGCACGTCCTGGTAGCGGGCCGGGTCGACCACGACGGCCACCGAGGGGTGGTTCTTGGCGGCGGCGCGGACCATGCTCGGGCCGCCGATGTCGATCTGCTCGACGCACTCGTCCGGGGTGGCGCCGGAGGCGACGGTGGCCTTGAACGGGTAGAGGTTCACCACGACCAGGTCGAAGGGCTCGACGCCCAGCTCGGCCAGCTGCGCGCGGTGCGACTCCAGGCGCAGGTCGGCGAGCACGCCGGCGTGCACGCGGGGGTGCAGCGTCTTGACGCGCCCGTCCAGGCACTCGGGGAAGCCGGTCAGCTCGGAGACCTCGGTCACCGGGACGCCCGCGGCGGCGATCCGGCCGGCGGTGGAACCGGTGGAGACGATCGCGACCCCGGCGGCGTGCAGGCCCTGGGCCAGCTCCTCCAGACCGGTCTTGTCGTACACGCTGATCAGGGCGCGCCGGATCGGCCGGACGTTCTCGGAGACGGGAGTGGTGGTGGGGGCGGCGCTCATGCCGGAATCCATACCTTTCGGTCCTCGATGCGGTGACCCTCGCGGGCCAGCCGGCCCACGACGTCGACGAGCAGCTTGCGCTCGACTGTCTTGATGCGCTCGTGCAGCGCCTCGCCGCCATCGGCGTGATCGGCGTCGAGGACCTCCACGACGCCCTGCGCGATGATCGGCCCGGTGTCGACGCCGGCGTCGACGAGGTGGACGGTGCAGCCGGTGACCCGCACCCCGTACGCCAGCGCGTCGGTGACGCCGTGGGCGCCGGGGAAGGAGGGCAGCAGCGCGGGGTGGGTGTTGACGATCCGTCCGGCGAAGGCCGCGATGAACTCGGGGCCGAGGATCTTCATGAAGCCGGCCGTGACGACCAGGTCCGGCCGGTACCCGGCCACGGAGGCGGTCAGCGCGCGGTCCCACTCCGCGCGGTCCGGGTGGTCCTTCACCCGGTGCACGAACACCGGCACACCGGCGCGCTCGGCGCGCTCCAGGCCGGCGATGCCGTCGCGGTCCGCGCCGACGGCCAGGATCTCCGCGCCGTACGCGGGGTCGGCGGCGGCGTCGAGCAGTGCCTGGAGGTTGGTGCCGGAGCCGGAGACCAGCACCACCAGACGGGCCGGTCCGGGCGTGCGGGGCGGGAAGAGCTGAGCGGGGGCGGCGGCCACTGCGCGATTCTCCGTAGGTCGGGCGCCGTGCGCTGGTACTTCCACCGGCGGTGGGGCCACTACGAACGGCAGGTCGAGCGAGGGGGAACTCCTGGAGAACCCGCCGCGACGCGGGCGCCCGGGGAACCCATGGGAGCTGCTGACCGTCACCACCATAACGGCTGGTCGGACGGCCCCCGAAACACCGTCGAGGGCTACGCGCGTAGCTGAGACGGGGATCTCGCCGGGCCGTCCCCACCGTCCCCACCGTCCCCACCGGACCCCGACCGGGCCGCGGTGCGACACCGGCGACCGGCTACCCCGGACGCGCCCGGAGCCCCCACCGGGGCCTGCGGGATCATAGGGTGGCGCGGGCACCCGCCCCACCGACCGAGAAGGAATGGCTGAACCATGAGCAGCGGTGACGACACCGGCGAGCGCAACCCCTTCGCGCCGCCGCCGGCGGATGCCCCCGACCAGCCGTGGCGGCCACGTGCTCCCCACTCCGGCGAGGGCTCCGAGCGCCCCGAGGGCCAGGACGGCGATCCGGACGAGCGCCCGCTCGTCCCCCCGCCGCACCCGTGGAGCCCCGGCTACCAGGGCGGCGGCTGGCACCCCCGCCCGCCCGCGCCGCAGCCGCCCCGGCTCGACCCGAGCGACCCCGCCCAGCGCAAGGCCCGCAACGCCGCGCTGGCCGGCATGGGCGCGCTGGTCTGCGCGTTCGCCACGCTGCACTACGTCGCCCTGTTCCTGGGCGCGCTCGCCATCGCCTGGGGCGTCTCCGCGATGCGCACCCCCAAGCCGGCTCCCGCCGACGCCCCGGCCGGCGCCCGGACCGGTCGCGCGGTGACCGCCGCCGGGCCCGTCGCCCCGAACCCGCTCACCCCGGCCGCCCTGGCGGGCATCCTCACCGGTGCCGTGACGGTGGTCTTCGTCTCCTCCGTCCTCGGCCTGGCCCTGCGCTACAACGACTACGTCACCTGTGTGCGGGACTCCCTCACGGCCAGCGCCGCCGACGGCTGCGAGCGGCTCGCGCCGCAGTGGTACGTGGACATCACCAAGCAGCGCGAGTAGCTCCGGTCACGGGGCCGGGTCGGCCGCGTCGGCGTCGGAGGCGCTGTCGGGGTCGCCGCTCCGGATACCCGACAGACGGGTGACCGCGGCGTGCGCGCGGGCGCGAAGGAGAAGTGCGCTCCGGCGTGCGGGCACGGTGAGCACCCCGGGCAGGAGCGGCGCGCGCCCGCCGGCCGCGCGCAGCGACCGGGCACGGGCCAGCACGGCGATCGGAGCGGCCACCGTCGCCACCCAGGCCGCCGCGGCCAGGCCCGTCCACCACGGCACCGGCCCCAGCCAGGCCATCCGGCCCGCTGCCAGCGCCCCGCCCGAGAGCCCGCCGAGCCCGGCCGCCGCCGACCCGACCAGCAGCCCGGTCGCCAGCGCCGCCACCGCGGTCGCCGGCGCCGACCACGGGACGCGCTCCCCGGTCCGGCCGTCGAGCCGGGCGTGGGCCCGCCCTCCGGTTCGTCCGCCGGTTCGTCCGCCGGTTCGCCCTCCGCCGACGGCCGCCGCCCGGCCCAGCAGCAGCCCCGGCACCACGCCCGCCAGCGCCGGCAGCACGCACACCGCCAGCCGCCAGCCGCCCGCCCCCGGCTCCGGGAACAGCGCGAACAACGGGAAGTCCGGCACCGGCCCCAGCACCGTCCGCACCGGCGACACCACCGTCCCCTCCCCCGCCGCGAACCCCGGCCCGAGCGCGTACGCCGCGCCCCACAGCACCGCGTTCGGCAGCAGCACCAGGCTCACCAGCAGCACCCCCGCCACCGCCGCCGGCCCGCCCGCGAGCACCTCCGACGAACCGCTCGTGGACACCGCGCCCAACAGCGCCGCCCCCGCCACCAGCAGCCCGCCCGCCGCCAGCAGCCCTCCCCCGGCCGCCAGCGCGGCCACCCGGACCGCCGCCGCCCCGCCCGTCGGCCGGACCGTCTCCGGCAGCCGGGCCAGCCACCGCTCCAGCACCCCCGTCACCAGCGGAACCGCCCCGCGCGGCCGGGCACCGACCGCCACCGCCGCCCCGGCCACCAGCGCGACCACCACGAGGTCCGGCAGCACCCTGGCCCGGAACTCCCCCGGCCCCGCACACTGCGCCACCACCCCGCACGCCACCGCGGTGTACCCCGCCCAGACCGCCGGCGCACCGCCGCGCCCCGGCCGCCCCGCACTCCGCGCCGTCACCCGGCCCGCCACCCGGACCAACTGGCCCACCGCCAGCAGACCGAGCAGCAGCGGGGTGACCGACAACGGCGCCTCCGCCGCCCCGCGCAGCACCGGCGCCCCGTGCCCGAGCAGCCACAACGCCGCCACCAGCCGCAACGTCCCGTCCGCACCCCCGTCGGCGTACGGCGTCACCACCCAGAGCCCGAGCACCGGGACGGTGACCACGCAAAGCCCGATCAGGGCCGTCCGGACCCCGGCCAACAGGGCGGACAGGACGGGCCTGGCCCCCAGTTCGCCCGGCGCTCCCAGAATCGGACGACCCGTCAGCTGCGTCATGGGCCACATCGTGCCAAGGCGACTCGCCATGCTCCGTGAAGCGGCAAACGGCCGGGGTGTCCCAGATTATTGGCTTATGCGCATTTTCAGACCATGCCTGCTCGCCACCGCGACCGACCCGGCCTGGAGCGTCTGATGACCAGGCCCCCGACCGCCGAGCACCCCGGCAACCAGCCCGCGTCCGCGACGCAGCGACGCAGCGGGAAGGGGCGCCGCGCCAAGGCCGCACCGACCGCACCGACCGCGCCGACCTCCGGGAACGGGGCCGGGAAGGACGAGGCCGCCGCCGGGCTGCTGCGCCGGCTGACGGCACGTGAGGCGCAGGCCTTCGCCCACCTCGCGGCCGGCCGGGACCTCGCCGAGACCGCCGCCGCCCTCGGCGTCACCCCCACCACCGCCCGCAGCTACCAGCACCGGGCCCTGCGCAAACTCGGCACCCGCACCCAGGAGGAGATCACCGCGCTCGCCGCCCTGCTCCCCACCCCGGACGCCGCCCCCGCCCCCGGCCGCGGCCCGAAGCCCGGCGGCGGAAAGCCACGACGCGGCCCGAAGCCCGACCGCACCAGGACCACCGCGACGACACCCCCCACGCCCCACCGGGCCGACGACCGGCCGCCACGGCCCGACTCGCCCGGTGGTGGCACGGGAAAGGGCGCCCCGGCCGACAGCACCGACCACGGGCGGAACACCACGGAGGCCACGTCGGCACGCCAGGCCGACAACCGGCAGACCCCTGCCGACCACGTCGATGCGTCCCCGGCCGACAGACAGCACACCAACCAGACACGGCACATCACGGAAACCCCGCCGCCCCTCCAAGGCGGCGACGGGCAAACCCCCACCGACCACGTCGATACGTCCCTGACCGACAGGCAGCAGCGCCCCACGCGCGCCGAAGCGGCAGCCCCGCTCGACACGCGTGCCCCCCACCCAGTGGCGGACGCCACCGACACGAACCGCCCGCAGGGCGTACGCGCCGGCCGAGCGGCCGCGCAGGCCGGGCGCAACGCCGGCCGGTCGGCGGCGGAGCAGGCTGTCGCAGCCGACGTCGACGACCCGCGGGCAGGAGAAGGACAGCCCGCGAGCAGCGCCGGTCCGCCGACAGCGGGGGGCCGAGCGGTCGAGGCCGGCGGCGGCTGGGCGGCGGACGCCGGGCAGGCCGGCAGCCGGGCGGCGGCGATGGAGGCGGCCGGACGCGGCGCCAGCCGGCCCGAGGCGGAAGCCGACCGGCGGCAGCCCGCACGGGGCCGGGCGGTGGGACCGGAGGGAGCCGGGGGGCCGGCGGCGGGGTTCGAGGAGGTGTACGCGGCGGCGCACACGCGGTTGGTGCAGCAGGTGTTCCTGCTCACCGCCTGCAAGTACCGGGCCGTGCGCTGTGTGGGGCGGGCGTTCGACGAGGCGCGGCGGCGGTGGGCGGAGGTGGTCGCGGGGGGTGAGCCGGAGGCGTGGGTGCGGGCGCGGGCGTTCGAGTCGGCGCTGTCGCCGTGGCACCGGGGTGGCCCGCGCCGTGCCCACGCGTGGCGGCTGCCGCACCGGCGGATCAAGGTGCGTCCGGCGGACGAGGCCCAGGCGGTGCTGCCGGACCACGACCGGCTGACCGACCGGGACCGCGCGCTGCTCAAGGCGCTCCGCCGGCTGTCACGGCCGCAGCGCCGGGCGCTGGTGCTGCACGACGGCCTGGGGATGCCGGCCACCGCGGTGGCGGTGGAGGTGGAGTCGACGGTGACGGCCGCCGAGGCGCGGGTGTGGGCGGCGCGGGTGGCGCTGGCGCACTGGGTGCCGGAGCTGGTCGGGCCGGATCCGGCGGCGGACGGGTTCGCCGATCGGCTGTGCGAACTGATGCACCGGGCGGCGGTGCGCGGGGCGCCGGAGCCGCCCCGGCCGCCGGTGCCGCTGCTGCGGGCCCGGCACGGGCTGGCGAACGCGGGCCGGACGGGGGCGGCGGCGCTGCTGACGGCGGCGGTCGGCGGTGCGGTGCTGGCGACGCTGGCGGGTGGCGGGCCGGGCGAGCTGTTCCGGCTGCCGGATCCGCCGCCGCCCTCGCTCTGCGCGGCGGTCCCGACCTCGGCGAGCGATCCGGACGCACCGCTGCCGCTGGTGCCGGACGGGCCGCCGTCGGGGATCCAGAGCCTCTGGTGCTCGACAACGCCGGGGCTGGAGCCGGTCGTGCTGGATCCGCCGCCGCCCCGCGAGGACGGGCCGTACCGCCCGCCGGCGGGCGGGCGGGCCGCCGAGGCACTGCCCCCGCCGGGCGTGGTGGCCGCCGAACCCCCGCGCGGCTGCGCCCCCTGGGCGCTGCACCAGTGCGCGCCGGTCCGCTGAACAGCGCGACGGCCGGGCCGCCGAACAGTACGGCGCCCCCGCCCGGAGGTCCGGGCGGGGGCGCCGTACTGCGAGCGGGGGCGTCAGCCCTTGAACAGCTCACGGGCCAGGCGGGCGGTCTCGGACGGCGTCTTGCCGACCTTGACACCGGCGGCCTCAAGGGCCTCCTTCTTGGCCTGCGCGGTGCCCGAGGAGCCGGAGACGATGGCGCCGGCGTGGCCCATGGTCTTGCCCTCGGGGGCGGTGAAGCCCGCGACGTAGCCGACGACCGGCTTGGTCACGTTCTCCTTGATGAAGGCCGCGGCCCGCTCCTCGGCGTCGCCACCGATCTCACCGATCATGACGATGAGCTCGGTCTCCGGGTCCTCCTGGAACGCCTTGAGGGCGTCGATGTGGGTGGTGCCGATGACCGGGTCACCGCCGATGCCCACGGCCGAGGTGAAGCCGATGTCCCGCAGCTCGTACATGAGCTGGTAGGTCAGGGTGCCGGACTTCGAGACCAGGCCGATCTTGCCGGCCTTGGTGATGTCGGCCGGGATGATGCCGGCGTTCGACTGTCCGGGGCTGATCAGACCGGGGCAGTTCGGGCCGATGATCCGGGTCTTGTTGCCCTTGGCGCCGGCGTGGGCCCAGAAGGCGGCGGTGTCGTGCACCGGGACGCCCTCGGTGATGACGACGGCCAGGCCGATCTCGGCGTCGATGGCCTCGACGACGGCGCTCTTGGTGTGCGCCGGCGGGACGAAGATGACGGTGACATCGGCACCGGTCTTCTCGATGGCCTCGGCGACGGTGCCGAAGACGGGCACCTCGGTGCCGTCGACGTCCACGGTGGTGCCGGCCTTGCGCGGGTTGACACCGCCGACGATCTGGGTGCCGGAGGCGAGCATGCGGCGGGTGTGCTTCATGCCCTCGGAGCCGGTCATGCCCTGGACGATGACCTTGCTGTCCTTGGTAAGGAAGATAGCCATGGTGTGAAAGTCCCCTTCCTTACTTGTTGGCCAGCTCGGCGGCGCGGTCGGCCGCACCGTCCATGGTGTCCACCTGCTCGACGAGCGGGTGGTTGGCGTCGGTCAGGATCTGACGACCCAGCTCGGCGTTGTTGCCGTCGAGGCGGACGACCAGCGGCTTGGTGACCGCCTCGCCCTTCTCCTCGAGCAGGGCGAGCGCCTGCACGATGCCGTTGGCGACCGCGTCGCACGCGGTGATGCCGCCGAAGACGTTGACGAAGACCGACTTGACGTCGGTGTCGCCGAGGATGATCTCCAGGCCGTTCGCCATGACCTCGGCGGAGGCGCCGCCACCGATGTCGAGGAAGTTGGCGGGCTTGACGTTGCCGTGCTTCTCACCGGCGTACGCGACCACGTCGAGGGTGCTCATGACGAGACCCGCGCCGTTGCCGATGATGCCGACCTCGCCGTCGAGCTTGACGTAGTTGAGGCCCTTGGCCTTGGCAGCGGCCTCCAGCGGGTTGGCGGCGGCCTTGTCCTCGAGGGCCTCGTGCTCCGGCTGGCGGAACTCGGCGTTCTCGTCCAGGGAGACCTTGCCGTCGAGCGCGATGATCTTGCCCTCGCCGGACTTGATCAGCGGGTTGACCTCGACGAGGAGGGCGTCCTCCTTGATGAAGACGGTCCACAGCTTCTGCAGGACCTCGGCGACCTGGTCGGCGACCTCGGCCGGGAACTTCGCGGCGGCGACGATCTCGGCGGCCTTCTCCGGGGTCACACCCTCGTTGGCGTCGACCGGGATCTTGGCGAGCGCGTCGGGGTTCTCCTCCGCGACGACCTCGATCTCCACACCGCCCTCGACGCTGGCCATGGCCAGGAAGGTGCGGTTGGTGCGGTCCAGCAGGAACGAGACGTAGTACTCGTCCTTGATGTCCGCGGTCTGGGCCAGCATCACCTTGTGCACGGTGTGGCCCTTGATGTCCATGCCGAGGATCTGCTCGGCCTTGGCGACGGCGTCCGCCGGGTCGGCGGCGAGCTTGACGCCGCCGGCCTTGCCTCGGCCGCCCACCTTCACCTGAGCCTTGACGACGGCGCGGCCGCCGAAGCGCTCCGCGATGGCGGCAGCGTCTGCGGCGGTCTCGATGACATCGCCGTCAAGCACGGGCACCCCGTGCTTGGCGAAGAGGTCCCTCGCCTGGTACTCGAACAGGTCCACGTGTTTGTCCTTGTTCGTGGTCGCGGATTGTGTCTCTACGAGCGTGCCACGGCAGGATCTTCGCTGCGGGTCGTCGGGGCGGTGCGGGTACGCAGAAGTACGGCCTTGCGGCCCACACAGCCACGGGCGCACACGTCAATCAACACGCGCGTCACGTCCGTCTGGCAGGTTATCCCCGGACGACGGGCGTGTTTCGCCCGGGGCCTGCCCGTCTTTGGTGAGAACCGTCACAGAAAAGCCCAGGGGGCGTACGCCGGGCGCCCGGACCGACAGCCCAGGTCGGACCCGCCACGGGTTCCGCCGTTCGAGTGAACCCCGGCGCCGACGCATTGACGACCGGGCCGACGGCTCCGCTCACACCCCCTGGTCCGGCACCGGTATCGGGCGCTTCTCGATCGCCGCCGCCATGATCTCCGGGAAGGCGTCGGGGGTGCAGGCGAAGGCCGGGGCACCGAGCGCGGCCAGCGCGGCGGCGTGCGCGTGGTCGTAGGCGGGCGCGCCCTCGTCGGAGAGCGCCAGCAGGGCGATGAACTGCACGCCGGCCGCCTTCATCGCGGCCACCCGCTTGAGCATCTCGTCACGGATGCCGCCCTCGTAGAGGTCGCTGATCAGGACGACGATCGTCTCGGCCGGCCGGGCGATCCGGGACTGGCAGTAGGCGAGCGCCCGGTTGATGTCGGTGCCGCCGCCGAGCTGGGTCGCGAAGAGCACGTCGACCGGATCGGTGAGCTGCTCGGTGAGGTCGACCACCGAGGTGTCGAAGACGACCAGCCGGGTGTCCAGGCTCTTCATCGAGGCGAGCACCGCGCCGAACACCGCCGAGTGCACCACCGACGGCGCCATCGAGCCGGACTGGTCGATGCAGAGGATGACGTCCTTCTTCACCGCGCGCTGGGCGCGGGCGTAGCCGACCAGCCGCTCGGGGACGACCGTGCCGTGCTCGGGCAGGAAGTTCTTCAGGTTGGCCCGGATGGTGCGGTCCCAGTCGATGTCGCGGTGGCGCGGGCGGTTGACCCGGGCACTGCGGTCCAGCGCGCCGCCCAGGGTGGCCCGGGTGCGGTCGGCGAGCCGGCGCTCCAGATCGGCGACCACCCGGCCGACGACCGCGCGGGCGCTCTCCCGGGTGGTCTCGGGCAGCGCGTGCTTGAGCGAGAGCAGGGTGGCGACCAGATGGACGTCCGGCTCGACGGCCTCCAGCATCTCCGGCTCCAGCAGCAGGTGCTCCAGCCCGAGCCGGGTGATGGCGTCCTGCTGCATCAGCTGGACGACGGTGGCCGGGAAGTAGCTGCGGATGTCGCCCAGCCAGCGGGCCACCTGCGGGGCCGAGCCGCCGAGGCCAGCGCTGCGGCGCCCGGAGCGCGGCTGCCCGGCCCGGCCGTCCTCGGCGGGGCCCCGGTAGAGCGCGGCGAGCGCGCCGTCCATCGCGGCGTCCCGGCCGTGCAGGGTGCGGCCGGTGCCGTCCGCCTCGCCGCCGAGGACCAGCCGCCAGCGGCGCAGCCGCTCGTCGGCGTGGGCGCCGGGGTCGGCGGCGGACGCGGTGCCGGGGGTGGTGACTGCCATCGGGGGCTCCTCTGCGGGTGGTCGGCGGTCTGGGGGACGGCGGGGCCGTCAGGTGTCGCGGCCCTCGGCCTGCCGGGGGATCCGCGGGTGCTCACCGGGCTCCTCGTCACCGGTCGGCAGTCCGAGCAGCAGGGCCACCACGGGCAGCGCGGCCTCGGCCCGGGCCCGGTCCAACGCGGCCTCCTCCCTGGTGGGTTCGGCGCTCCCGGAGCCCAGCGGACCGGCCGCCACCCGGCCGCCCACGGTGTGCCGGACCCCGGCCTCCAGGGTGGCGAAGGTCCGCCGCAGCAGCGGCAGCACGTCGGTGAAGACCTCCGCCGGGACGCCGGTCAGCCAGCCGTCGAGCAGACCGAGCAGCCGGGGGTCGTGGAGCAGCAGCGCACCGCCCCCGGTCAGGAAGCCCTCGATCCAGCCGGCCGCGTCCGCCGGGCTGTTGGTTGCGGACAGCACCAGACCGAGCCGCCGCCCGGCCTCCGCCGAGTCGAGCCGGCCGTCGTCCAGCAGCAGCCGCACGGCGCGCCCGCGCAGCAGGCCGGGCACGCCGGTGGCCGGGCCGCCGGACGGCTCGCGCCGGGCGAGCGCCCGCAGGGTGCCGGCCCAGCGGTCGGCGAGTCCGGCGGCGGGGCCGTCCGCCTGGTCCAGCAGGCCGATCGCGCCGTGCACCTCGTCGAGGTGACCGCGCATCACGGCGGCGCCGGCGGCGTCCAGGCCGGTGCAGGCGGGCGGCAGGCCGACGCAGATCCGGTCGGCGAGTCCCGCGGCGACCTCGCCGAGGGCGCCGTGGTCGGTGCCCCGGACGTCGCCGTAGCGCAGCGCGCGCACCAGGGCGGGCAGCGCGCCGGCCAGGTGGGCGACGTCGGTGTCCAGGGCGGCGCAGTCGGCGAGCACCCGCATCACGACGGGCAGCGCCTCGGCCAGCCCGGCCACCAGGCAGGTCTCCACCAGCCCGGTGAGCTCGGCGAGTTCGACGGCGGCCCGGGCGGTGCCGACCGCCTTGCCGACGGCGGCCCGTTCGACCGTGGTGCCCCACTGGGCGGCCTCGGCGATCCGGACGGCGAACTCGGGCTGCCAGCACAGCCGCCAGCTCTCCCGGAAGGTGCCGGTGGAGGCGACCGAGGAGCGGACCGGCACGCCCCAGTCGACGCCGAGCAGGCGCAGCCGGTGCAGCAGCCGGGAGCGGGCCGCGTCGGTGTCCTTGCGCAGGTCGAGGTCCAGCTCGCGCGGGGCCGGGTCGGGCTTGAGTCGCAGGGTGCGCTGGAGCCGGGCGAGGTCGCGCTGCAGCGGGACGGCGGGCGCGGCCTCGGGCACCTCGCCGAGCGCGTCGCCGATCACCAGCCGGTCCTGGACGAGCGCGAGGGCGACGTCCGAGCCGTCGCACATCACCGCGCGGACGGCGTCCAGCGTCTCGGTGAGTCCGGCCAGCGGGCGGCCGCGCACGACGGCGAGGGTGCGGGCGAGCCGGACGGCCTCGATGACGTGCGCGGAGGAGACCGGGTGGTCCTCCGCGCGCAGCAGGTCGGCGGCCCGGGTGAGCCAGCCGGGCAGCGGGTCGCCGTCCGTGCGGTGCAGGTGGTGGTACCAGCCCGGGGAGACGATCCCGGCGCCGTAACCGGTGAGCTGGGAGAGCCGGCGGTGCGTCCAGGGCACCCAGGTGATCTCGGTGCGCACCTTCCTGGGCAGCTCGGCGAGCAGCGCGCGGTCGTGCGCGACGGTCGGCATGGCGGCCAGGGCGGGGACGTGGAAGGCGCCGCAGACCACGGCGATCCGCCGGTGGCCGGCCCGGCGGGCGGCGCGGATCTGCTGGCGCATGTACGCCTCGCGCCGCTCGTCGCGCCGGCTGGCGGCGCCGTCCTCGCGCAGTGCCGTCATCGCCTCGGCGACGGCCGCGAAGGGCGCGAGCGCGTCCTCGTCGTCGCCGGGGCGGCGGTGCTCGACGACGTCCTCCCACCAGCGTTCCGGGTCGTCGTGGCCGGCGGCCTCGGCGAGCCGGGCGATCGGGTCGCGCGGCAGGTCCGCGTCCTCCTCGTCGCCGCCGTCACCGGCCGGCTCCTCCGCTTCCCCGGCGTCGGAGAAGGTGTAGCCGGCCGGCAGGTCGATGAAGCGGAGCGGGAGGCCGCGTCCGGTGGCGTAGCGGATCGCCACCCACTCCGGCGAGAACTCGGCGTACGGCCAGAACGCGGCGCGGGCCGGGTCGTCGGCCGCGTGGGCCAGCAGGGCGACCGGCGGCACCATGTCCTTCTCCGCCGCCAGTGCGAGGATCGGGTCCGCCTCCGGCGGACCCTCCACCAGGACGGCGTCCGGTCGCAGCTGCTCCAGCGCGGCGGCCACCGAGCGGGCCGAGCCGGGGCCGTGGTGCCGGACGCCGAGCAGCGTCACCTCTGCGCTCATCGCGCCCTCCCTCCCGAGTGTTGCGAGCTTGTGGTCATCTGGCGCGGTGTCGTGCGGCGCACGGCCGTGCCGTTCAGCGGGTGTTCTCACGGGCGGCGCGGTAGAAGTCCTTCCAGCCGTCGCGCTCGCGCACCACGCCCTCGACGTACTCGCGCCAGACCTGCTGGTCGGCGGCCGGGTCGCGGACCACCGCGCCGATCACGCCGGCCGCGACGTCGCCGGCCCGCAACACGCCGTCGCCGAAGTGGGCGGCGAGCGCCAGGCCGTTGGTGACCACCGAGATGGCCTCGGCGGTGGACAGGGTGCCGCTGGGGGTCTTCACCTTGGTCCGGCCGTCGGTGGTGATGCCGGCCCGAAGCTCCCGGAAGACGGTCACCACGCGCCTGATCTCCTCGGCGCCGCCGGGCAGTTCGGGCAGCTGGAGGGAGCGGCCGAGCTGCTCGACCCGGCGGCTGACGATCTCGACCTCCTCCTCCAGCGAGCCGGGCAGCGGCAGCACCACGGTGTTGAAACGGCGGCGCAGCGCGCTGGACAGCTCGTTGACGCCGCGGTCGCGGTCGTTGGCGGTGGCGATGAGGTTGAAGCCGCGCACGGCCTGGGTCTCGGTGCCCAGCTCCGGGATCGGGAGGGTCTTCTCGGACAGGATGGTGATCAGACTGTCCTGCACGTCCGCCGGAATGCGGGTCAGTTCCTCGACCCGGGCGATCCGGCCGTCCGCCATCGCCCGCATCAGCGGCGAGGGGACCAGCGCCTCCCGGCTCGGCCCGTTGGTGAGCAGCTGCGCATAGTTCCAGCCGTACCGGACGGCCTCCTCCGGGGTGCCGGCGGTGCCCTGCACCAGCAGCGTGGAGTCGCCGCTGATCGCCGCGGCGAGGTGCTCGGAGACCCAGGTCTTGGCGGTGCCGGGCACGCCGAGCAGCAGCAGCGCCCGGTCGGTGGCGAGCGTGGTGACGGCGACCTCCACCACCCGGCGCGGGCCGATGTACTTGGGGGTGATCACGGTGCCGTCGGGCAGCTCGCCGCCCAGCAGGTAGGTGGCGACGGCCCACGGGGAGAGCCTCCAGCGCTCCGGGCGGGGGCGGTCGTCCTGGGCGGCCAGCGCGGACAGCTCGGCGGCGAACGCCTCCTCGGCGTGCTGCCGCAGGACCTCGGTCGCGACGTCGGTCATCGGGGCTCCTTCGGGTCGGCCGCCGGGCACACGGATGCCCGGGCGACGGGGTGATCGGGGGGAGCCAGGTCGGCGTCCCGGCCTGCGGAAACCACCTTGCACCGGACCACTGACAATCCTGACCGGCGCTCAGTTCGGGCCGTCCGGGCGCCGGGTCGAATGTCAGTGCCGCCGCCTACCGTCGTGGTCATGGAGGAACGCTGGAGCACCGAACACATCCTGTCCCTGGCGCCCGACGCCGCCTCGCAGAAGGCCGCGGGCAAGCTCTCCGCGCCCGCTCCCTGGTCCGCCGCGGGCACCGACGGCGCGGCGGTCTGGGGCGAGTGCAGGGGCAGCGGCAGCACGCCGTACCGCACGGTCGTCGAGCTCGCCACGCCCGCCTACCAGTGCAGCTGCCCGAGCCGGAAGTTCCCCTGCAAGCACGCCCTGGGGCTGCTGCTGCTCTGGAGCGGCTCGCCCGCCTCGGTGCCCGACGGCGCCGAGCCCGTCGACTGGGCCGCCGAGTGGCTGAAGGGCCGCCAGGAGCGGGCCGAGCAGCGGGCGGTGCGGGCGGAGGCGCCGGCCGATCCGGCCGCCGCCCGCCGCCGTGCCGAGAAGCGCTCCGCCCGGGTCGCGGCCGGCGCCGCCGAGCTGCGGCTGCGGCTCGCCGACCGGGTCCGGCACGGCCTCGCCGACCAGTCCACCGCCGGCCCCTGGGAGGAGGTCGCGGCCCGCATGGTCGACGCCCAGGCCCCCGGTCTGGCCACCCGGGTCCGCGAGCTCGACGCGGTGCCGCAGCAGGGCCTGCTGGCGGAGTACGCGATGCTCCACCTGCTCGCCACCGCCGCGACCCGGCTCGACGAGCTGCCCGCGCCGCTCGCCGCGACCGTCCGCGCCCGGGTCGGCTACACCACCGAGACCGCCGAGCTGTTGGCCGGCCCGACCGTCCGGGACCGCTGGCAGGTCCTCGGCAGCCGGACCTCGCCGATGGACGGGGGCGGCGACGAGCGGCTGACCACCCGCCGGCTCTGGCTGCGCGGCGCCAAGACCGGCCGCCCGGCCCTGCTGATCGCCTTCGGCCGGCCCGGGCAGGCGCCCGAACTCGCCCTGCCCACCGGCCAGGTGGTCGAGGCCGAGCTGGCCTTCCACCCCGGCGCCCGCCCGCTGCGGGCCGTGCTCGGAACCCGCTACGGCGCCCCGGCGGCCGCGCCCGACGGCCCGCCGCCCGGCCTGGCCGTCGCCGAGGCGGTGGCCGGCTACGGCACCGCGGTGGCCGACGACCCGTGGCTGGACGCCTGGCCGACGGTGCTCACCGAGGTCGTCCCGGTGCTCTCCGAGGAGGGCTGGCACCTCACCGACGGCCGGCACACCGTCCCGGTGCACCGCACCGCCGTCCCGGAAGCCGCGCTCTGGCGGCTCGCCGCCGTCTCCACCGGCCGCCCGCTCACGGTCTTCGGCGAGTACGGCCACCGCGGCTTCGCGCCGGTCACCGCCTGGGGGCGGGACGGCCGCCCGATCGGCCTCACCACGGCCTGAGCGGGCCCGCCGGACCACGCCCCGAGCGGGCCGCGGCGAGCCCCTGACGAGCCCGCGCGCCCACCGCCCCGACATCCACCCGCACCCGTTCCACCGGAGGAGGAGGCCCCCGTGCCCGACCCCTGGGAGTCCCTGCAGACCACCGCCCTGCTGGGCACCGACCGCCGCCCGCTCCCCGCGCCCGGCCCGGCCGCCCCGTACGACGGCGCCGTCGACCGCGCCGACCCGGCCACCGCGCTGCTCGAACTCGCCGCCCTGGAGACGGTCCGCCGCCGGGCCGGCGCGCTGCCCGCCCCGGCCGCCTCGGCGGCCGACCGGCCGGCCGCCGAGGACCCCCGCCCCGAGCTGCCGGCCCCCGCCGCCCGCCGGCTCTCGCTGCTGCTCTCCACCCGCGGCGGCGGCAGCGGCACGCTCGCCAACATCGCCGAACTGCTCCCGCAGTGGCTCGCGACCGCCCGCGAGCGCGGCTACCGCGCACCCGCCGCCAGCGTCCCGGCCCTGCTGGACGCCGCCCGCGCCCGCAGCGAGCTGCGCCCCGACGCGGTCGCACTGGCCGGCCCGCTCGGCCGCTGGCTCGCCGAACGCAACGCGGACTGGCGGTTCGTGCAGCGCGCCGCCCCGGAGCCGTCGGCCGTGCCCGAGCCGCCGACCGCCCCGGAGCCACCGACCGCCCCGGGCACCGCGCCCGCCGAGGGCGACCACCTGTGGCACGAGGGCCTGTTCGCCGAGCGGGTCACCCATCTCACCCTGCTCCGCCGCCGCGACCCGGCGGCCGGCCTGGCCCTGCTGCGCGGCACCTGGCCCACCGAGCGCGCCGAGGACCGGCTGCTGTTCCTGGACGCCCTCCAGGAGGGCCTCTCGCTCGCCGACGAACCCTTCCTGGAGGCGGCGCTCGGCGACCGCAGCAAGAACGTCCGGACCACCGCCGCCGAACTGCTCTCCATCCTGCCCGGCTCCGCGCTGGCCACTCGGATGGCCGAGCGCGCCCGCGCGGCCGTACGCCTCTCCACCCATGGCACGCATCTGCTGGTCACCCCGCCCGCCGCCTGCGACCCGGCCATGCAACGCGACGGCATACCGCCCAAGTCGCCCACCGGGCGCGGCGAACGGGCCTGGTGGTTCGGCGAGGTGATCGCCGCCGCCCCGCTCCCGCTCTGGTCCGAGCACACCGGCCTGACGCCCGGACAGCTGCTCGCCCTGCGGGTCGGCGACGCCATCGACGAGACCAGCAGCACCTGGGCCGACGATCTGCGCGAGGCCTGGGCCCGGGCCGCCGTCCGCCAGCACGACGCCGCCTGGGCGCGCGCCCTGCTCGGCCCCGCGCCCGTCCCCGGCCCCGGGCGCGCCGCCCGCGCCACGGGCGCCCCCGCCAAACTGCTCGCGGTGCTCCCGCCCGCCGAACGGGCCGCCTGGACGGCCGCCTTCATCGAGGCGCACGGCCTCGGCGACGCCTTCCAACTGCTCGGCGCCTGCGCCACCCCGTGGACGCCGCCGCTGTCCACCGCGGTGGTCGAGGCCCTGGCCCGGGCCGCCGCCTCCGGCGCCTACCCGTGGAGCCACAGCGGGGTGCTCGGCATGACCGAACGCGCGCTCTCCCCGGACAGCGCCGGGGCGGTCGAGGAGCTGGCCGCCGGGGCCGCGACCGCCACCGCCTGGGGCGAGACCTTCACCCGGCTGGCCGGGACGCTGCGCTTCCGTGAGGCGATGCTCGCCGAACTGGCGGCCTGAGCGGCGGCCCGGAACGCCGACGGGGCCGGTGCCGGACACGTCGTCCGGCACCGGCCCCGTCGGCGACCGTGCGTTCGGCGGTCGCGTGTACGGCGACCGCGCGCACGGCAGCCGTCAGCCGGCGGCCCGCAGGTTGGCCTCGACCCAGGCGACCACCTCGGTGGTCGGCGTGCCCGGGGTGAAGATGTCGGCGACGCCCATCGCCTTCAGCTCGACGATGTCCTCGTCCGGGATGATCCCGCCGCAGAACACCTTGATGTCCTCGGCGTCACGCTCCTTCAGCAGCTCCAGTACCCGCGCGCACAGCGTCATGTGCGCCCCGGACAGGATCGACAGCCCGATGCCGTCCGCGTCCTCCTGGATCGCGGTGTCGACCACCTGCTCCGGCGTCTGGTGCAGGCCGGTGTAGATGACCTCCATGCCGGCGTCACGCAGGGCGCGCGCGATGACCTTGGCGCCGCGGTCGTGACCGTCCAGCCCCGGCTTGGCGACCACCACGCGGATCGGCCCTGACACACCCATCACTGCCTCCCGGACCTCGTCGTCCATCCCCCACCGGACCTTGTGGGCACGGGCGAGGTTAACGAGCAATAACCAATTGAGGGGAGGGTAGCGCCACCCGTCCTGGTTGGCGGCCCCGCCCCTCAAGACGAGGGCAAAATCACAGACCGCCCACCGCCCTCCCCTGTTCTACCCGGCAACCGCACACCCCCAGCCCCTTGACATACGGACTTTTGTCCGGATGTCCGGCTTCCGGCTACAGTCTCGGTCGTTTAGCCCCCCGCCCGACGACGCGCCCGAGGCCACCTGAGGAGGCAGCCGCGATGGCTCCCGAAGCAGCCGCCCGTCCGACCCGTGCGGAACTGCGCCTCGCCGCCCGCGAGCAGTCCCGGTCCCAGCGCCGCGACGCCGCCAAGGCCGCCACCCGCACGGCGCTGCTGCGGGTCGCGCTGCCCTCGGTGGCCGCGCTCGGCGTCGCCGCCGCGGCGGCCGTCACCGTCCAGGGCGAGGCCGACCAGCAGCGCGCCCAGGCCGCCGGCCGGGTCCCCGAGCAGGCCACCGCCGCCGACTCCCCCGACGCCGCGCACGGCGAGGCTGCCCGGGCCGCCCAGCAGGCACTGGCCGCCGGCGAGACCGCCCAGGCCTCCCGCGGCGACGCCCGTCAGCCGCTCGCCGGCACCCAGGGCACGCCCGACGCCGCCGGGCAGAACGGGCAGAACGGGCAGGGTGGCCAGACCGGCCAGCCGGTCGCGCAGGCGAACACCACGCCCCCCGACCAGGCCCCGGCACCGGAGCGCCCCGCGATCGCGATGCCGGTCGCCCAGCACGGCCTCGGCGAGGTGTTCGGCGCGGCCGGCACCCACTGGGCCAAGCGGCACACCGGCGTCGACTTCCCGGTGGACGGCGGCACCCAGGTGATGGCCGTGGCCGACGGCACCATCCGCACCCAGTGGAACCCGTCGTACGGCTACATGACCATCCTCAAGACCGCCGACGGCACCGAGGTCTGGTACTGCCACCTGCGCTCGTACAAGATCCGCAAGGGCACGGTGAAGGCCGGCGACCTCATCGCCTTCGTCGGCAGCAGCGGCAACAGCACCGGCCCGCACCTGCACCTGGAGATCCGCCCGGCCGACGGCGGCTCCCCCGTCGACCCGCTGCCCTGGTTCCTCGCCCAAGGGCTCGACCCGCGCTGACACCGCCGGCGCGGGCCGAACCACCTCCGGTCCGCTACAACTTCTCGACCGGCGCGTAGCGCAGCAGCAGCTGCTTGCGCCCCTCCGAGCCGAAGTCCACCGTGGCCTGCGCCTTGTCGCCGGCCCCGGTGGTGGCCACCACGGTGCCCAGCCCGAAGGTGTCGTGGGTGACCCGGTCGCCGACCGCCAGCGCGACCACCTCGCGCTCCACCGCCGCGCCCGAGCGCCGCGCCGACTGCCCCCAGCCCGCCTTCGGCGAGGCCGCGGCCGACGAACCGCGCGAGGACCCGCCCCGCGAGGACCCGCCGCCGAACGACGAGCCCCCGGAGCCACCCGAACCGCCCGAACCGCCCGAGGACCGTCCGCCCCAGGACGGCCCCGAGCCGAAGCCGCGCGAGGCCGGCGCCGACGCCGCCCCCGTGCGCTTCCACTCCACCAGCGGCTCCGGGATCTCCTCCAGGAACCGCGAGGCCGGGTTGTACGACGGCTGCCCCCAGGCGCTGCGCAGCACCGACCTGGTCAGGTAGAGCCGCTGCCGCGCCCGGGTCAGCCCGACGTACGCCAGGCGCCGCTCCTCCTCCAGCTCCTTGACCTGGTTGAGCGCCCGCATGTGCGGGAAGATGCCGTCCTCCATGCCGGTCAGGAAGACCACCGGGAACTCCAGGCCCTTGGCGGTGTGCAGGGTCATCATCGTGATGACGCCCTGCCCCTCCTCGTCCTCGTCCGGGCTTCCTCCCTCGGTCCCGTACTGCTTCGCATCCGGGAGCTGGTCGGAGTCGGCGACCAGCGCCACCCGCTCCAGGAAGTCGGCCAGCGAGCCGACCGGCGGCGCGCCGTCCTCGCCGGCGTCCGGCCGCTCGCCCGGGTCCTGCTCGTACTCCAGGGCGACCGAGGCCAGCTCCTGGAGGTTCTCCACCCGGGTCTCGTCCTGCGGGTCGGTCGACGCCTGGAGCTCGCCCAGGTAGCCGGTCTCCTCCAGCACCGCCTCCAGCACCGCGGCCGGGCCCGCGCCGGACTCGACGACCTGGCGCAGCCCGGCCATCAGCGCGTTGAACTTCTTCACCGCGTTCGCCGAGCGCGCGGCCATGCCGTACGCCTCGTCGACGCGCCGCAGCGCCTGTGCGAAGGAGATCCGCTCGCGCGCGGCCAGCGCGTCGATCATCGCCTCGGCCCGCTCGCCGATGCCGCGCTTGGGCACGTTGAGGATCCGGCGCAGCGGCACGGTGTCCTCCGGGTTGGACAGCACCCGCAGGTAGGCCAGGACGTCCTTGACCTCCTTGCGCTCGTAGAAGCGCACCCCGCCGACCACCTTGTACGGCAGGCCGACCCGGATGAACACCTCCTCGAAGACGCGGGACTGCGCGTTGGTGCGGTAGAAGATCGCGACGTCGCCGGGCCTGGCCGCGCCCGCGTCGGTGAGCCGGTCGATCTCGTCGGCGATGAACTGGGCCTCGCCGTGCTCGTCGTCCGCGACGTAGCCGACGACCTTCTCGCCGTCCTCGCCGGCCGTCCAGAGCTTCTTCTCGCGCCGGTTGGCGTTGCGCTCGATGACGGCGTTGGCCGCGCTCAGGATGGTCTGGGTGGAGCGGTAGTTCTGCTCCAGCAGGATCGTGGTGGCGTTCGGGTAGTCCTCCTCGAACTGGAGGATGTTGCGGATCGTCGCGCCGCGGAAGGCGTAGATCGACTGGTCCGCGTCACCGACCACGCACAGCTCGGCGGGCGGCACCTCGGCGAGCCGGCCGGCCGCCGGGTCGACGTAGTCGCCGTCGACGGTGCGCTTCGGGGCGTGCGCCGCCGCGCCGCCGCTCAGCTCGCGGACCAGCGTGTACTGGGCGTGGTTGGTGTCCTGGTACTCGTCGACCAGGATGTGCCGGAACCGCCGCCGGTAGTGCTCCGCGACGTCGGGGAAGGCCTGGAGCAGGTTCACCGTCGTCATGATGATGTCGTCGAAGTCGAGGGCGTTGGCCTCGCGCAGCCGCCGCTGGTAGAGGAAGTACGCCTCGGCGAGCTTCTTCTCCGTCGGGTTGGCGGCCTGGTCGGCGTAGGTCTCCTCGTCGATCAGCTCGTTCTTGAGGTTGCTGACCTTGGCGGTGAAGGACTTCGGCGGGAACTGCTTCGGGTCCAGGTCGAGGTCGCGGCAGACCAGCGCCATCAGCCGCTGCGAGTCGGCCGAGTCGTAGATCGAGAACGAGGAGGTGAAGCCGAGCAGCTTGGACTCGCGGCGCAGGATCCGCACGCAGGCGCTGTGGAACGTGGAGACCCACATCGCCCGGGCGCGCGGGCCGACCAGCTGCTCGACGCGCTCGCGCATCTCGCCGGCGGCCTTGTTGGTGAAGGTGATCGCCAGGATCTCGCCCGGCTGCACCCCGCGCGCGCCCAGCAGGTGGGCGATCCGGTGGGTCAGCACCCTGGTCTTGCCGGAGCCGGCGCCGGCCACGATCAGCAGCGGCGAGCCGGCGTGCAGCACGGCCTCGCGCTGCGGGTCGTTCATGCCCTCCAGCAGCGCGGCCGGGTCGATCACCGGGCGGGCGGCGCCGTTGCGGTACCAGGCGTCCCGCTCGGCCTCGGCCGCGTGGTCGGTCCGGAAGAGCCCGTCGGGGATCGCCTCCTCGTAGGCGTCGTACGGGGCGTCGTCCCCGTACGGCGGCGGCTCCTCGTCGATCGGCGGCGCGGGCTGCTTCGACCCGGCGGCGGGGGCCTCGAAACCGGGGAGCGGGAGGTCGTCAAAGAGGCTACTCATGGCACTGACGAGTCTATGGCCACCCGCCGACAAGCCCGCCCGGCCCTTGACAGGACCGGGCGGGCCCGAAGGACACCCGGGTCAGACCAGCCGGCGCGCGGTGGCCCACCTGGTCAGCTCGTGCCGGTTGCTCAGCTGGAGCTTGCGCAGCACCGCCGAGACGTGGCTCTCCACCGTCTTGACCGAGATGAACAGCTGCTTGGCGATCTCCTTGTACGCGTAGCCGCGGGCGATCAGCCGCAGCACCTCGCGCTCGCGCTGGGTGAGCCGGTCCAGGTCCTCGTCCACCGGCGGGGTGTCGGTGGCCGCGAAGGCGTCCAGCACGAAGCCGGCCAGCCGCGGCGAGAAGACGGCGTCCCCGTCGGAGATCCGGAAGATCGCGTCGACCAGGTCGGTCCCGGTGATCGTCTTGGTGACGTAGCCACGGGCACCGCCGCGGATCACGCCGATCACGTCCTCCGCCGCGTCGGACACCGAGAGCGCCAGGAAGCGCACTCCCCCGGGGTCGCCCATCAGCCCGGCCGAGCGGCGCAGCACCTCGACGCCACCGCCACCGGGCAGGTGGACGTCCAGCAACACCACGTCGGGCCGCGTCTCGGCGACCACCCGGACCGCCGACTCCACGTCGTCGGCCTCGCCGACCACGTCGATGCCGGTCGCCTCGGTGCGCCCGATCTCCGCCCGTACCCCCGTCCGGAACATCCGGTGGTCGTCGACCAGGACGACCCGCGCGCGGCGCTCCGGCGCTGCCTCAGTCATTCGCTCTCTCCATCTCCAGCTCGACCTCGGTCCCGCCGTCCGGCGCGGGCCGCACCCGTGCGGTGCCGCCGTTGCGCTTCATGCGGCCGAGGATCGACTCGCGTACGCCCATCCGGTCCTCGGGGACCGTGTCCGGGTCGAAGCCCGGGCCGTGGTCGCGGACGAACACCATCACGGTCCTCCCCTCGACCTCGGCGTAGACCTGGACCGGTCCCCCGCCACCGTACTTGGCCGCGTTGACGGTCGCCTCCCTCGCGGCCTGCATCTGGGCCGCGATCCGCTCGTCCATCGGGCAGTCGCCGACGATCACCACCTCGACCGGGACGCCGTGCCGGTCCTCGACCTCGGCGACCACCGCGCGCAGGCTCTCCGCCATGGTGTCCGGCGCCTGCTCGGCGACCGCCTCCGGGCGGTAGAGCCAGAGCCGCAGTTCGCGCTCCTGGGCCCGGGCGAGGCGCAGCACCTCCTTGGGGTCCTCGGCGCGGCGCTGAATGAGGGTCAGCGTGTGCAGCACCGAGTCGTGCACGTGGGCGGCGATCTCGGCGCGCTCCTGGGCGCGGATGCGGGCGGTGCGCTCGGCGCCGAGGTCCTGCCACATCCGCAGCGCGTACGGGCCGACCAGCACCAGCACACCGGCGAGCACCGCGAGCGAGGCCTCGATCACCGAGCCGATCGTCGAGCCGCCGCCCTGGGTGGCGAGGAAGGCGATGATGCCCGCCACCACCAGCAGCACGCCCGCGCCGACCCGGGTGTAGGCGCCGCGCCGCTTCTCGCCCTCCTCCAGGCCGAACCAGCGCTGCCAGCGCGAGTCGTCGGCCTGCCGCCAGACCAGCGCCACGCCGACGCCGATCGCCAGCAGCGGCCAGCTGTACGGCTTGGCGGTCTGCACGTTGAGGGCGTTGAGCAGGGCGATCACGCCGATCACCAGCATCACCAGCGCGGCCAGCTGGCCCAGCCCGCCCGGCCGCTGGCCGGAGGCCCCGGCGCCGGACGCGCCGGCCCCCTCGCCGGCCTCGACCGGCTCGCCCCGCAGGGTGTGCTGCAGCACCTCGCGCAGCCGGCCGATCCATCCGCCGCGCCGGCCGGCGCCCTTGCTCAGCTCCCCGCCGCCGCCCACCTGCCAGGAACCGACCGGGACGAAGGAGCCGTTGACGTACACCCAGTGCGCGCCGACCCGCGGCTCGCCGATGCCGATCGGCACCACGAACCAGAACGCCGCGTAGAGCAGCCCGCCGAGCCCCTGGGCGAAGAACAGCACCACGAAGGCGATCCGCACCCAGCTGACGGGCAGTCCGAGGTGCACGGCGAGCCCGTGCGCCACACCGCCGAGCATCCGCCCCTGCGGGCTGCGGTACAGCCGGCGGTAGGGCGGCTTCGCGTCGCCGGGCGCGGACGGGTCGCCGCCCCCGGGCGGTGCGGGCTCGGGGGCGAGGGGACGGGAGTCGGAACCGGGTGCTGCCACGGCACCGATGGTTCCACGCGGGCGGACCCGGACGCATCAGGGTGTGGCCCCGCAGGGACCCTGACGCTTATCAGGGACAAGTCAGGGTCCGAGCAGGGGCGGGACCGGTTGGGCGGGGGTCCGGCACCCAGCAGGATGGTGGGCATGACCGAAGACCACCGTGCAGAGGAGCTCCACGAGGCCGGGACGAGCGCCCCGCCGGCGCCGGACCGACCGCCGCTGACCCGGGCCGAGCGCCACCGTGTGGTGGCTGGCGTCTGCGGCGGCCTCGGCCGGCACCTGGACATCGACCCGGTGGTGTTCCGCGTCGTGACGGTGGTGCTCTGCCTCTCCGGCGGCCTCGGCCTGTTCCTGTACGGCCTCGCCTGGCTGATCGTGCCGACCGAGCCGGGCGCGGACGGCAAGGGCGGCACCCGCTCCGGCCGCACCGAGCTCCAGCGGGTGCTCACCGGCCGGGTGGACGGCCAGTCGGTCGGCGCGGTGCTGCTGACCGTGATCGGCACCGGCGTCTTCTTCTCCTCGATGGGCGACGGCGGCCAGCTGTTCCCGCTGCTGCTGCTCGCCGGGCTGGTCTTCCTGGCCGTCCGCTACGACCCGGAGCGCCGCCGCGGCGGCCGGATCCGCGGCCGCCGCCGGCACCACGGCCACAGCCACGGTTACGGGGACGGCGGGCGGCCGGGCGGCCCGTACGACCGCTACTTCCCGGAGGCCGGACCCGCCGCCGACCCCGCCGCGGCCGCCACGAGCGGCTACCGCTGGCCGCCCGAGGAGCCGGCCGCGGCCGAGGAGGCCCGCGCCCGGCACGCCGCGGCGCGCGAGGCCGGCACCGTCCCCGCCGACACCCCGCACGCCGGCCCGTCCGGCTACCTGTGGGACCCGCGCCACCCCGAGCGCAACCCGTACGGCGGCACCGCGCCGACCCCGCCCTACGGCACCCCGCCCCCGCCGCCCGGCGCCCCGGCCCAGCCGTGGTGGCAGCGGACCGACCTGCCGCAGGGCGACCCGCTGCGCAAGGAGGCCGGACCGGTCCCGCCGGCCCCGCCGACCGCGCCGCGCCCGCCCGTGGTGGTGCACCGGCGCGAGCGCTCCCCGCTCGGCCTGATCGGCCTGCTGCTGGCGGTGGGCGCGGCCAGCGCCGTCTGGTCGGCCTCGAACAACGGCGGCGCCACCGTCCGGGCCGGCACCGTGCTGGCCACCGCGCTGCTGGTGATCGGGCTGACCCTGGTGCTCGGCGCCAAGTTCGGCCGGGCCCGCCGGCTGGTCGTCCCCGGTCTGCTGCTCACCGTCGCGCTGACCGCGATCGGCGGCTCCTCGGTCACCACCCGGAACGTGGCCGGCGACCGCACCTGGACCGTCGCCACGGCCGCCGAGCTGCAGCCGAAGTACACGCTGGGGGTCGGCTCGCTGCGACTGGACCTCAGCCGGATCGACCCGGCCGGCGCGACCCTGGCCACCTCGGCCGAGCTGGGCGCCGGCGACCTGACCGTGACGGTGCCGACGGACGTGACGGTCAACGTGCGCAGCGAGATCGGCCTGGTGGAGGTCCGCATCACGGGCCGCGAGGGCTACGACGACGGCCCGGGGAACCGCACCTACCAGCTGCTCCCGGTGAACGGACAGGAATCCAAGGGCACGCTCGACCTCACGCTGAGGGTCGGGCTCGGCAACATCAAGGTGGTCCAGCAGTGAGGAAGCACCAACTCGACCTGTTCTCGCTGATCGCCGGGGGGCTGTTCACCGCGATCGCGGTGCTCTACCTGGTGGCGGCGGTGAACGACGTCTCGGTCAACGGCCGGATCATCATCCCGGTGACCTTCATCGTGCTCGGCCTGGGCGGCCTGGCCGGGGCGGTGGCGGCGGCGGTACGCCGCTCCCGGCCGGAGGAACCCGGGCAGGATTCAGGACACTAGCTCTCCAGCGGGCCCAGGTGCAGCTTGTCGCCCTCCTTGGTGACCCGGTACTTCGGCAGCGGCTTGGTGGCCGGGCCGTTCACCACGGCGCCGGTGGCCGCGTCGAACCGGGAACCGTGGCAGGGGCAGTACAGCTGGCCGTTCTTCGGCGCGTCGACCGCGCAGCCGGAGTGCGTGCAGACCGAGGAGAACGCGCAGTACTGGCCGGCCTTGGGCTGCACCAGGTAGACCGCGTCGCCGCTGGCCGGGTCCTTGACCTGGGCCGAGCCGCCGACCGGGACGCTCGCCGCGTCCACCGTGACCGGCGCGCCGGCCGGTGCCGGGGCGGTCGGCTGCTCGGCCTTCGCGGTGGGCTTGTCCCGCCCGAAGGTGGCGGTCAGCGAGCCGGTGAGCAGCCCGGCTCCGCCCAGCGCGACGGCCGCGAGGCCGCCGTCCATCAGGGCCCGGCGCCGGACGTGGTCCTCGTGCAGGCCGCGCAGGCGGTCCCGGGCGGAGCGCCGGGCGAGGTAGCCGTCCACCGAGAGGTACGGGGTGCCGGCCAGCACCAGCGGCGTCCAGGCCATCAGGTAGGCGAGGTCGTTGCCGAGGTAGTACGGCGAGACGGTCCAGCTGATGGTGAGCCAGAGGCTGAGGCTGATCAGCGCGCCGCCGGCGGCGGCGAGCCGGCCCCAGAGGCCGATCAGGGTGCCCAGGCCCACCGCGAGTTCGCCGAAGGCGACCAGCAGGGCGAACGGGGTGGGGTGGGACAGCGCCGGGCCGAGCAGGAAGTCGATCGGGCTGGAACCCTTGACGGCCCGGGTCTGCGAGACGAACGAGGCCGGGTCGCCGGCCCCGGCCAGGTAGTGGCTGTCGGAGAGCTTGTCGAGCGAGGCGTAGACGAAGGTGACGCCGAGGAAGATCCGCAGCGGCAGCAGCGCCAGCCGCGAGCCGGCCGCCTTCCACCCGGCGGTCCGTCCGGTGGCGCCCGCCGGGCCCGGTCCGTCCTGGGTGCCCGGGGGCGGCCCTGCCGTGCCGTCGCCGACGGTCCCGGCCGCCACAGAGCTGCTGGCCTCCGCCATTCCCCACACCTTCCCTCACCGGCCCGCCACCGCCTGACAGGTCCGGACGCATTCTGCCCGCTCGTGGCTGCTTTCGGTGGGAGGGCCCACCCGGGGGCGCGGAGTCGGCGAGCGGGCCGGCGACGAACACCCGCGCCGCCGACCCCGGGTACGGGGGCGGCGGCGCGGGTGTTCGGAACCGGTCAGGGCCGGCCGGGGCGGGGAGCGCTCACTCCCACTCGATGGTGCCCGGCGGCTTGCTGGTGCAGTCGAGCACCACGCGGTTGACGTCGCGGACCTCGTTGGTGATGCGGGTGGAGATGCGGGCCAGCACGTCGTACGGCAGGCGCGACCAGTCGGCGGTCATGGCGTCCTCGGAGGACACCGGACGCAGCACGATCGGGTGACCGTAGGTGCGGCCGTCGCCCTGGACGCCGACGCTGCGGACGTCCGCGAGCAGGACCACCGGGCACTGCCAGATCTCACGGTCCAGGCCGGCCGCGGTCAGCTCCTCGCGGGCGATCGCGTCGGCGTCGCGCAGCAGGTCCAGGCGCTCCTTGGTGACCTCGCCGACGATCCGGATGCCCAGGCCCGGGCCCGGGAACGGCTGGCGCTGGACGATCTCCTCCGGCAGGCCGAGCTCCTGGCCGACCATCCGGACCTCGTCCTTGAACAGCTTGCGCAGCGGCTCGACCAGCGCGAACTGGAGGTCCTCGGGCAGGCCGCCGACGTTGTGGTGGGACTTGATGTTGGCGGTGCCCTCACCGCCGCCGGACTCCACCACGTCCGGGTACAGGGTGCCCTGGACGAGGAAGTCGACCGACTCGCCGTGCTCGCCGGCCTCGGCGATGATCTCGGCCTGCGCCTGCTCGAAGACCCGGATGAACTCCCGGCCGATGATCTTGCGCTTCTCCTCCGGGTCGCTGACGCCCTTCAGCGCGTCGAGGAAGCGCTCCTGCGCGTCGACGACCTTCAGCTGCACGCCGGTGGCGGCCACGAAGTCCTTCTCGACCTGCTCGGTCTCGCCCTTGCGCATCAGGCCGTGGTCGACGTAGACGCAGGTCAGCCGGTCGCCGATGGCCTTGTTGACCAGGGCGGCGGCGACCGCCGAGTCCACGCCGCCGGACAGGCCGCAGATGGCGCGCTTGTTGCCGACCTGGGCGCGGATCGCCGCGACCTGCTCCTCGACCACGCTGCCGGTGGTCCAGGTGGGGGCCAGGCCGGCGCCGCGGTAGAGGAAGTGCTCCAGGACCTGCTGGCCGTGGTCGGAGTGCAGCACCTCGGGGTGGTACTGGACGCCGTAGAGGCGGGCCTCGTCGTTCTCGAAGGCCGCGACCGGCACCACGTCGGTGGAGGCGGTGACGGTGAAGCCCTCGGGGGCCGCGGAGCAGGCGTCACCGTGCGACATCCACACCGAGTGCTGCGCCGGGACGCCCTCGAACAGGGTCGAGCCGGTGCGCGAGACGGTCAGCGGGGTGCGGCCGTACTCCCGGGCGCCGGTGTTGTCGACGGTGCCGCCGAGCACGGTGGCCATCAGCTGGAAGCCGTAGCACATGCCGAAGACCGGCACGCCGGCCTCGAAGATCGCACGGTCGAGCTGCGGCGCGCCCTCCTCGTAGACCGACGAGGGACCGCCGGAGAGGATGATCGCCTTCGGGTTCTTGGCGAGCATCTCGGCGACCGGCATGCTGCTCGGCACGATCTCGCTGTAGACCCGGGCCTCACGCACCCGACGGGCGATGAGCTGGGCGTACTGGGCACCGAAGTCGACGACCAGGACGGTGTCGGTCTCAGGTACGGACTGGACGGGAGTAGCAGAGGACACAGACGGCCTTCCGGCAGCGGTACGAAAGGTGTCGCGCGTGGCACGCCCTACGGAGGGTGCGCGGAGTGCGACGGGCGGGGGTCTGCCATCGAGTCTACCGGGCTGGCCGGTTTCACTCGTCTGCCCGCCCCGGGGACCGTGACCGGCACGGGCGCCGGTTCGTTGCTCCGGGCGGACCGTACGACCGCGCCGCGCCCACCAGACGCGTCGCCCCTGCCCCGGCCAGGGCGCCTCCGTACGGGCACTGCAGGACCACGCGTGGAGCTCACCCCCAGTCCACCGGCGCGCGTGGCGCCGTCGCGGAGAACCGGCCCCGGCCGGGGAGCGGCGCGCCGTGGGACCGCGCGCGGGTGCTGCGGCCGGCCAGCAGGGGACAGCGACCCCGGCCGCGACCGGGGCAGGAGGTGGGGCGGCCGGCCGCCGGGGACGCCCGGGGCCGGCCGCCGCACCCGCCGCAGGACCGGCGCACCCCGCCCACCGTCCCCGCGCCGCTGTGCACGTCCCTGTGCGCTCCGGCCAGCATCATTACGCACCGTGATCATCGCCGCCGTCCCCGCGCCGACCCTCGCGACACCCCCGCACGGCGGGCCCGCCCCGGGCCGGCCATCGGCCCGGCCGGAAACGGCCTGTACCGAATCATGCCGAATCGGTTGCAGAGCAAGCCCTTCGTCCAGGACGATGCTGCGTGGAAGGGGTTCTCCCGGTGGCCGACGGGCTACCTGCGGTCCCGTCCCGGTGCCGCCGCGACCCACGGTGGCAACGATTATCACCTCACGCTCCGTGAGCGATGGTCCGATGCCGGCCTGCGCGCCGGACCGCCGCCACGGCACTGTGCGCCCGCGCTCGCCGGCCCATCCCCGCCGGAGCGGTGGCGTACGGCCCGTCAAGCCAACCGTCCGGACGGCGCTCCTCCCCCGGCGCCGTCACCCAGCACCGGCGCGGCCCTGACGCCGAGTGCTGAGCGACAAAGGGCCCCGTTCCCCCGCGGGGCCCTTTGCCCTGTCCGGGACCGGACGGCTGCCCCGGCCGGCTACTCCGGCCGGCGGCTCCAGACGCCGGGGTCCACCGGCCCGTCGTCCTCCGGGCGCCGCGCGGCGGACCACTGCGTGTCGCCCGATCCGATCACCTCCGAGACGACCGGTGTGCCGTCGGGGAAGTCGGGCAGGTCCCGCCCGGACTGCGCCGGCACCTTCGCCGACGGAGCCTGCGTCCGGCCGTCGCGGGCCGCCAGCAACGGCGGCACCACCAGCGCGCCGACCGCCGCCCAGACGAGGTTGGCCACCAGCAGCGTCCACGGCACCAGGGAGAGCGCGGTCTCGAACTCGGCGTCCTCGCCGAGGCCGAGGTTGCGGGCGGTGGCCCTCGACGAGCTCAGCATCCCCGACACCACCGTCAGCAGGCTGAGCCCCACCCCGTACACCAGCGCCAGCCGGAACCGGTCCGCGGCGTCCAGCCGCCGCCGGTACGCCGTCCAGCCGAGCACCGCGGCGGCGGCCAGCGCGAGCAGCCCGGTCCAGCGCCAGTCGCCGCTCGCACCGTGCAGGTCGAAGAAGGAGTACTCGTCGATGTCACCGCGGTCCGGGTACCAGTCCGACTCGCCGACGTCCGGCACCACGCTGCTGGTCCGGAAGGTCGCCCCGGAGCCCAGCCCGAGCAGCATCAGGCCGACGTTGGGCAGGAAGGCCGTCGCGGTGGCGGTCGGTTCGCCGCCGACGCCCTCGTCCCCGCTCAGCACCGCGACCACCACGAGACCGACCACCGACGCCAGGCCGACCGAGACCGCCAGCGCGCGGCCGGCCGCCAGCCCGGCGACCGCCCAGCCGCGCACCGCCCGGTTGCGCCAGGCCGCCCAGCGCAGCGCGTCCGTGCCGTACACCGCGAAGGCGAGCAGCCCGGCGAGCAGCGCCGTCCAGCCGGCCGCCTCGACCCAGCCGGCCGAGGACTCGTAGGTGACCCGCCCGAGCGTCCCGGAGTCCACGTCCACGTCGAAACGGCCGCCCGGTTGCCAGGTGGCGCCGCCGACCAGGCCGAGCAGCGCCGTCACCGCGGCCGCGACCACGGCCGTGCGCACGGCCTCGCCGGTCGCCTGCCGGCGGGTCTGCTGCTCGCCGGTGCGCTCCTGCCCGCGGCGCGCTCCGATCCGCAGGCCGAGCCAGAGCGCGAGCAGCCACAGCCCGGTGACGGTCAGCGGGACCGCGCGCACCAGCACCGCGCTGCCCCGCACGAGTCCGACCGGGCCGCCGGGGCTCGCGTCCAGGCGGAACGGTGCGCCGAGCGCGCCGAGGACGATCGCCAGCGCGGTGCCGAAGCGCGTGCCGTAGGAGGGGTGGTCGAGGACGGCCGTGTAGGGGAAGAACTCCCCCGGGATCGCGACCACCAGCGCGGCCAGCAGCAGCACGGCGGTGGGCGCGACGACCGCGCGCAGCGCCGGGCGCCAGTCGGCACCGGCCAGCCAGAGGAGCACGGCGGGCCGGGTCGCGGCCGGGTCGTACCGCCGGCCTGCGCCCCAGGGCCCCCCGGCTCCCGCCCCCGGCGTCCCCGGGAACGGCGGCACGGCGGGCGGCACGGGCGACGCAGGCGACGCGGACGGCGGCGCTGACGACGGAGGCGGGGGCGGCGGCAGGGCGGGTGGCGGCACCAACGGCCGCCCGCAGGACGCGCAGGCGAGCGCTCCCTGTGCCGACGCCGCGCCGCAGGATGCGCAGATGGCCATGGACCGCGTCCCCCCGTCCGAACGAACGATCTCCTGGTCCCCCAGGGCGCCCCTTTCTCCCATCGGGTACGGACGGCTGTCAACCGCTCACGCGCCGCCGGGCGCTCTCGGGACACACCCGGGACATTCCCGGATCCGGGCGGCGCCCCGGCGGCGCGGGGTCAGGCCTGCTTCTTCGGCACCTCCGGCACCTCCGGCACCGCCAGCAGCGGCAGCCGCAGCGCGCCGAACGCGTCGGCCGGCACCGCCGGGGCGGCGGGCGGGACCGGGGCGACCCGCCGGTACTGCTCGCCGGGCGCCGGGCGGGTGTCCGGCTCGCCCTTGTTGGGCCACATCGACATGGCCCGCTCGGCCTGCGCCGTGATGGTCAGCGAGGGGTTGACGCCGAGGTTGGCGGAGACCGCCGCACCGTCCACCACACTGATCCCGGGGTGTCCGTGGAGCCGGTGGTAGGGGTCGACCACGCCGGTCAGCGGGGAGTCACCGATCGGGCAGCCGCCCAGGAAGTGCGCGGTCATCGGGATGTCGAAGATCTCGCCGACGCTGCCGCCGGGGAAGCCGTTGATCTCGTCGGCGAGCGCCCGGGCGCCGCGCTCGGCGGCCGGGATCCAGGTCGGGTTGGGGGCGCCGTGGCCCTGGCTGGAGGTCAGCGCTCCCTTGCCGAGGCCCTTCTCCTTCAGCGAGACGGTGATCGAGTTGTCCAGCGACTGCATCACCAGGCCGATGATCGTCTTCTCGGACCAGCGGTACTGGTTCATCGAGCGGGCGAAGGTCACCGGGTGCTTGACCGAGTTGCCGAGGTAGCGCAGCCAGCGCGGGACCCGTCCGCCGCCCCGTACCTGGGCGATCGACAGCGCGCCCATCGCGTTGGAGCCCTTGCCGTAGCGGACCGGCTCGATGTGGGTGTTCCCGTCCGGGTGGATCGAGGAGGTGATCGCCACGCCCTTGGTGAAGTCCGCGCGGGCGCCGTACCGCCGGTCGGTGGTCTGCGCGCCCACCAGCGCCTCGGAGTTGGTCCGGGTCAGCTCACCGAGCCGGGCGGAGATCCGGGGCAGGTGGCCGGCCGCGCGCATCCGGTGCAGCAGCGTCTGGGTGCCGTAGGTGCCGGCCGCGACCACCACCCGGGCGGCGGTGATGGTCCGCGCCCCGGCCTTGACCGGGTCGGTGGCGGAGCGGCCGTCGGTGCGCCGGACGTCCACCGCGAAGCCGCCGTCCCGCTCGCGGATCCGGGCCACCGTGGTCAGCGGGTGGATCTCGGCGCCGCCCCGCTCGGCCAGGTACAGGTAGTTCTCGGTGAGCATGTTCTTGGCGCCGTGCCGGCAGCCGGTCATGCACTCGCCGCACTCGACGCAGGCCCGGCGGGCCGGGCCGGCGCCGCCGAAGTACGGGTCCGCCACCTCGGCGCCGGGCGCCGCCTTCGCCGTGCCGTCGCCGTCCTCGCCGTCGCCGAAGAAGACCCCGACCGGCGCCATGTGGAAGGTGTCGCCGACGCCCATCCGCTCGGCGGCGGCCCGCAGGTGGACGTCGGACGGGGTGACGGTCGGGTTGAGCCGCACCCCGAGCATCCGCCGCGCCTGGTCGTAGAACGGAGCCAGCTCCTCCTGCCAGTCGGTGATGTGGCTCCACTGGCGGTCCTCGAAGAACGCCTTCGGCGGCACGTACAGGGTGTTGGCGTAGTTCAGCGAGCCGCCGCCGACCCCCGCGCCGGCCAGGATCATCACATTGGCCAGCAGGTGGATGCGCTGGATGCCGTAGAGGCCGAGCTTCGGCGCCCACAGGTAGTTGGCCACGTCCCACGAGTTCCTGGGCAGTTCGTCGCGGTCGAAGCGGCGCCCGGCCTCCAGGACGGCGACCCGGTAGCCCTTCTCGGTCAGCCGCAGCGCCGAGACCGAACCGCCGAAACCGGAGCCGACCACCACCACGTCGTAGTCGAACTCCCGGTCCTCAGCCGAACCCACCATCTGCCACTGCTCCTTCGGAAGTCGTCCACGAAACGGGGGTACCGGCTGCCGCCGGGCGGGCTACCTGACGCGCAGGGCCTTCAGCATCCGCAGCCCGGCGGTCATCATCGCCGCGTACTGCCGGTCGTCCTGGCCGAGCGCCGGCGCGAGCGGCAGCAGCCGCTGGCTCGCGATCGTCTGCGCCTCGGTGAACCGCAGGATGCCCTCGGCGCCGTGCCGCCGGCCGAGCCCGGAGTCGCCCATGCCGCCCATCGGCGAGCCGGCCGAGCCGTACGCCGCGCCGTAGGCCTCGTTGACGTTGACCGTGCCGGTGCGCAGCCGCGCCGCGACCGCCCGGCCGCGCCGGACGTCCCCGGTCCAGACGCTGGAGTTGAGGCCGTACGGGGTGGAGTTGGCGGCGGCGACCGCCTCCTCCTCGGTGTCGAAGCGGTAGACCGAGACCACCGGTCCGAAGGTCTCCTCGCCGCACACCGCCATGTCCGGGGTGACGCCGTCCAGGATGGTCGGCTCGAAGAAGAACGGGCCGAGGTCCGGCCGGGCCCTGCCGCCGGCCAGCACGGTGGCACCGGCCTTGACCGCCTCCTCGACGTGCCGGGTGGTGGCCTCCAACTGCCGGGAGGAGACCAGCGAGCCCATGTCGGCCCCGTACGCGAGGCCGCCGCCGAGCCGCAGCGCGCGGGTGCGGGCGGCGAACTTCGCGAGGAACTCGTCGGCCACCGAGCGGTGCACCAGCAGCCGCTCGATCGAGATGCAGAGCTGGCCGGCCGAGGAGAAGCAGGCCCGGACGGCGCCCTCGGCGGCCCGGTCGAGGTCGGCGTCGGCGAGCACCAGCATGGCGTTCTTGCCGCCGAGTTCGAGCGAGGCTCCGACCAGCCGCCCGGCGGCGCGCCGGGCGACGTCGCGGCCGGTGCGGGTGGAGCCGGTGAACGAGACGTAGTCGCCGTGCTCGACCACGGCGGGGCCGATCACCGGGCCGTCGCCGATCACGATCTGCCACAGGTCGGCCGGCAGCCCGGCCTCGATCAGCAGCTCACGGGCCCAGAGCGCGGTCAGCGCGGTCTGCGTGTCCGGCTTGTTGACCACCGCGTTGCCGGCCACGAAGGCCGGCAGGGCGTCGCCGACCGACAGCTCCAGCGGGTAGTTCCACGGCGAGATGTGGCCGACCACGCCCTTGGGGCGGCGGGCCTCGACGGCCTGGGTGAGCAGCGGCACCGCGCCGAGGTGCCGCTTGTCGCGCAGGTAGGCGGGGGCGCAGCGGCCGTAGTGACGGGCGGCGATGGCGACGGCCATGACCTCCTCGAAGGCGTGCAGCCGGGCCTTGCCGGTCTCCGCCTGGACGAGGTCGAGCACCTCCTCCTGCCGCTTGAGCAGCAGGTCGTGGAAGCGCAGCAGGACGGCGGCGCGACGGCGGACCGGCAGCGCGGCCCAGGCCGGCTGGGCGCGCCGGGCCAGCTCGAAGGCGACCTCGACGTCCGCCGGGGTGGACTGCGGCAGGCCGGCCAGCCGCTCGCCGGTCAGCGGGGCGACCGTCTCCACCACGCTGGGCTCGCCGGTCGCGGTGATCCCGGCGGCGAGGCGGGCGACCAGGGACGACGGCACGGCCGAGGCGACGGTGCGCCCGCCGCCGGGTGCGGCGGGATTGCGGCCCGGCGCGCCGGTGCCGGCGGGGTCGTTGGCCGTGGCAGCTGCTGTGAGGTCCGTCATAAGGCGCAGCCTAGGCGCTCGGCGCCCGGTTCGGTACCCGTCGGTAACAACAAACCGGACGGCCGGCGGCCCCGAGGGACGGGCTGGTCAGCCGGTCAGCGGGTCGGCGTGAAGTAGTGCAGCACCGCGTTGAAGCGCTGCTCGGCCTCGTTCCACTCGGTGCCCCGCTCCGGGCTGGACGAGTAGATCGCGTAGCTGGTGCCGTCCTTGTCGATGAACTCGGCCTCGATCGCCCGCCGGCGGCCGCCCTCCTTCGCCAGGTAGCTGAACTCCCAGACCGCCGCCTCGTGGCCGTTCACCGCGACGCTGGTCAGCTTGTGCTGCTTGTAGTCCTTGAGCGAGGAGACGGTGCTCTCCATCTGCCGCATGTGCTCCAGCGGCCGGACCGACTGGCCCACGGTGACCGCGAACTGCAGGTAGTGCACCTTGTTGTCGGGGCTGTAGTAGATCTGGTTGTCGGACGTGCTGCTGCGCTGCCAGACCGGGGTGGTCGCGGGCAGCGGGAAGCGGAAGCCGGCTGGGTCGTCCACCCAGCGGTAGCCGACGGGCGGCGCGGGCATGCCGTCGCCGGGTCCGCTCGGCTGCGGCTCGGCCACGGTCGGGGTCGGCTTGACCACGTCCTCGTCCGGCCCGCCGTGCCGTCCTCTCAGGTAGAACACCCCGGCGACGGCCCCGGTGGCCAGCACCGCCAGCGCGACCGCCAGGACCAGCAGCACGCGCCGGCGCCCGGCCGGCCCGCGTACCGGCGCATCGGCGGACACCGCCGGCGCGACCGGTCCGGCGGGCGCCCCTTCGACGGGCTCCCGCGCCGGGTCCGCCCCGACGGACGGCTCCGCGGACGGCACCACCGGCGGCTCCTCGGCCACGGCCGCCGCCGCCCGCGGCACGGTGACCGCCTCCGGCCCCTCGGCGGGCCGGCCGGCCACCTCGCCCGACCCGTCCGGCCGCTCCGGCTCGCCCGGCTGACCTTGCTGACCCGCGTCGCCCGACCGGTCCACCACCGGCACCGACTGGGTCGGTATCCGCACCGGCGTGACCGGCTTGAACCCGAGGGTGTGCCCGGCCTGCACCTCGGCCAGCATCCGCGCCGCCTCGTCCGCGGTCGGCCGGTCCTCCGGGTCCTTGGCCATCAGCGCGGCCAGCACCGGCCCCAGCGGCCCGGCCCGGCGCGGCTCCGGCAGCGGATCCCCGACCACCGCGGCCAGCGTGGTCAGCGGCGAGGTGCGGCGGAACGGCGAGTCGCCCTCCACCGCCGCGTACAGCGTCGCGCCGAGTCCCCACAGGTCGGAGGCCGGGCCCGGCCGCTCGCCCTGCGCCCGCTCCGGCGCCAGGTAGTCCGGCGAACCGACCAGGTCGCCCGGCCGGGTCAGCTCGGCCGAGCCCTCGTAGGTCGCGATGCCGAAGTCCAGCAGCACCGCCCGCCCGGTCCCGTGCTCCAGCAGCACATTGGCCGGCTTCACGTCCCGGTGCAGCACGCCCAGCTGGTGGCCCCGGTGCAGCGCGGCCAGCACCTGGCCGCCCACCTCGGCGGCGGCGCGCGGCGGCAGCGTGCCGTCCTGGCTGATCACATCGGCCAGCGAGCGGCCGTCGACCAGCTCCATGACGATCCACGGCCGGCCGTCCTGCTCCAGCACGTCGTGCACGGTGATCACGCCGGGGTGCTTGATCCGGGCGGCCGCGGCGGCCTCCCGCTTCATCCGGGCGTGCAGGATCTGCAGCTCCTCCTCGGGGAGGTGGTTGACGGTCAGCTCCTTGACCGCGACCTCACGGTCCAGCATCCGGTCCCGGGCCCGCCACACGGTGCCCATCCCGCCGCGGCCCAGCCGCTCGCCCAACTCGTAGCGCCCGGCCAGCAGCCGCTCCGCCTCGGCCGACTCCGGCCGGTCCTGCGCGCCCATCCGCGACCGCTCCCCCTCATCCACCTGCCGTCACCGCGACGGAGGGCCCGGCGCAGACCACTCGGTGCAGACCGCTGAATCGAACAAATCCCACGGACACATTAGGCGCCCCGGTCCTCCCCCGGTAATCTCCCCCACCCGCCACCTCGGCGACCACGTTCCCACCGGCCCCGTCAGCCTGCGAACAGCACCACGGCCACCACGCCGAGCAGCAGCAGCAGGAACACCCCGCCCACCAGGACCGGGCCCAGCAGCGCCGGCGGGATCCGCGGCGGCCGGTCCGGTCCGGACGCCTCCGCCCGCGGCCGCTCGGCACCCGCCGCACCGTCACGCTTCGCCGCACTGTCGCGCTTCACCCCACCGCGCCGCCCGGGCGCGCGACGCTGCTCCGGCAGCGGCGGCGCCACCCGCTCGCCGGCCGCCGGCTCCGGCGCGCCCGCCAGCAGCTCCGCCAGCTCCAGCCGGACCTCCGCGGCCGTCGGCCGCCGCGCCGGATCGGGCTGCAGCAGCCGCTCCACCAGCGGCCCCAGCGGCCCGCACGCCTCCGACGGCACCCGCCGGCCCTCCCGCACCGCCGTCACCAGCTCCGGCACCCCGCTCTCCGGGTACGGCGCGCGACCGGTCACCATCCGGTGCAGCAGCACCCCGAGCGCCCAGCAGTCGCCGGCCGGACCACCGTCCAACGGCCAGCGCTCCGCCACCGACCCGACCAGCTCGGCCCGCACCTCGTAGCGGCGCCGCCCGCCCGGGCCGCCCAGCTCCTCGGCCAGCACCTCCTCGGCCACCCCCGGGAGCAGTCCGCCCAGCAGCGCCGCGCCGTCCTCGCAGACCAGCACCGAACCGGCGGTCAGGTTCCCGTGCGCCAGGCCCGCGTCGTGCAGCGCCCGCAGCGCCGCGGCGAGGTCCGCGGCGACCTCCGCCGCCCGGTACGGCGGCAGCGGCCCGTCCGCGAGCAGCGCGGCCAGCGGCCGACCGGCCTGCCGCTCCTCGACGGTCCAGAGCCGGTCGCCCTCGACGAACGCCCCGACGCCCTGCAGCAGCCGCGGATGCCGCGGCGCGGCGGCACCGACCGCCGCCACCCGGCGGACCAGCCGCTCGCCCTCGACCGGCCCGGAGCCGTCCGGCTCCTGATCGCCGATCAGCGACGCGGGAAGCTCCCACGCACGCAGCCGGACGACGTCGCCGCTCCGCTCGTCCACGGCGAACGCGCTCAGCGCCTCCGGCCGGTCCGTCAGCCGGTAACGCCCCGCCAGCACCTGCCCCGGGCCCGCTCGCATGCGTGTTCCTCTCCGCTCACCGCCAAGCCTAGGCCCAGTCCGGCCACGGAAGGCACCGCGCGGGCACCCCGGATTACCCTCGGTCCATGGACTGGACCGATCTGATCGACGCGGCCTTCGACGCGGCCGGCAGCAGCAACAACGGCACCCGGGCCGAGGCCCTGCGCACCGTCGAGGCGAACGTCGCCCCCGACGAGAAGCCGGTCGCCTCCACGGCCGGGCGCCACCCCGACCACTTCCGCAAGGGCGTCCTGGTCCTGACCACCCACCGGCTGCTCTTCCTCAAGGACGGCAAGCCCCCGGTCCCGGTTCCGCTGGAGGCGGTCACCGACGCGACCGTCACCAGGACCCGGATCAACGGCGAGGTGCTGCTGGTGGTCGCGCTGACCGGCTCGCACCGCTTCGAGGACGTGGTCAAGGCGGAGATGTTCGCCGAGCGGATCCGCACCACCGCCCTGAACGCCCGCCAGGCCTCCCGGAAGGCCCTCGACGCCCCGGCCCCCGCAGCCGCCGCCTCCGGCGCCGAGCTGCTGGAACAGCTGGAGCGACTGGCCGCCCTGCGCACCGCCGGCGCCCTCACCGAGGAGGAGTTCACCCGCGCGAAGCACCGCCTGATCGGCTGACCCGCAGCCGCACGGCCATCAGCGCGGACCGATCACGACGCCGGCTGGAAGGTGTCGAAGGCGGCCTGGCGGGCCTGCACGTTCTGCGGGGCGGCCCAGTCCGCGTCCGGCGTCGTCCAGTAGATCGCGTAGCCGTACTTGGCCGGGGAGCCGGTGACGAAGCCGCGGTTCAGCGAGTGCGTGCGCGGGCTGCCGCTGGTCCACTCCCAGTCGGCCGCGTTGGTCCACTCCCGGTAGGCGACGGACTGCAGCTGCACCCGCTGGTAGTTGGTCACCTGGCCGCGCAGCCCCGGCTCGGCGTCCTGCCAGTCGGCGAGCGCGCTCGGCCCCGGGCCGGTCGTCCACTCGATCCGCAGGGTGCTGCCGTTGCCCTTGAAGGTGCGGCGGGTCGGCTCCGAGCCCGACGGCTGCAGCCAGTCGGGCAGCACGACGGAGAAGCCGGACGGGTCCTTGTACTCGTGGTACCCGGCCGGCACCGCCGCCCCGGTCGCCGTCGGCGTGGGCGTCGGGGTCGGGGTCGGGGTCGGCGTGGGCGTCGGCGTGTCGCTCGGCGTCGGGTCCGCACTCGGCGTGGGGGCGGGCTCGGGCGCCGCGTCCTGCGTCGGACCGGAGCTCTCCGAAACCGTCACCGGCGCCGCGCCGCCCGGCGTGACGTCCGCCGCCACGGTGCCGCGCGCGCCGTTCGCCGAGCCCTCGTCGGAGCCGCCGAGCGCCTGCACCAGCGCGACCACGCCCGCGATCAGCAGCAGCACCACCACGACCGTCGCCACGGCCAGCCGCCGCCGGCCGGTGCGCGGGTCGGCCCCGGCCGCCTGGGTCGCGCCCAGCGTCCACTCACTGGTGACCGGCCGGACCGCATCCGTGTCCGAACCCGAAGGATCCGACGGACCCGACGGACCCGACCCGCCCGCAGCACCCGCCGCACCCGAAGGCTCGCCGGGCACCACCGGCGCCGCCGGCTCCCCCTTCCCGGCGTCCCCGGCCCGGCTGCCCACCCGCACCGTCCCCAGCAGCCCGCCGATCGGCCGCTTCGCGCCGCCGTCCGCGACCGGCACCGCCTGCTCGGTGGTCGACTCGGCCCGCGCGGTCGCCTCGGCGACCACCCGCTTGAGCATCGCCCGGGTCTGCGAGGCGGTCAGCCGCTTCGCCGGGTCCTTGGCCAGCAGCCCCTCGATCACCGGCAGCAGCGGCCCCGCGTTCGCCGGGGCGGACAGCTCCTCCGTCATCACCGCGGTCAGGGTCGCCAGCGCCGAGCCCCGGTCGTACGGGGGCCGGCCCTCGACCATCGCGTACAGCGTGCCGCCCAGCGACCACAGGTCGGCCGGCGGTCCGGGCTTCTGCCCCTGGGCCCGCTCCGGGGATATGTACGAGGGCGCGCCGACCAGCATCCCGGTGGAGGTCACCGAGCTGTCGCCCTCCACGCTGGCGATGCCGAAGTCGGTGAGCACCACCCGGCCGTCCTCGCCGATCAGCACGTTGGACGGCTTGACGTCCCGGTGCAGGATGCCGAGCGCGTGGGCGGCGCTCAGCACGCCGAGCACGTCCAGCGCGATCTCCGCCGCCCGGGCCGGCGCCAGCGGGCCGTCCTCGCGGACCACGTCCGCCAGCGAGCGGGACTCGACCAGCTCCATGACGATCCACGGCCGGTCGTCCTCCTCGACCACGTCGAAGACGGTGACCGCCGAGTTGTGCCGGATCCGCGCCGTCGCCTTGGCCTCGCGCAGGGTGCGGACGATCAGCCGGTGCTTCTCGTCCTCGTCCACGCTGGCGTTCATCCGCAGTTCCTTGACCGCGACCGTCCGGCCCAGCATTTCGTCCTCGGCGCGCCAGACGGTGCCCATGCCGCCGCGTCCGAGGACGTCGTTCAGCCGGTAGCGTCCGGCCAGGAGGCGGCCGTTGGAACCCTGCGCCTGGGTCATTCGGAACGTTCCCCCATGTGCTGCTGGCGGTCGTGGTGACGGCGTGTCGGACCGGCGTCGGGCCCGAGCGCCCAAGCCTCCATCATCCCCTGTCACGCGCGCCCCCGACCACCCGGCCCCCGGCCACCCTGGCGCGCGCCCGGGTCGGCGCGGCGCTCCGTGCCCGATCCGTGATCGAAAACTCTGTCGACCCCGGTCCGGGCCCTGCTACCGTTCGGCAGCTCACCGTCTTTCCGGGGGGAACACGACGTCCATGACCGCATCCGAACCGGGCGCTGACGGCCAGTCGGTCCGGCCGCCCACGGCCCCGCACTTCTCGGTCGCACCGGAACCGGAGACCCCCGAGGGCTACGTGGCCCCCGGGATGCCCGGCGCCCCGGTGGCCGGTTACCGCCCCGTCGAACCGGCCGACCCGGCCGGGACCGGTGCGGCCGACGGCACCGGCGGCGCCCCGGAACGCCGTCGCCGCCGGCACCGGACGGGCCCGGCCGTCGCGCTGGCCGTCCTCGCGATGCTGGCCGGCGCCGCGGCGTTCGGCTGCGCCCCGGCCCACGCGGAGGCCACCGTCGGCTGGCTGGCCATCGCCCCGGCGGCGGCGGTCGCCTGGCCGCTGGGCCGGCTCGGCGGCCAGGGCCGGATGCTGCCGCCGCTGGGCGCGCTGCTGGCGTCCGGCGCGCTGTTCCTCGGCCAGTTACTCGGGCAGACCCGCCGGCTGCACGAGCTGGCGGGCACCGGCTACGGCGAGCTGCTGCGCGACGCCCTCCCGCTCTGGCGCGACGGCCGCCGCCCGCTGGACCTGGTCTTCTTCGGCATCGCCGTGATCGGCGGCTTCCTGCTCACCCGCCGCGCCGCCACCCGCCAGTGAACCCGCGCCGACACGGCGCGGGGCCCCCGGCGCGGTGCGCGACGGGGGCCCCGGGAGAACGGGCTCAGCGGTGGTTGAGCGCCGGGTTGACGGTCACCTCGACCCGCTGGAACTCCTTGAGCTCGGTGTACCCGGTGGTCGCCATCGCCCGGCGCAGCGCGCCGAACAGGTTCATGGTGCCGTCCGGGGTGTGCGACGGGCCGGTGAGGATCTCCTCGGTGCTGCCGACGGTGCCGAGGTCGACCCGCTTGCCGCGCGGCAGCTCCTCGTGGACGGCCTCCATGCCCCAGTGGTAGCCCTTGCCGGGCGCGTCGGTGGCGCGGGCCAGCGCGGCACCGATCATCACCGCGTCGGCGCCGCAGGCGACCGCCTTCGGGATGTCGCCGCTGTAGCCGACGCCACCGTCCGCGATGACGTGCACGTAGCGGCCGCCGGACTCGTCCATGTAGTCGCGGCGCGCGGCGGCGACGTCGGCGACGGCGGTGGCCATCGGCACCTGGATGCCGAGCACGTTGCGGGTGGTGTGCGCGGCGCCGCCGCCGAAGCCGACCAGCACGCCGGCCGCGCCGGTGCGCATCAGGTGCAGCGCGGCGGTGTAGGTCGCGCAGCCGCCGACGATGACCGGGACGTCCAGCTCGTAGATGAACTGCTTCAGGTTGAGCGGCTCGGCCGCGCCGGAGACGTGCTCGGCGGAGACGGTGGTGCCGCGGATGACGAAGACGTCGACCCCGGCGTCCACGACGGCCTTGGAGAACTCGGCGGTGCGCTGCGGCGAGAGCGCGGCGGCGGTGACCACGCCGGAGTCGCGGACCTCCTGGATCCGCTGCTTGATCAGCTCGGCCTTGATCGGCTCGGCGTAGATCTCCTGCAGGCGGCGGGTCGCGGCGGACTCGTCGGTGATCGCGGCGATCTCGTCGAGCAGCGGCTGCGGGTCCTCGTAGCGGGTCCAGAGGCCTTCCAGGTTCAGCACGCCGAGGCCGCCGAGGCGGCCGATGGCGATGGCCTGCTGCGGGGAGACCACGCTGTCCATGGGCGCGGCCAGGAACGGCAGCTCGAACCGGTAGGCGTCGATCTGCCAGGCGATCGAGACCTCCTTCGGGTCACGCGTACGGCGGCTGGGGACGACGGCGATGTCGTCGAAGGAGTACGCCCGACGGCCGCGCTTGCCTCGCCCGATCTCGATCTCAGTCACTTCGAGCCCTTCTGGTGGTGTTGCTCATGCCCGCCGGGTCACCCCGGCCGCCCCCCAGTATCCCGCACCCGTCCGCCCTCGCACGGCCCCGCCCCGGCCCCCGGTCCCCCGGCAGACGGTCCCCGGACAGCCCGCGGGGCCCGCCACCCCTCGGTGGCGGGCCCCGCGGCCGGGTGCCCCGCTCAGCGGCGGGCGCTGTAGTTCGGCGCCTCGACGGTCATCTGGATGTCGTGCGGGTGGCTCTCCTTGAGGCCCGCCGAGGTGATCCGGACGAACCGGCCCTTGCTCTCCATCTCGGCGACGTTGGCGGCGCCCACGTAGCCCATGGTCTGGCGCAGACCGCCGACCAGCTGGTGCAGCACCGCGCCGAGCGGGCCGCGGTAGGGCACCTGGCCCTCGATGCCCTCGGGGACGAGCTTGTCGTCCGAGGCCACCTCGGCCTGGAAGTAGCGGTCCTTGGAGTAGGAGCGGCCCTGGCCGCGGGACTGCATCGCGCCCAGCGAACCCATGCCGCGGTAGGACTTGTACTGCTTGCCGTTGATGAACAGCAGCTCGCCCGGGGACTCCTCGCAGCCGGCCAGCAGCGAGCCCAGCATCACGGTGTCGGCGCCGGCGGCCAGCGCCTTGCCGATGTCGCCGGAGTACTGCAGGCCGCCGTCGCCGATGACCGGCACGCCGGCCGCCTGGCAGGCCAGCGCGGCCTCGTAGATCGCGGTGACCTGCGGGACGCCGATGCCGGCGACCACGCGGGTGGTGCAGATGGAGCCCGGGCCGACGCCGACCTTGACGCCGTCCACGCCGGCGTCGATCAGCGCCTGGGCGCCGTCGCGGGTGGCGACGTTGCCGCCGACCACGTCGACCTTGACGGCCGACTTGATCTTCGCGATCCAGGCCAGCGCGTTGTGGCTGTGGCCGTGCGAGGTGTCGACGACCAGGAAGTCCACGCCCGCCTCGACCAGGGCCTGGGCCCGGTCGAAGGCCTCGGCGCTGGCGCCGACGGCGGCACCGACCAGCAGCCGGCCCTCGGAGTCCTTGGCGGCGTTGGGGTACTGCTCGGCCTTGACGAAGTCCTTGACCGTGATGAGGCCCTTGATCCGGCCGTCGTCGTCGACCAGCGGCAGCTTCTCGATCTTGTGGCGGCGCAGCAGCGCCATCGCGTCGACGCCGGAGATGCCGACCTTGCCGGTGATCAGCGGCATCGGGGTCATGATCTCGCGGACCTGGCGGGTGCGGTCGGTCTCGAAGGCCATGTCGCGGTTGGTGACGATGCCGAGCAGCTTGCCGCTCTCGTCGGCGATCGGCACACCGGAGATCCGGAACTTGGCACAGAGCGCGTCGGCCTCGCCCAGCGTGGTCTCCGGGCCGACCGTGATCGGGTCGGTGACCATGCCCGACTCGGAGCGCTTCACCAGGTCGACCTGGTTGGCCTGGTCCTCGACCGACAGGTTGCGGTGCAGGACGCCGACGCCGCCCTGACGGGCCATCGCGATCGCCATCCGCGACTCGGTGACCTTGTCCATCGCCGCGGAGAGCAGCGGAATGTTGACGCGCACGTTGCGGGAGACCCGCGAGGAGGTGTCGACCTCGTTCGGCAGCACCTCGGACGCCCCCGGCAGCAGCAGGACGTCGTCGTACGTGAGTCCGAGCATCGCGAACTTCTCGGGTACGCCTGCGGCGTTGTAAGACATTTCGGGGGTACCTTCCGTGGCCGGCTCGATCAGCTCGCGCCCTGCAGGTGGGGGCGCTGTCATCAGCTCACTCGCTCGGACGCCGAAAGCCCGGTGGCCGTGACCGTTGGAGGATCCTCCAGGGAAACCCCGTGCACACCGTCGAAACTTTGGCGACCCGCCCAGGCGCCGATACCCCATGGTACTGGCACCGCGAATGCGCTCTCGTGTGCCCTTGACAACACAGCCCGGCCGTGGGCCATTCCGCCCCTACGAGGACTCCTCCGCGAGCGCCCGCAGCCGGCTGAGCGCACGGTGCTGGGCGACCCGGACGGCCCCCGGGGACATGCCGAGCACCTCGCCGGTCTCCTCCGCCGAGAGCCCGGCGGCCACCCGCAGCAGCACCAGCTCGCGCTGGCGGGCCGGCAGGTTGGAGAGCAGTTCCTTCGCCCAGGCCGCGTCGCTGCTGAGCAGCGCCCGCTCCTCCGGGCCGAGCGCGTCGTCCGGCACCTCCGGCAGGTCGTCCTGCGGGATCACCGTCGAGCCGGGCCCGCGCATCGCGGCCCGCTGCAGATCGGCGATCTTGTGCGCGGCGATCCCGTAGACGAAGGCCTCGAACGGGCGCCCCTGGTCCCGGTACCGGGGCAGCGCGCAGAGCACCGCGACGCAGACCTCCTGCGCGATGTCGTCCACGTGGTGCCGGGCGCCGCCGGGCAGCCGCACCAGCCGGCCCCGGCAGTACCGCAGGGCCAGCGGGTGGACGTGGGCGAGTAGCGCGTCGATCGCCGGACCCTCGCCGCGGACGGCGGCCGCGACCAGTGCGGGCAGCGCACCGGGCCCGTCGCCCGGTTCCGCGTACCCCGGGCCGGGCCCGGGCGCGGAGGGCTCGGCCTCCACCGGGTCCGCCTCACCGGGAGCCCCGGTCACGTCGTCACGCATCGGTCCATGGTGCCTGGTCGCGCGGGAAAACGCGGCACCGCGTCCGGAGTTGTGCACCGGAACGTTATGCGGTGCCGCACCGGTCCGCACCACCGGCCCCTCCTGCACCGTCCCGCCTCCCGCCCCGCCGCCCCGGGCGCTCCCGTCCGCGGCGCCGTCCGCCGAGTCTCCCGCGGCCGTGTGGTTCGCCGCAGTTCCTGCCCGCTGGTCCCCGAGGTGCTCCACTCCTCCATGGTGCAACCTCGGGACCGTAACGTCACACGCCCCCGCACGGACAATCGTGCGGAGCGTGCCGGAACCGGCGGCGCCGGCGGCGGTCAGCGGACCAGGCCCCAGCGGAAGCCCAGCGCCACCGCGTGCGCGCGGTCCGAGGCACCGAGCTTCTTGAACAGCCGCCGGGCATGGGTCTTGACGGTGTCCTCGGAGAGGAACAGCTCGCGGCCGATCTCGGCGTTGCTGCGCCCGTGGCTCATGCCTTCGAGCACCTGGATCTCACGCGCCGTCAGGGTCGGCGCCGCGCCCATGTCCGGGCTGCGCAGCCGGCGGGGGGCGAGCCGCCAGGTCGGGTCGGCGAGCGCCTGGGTGACGGTGGCCCGCAGTTCGGCGCGCGAGGCGTCCTTGTGCAGGTACCCGCGGGCGCCGGCGGCGACCGCGAGGGCGACCCCGTCGAGGTCCTCGGCGACGGTGAGCATGATGATCCGGGCGCCCGGGTCGGCGGACAGCAGCCGCCGGACCGTCTCCACCCCGCCGAGGCCGGGCATCCGGACGTCCATCAGGACGAGGTCGGAGCGGTCGGCCACCCAGCGGCGGAGGACCTCCTCCCCGTTCGTCGCGGTGGTGACCCGGTCGACACCGGGTACGGTCGCGACCGCGCGGCGAAGCGCCTCGCGGGCGAGCGGGGAATCGTCGCAAACGAGAACGGAAGTCATGACCGTCGTCCTCCGCAGCTGATCCGCGTCACGTTGAGCCTCCTGGCTGGTACGAACCTCTTCGACACGGCCGATCGGCGTCAGACTCCGTGCTGATCGCCTGAGATTCCCCGCGATCGTTCCCGACGTCCGGCGTCCGCTAACCGCCTCCGCACTTCCAACGACCATCACTCGAATGAGTTACGGCCTTCGGGGCCATCTCCACCACTGTACGTGGCCGACCCGTTACCGATCAGCCGCATCGCGGTGCACACGCCGCACTTTTGCGCAGCTCGCGCGCGGTCGGCGTACAACCCGCACACCCGCGCGGGTCCGTGTGCGCCCGTCGGCCACCCGATTGCCACATCCGCGCCCGGCGGCCGCCGGCCCGGCAGGCATGCCCACTTTGCCCGGTTTCAGAGCTTTCGTATGGTCATTGACTGTTGTGCCACTCTGTGGGTGACTTGTCCATGGAGTTGCCGTAAGTCATATTTCCAGGTGTCCACACCGCGCCGGACGCCCGCCGTGCCGTCGCCGACGCAAGCCGCCGGCGACCGGCCCGCGGTCGACGACCTCTGAAGGGAATGAGCCATGGCAGATTTCTCCCGACTCCCCGGCCCCAACGCGGACCTCTGGGACTGGCAGCTCTCCGCGGCCTGCCGCGGCGTGGACAGCTCGCTCTTCTTCCACCCCGAGGGGGAGCGCGGCGCGGCCCGCAGCTCGCGCGAGGCGAGCGCCAAGGAGGTCTGCATGCGCTGCCCGGTGCGCACCGAGTGCGCCGCGCACGCGCTGGCGGTGCGCGAGCCGTACGGCGTCTGGGGAGGCCTGACCGAGGACGAGCGCGAGGAGATGATGGGCCGCTCGCGCAACCGGCTGGTGGAGGTGCCGCTCGCCGCGCCGAGTGCGGCCCAGCAGTAGAAGCGCCAGGCTCCGCCCGCCCGGGAAGAAACGTTACTTCCCGAAGTCACACCTGTTCGGGGCCCGCCCGGTCGACCCGGGCCCGGCACACCGGCGGGTCAGCGCGCCGCCGCCCCCGCCGCCGCCCCCGCCAGCCGCTCCAGCATCAGCGCCACCGCCGGCACCTCCGCGAGGTCCGGCAGGGTCAGCGCGACCACCTGCCGCACCGCCGGCGCCCCCGAGACGGCGTGCACCGCCACCGGCACCACCCCGTCCGGCCGCACCGACTCCAGCGCCAGCCCGGGCAGCACCGCCACCCCGAGTCCGGCCGCCACCAGCCCGACCACCGCCGGGTAGTCGTCGGTCGCGAAGTCGATCCGCGGCTCGAAGCCGGCGCCCGCGCACAGCTCCACCAGGTGCCCCCGGCACTGCGGGCAGCCGGCGATCCACTGCTCCCCCGCCAGTTCGGCCAGCCCCACCGGCCCGCCGCGCCCGGCCAGCCGGTGCCCCGCGGGCAGCAGCCCGACCAGCGGGTCGTCCAGCAGCGGGGTGACCACCAGATCGGACCAGTCGGCCCCGGCGCTCAGCTGCTGGGCCTCCAGATTGGCCTCGGCGCGCGCCTCCCGGGGCGTTCCGTGCGCGGGCGCGGGCGCGGGCGCCGGCGCGAGAGTGGATCCGGGGGCCTGCGGGTAGCGGAAGGCGAGCGCGACCTCGCACTCACCGCCGCGCAGCATCGCCAGCGACTCCGGCGGCTCCGCCTCGACCAGCGACACGCGCACGCCCGGATGGCTGTCCCGCAGCCGGGCGACGGCGGGCGGCACCAGGGTCGAGCTGGCGGTCGGGAAGGACACCAGCCGGACCCGTCCGGCCCGCAGCCCGGCGATCGCGGCGACCTCCTCCTCCGCGGCGGAGAGCCCGGCGAGGATCCCGGTGGCATGCTTGAGCAGGACCCGCCCGGCCTCGCTCAGCTGCATCCCGCGGCCCGAGCGGACCACCAGCGGGGTGTCCACGGACTTCTCCAGGGCCTTCATCTGCTGGCTGATGGCGGGCTGGGTGCAGCCCAGCTCGCGGGCGGCGGCGGAGAAGGAGCCGGTGCGGGCTACGGCACGCAGGACGCGCAGGTGGCGGGCCTCGATCATGCCACCAAGATATAAGAGATTCTTTGCATTACGCAAAATTCAACTGATAGTTGAAGGCTGAAACAGCCTTGAACGGCCGCAGGCCCGGCCCGCCACCCCTCTCGGGGCGCGGACCGGGCCTGCGTCAGTGGCTGCGCTCAGCGGCTGCGGCCTCGGTGGCTACGGCCTCAGTGCGAGTGGCCGTGACCGCCGTGCGAGTGACCGTTGTCGGCCTCCTCCTCCTTCTTCTCCACCACGAGGGTCTCGGTGGTGAGCAGCAGGGAGGCGATCGAGGCGGCGTTCTCCAGGGCGGAGCGGGTGACCTTGACCGGGTCGATGACGCCGGCCTTGACCAGGTCGCCGTACTCGCCGGTGGCGGCGTTGTAGCCCTGGCCCTGCTCCAGCTCGGAGACCTTGGAGGTGATGACGTAGCCCTCCAGGCCGGCGTTCTGGGCGATCCAGCGCAGCGGCTCGTGCAGCGCCTTGCGGACGACCGCGACACCGGTGGCCTCGTCGCCGGACAGGCCCAGGCCGTCGTTCAGCACCTTGGCGGCGTGGACCAGGGAGGCGCCACCACCGGCGACGATGCCCTCCTCGACCGCGGCGCGGGTCGCCGAGATGGCGTCCTCCAGGCGGTGCTTGCGCTCCTTGAGCTCCACCTCGGTGGCGGCACCGACGCGGATGACGCAGACGCCGCCGGCCAGCTTGGCCAGGCGCTCCTGCAGCTTCTCGCGGTCCCAGTCGGAGTCGGTGTTGGCGATCTCGCCCTTGATCTGGGCGACGCGGCCGGCCACGGCCTCGCTCTCGCCGGCACCGTCGACGACGATCGTCTCGTCCTTGGTGACGGTCACGCGGCGGGCCGAGCCCAGCACGTCCAGACCGGCCTGGTCGAGCTTGAGGCCGACCTCCTCGGAGATCACGGTGCCGCCGGTCAGGACGGCCAGGTCGCCGAGGATCGCCTTGCGGCGGTCGCCGAAGCCCGGGGCCTTGACGGCCACCGCGTTGAAGGTGCCGCGGATCTTGTTCACCACGAGGGTGGACAGCGCCTCGCCGTCGACGTCCTCGGCGATGATCAGCAGCGGGCGGGACGAGCCGCCCTGCAGGATCTTCTCCAGCAGCGGCAGCAGCTCCTGGATGGAGGAGATCTTGCCCTGGTTGATCAGGATGTACGGGTCCTCCAGGACCGCCTCCTGCCGCTCCGCGTCGGTGACGAAGTACGGCGACAGGTAGCCCTTGTCGAACTGCATGCCCTCGGTGAAGTCCAGCTCCACGCCGAAGGTGTTCGACTCCTCGACGGTGATGACACCGTCCTTGCCGACCTTGTCGATCGCCTCGGCGATCAGCTCGCCGACCTGGGCGTCCTGGGCGGACAGGGTGGCGACCGCAGCGACGTCGTCCTTGCCCTCGATCTCACGGGCGACCGACAGCAGGTGCTCGGAGACGGCGGCGACGGCCTTGTCGATGCCCTTCTTCAGGGCGGCCGGGCCGGCGCCGGCGGCGACGTTGCGCAGGCCCTCGTTGACCAGGGCCTGGGCCAGCACGGTGGCGGTGGTGGTGCCGTCACCCGCGACGTCGTTGGTCTTGGTGGCGACCTCCTTGACGAGCTGCGCGCCAAGGTTCTCGTACGGGTCGTCGAGCTCGACCTCACGGGCGATGGTGACGCCGTCGTTGGTGATGGTCGGGGCGCCGAACTTCTTGTCGATGACGACGTTGCGGCCCTTGGGGCCGATGGTCACCTTGACGGTGTCGGCCAGCTTGTTGACACCGCGCTCCAGCGAGCGGCGGGCGTCCTCGTCGAACTGCAGGATCTTCGCCATGTTCCCTATTCCCTCGGGGGTGCGGCCTTCGCGGCGGCCGCTCGACTACGTGAACCAACAGCCACGCCCCGGTCCCCTGTCACTAGGGACACGGATCCGGGGCGTGGCTGGACGTCTTACTTCTCGATGATGGCGAGAACGTCGCGGGCGGAGAGCACCAGGTACTCCTCGCCCTGGTACTTCACCTCGGTGCCGCCGTACTTCGAGTACAGGACGATGTCACCGACGGCGACGTCGAGCGGCAGACGCTGGCCATCCTCGAAGCGGCCCGGGCCGACGGCCAGGACGACGCCCTCCTGGGGCTTCTCCTTGGCGGTGTCCGGGATAACCAGGCCGGAGGCCGTGGTGGTCTCGGCGTCGAGCGGCTGGACCACGATGCGGTCCTCGAGCGGCTTGATGGCAACCTTGCTGCTGGTGGTCACGTCCGAGCTCCCCTTCGGAGATTACGGGGTTTTCTAACGGGTAGGGGCGAACTCGCGCATCTGCCGTCGCGGGGGTCAGACACGCACTGTCGCGTTAGCACTCCCCCGGTGGGGAGTGCTAGTGATGACCATAGGCGGCGGTTAGCACTCAGTCAACCAGAGTGCCAACGACGCGCCCGGCGGTCCCGCGATCCGGATGAGTGACCGATGAGTAGCCGTACTCATGTGCGGGGGCGGCCCCGGCCCGCACACTCGGTCCATGACCACGACACCGATCGCCACCCGGCCTCCCCGGTGGAAAGACCTGCTGTTCGCGGTGATCCTCCTGCCGCTGTTCCTCGCCCTGCCGTTCGCGGTCCTCCAGGTGACGTCGGCGTTCGTCTGGAGCGTGGCCCCGCACTTCTCCGCGGCCCGCTCGACCGCCTTGCTGGTGGTGGCCGGGCTGCTCGTGCTCGCCTCGGCCGGCCTGGTCGCCCGGTTCTCCTGGCGCGCCGGCTACCCGGTCGTCGCGGTCGCCGCCGTGCTGTCCCCGTTCGTCTGCCCGGCGGTCCTCCTGGTGGCCTTCAGCCAGGTCTGACCGGCGAGAATGGCGGGGTGGAGAACGACGACCTGCGGCCCCTGCTGACCGACCGGGGCCAGGCCCTGCTCGCCGAACTGCGCGACTTCGCGCCCGGGGAGGAGCTGGCGCTGGCCACCCGACTGCGCAAGGAGCACCCCGCCGAGCTGGTCTCGGCCGCCCTCGGGCAGGCCCGGCTGCGGCAGCGGGCCCGGGCCAAGTTCGGCGCCGACGCCGACCTCATGTACTTCACGCCCAACGGCGTCGAGCAGTCCACCCGGCGCGAGGTCGCCGAGTGGCGGGCGCGCCGCTTCGCGGACCTCGGGGTGAAGCGGCTGGCCGACCTCTGCTGCGGGATCGGCGGCGACGTGCTGGCGCTGGCCCGGGCCGGTGTCGAGGTGCTCGCCGTCGACAAGGACCCGGCCGCCTGCGCCGCCACCGCCGCCAACGCGGCCGCGCTGGGCCTGGCCGACCGGGTCGAGGTGCGCTGCGCGGACGTCGCCGACGTCGACGTCACCGGCTTCGACGCGGTCTTCACCGACCCGGCCCGGCGCACCTCGCGCGGCCGGGTCTTCGACCCCGAGGCGTACGCGCCGCCGCTGTCCTGGGCGATCGAGGCCGGCCGGCGCACCCCGGTCGGGGCGCTCAAGGTGGCCCCCGGCATCCCGCACGAGGCGGTGCCGGCCGACGCGGAGGCCGAGTGGGTCTCCGACCACGGCGACGTCAAGGAGGCGGTGCTCTGGTTCGGCACCCGCGCCGAGCGCCCGCACCGCGCCACCCTGCTGCCGCAGCGGGTCAGCCTCACCGGCGGCGACCTGCCCGACCCGCCGGCCGGCCCGGTCGGCCGCTACCTCTACGAGCCGGACGGCGCGGTGATCCGGGCCCACCTGGTCGCGGAGGTGGCGCAGCGGGTGAACGGGCGGCTGATCGACCCGAAGATCGCCTACGTCACCTCGGACGAACTGGTCGACACCCCGTACGCGCACGGCTTCGAGCTGACCGACGTGCTGCCGTTCCACATCAAGAAGCTCAAGGCGCTGCTGCGCGAGCGGGGCGTCGGCACCGTGGTGATCAAGAAGCGCGGCATGGCGATCACCCCGGAGGAGCTGCGCCGCCAACTGAAGCCCGCCGGCCCGAACGAGGTCACGGTGATCCTCAGCCGCACCGACCACGGCCCGCTGATGATGCTCGGCCGGCCGGTGACCGGCCCGGCCGCGGCCGTTCAGCCGGCCGGCGCCGCGATGTAGTCCTCGAGACGGGCCACCGCGAAGCCCTGCTCCTGGATCCGGGCCAGCAGCTCCCCGAACATCTGCGTCATCGTCTCGCCCTTGAGGTCCTTCGGGCCCCGGAAGTGGGCGAGCACGATGTCGCCGGGCCGCAGCTTCTTGTCCGCCGCCTGGTACTGCATGTCGTGGATCTGCATCGACTCCCGCCACAGCACGATCGCCCGCGGCCCGCACTGCTGCACCGCGGTGTTGAGCGTCGGCGTGTTGGCGCCGTCGCCGTAGGGCGGGCGGAACAGCAGCGGCGGGGTCCCGTACTGCTGGGTGAGCGCGGCCTGGGCGTCGCAGACCTCGGACTTCTGCTTCTCCGGCGTCACCTTGCTCAGCTGCGCGTGGTCCACGGTGTGGTTGTGCACGTGGTTGCCGAGCGCCTGGAGCCGCTTGAAGTAGCCGTAGTCGTCCTTGACGATGTCGCGGGTCAGGAACATCGAGACCGGCACCTTGAGGTCGGTCAGCATCTCGACGAACTTCGGGTCCTTCTCGGCGCCGTCGTCGATGGTGACGAAGACGACCTTGTCGGTGGTCCGCACCTCGCTGAACACCGGGACCTGGCCGGTTCGCTGGAGCTTCACCGGCTTGTCGGCGGGGGCCGGGGGCGCGGGCGGCAGCGGAGTCAGGTGCCATTTCGCCCAGGCGGCGGCGTCCCCCTCGGCCGGGGCGGGGGAAGCGCTCGGCGGCGGGGTGGCCGCGCCCTGCTGCGGCGCGCCGGACCCGGCCGGGGCGGTGGTGCCGCCCGGCGCCACCAGCGCGGCGGACGCGGCGCCGCTGTCGCCCCCGCCCGAACACCCGGTGGCGGTGGCCAGCAGGGCCATGGCCCCCACCGCGTACACCGTCGTCCTGCTCCACCCGTGCCTGTTCACCGCGCCGTGCTCCCCGCTCCCGTTCAGCGATCCCACTCGCTAGCACGGTAACGCCACGGCGTTCGGTTCCCGATCGGACGTGCGAACGGGATCAGCAGTACACGGCCTACTCCACGTGCTCACTGGTGAAGGACCAGCGGTGCACCGGGCGGCCCAGCAGGCCGGCGGGCGGCTCGGCCACCGGCACCGGCTCGCCGGACCACCAGGTGATCAGCAGCACGCGCTCGCCGGGGGCGGCGAACAGCTCGGCGCGCTGCAGCCCGGCGCGACCGCGCAGCGCGGGCAGCGCGCTGTCCCGGACCCAGGCGGAGAGCTCGGCACCGCGCCCGTCGGCGGCCCGGGCCTCCCACATCGCGGCGGTGGTGCTCACGCCTGCCCGCCCAGGGCCTGATAGGCCTGGCCGTGGAAGTCGGTGTGCGGGACGTGGACCTCGGTGACGGGCAGCGAGGAGTCCGCCGACAGGTCGAAGGAGGACGGCGCGCGGTCCCGCCAGACCATCTCGGAGCCCAGCGCGGCGACCATCGCGCCGTTGTCGGTGCACAGGCCCGGGCGGGGCACCCGCAGCCGGATGCCGGCCTTGTCGCAGCGCTGCTGGGCCATCTCGCGCAGCCGCGAGTTGGCCGCGACGCCGCCGCCGATCATCAGGTGGTCGACGCCGTTGTCCTTGCAGGCCCTGACCGCCTTGCGGGTCAGCACGTCGGTGACCGCCTCCTGGAAGGACGCCGCGACGTCGGCGACCGGCACCTCCTCGCCGGCCCGGCGCCGGGCCTCCACCCAGCGGGCGACGGCGGTCTTCAGGCCGGAGAAGGAGAAGTCGTACTCCGGGTCCCTGGGGCCGGTCAGTCCGCGCGGGAAGGCGATCGCCTTCCGGTCGCCCTCGCGGGCCCTGCGGTCCACCACCGGGCCGCCGGGGAAGCCGAGCCCGAGCACCCGGGCCACCTTGTCGAAGGCCTCGCCGGCCGCGTCGTCGATGGTCGCGCCGAGCGGGCGCACATCGCTGGTGATGTCCTCGCTGAGCAGCAGCGAGGAGTGCCCGCCGGAGACCAGCAGGGCCATCGTCGGGGACGGCAGGCGGCCGTGCTCCAGCTGGTCCACGCAGATGTGCGAGGCGAGGTGGTTGACGCCGTACAGCGGCTTGTCCAGGGCCCACGCGTACGCCTTGGCGGCGCTCACGCCGACCAGCAGCGCGCCGGCCAGGCCCGGGCCCGCGGTGACGGCGATGCCGTCCAGGTCGCTCGCCTTGACGCCCGCGGTGTCCAGGGCGCGCTGGATGGTGGGGACCATCGCCTCCAGGTGCGCGCGGCTGGCGATCTCGGGGACGACGCCGCCGAACCGGGCGTGGTCGTTGACGCTGGAGGCCACCGCGTCGGCGAGCAGGGTGGTGCCGCGCACGATGCCGACGCCGGTCTCGTCGCAGGAGGTCTCGATGCCGAGGACGAGCGGTTCGTCAGCCATGGGGGGTGTCCTTCTTCACGTCCGGTCGCGGGTGGTCCGCGGGTTCGTCGAGGTCTTCGGGGCCGGCGGCGTCGTCGGCGGCGGCGGCCGCGAGGTCGAGGCGCATCACCAGCGCGTCGACGTTGGCGGGCTGGTAGTAGCCGCGCCGGATGCCGACCGGCTCGAAACCCGAGCGCTCGTAGAGCCGCTGCGCCCGGGTGTTGTCCACCCGCACCTCCAGCAGCAGGTCCGCGCAGCCGCGCCGGGCGGCCTCCCGGACCAGGTCGGTGAGCAGCGCCGCGCCGAGGCCGGCGCCCTGGTGGCGGCCGTCGACGGCGATGGTCTGCACGTCGCCCTCCTCGGCCACCGCCATCAGCCCGGCGTAGCCGACGATCGTGCCGTCCGGGGCCTCGGCGACGGTGTAGTGGCGGGTGCCGCCGGGGCGGGCCTCGGCCAGCTCGGACCAGAACATGCCGGCGGACCAGGCGTCCTCGGGGAACAGCTCCAGCTCCAGCGCCAGCACCGGGGCGATGTCCCACCAGCGCATCGGGCGCAGCGTGGCGACGGGGGCGGCGGTGCGCACGGCCCCGTCGGTGCTCGGGCCGGTCACGCCGGGAGCACCGCCTTGTAGCCGGCCGGCACCTGGGCGTCCGGGCGGCGCAGGTAGAGCGGGGCGTTGGGCAGCAGGGCCCGGCCGGCGGCCAGCTCGGCGGCGGCGAACTCGGCGAGCGCGCCGGCCGAGACGTGCTCGGGGCCGTGCGCACCGGGGAAGGCGTCCGGGTAGAGCAACGCGCCGGCGCCGACCGAGCGCGCGGGCGGCGTCAGCTCGCCGGGGCGGTCCACCGACGGGCCCTCGGTCCGGCGGCCCTCGGCGTCGTAGGAGGCCCAGTAGACCTCCTTGCGGCGGGCGTCGGTGGCCACCGTGAACGGCTCGCCGGCCAGGCCCTGCGCGCGGGCCCGGTGGGCGATGGCGTCCAGGGTGCAGACGCCGTGCACCGGCAGGCCCAGGGCGTGCCCCAGTGCGGCGGCGGTCACCAGGCCGACCCGCAGGCCGGTGTACGGGCCCGGGCCGACGCCCACGGCGATGTCGGTCAGCCGGTGCTTGTCGACACCGGCCGCCCGCAGCACCTGGTCGATCGCGGGCAGCAGGAGTTCGCCGTGGCGCCTGGCGTCGACCTGGTCGGTCTCGGCGAGGACGGCCGAACCGTCGTGGACGGCGGCGGTGACGGCGGGGGTAGCGGTGTCGAACGCGAGCAGCAGCACGGGTCAAGGTTAGACCGGTCGGGCGGTGACCCGTCGGGCCCCGGCCCCGGCCCGCCGCCAGGGGCGTGCGCCGCACCGGCGGGAGTGCGTCCGGCGGGAGTGCGCCGCACGATCGAAAACCCGCTGCACGGCGGAACACACGTCCGACGCGATGCGGACCGGACGGACGGACCTGGCACGATGGGGCCGACGGTTTTGGGACGGCGGTGGGAGCACACGTGGCGAAGATGGGTCCTGGAGTGGTGGTCACGGGGCTGACCCTGGGGGCCCTGGCGGTGGTGAGCCTGCTGGCCTTCCAGGCCAACGGCGCGCAGGACCGCGCGGTCGCCGCCAATCCCGGCACGAGCACCACCGCGGCGTCCAGCGGGCCGGCCGCCTCGGCCACCCCGAGCGCCACCCCGACGCCGACCGTCCCGGCGCTGCCCACCGCGGGCACCGGCACCGGTCTGCGGGTCGTCTACTCGGTCGGCACGCACTACGTCTGGCTGATCGACCCGAAGAAGACCCCGCAGGTGGTCGCCGCGTTCCCGGTCACCCCGGGCACCGTCGAGCCGGCCCCCGGCAGCTACCCGGTCTACAGCCGCACCCAGTCCGGCACGGGCACCGACGGCAAGGCGATCGAGCACGTGGTGCGGTTCGCCCAGCAGAACGGCGTGGTGTTCGGCTTCAGCGCGGCCGTCGACGGCGCCACCGGCACGCCGGCCGCCGCCCCGACGACCTCCGCGTCCGGGACGCCCTCCTCGATCGGGGCCGGCACCGGCGGTACGAGCAGCGCGAGCGGCAAGACCGGCGGCATCCGCAGCAGCCGGGCCGACGGCCAGCTGCTGTGGGACTTCGCGCCGAAGGACACCAAGGTGGTCGTGATCGCCTGACCCGGACGGGGCCGGACAGGACCCACCCGGCGCTGGAGGTGCGCGGCGCCGGACTACGCGGCGCGGCGGGTCTCGTGCGCGCCGCCGTCCGCCGGCGGCTCCCCGGCCCGCGGTTCCTCCGCCGGACGGCGTCCGGGCGGGGTGGAGACCGCTTCCGCCGCCGCGCAGGCGGCCAGCAGGGCCCGCATCGGCTCCCCCGCGGCACGGCGGTCGGGCCCCTCGGCCCCGGTCCCGCGCGGTGCGCGCTCCGGGGCGGGCGTGGTGCTCGGCATGGCGCCTCCTAGTTAGGCAGACCTAACCTCAAAACCCATCCCACCACGCCCGGGACCCCGACCGCAACATCTTCCCGACAGTCTGTCGGCAAACCGTGACGGGGGCGGACGGCGAGGTCAGGCCAGCACGGACAGGTCGACGCCGTCCCAGCGGGAGCCGATCCCGGTCAGCTCCACCCGGCGCGGGTCCAGGTCGTCGCCCGCCGCCTCGTCGCCGACGGCCCGCTCGATCCGGACCTCCAGGCGGTCCTCCGACAGCCGCTCGACCTTGCCCTCGCCCCACTCGACCACCACCACCGACTCGGGCAGCGAGACGTCCAGGTCGAGGTCCTCCATCTCGTCGAGGTCCCCGCCCAGCCGGTACGCGTCGACGTGCACCAGCGCCGGGCCGCCGCTCAGCGACGGGTGCACCCGGGCGATCACGAAGGTCGGCGAGGTGACGGCGCCGCGCACCCCGAGCCCCTCGCCGAGGCCGCGGGTCAGCGTGGTCTTCCCCGCCCCCAGCTCGCCGGAGAGCAGCACCAGGTCCCCCGGCCGCAGCAGCGCGGCCAGCTCCCGGCCGAGCCGGCCCATCCGGTCGGGGGTGGCGGCGGTGAGAGTGGCGTGCGAGCCCATGCGCGAATCAAGCCCTTCGGTCCGTACGGCGGCGCACCGGCTCTCGGGCGCCCCCGCTACCGTGCCACATCCCCGGTGCCGCCCGCGCCGGGCGTCCGCAGGGCCCGGTCCGACGCGGTCCGGGCCGGCACGGTCCGGGCTCGCTACACGGGCCGGCCGACCGGCGGCGCCGGCGGGGCGGCGCCGCGGAAGCGGGCGGCCCGCTCGAACAGCGCGGCCAGCCGGCGGTCGACCACGTCGGGCCGCTCCAGCATCACCAGGTGCCCGGCGTCCTCGACCAGGGCCAGCTCGGCGCCCGGCAGCTGTTCGGCCATCACCTCGCCGTGGCCCGGCGGGGTCATCAGATCCTTGGTGCCGGTCAGCACCAGGACGGGCATGCCGCGCAGGGCGGCGAGCGCCTCGGTCTTGTCGTGCGCGGAGAACACCGGGTAGAACTCGGCCACCACGTCGATCGGGGTGGCGTCCAGCATCTGCTCGGCGAACCGGGCCACACCCGGGTCGACGTCCTTCCCGCCGAAGGAGAACCGCCGGTAGAGGACGGCGCTGACGTCCGCACCCAGCCGGCGGGTCGCCTCCACCAGGTCCACCTGACGGCCGAGCAGCCTCATCATGCCCGGCGCGACCCGGCGGAACAGCTTGGCGCCCGCCTGCGGCAGACCGAAGGTGACGGCGTCCCAGTTCCCGGCCAGGGTGCCGATCAGCGCCACGCCGGCGACCCGCTCGCGGAACAGCTCGGGGTGCTGGTCGGCCAGCGCCATCACCGTCATGCCGCCCATCGAGTGGCCGACCAGGACCAGCGGGCCGGTCGGCGCGACGGCGTCGATCACGGCCTTGAGGTCGCCGCCCAGCTGGTCGATGCTGGCGGGCTCGCCGGCCAGGTAGGAGCGGGAGCGCTCGGAGCGGCCGTGGCTGCGCTGGTCCCAGAAGACCAGGCGCAGGCTGTCGCGGAAGGCGGCGCGCTGGAAGTGCCAGCTGTCCTGGTTGAGGCAGTAGCCGTGGCAGAAGACCACGGTCAGCGGCTCGCGCGACCCGTCCGGCTCGACGGTGCCGTCCAGCTCGACGTACAGCTCGGTGCCGTCGGTGGCGGCCACCGTGCGGGGGCGACCGCGCAGCGAACCGTACGGGGCCTTGGCGTCCAGTTCGGCACGGGCCCGGCGGCGCATCGTCCGGCCGACCGTCAGCCGCTCGATCGCCACGCCCGCGGCGGCGCCGGCCGCGAGCACGCCGACCGAGATGCCGATCAGCCCGGCCCGGCTCACCCCGGTGGCCGCCTCGGCCGCCTTGACGGCGCGGGCCACGCCGCTGACCGCCTCGACCGGGTCGGCGCCGGCCTGCTCGCTCATCCGCGCAGGTCCTCGTCCAGGCCGCCGACGTAGCGGCGCGGCACCCGGGAGCCGATCCGGGTCACGATCTCGTAGGAGATGGTGCCGCAGGCGCGGCCCCAGTCCTCGGCGGTCGGCTCGCCGCGCTCGCCGTTGCCGAAGAGCAGCACCTCGTCGCCGATCGGCGGGGTGTCGCCGCCGAGGTCGACGACGAACTGGTCCATCGCCACCCGGCCAGCCACGGTGCGCCACTTGCCGTCGATCTGCACCGGGGCGATGCCGCTGGCGTGCCGGGGGATGCCGTCGCCGTAGCCGAGCGGGACCAGGCCCAGCGTGGTCGGGCCGGGCGTGGTGTAGTGGTGGCCGTAGCTGACGCCGTGTCCGCCGGGGACGTGCTTGACCAGGGCCAGCCGGGCGGTCAGCGACATCACCGGGCGCAGGCCGAAGTCGGCCGGCGAGCCGACGTCCGGGACCGGCGAGAGCCCGTACATCGCGAGGCCCGTGCGGACCATGTCGAAGTGCGACTGCGGGAGCAGCAGGGCGGCCGGAGAGTTGGCCAGGTGCCGCACCTCGGGGCGCAGGCCGGCCGCCTCGGCGGTGGCCAGGGCGGCGCGGTAGGCGTCCAGCTGGGCCTGGATGGAGGGGTGGCCGGGCTCGTCGGCGGCGGCGAAGTGCGACCAGACGCCGACCACGGTCAGCAGGCCGTCCAGCTCGGCCCGGCGGGCGGCGGCGACCAGCTCGGGCCAGTCGTGCGGCTGGCAGCCGTTGCGGCCGAGGCCGGTGTCGGCCTTGAGGTGGACCCGGGCCGGGATACCGGTGGCGCGGACGGCGGCGAGCAGTTCGGTGAGCGCCCACTGGCCGCTCACCGAGACGTCGAGGTCGGCGAAGAGGGCCTCGCGCCACGGGCCGCCCGGCGTCCACAGCCAGCAGAGGATGCGGGCCTGGTCCGGCCGGACGCCGGCGGCGCGCAGCGCGAGCGCCTCGTCGGGCGTCGCGGTGCCCAGCCAGCGGACCCCTGCGGCGACCGCTTCCCGGGCGCACCGGACGGCGCCGTGCCCGTAGGCGTCCGCCTTGACCGCGACCATCACGGCGGCCCCGCCGATCCGCTCGCGCAGCGCGTCGAGGTTGCCGCGCAGGGCGGCGAGATCGATGGTCGCCTCGGCTCGCGCGCCTTCGGTGAGAGTGGCCGTACCGGTCGTCTTCGCAGTTGTCATCAGGGTCAGTCTCCCAGACATCCCGGGGTCCTCGCCGAACGGCCCTCGGCACGCCGCCCCGGCGCAACCCGCCATCCGGTCCGGACGCGCACGAATCGCCCCCCGGTTCCCTCCCGCCCCCGCACGGGCCGAAATCGGCGGACCGGTCTCCTCAGCGCGCCCTCCCGGCCGCGCTCCGGAGTGGAGAGTCGGCCGGGCCGACCTCCTGCTCCCGCGGCGGCCGGCCGGTCGACCGGTCCGCCCCTTCCGTCGAGCGGACGTCGTTCCAGGCGGCGGAGAGGGCCCCGGCCACCTCCAGGGCGGTGACCGGGGCGCCGGGGGCCGCGGCGGCGTGGCGGGCGGCGAGGCCGTGCAGGTAGGCGGCCGCCGAGGCGGCGTCCAGCGGGGAGAGGCCCGCGGCGAGCAGCGAGCCGGCCAGGCCGGCCAGGACGTCCCCGCTGCCGGCGGTCGCCAGCCATGAGGTGCCGGTCGGGTTCACCCGCACGGCGCCGCCCGGATCGGCGACCACCGTGGTCGAGCCCTTCAGCAGCACCGTCGCCCGGTACGCCGCCGCGAGCCGCCGCGCCGTGGCCAGCCGGGTGGCCGCCAGCCCGTCGGCGGCCGGCGGCCGGGCGGCCGGGTCGCCCGCCCCGGCGAGCAGCCGGGCCGCCTCCCCCGTGTGCGGGGTCAGCAGCGTCGGCGCCGTCCGCCCGGCCAGCGCGTCCGGCCCGAGCCGGGCCAACTCCGTCAGCCCGTCCGCGTCGACCAGCACCGGCACGTCGGCGGCCAGCGCCTCCGCGAGCGCCCGCTCCGCCCCCTCGCCTCCGCCCGGCCCGACCACCCAGGCCTGCACCCGCCCGGCGCCGGCCGGCCCGCCCTCGGTGACCAGCGCCTCCGGGAACCGCCGCACCACCTCCTCGGCCGCCGTCCCCACGTACCGCACCGCCCCCGCGCCGCCGCGCAGCGCCCCGGCGACCGCGAGCAGCGCCGCCCCCGGGTACCGGGCCGACCCGGCCGCCACCCCGACCACCCCGCGCCGGTACTTGTCGCTCTCCGCTCCCGGCACCGGCAGCAGCCCGGCCACGTCCGCGTGCTGCAACGCCGTCACCCCGGCCGGCGGCAGATCGAGACCGATCCCCACCAACTGCACCGCCCCGGCGTACGAGGCACCCGGGTCGATCAGCAGCCCGGGCTTGTACGTGCCGAAGCAGACCGTCACATCCGCCCGCAGCGCCACGCCCGCGACCTCGCCGGTGTCCGCGTCCACCCCGCTGGGCACGTCGACGGCCACCACCACGCCCGCCCGCCCGGCGCGCGCGTACGGCTGCGCCTCCGGCCGCAGTCCGCCCCTGCCGCCGATCCCGACGATGCCGTCCAGCACCAGGTCCGCGCGCGAGAAGTCGGCCAGGCCGACTTCCTGATCCGGCACCACCCGCCCGCCGGCCGCCCGCAGCGCCGCGAGCCCCGCGGCGTGTGCCCGCGCGGGGGTGAGCAGCACCGCCGACACCCGCGCCCCGCGCCGTGCCAGCGCCGCACCGGCGTACAGCGCGTCGCCCCCGTTGTCCCCACTGCCCGCCAGCACCACCACCCGGCCGCCGTACACCCGCCCCCGCCGGCGGACCAGCAGCCGCGCGCACGTCGCGGCGAGCCCGGCGGCGGCCCGCTGCATCAGCGTCCCCTCCGGGAGCCGGGCCATCAGCTCCCCCTCGGCGGCACGGACGACTTCGACGCGATGGGCGTGGCGCATGCAAGGGCTCCTTCAGCGGTCGGCGCTACCGGCGACGCTAGCCCGCGTCACCGCCCCGCGGCAGCCCGGCCTGCGGCACACTTTCGAGTGACACCCACTTCGATCCCCCGCCGGTGTCGGTCCGGATGCCTACCGTGTGGCTCGGTACGGACCCACAGGAGGGGGAAGGGCCATGGTCGCCATGCCGGCAGTCGAGCACCCGCTGGGTCAGGACGACGTCCTCCAGGCATTCCTGGAGCTGGACACGCCGCCGGGGTTCAAGGCCGAACTGATCGAAGGGGAGATCGTCGTGACGCCGCCGCCGGACGGGGACCACGAGGACGCCATCGCCCGGTTCGCCCGAGCCGTCGCGCGCGAGGCCGCCGAGGAGTTGTACGTCAGCGGCGGGAAAGGACTGATCACCCCGAACGGCCGGTTCGTCCCCGATGCCACGGTCGCCCCCGTCGGCCACTTCCGCGCCCAGGAATCGTGGTCGTCCGCGGTGGGCGTCGAACTCGTCCTCGCAGTGACGTCGACCGACCCGGTCAAGGACCGTGAGCCCAAGCGCCTGGGCTACGCCGCCGCGGGGATCCCGTGCTACCTCCTCATCGACCGCAGCGAGGGCAGGGCGACCCTCTTCTCCGATCCCGAGGGCGGCGACTACACCACCATCCACGAGACGGAGTCCGGCCGGCGGATCAAGCTGCCCGCGCCGTTCTCGTTCACGCTCGACACGGCGCCCCTGCGGTAGGACGCAGCCACCGCAGGGGCGCCGGCCGGACTACTCGACGGTGACCGACTTCGCGAGGTTGCGGGGCTGGTCGACCTCGTGGCCCTTGGCCGTGGCGAGCTCGCAGGCGAAGACCTGCAGCGGCACGGTGGAGACCAGCGGCTGGAGCAGGGTCGGGGTGACCGGGATCCGGATCAGGTGGTCGGCGTACGGGACGACCGCCTCGTCGCCCTCCTCCGCGATCACGATGGTGCGCGCGCCGCGGGCCCGGATCTCCTGGATGTTGGAGACGATCTTGTCGTGCAGGATCGAGCGCCCGCGCGGCGACGGCACGACCACCACGACCGGCAGCCCCTCCTCGATCAGCGCGATCGGCCCGTGCTTCAGCTCGCCGGCCGCGAAGCCCTCGGCGTGCATGTAGGCGAGCTCCTTGAGCTTGAGCGCGCCCTCCAGGGCCACCGGGAAGCCGACGTGCCGACCCAGGAACAGCACCGAGCGCGCGCCCGCCAGGGAGCGGGCCAGCTCGCGCACCGGCTCCATGGTCTCCAGCACCTGCTCGACCTGCTTCGGCGCGTCGCCGAGCTCCTTGATGACGGCGAGGATCTCGTCGCCCCACTTGGTGCCGCGCACCTGGCCCAGGTACAGCGCCACCAGGTAGCAGGCGACCAGCTGGGTCAGGAACGCCTTGGTGGAGGCGACGGCCACCTCGGGACCGGCGTGGGTGTACAGCACCGCGTCCGACTCGCGCGGGATGGTCGAGCCGTTGGTGTTGCAGATCGCCAGCACCTTGGCGCCCTGCTCGCGCGCGTGCCGCAGGGCCATCAGGGTGTCCATGGTCTCGCCGGACTGCGAGATGGCGATGACCAGCGTGCCCGGCCCCATGATCGGGTCGCGGTAGCGGAACTCGGAGGCGACCTCGACCTCGCACGGGATCCGGGTCCAGTGCTCGATCGCGTACTTGGCGATCATGCCCGCGTGGAAGGCGGTGCCGCAGGCGACGATGACGACCTTGTCGACCGCGCGCAGGTCGGCGTCGGACATCCGCAGCTCGTCGAGGGTGAGCCGGCCGTCGGTGCCGATCCGGCCGAGCAGGGTGTCGGCGACGGCCTTCGGCTGCTCGGCGATCTCCTTCAGCATGAAGTAGTCGTAGCCGCCCTTCTCGGCGGCCGAGGCGTCCCAGTCGACGTGGTACTCGCGCACGTCGGCGGGGGTGCCGTCGAAGTTCGTCACCGTCACGCCGCCCCGGCGCAGCTCGACGACCTGGTCCTGGCCCAGCTCGATCGCCTCGCGGGTGTGCGCGATGAACGCGGCCACGTCGGAGGCGAGGAAGTTCTCGCCCTCGCCGCGCCCGACCACCAGCGGCGAGTTGCGGCGGGCGCCGACCACCACGTCCGGGGCGTCGGCGTGCACCGCCACCAGGGTGAAGGCGCCCTCCAGCCGGCGGCAGACCGCCCGCATGGCCTCCGCCAGGTCCCCCTGGTACTCCTCGCCGAGCAGGTGCGCGACGACCTCGGTGTCGGTCTCGGAGCGCAGCGTGTGGCCGCGCTCGGCCAGCTCCGCCCGGAGCTGGGCGAAGTTCTCGATGATGCCGTTGTGGACGACCGCCACCCGGGCGGCGTCGTCCAGATGGGGGTGGGCGTTGGCGTCCGTCGGGCCGCCGTGGGTGGCCCAGCGGGTGTGGCCGATGCCGGTGGTGCCGCCGGGAAGAGGGGTCTCGGCGAGCGACTTCTCCAGGTTCGCGAGCTTTCCGGCCCGCTTGTCGGTGGCGAGGCTCCACTGCCCGTCGGAGCCCTGCACCTGCACGGCGACACCGGCCGAGTCGTAACCCCGGTACTCCAGTCGCTGCAGGCCTGCGATTACTACGTCAAGGGCGGGCTGGGAGCCCACGTATCCAACAATTCCGCACATGCGTGCCAGCATAAGGGCGCTCCGAACGCCCCATTCGCACGGTTCGCCCACGGGCCGTGACCGACACCACAACCACCCCGAACGGCGCTACGGCTCACAATGGAGCATGTGCTGACCGAACTCTGTACGCGGGGCGACGCCACGCCCGGCCCGTCACCGTCCCCCTACGTTGACCTCAGCCGGGCCGAATGGAGCGCGCTGCGCGAGCGTACGCCGCTTCCGCTGACCGCCGAGGAGGTGGAACGGCTGCGCGGTCTCGGCACCGCCCTCGACCTGGACGAGGTCCGGGACGTCTACCTGCCGCTGTCCCGGCTGCTGAACCTCTACATCCACGCCACGCACGAGCTGCGCGGCACCCTGGGCACCTTCCTGGACACCCCGGACACCGAGCGCACCCGCACCCCGTTCATCATCGGCGTGGCCGGCTCGGTCGCGGTCGGCAAGTCCACCACGGCCCGGCTGCTGCAGGCCCTGCTGGCCCGCTGGCCGGAGCACCCCCGGGTCGAACTGGTCACCACCGACGGCTTCCTGCTGCCCAACGCCGAGCTGCGCCGACGCGGCCTGATGGCCCGCAAGGGCTTCCCGGAGTCGTACGACCGCCGGGCGCTGACGCGCTTCGTCGCGGACGTGAAGGCCGGCAAGGAGCGGGTCACCGCGCCGGTCTACTCGCACCTGGTGTACGACATCGTGCCGGAGCAGCGCCTCACCGTGGAGCGCCCGGACATCCTCATCGTCGAGGGCCTGAACGTGCTCCAGCCGGCCCTGCCCGGCACCGACGGCCGCACCCGGCTGGCGGTGGCGGACTACTTCGACTTCTCCATCTACGTCGACGCCCGCACCGACGACATCGAGAGCTGGTACCTGGACCGGTTCCGCAAGCTGCGGCAGACCGCCTTCCAGGACCCGAACTCCTACTTCCGCCGCTTCACCGAGGTGCCGGAGGAGGAGGCGATGGAGTACGGCCGCCAGGTCTGGCGCACCATCAACCGGCCCAACCTGCTGGAGAACGTGCTGCCGACCCGCGGCCGGGCCACCCTGATCCTGCAGAAGGGCGCGGACCACAAGGTCCGCCGGGCCCTGCTGCGCAAGCTCTGACGCGGGTTCCGACGCACGGACAGGCCCCCGCCGCGCCACGCGCGACGGGGGCCTCGGCGTCTCCGGGGGCGGTCAGCCCAGGTAGCTGCGGACCGCGCCCGCCAGCGTCTCGGCGACGGCGTGCGCCTGCACCTCGTCGGCCGCCTCCACCATCACCCGGACCAGCGGCTCGGTGCCCGACGGGCGCAGCAGCACCCGGCCGGTGGCGCCCAGCTCGGCCTCGGCCGCGGCGACCGCCGCGGTCAGCTCCTCGCAGGTGCCGACCCGGGCCTTGTCCACGCCCTTGACGTTGATCAGCACCTGCGGCAGCCGGGTCATCACGGCGGCCAGGTCGGCCAGCGGCTGCTTGGTGGCCGCCAGCCGGGCGCCCAGCATCAGACCGGTCAGCGTGCCGTCACCGGTGGTCGCGTGGTCCAGCAGGATGACGTGGCCGGACTGCTCACCGCCCAGCGCGTAGCCCCGCTCCTTCATCGCCTCCAGCACGTACCGGTCGCCGACGGCGGTCTCGACGAGGTCGACGCCCTCGCGCTGCATGGCCAGCTTGAAGCCCAGGTTGGACATCACGGTGGCGACCGTGGTGTTGCGGCGCAGCGTGCCGGCCTCCTTCATGGCGACGGCCAGGATCGCGATGATCTGGTCGCCGTCGACCTCGTTGCCGTCCGCGTCGGCGGCCAGGCAGCGGTCGGCGTCGCCGTCGAGGGCGATGCCGAGGTCGGCGGAGTGCTCGCGCATGGCGGCGCGCAGCCGGTCCAGGTGGGTGGAGCCGACGCCGTCGTTGATGTTGAGGCCGGTGGGCTCGGCGCCCAGGGTGTGCACGACCTCGGCGCCGGCCCGGGCGAAGGCCTCGGGGGCGACGTACGCAGCCGCGCCGTGCGCGCCGTCGATGACGACCCGGATGCCGTCCAGGCGGTTGGGCAGCACGCCGATGAGGTGGGCGACGTACTTGTCGAAGCCCTCGGTGTACTCGCGGACCCGGCCGACCGCCGCGCCGGTCGGGCGGTTCCACTCCTCGCCGCCCGCCGCGTGCTTGCTGTAGTGGGCCTCGATGGCGTCCTCGATGCGGTCGTCCAGCTTGTGACCGCCGCGGGCGAGGAACTTGATGCCGTTGTCCGGCATGGCGTTGTGGCTGGCGGAGAGCATCACGCCGAAGTCGGCGCCGAGCGCGCCGGTGAGGTACGCCACCGCCGGGGTGGGCAGCACGCCGACCCGCAGGACGTCGACGCCCGCGCTGGCCAGGCCGGCGATGACCGCGGCCTCCAGGAACTCGCCCGAGGCACGCGGATCGCGGCCGACCACCGCGACCGGCCGGTGGCCCTCGAAGGCCCCCGCCTCGCCGAGCACGTGCGCCGCCGCGACGGACAGGCCGAGCGCCAGCTCCGCCGTCAGTGCCCCGTTGGCCACACCGCGTACGCCGTCCGTACCGAAGAGTCGTCCCACTGTCCCGTCCTCCATCGCCGCAATGCCTTCTGCAGTGAATCCGATCGAATCCCCGGGCTCCGCACAATGGCCGGGGAACACGACGCCCCGGAGTACGCGAGGTACTCCGGGGCGTGTAGAGCGCATCCAGGGGCGTGCACCACCAGGGCGGTACGCACCCCCGGAGGGCGCAATTAGCGCTTGCTGTACTGCGGCGCCTTGCGGGCCTTCTTCAGACCGGCCTTCTTGCGCTCGACGGCGCGGGCGTCACGGGTCAGGAAGCCGGCCTTCTTGAGGGCGCCGCGGTTGTTGTCCACGTCGGCCTCGTTCAGGGCACGGGCCACGCCGAGGCGCAGCGCGTAGGCCTGGCCGGACACGCCGCCGCCGGAGATGCGGGCGACGACGTCGTAACGGCCGTCGAGCTCCAGGAGCTTGAAGGGCTCGTTGACGGTCTGCTGGTGCACCTTGTTGGGGAAGTAGTTCTCCAGGGTGCGACCGTTGATCTTCCACTGCCCGGTGCCCGGGACGATGCGCACGCGGGCGATCGCCTCCTTGCGACGGCCCAGGCCGGCGCCGGGGACGGCCTCGCCGAAGCGGCCGGCCAGGGACTCGGAGGTGTAGCTCTCCTCGGAGGTGTACTCGCCCTCGACGACGGTCTCGTCGAAGTCGACCTCAAGGGTTTCGGTGGTCTCGGCCACGGTGTTCCTCAGCTCTTTTCAGTGATGGGGGGCTTGGTGGCCGGAATTACTGCGCGACCTGGGTGATCTCGAACGGCACCGGCTGCTGGGCAGCGTGCGGGTGCTGGTCGCCCGAGTAGACCTTCAGCTTGGAGAGCATCTGGCGGCCCAGGCTGTTCTTGGGGATCATGCCCTTGATGGCCTTCTCGACGGCCTTCTCCGGGTTGTTGGCCAGGAGGTCGTCGTAGCGGACCGAGCGGAGACCGCCCGGGAAACCGCTGTGGCGGTACGCCAGCTTCTGGGTCTTCTTGTTACCCGACAGGTGCACCTTGTCCGCGTTGATGATGATGACGAAGTCACCAGTGTCAACGTGCGGCGCGTAGATCGCCTTGTGCTTGCCCCGGAGGAGGTTGGCGGCCTGGGAGGCCAGGCGGCCGAGCACGACGTCGGTCGCGTCGATGACGTGCCACTGACGCTGGACGTCGCCGGGCTTGGGGCTGTACGTACGCACGGTCGTAGCCTTCGCTTTTCAGTGAGTGAGTCCTGACAGGAGCACCTGGAGGAGGGATCAGCCTGGCCGCCTTGGACGCAATTCAAGGGGGAGCCGCTGGTCGTCGACCTGATGTCTCCGGCGTACCGACCTCTCACGTGAGATAGAGCGAGCCAATACGCACATCAAGCGCCCAGGTTACCGGCAGGCGAGGGGAGGGTCAAAATTGCCCGGAGATCCGGTCCCCGGCCCCTCCCCCGCCCCGGTCCTCAGCGGTCCCGCTCGACCCGGGTGACGTCCCAGACCGGCTCGGCCGACTCGTAGACCCGCCCGTCGGCGCCGAACACCAGGAAGCGGTCGAAGGTCTTCGCGAACCAGCGGTCGTGCGTCACGCACATCACCGTGCCGTCGAAGGCCTCCAGACCGGCCTGCAGCGCCTCGGCGCTCTCCAGGTCCAGGTTGTCGGTCGGCTCGTCGAGCAGCAGCGCGGTGACGCCGGACAGCTCCAGTTTGAGGATCATCAGCCGGGCCTGCTGCCCGCCGGAGAGCGACTCGAACTTCTGCTCCTCCTGGCGGTCCAGCTCGTAGCGGCGCAGCGCGCCCATCGCGGCGCCGCGGCTGAGCGCGTGCTCCTCCTCGACGATCGAGCGGACGGTGCGGCCGAGCAGCTCCGGATGGGCGTGGGTCTGCCGGAAGTGGCCGGGCACCACCCGGGCGCCGAGCTTCCAGCCGCCGGTGTGGGCGACCGTCCCGTCGCCCGCGAGCAGCCGCAGCAGGTGCGACTTGCCGGCGCCGTTGGCACCGAGCACACCGATCCGCTCGCCGTAGAAGACCTCCAGGTCGAAGGGCTGCATGAGGCCGGTGAGCTCCAGCCGCTCCATGGTGAAGGCGCGGACACCGGTGCGCCCGCCCTTGAGCCGCATGGTGATGCTCTGCTCGCGCGGCGGCGCCTCCGGCGGGCCGGCGTCCTCGAACTTCTTGAGCCTGGTCTGCGCGGCCGCGTACCGGGAGGCCATCTCGTGGCTGACCGCGGCGGCCTGGCGCAGGGTGACGACCAGCTTCTTGAGCTTGGCGTGCTCCTCGTCCCAGCGGCGGCGCAGCTCCTCGAACCGCTCGAAGCGCGCCTTGCGGGCCTCGTGGAAGGTGTCGAAGCCGCCACCGTGCACCCAGACGCTGGAACCGGCCGCGCCGGACTCCACGCTGATGATCTTCTCGGCGGTCCGGGAGAGCAGTTCGCGGTCGTGCGAGATGAACAGCACGGTCTTCGGGGTGGCCTTGATGGCCTCCTCCAGCCAGCGCTTGCCCGGGACGTCCAGGTAGTTGTCGGGCTCGTCGAGGAGCAGCACCTCCTCCGGGCCGCGCAGCAGCGCCTCCAGGACGAGCCGCTTCTGCTCGCCGCCGGAGAGCGTGTTCAGACCGCGCCACTGGGCCTTGTCGAAGGGCACGCCGAGGGCGGCCATGGTGCAGACGTCCCAGTCGGTCTCGTAGTCGTAGCCGCCGACGTCGGCCCAGTCGGAGAGCGCCTGGGCGTAGGCCATCTGGGTCTTCTCGTCGTCCTGGGCGATCATCGCCAGCTCGGCGGCGTCGACCGCGCGGGCGGCCCTGGCGATCCGCTCGGGGGCGACCGAGACCAGCAGGTCGCGCACCGAGGCGTCGGCGGGCAGCGGGCCGGGGCCGACCTGCTCGTCGCCGGGCTTGCGCTGCTCCTCACGGCCGGTGGTGCCGACGAACTGGCGCATCACGCCGAGCCCGCCGCTGATCGTCACCGAGCCGCCGTGCGGCTGGAGGTCGCCGGCGATCATGCGCAGCAGCGTGGTCTTGCCGGCCCCGTTGGCGCCGACCAGCGCGACGGCCGCGCCCTCCCCCACCCGGAAGGACGCGTCGTCGAACAGCACCCGCCCGTCCGGCAGGTAGTACTCCAGGTGCGAAATCTCGACGTGTCCCATGGGGCCGATTGTCCCAAGCCACCGCCCCGGACCAAAACCGATTAACCGGCCGCCTGCTCCGCGCTCCCGGCGGGGACGGCGGCGCCCGGGAGGGTGCGCATCCGGCGGGCGGCCCGGCTGCGCTCGGCGAGCAGGTCGTCCGCCGGGTAGCCGACCTCCTCCAGGGTCAGGCCGTACGGCCGGATCACGTTGACGGCCGAGTTGCGCACGCCGCCGGCCAGCACCTCGCCGGGGAACTCCACCGGCCGGTGCCCGTCGCCGACCAGCAGCATCGCGCCGACCAGCGCCCGCACCATGTTGTGGCAGAAGGCGTCGGCCCGGACGGTGGCGACCGCCAGCGAGCCCTCCTGGGAGGCGTAGGCGTCGACCGGGACGCGGTCCCAGCGCAGCTCCAACAGGGTGCGGATGGTGGTCGCGCCCTCGCGCTTCTTGCAGTACGCGGCGAAGTCGTGCTCGCCGAGCAGCAGCCGGGCGGCGGCGTTCATCCTCTCCAGGTCGAGCGGCCGGTCGTGCCAGAGCACATGGCCGCGCAGCAGCGGGTCCACGCCACCGGGGTGGTCGGCGACCCGGTAGGCGTACCGGCGCCAGATCGCCGAGAAGCGGGCGTCGAAGCCCGCCGGGGCCTCGGCCGCGCGGTAGATCCGGACGTCGCCGGGCAGCCGCCCGGCCAGCCGGCGCAGCAGCTTCTCGCCGTGCTGGGCCCACAGCCCCTCCGGCAGGTCGACGTGGGCGACCTGGCCGCGGGCGTGCACACCGGCGTCGGTGCGGCCGGCGACGGTGAGCGGGAAGAGCTCGGAGCTGCGGGTCACGACCTGCAGGGCGGTCTCGATCTCCTCCTGGACCGTCCGGCGGCCGCCCTTCTGGCGGGCCCAGCCCGAGAAGTCGGCGCCGTGGTAGGCGAGGTCGAGCCGGATCCGGACGTACCCGTCCGCCGGGCCGTCCTTGACCGGAGGCCGCTCGGCGCAATCGTTGAGCACTGCTCTTCACTCCCTGGACATGAGGAACGGGCCCGCTCCCCCACGGATGGGGAAGCGGGCCCGCGACAACACCTGAAGGTGTCAGGCCTGCTCGGCGGCCTCGGCCTCGTCGGCCTTGGTCTCGGTGGCCTCGACCTTGGCGTCGGCCTCCTTGACGGCACGCTTGGTGGCGGCCTCGGCCTCGCCGACGGCGGTCTGCGCGACGGTCAGCGCCTCGACCAGCTCGATCACGGCCATCGGGGCGTTGTCGCCACGACGGGGACCGATCTTGGTGATGCGGGTGTAGCCACCCGGGCGGTTCTCGTAGCGCGGCGCGATCTCGGTGAAGAGGGTGTGCAGCACCGAGATGTCGGTGATGGTCTTGCGCACCAGGCGACGGTTGTGGATGTCGCCCTTCTTCGCCTTGGTGATCAGCTTCTCCGCCAGCGGGCGCAGGCGGCGGGCCTTGGCCTCGGTGGTGGTGATGCGGCCGTACTGGAACAGCTCACGGGCCAGACCGGCGAGCAGCAGGGGCTCGTGGTGCGGGCCGCCGCCGAGGCGGGCACCCTTGGTGGGACGCGGCATGGAATTACTCCTCGAATCTCCGACTGCGGCCGTACCAGGTACCGCAGCGGGCGTACGGGCACTGTGCCCGCACGGCTTTCACGACGACGGGGGCGGTTCCGGGGAACCGCCCCCGCGGTCAAGTCTCTCAGTACTGCTCGGTCTCCGCGTAACCCGCGTCGTCCAGGTCGTCGGCGCCGAAGGCGTCGGCGGCGGCGGTCGGGTCGAACCCGGGCGGGCTGTCCTTGAGGGCCAGGCCCATGCCGGCCAGCTTCGCCTTGACCTCGTCGATCGACTTCGCGCCGAAGTTGCGGATGTCGAGCAGGTCGGCCTCGGAGCGGGCGACGAGCTCACCCACGGTGTGGATGCCCTCGCGCTTGAGGCAGTTGTAGGAGCGGACGGTGAGCTCCAGCTCCTCGATCGGCAGCGCCAGGTCGGCGGCCAGGGCGGCGTCCGTCGGGGACGGGCCCATGTCGATGCCCTCGGCGTCGATGTTCAGCTCGCGGGCGAGGCCGAACAGCTCCACCAGGGTCTTGCCGGCCGAGGCCATGGCGTCACGCGGACGCATGGCGGGCTTGGTCTCGACGTCGACGATCAGCTTGTCGAAGTCGGTCCGCTGCTCGACACGGGTGGCCTCGACCTTGTAGGTGACCTTCAGCACGGGGCTGTAGATCGAGTCGACCGGGATGCGGCCGATCTCCTGGCCGGAGGCCTTGTTCTGCACGGCGGAGACGTAGCCGCGACCGCGCTCGACGGTCAGCTCCATCTCCAGCTTGCCCTTGCCGTTCAGGGTGGCGAGGACCAGCTCGGGGTTGTGCACCTCGACACCGGCCGGCGGCGCGATGTCGGCGGCGGTGACCACACCCGGGCCCTGCTTGCGCAGGTACATCACGACCGGCTCGTCGTGCTCCGAGGAGACGACCAGCTGCTTGATGTTGAGGATGAGGTCGGTGACGTCCTCCTTGACGCCCGGCACGGTGGTGAACTCGTGCAGGACGCCGTCGATGCGGATGCTGGTGACAGCGGCACCCGGGATCGACGACAGGAGCGTGCGACGCAGAGAGTTGCCGAGGGTGTAGCCGAAGCCCGGCTCGAGCGGCTCGATCACGAACCGCGAGCGGAACTCGTCGACGACCTCTTCGGTCAGCGAGGGACGCTGAGCGATCAGCATGTTTTCAGATCCTCCAGTGATCTTCGGCACCCACTATTTGATGCCGAACAGAACCAGCGTACGGGGTCCCGCAGGAAACGGGACCCCGTACGAGGTTTAAAGCAGTACCCAGCGTGCCCGAAGCCTCCCCGAGACGAGGGGGAGGTCACGGGTCAGACGCGGCGGCGCTTCGGCGGACGGCAGCCGTTGTGCGGGGTGGGGGTGACGTCCTGGATCGAGCCGACCTCCAGGCCGGTGGCCTGGAGCGAACGGATCGCGGTCTCGCGGCCGGAGCCCGGACCCTTCACGAAGACGTCGACCTTGCGCATGCCGTGCTCCTGCGCGCGACGGGCAGCGGCCTCGGCGGCCATCTGCGCGGCGAACGGGGTGGACTTGCGCGAGCCCTTGAAGCCGACGTGGCCGGCGGAGGCCCAGGAGATCACGTTGCCCGACGGGTCGGTGATCGAAACGATGGTGTTGTTGAACGTGCTCTTGATGTGCGCGTGGCCGTGAGCGACGTTCTTCTTTTCCTTGCGGCGGATCTTCTTCGCGCCGGCAGCCTGACGACCCTTGGGGGGCATAAGTCTGTTCTCCTACTGAGGTGGTCGGTCCGCTGACCCGCGGGCCGGAGGGATGTCCGGTTACGGGACGGACTACTTCTTGCCCGGCTTCTTCTTACCGGCGATCGCGCGACGCGGGCCCTTGCGGGTACGCGCGTTGGTGTGGGTGCGCTGGCCGCGGACCGGCAGGCCGCGGCGGTGACGCAGACCCTCGTAGCAGCCGATCTCGACCTTGCGGCGGATGTCGGCGGCCACCTCGCGGCGGAGGTCACCCTCGACCGTGAAGTTGGCGTCGATGTACTGGCTCAGCTTGACCAGGTCGTCCTCGGCGATGTCGCGAACGCGGACATCGGGGCTGACACCGGTCTCGGCGAGGGTCTGCTGGGCGCGGGTACGGCCGATGCCGTACACGTAGGTGAGGGCGATCTCGATCCGCTTCTCACGGGGGAGATCAACGCCGGCGAGGCGTGCCATTCAAGGCTCCTGTGGTTCTTCAGAGGTCTGGCGTGCCACCTACTCCGACACCTCACGGTGAGGGAGCCCCGGCCTCTGACCGGGGGCGGCAGTCCGTCCCTGGGACGGATCGGGTGGCCCACTGATGACGATTTCGCGTCGCGCGAAGTACTACGAGAAATGCTGGGGAGAGATCAGCCCTGGCGCTGCTTGTGGCGCAGGTTGTCGCAGATCACCATGACCCGGCCGTGACGGCGGATCACCTTGCACTTGTCGCAGATCTTCTTGACGCTCGGCTTGACCTTCATGTTCAGGTTCTCCGGGTCTAGATCTGACGTTCTTACTTGTAGCGGTAGACGATCCGGCCGCGCGTGAGGTCGTAGGGGCTGAGCTCCACCACGACCCGGTCGTCCGGCAGGATGCGGATGTAGTGCATGCGCATCTTGCCACTGATGTGCGCGAGGACCTTGTGACCGTTCTGCAGCTCGACCTTGAACATCGCGTTCGGAAGAGACTCGATCACGGTGCCCTCGATCTCAATGGCGCCTTGCTTCTTAGCCATGAACTGCGAGATCCACCTTCCGGGACCGGCTACCGTATGCGGAACGCTCGTGCGAACCTGGGTCCACCCCGACCCCGAGGAGGGGGAAGAGGGCGTGCTGGAGCACGCTACGAGTGAGCCGACGGTCCATCCTACGCCAGCGCGCAGGATGGACCAAAACGGGGGTGCCCGATCAGCGGGCCGCCGGAGCGGCCAGCGGCTCGACGTGGGCGGTGCAGGCCGAGCAGCGGCGGGCGGCCTCGGGGATCTCGGTCAGGCACTCGGGGCAGGGGCGCTTCGGGGTCTTCGGCTTCTTCGGCATGTAGCGCGCGGTGGCCTTGGTCACCGGCAGGACGACGCAGAAGTACAGCACGGCCGCGGTCATCAGGAACGCGATCAGCACATTGAGGAACTGCCCGTACGGGAAGGTCACCCCGGCGATCGTCGCCTTGTAGGAGCCGAAGTCGCCCGCGGCACCGACCACCACGCCCACCAGCGGGGTGAGGAAGGCGGAGACGAAGCCGGTGACCACCGCGGTGAACGCGGCGCCGATCACCACACCGACCGCCATGTCGACCACGTTGCCGCGCATCATGAAGTCGCGGAATCCCTTGAGCACTGCTCTCTCCTGCTACTCGAAGCCACTACCGGCGCATAAAAATAGGACAAAAGCCCTGGAAGTCCAAACCTCCAGGGCCCTGATCCCTTGTCAGCAGCGGAAGTTGGCTGCTCCGAGCGGTTGTGGCGGGATTACGCCAGCGGGTCCGGCGCGGCCGTCACACCCAGCTTGGCGAGCATCTCGCGGCCGCCGTCGAAGGCGGTCAGCACCACCGGGCCCTGCTCGGTGACGGCCACCGAGTGCTCCCAGTGCGAGGCCCAGGTGCCGTCGTTGGTGACGACGGTCCAGTCGTCCTCCAGCACGGTGGTGTGCGGGGTGCCGAGCGAGACCATCGGCTCGATCGCCAGCACGGTGCCGGGGACCAGCTTCGGGCCCTTGCCCCGGCCGCGCTCGACGTAGTTCAGCACGTGCGGCTCCATGTGCATCGCGGTGCCGATGCCGTGGCCGCCGTAGCCCTCGGTGATGCCCCACTTGCCCTTGGGCGGCAGCGGCTGGCGCCGGATGAAGCCCTCGATCGCCTTGGAGACGTCGACCAGGCGGTTGCTCTTCTTCATCTGGGCGATGCCGGCCCACATCGAGCCCTCGGTGACCCGGCTCAGCATCTCCACCTCGGGGGCGACCTCGCCGACCGCGACGGTGATCGCCGCGTCGCCGTGCCAGCCGTCCAGGATCGCGCCGCAGTCGATCGAGATGAGGTCGCCCTCCTGCAGCACCCGCTCACCGGGGATGCCGTGCACGACCTCGTTGTTCACCGAGGCGCAGATCACGCCCGGGAACCAGAGGCCGCCGTGGTGGGCCCGGAAGTTCGAGGTGGCGCCGTGGTCGGTGATGACCTTGTCGGCGATGTCGTTGAGCTCCTGGGTGGTGATTCCCGGGACGACCGCCTCGCGGGCCGCCTTGAGCGCCTCGGCGACGACCAGCCCGGCCGCTCGCATCTTCGCGATCTGCTCGGGGGTCTTGATCTCCACCATCTGGTCACGCCTTCCTTGGGTTCCCGCCCGGTCCTTGCCGCGCGGCCGTGCACTCGTTCCACCGTACGACGCCGTACGGCCGCGCTGCCCCGGGTCGGGCAGCGCGGCCGTAGGTACGTCGCTCGAAAACTCAGCTGTCCTGCTTCAGCGCCTCGATCGCGCGCCGGGTGACCTCGTCGACCTTGCCGAGGGCCGGGATCGTGGCGATCAGGCCCTGCTGGCGGTAGTAGTCGATGATCGGCTCGGTCTCCGTGTGGTAGACCTCCAGCCGGGTCCGCACGGCGTCCTCGGTGTCGTCCGAGCGCTGGTACAGCTCGCCGCCGCACTCGTCGCAGACGCCCTCGACCTTCGGCGCGTTGTAGTCCACGTGGAACACGTGGCCGCCGTCGTTGCGGCACAGCCGGCGGCCGGCGATCCGGCGGACGACCTCGTCCTCGGGGACCTCCAGGTCGAGCACACCGTCGAGCTTGATGCCCTGCTCGGCGAGGAACTCGTCCAGCGCCTTGGCCTGGCCCAGGTTCCGCGGGAAGCCGTCCAGCAGGAAGCCGTTCGCGGCGTCCTCCTGGAGCATGCGGTCCTTGGCCATCCCGATCGTGACCTCGTCGGGCACCAGGCGGCCCGCGTCCATGTAGCTCTTGGCCTCGACACCCAGCGGGGTGCCCTGACCGATGTTGGCGCGGAACAGGTCGCCGGTGGAGATGTGGGGGATGGACAGGGTCTTGGCGAGGAGGTGCGCCTGAGTACCCTTCCCGGCCCCGGGGGGTCCGACGAGGACAATACGCATCAGCGGAGGAACCCTTCGTAATTGCGCTGCTGGAGCTGGCTCTCGATCTGCTTCACAGTTTCGAGTCCGACGCCGACGACGATGAGCACGCTGGTGCCGCCGAACGGGAAGTTGGTCTGCTGTCCGAAGGCGACCAGGGCGATCATCGGGATCAACGCGATCAGGCCCAGGTAGAGCGAACCCGGCCACGTGATGCGGGTGAGCACGTAGTTCAGGTACTCGGCCGTCGGGCGGCCGGCCCGGATACCCGGGATGAACCCACCATACTTCTTCATGTTGTCGGCAACTTCTTCGGGGTTGAAGGAGATGGCGACGTAGAAGAAGGCGAAGAAGACGATCAGCAGGAAGTACGTGGCCATGTAGATCGGGTGGTCACCGCGCACGAAGTGCTGGTTGATCCACACCGCCCAGCCGGCCTGGCTGTTGGTCAGCTGGACCACGAGGGCCGGGATGTACAGCAGCGACGAGGCGAAGATGACCGGGATGACACCGGCCTGGTTCACCTTGAGCGGGATGTACGTCGAGGTTCCGCCGAAGGCCCGGCGACCGATCATCCGCTTCGCGTACTGGACCGGGATCCGGCGCTGGGCCTGCTCGACGAAGATGACGAGCATCACAACGATGACGCCGATCGCGATGACCGAGAAGAACTCGACCCAGCCGCCGCCGATGGTGCCGGACTGCTTGATCGCCCACATCGAGGTGGGGAACTGGGCGGCGATCGAGGTGAAGATCAGCAGCGACATGCCGTTGCCGATGCCGCGGTCGGTGATCAGCTCACCGAGCCACATGATCACCGTGGTGCCGGCGGTCATGGTCAGGACCATGACGGCGATCCGGAACACGCCGGTGTCCGGCACGATCTGGTTGGCGTAGACGCAGCCCGAGAACAGGGCGCCGCTGGACGCGGTCGCCACGATGCCGGTGCCCTGGAGCACCGCCAGCGCGATGGTCAGGTACCGGGTGTACTGGGTGATCTTCGCCTGGCCGGCCTGGCCCTCCTTCTTCAGCGCCTCCAGTCGTGGAATCACGACGGTGAGGAGCTGGAGGATGATGCTCGCCGTGATGTACGGCATGATGCCGAGGGCGAAGATCGTCAGCTGTAGCAGCGCCCCGCCGGAGAACAAGTTGACCAGGCCGAAGAGGCCGTTGTTCTTGGTCTCCTTGATGCAGGCGTGAACCGCCTCGAAGTCGACCCCTGGTACGGGAACGTGCGAGCCCAGCCGGAACAGCACCATGATGCCCAGCGTGAACAGCAGCTTCTTGCGCAGGTCGGGCGTCTGGAACGCCCGCGCGAACGCACTGAGCACGGTGCCTCCTGCGCCTCCCGCGCGTCGTCGGCGGGAGGGTCGGTCCTGAATGGGAGTTTGCGGTTCGGGCTCCGTTACAGACGGCACAGGCGAGCCTATGCGCAGCCTACAAGGGAACTCCACGGACTCTAACAGTGCACGGCCGCTCGAAAGAAGCGCGTACGGCCCCTCCCCCACTCATGGGGTACGGGATGCCCGGTTTTGCCACACAAAAGAACGAGGGCCAGAAGCTGCCGCGTCGACATCCGGGCGCGGAATGGGCCGGGAAAGGCGCGAGCCCCGCACCTCCCGAAGGGAAGTGCGGGGCTCGCGGAAGTCAGCGGGCTCAGACGAGCTCGGTGACGGTACCGCCGGCGGCGGTGATCTTCTCGGCGGCCGAGCCGGAGACGGCGTCCACCGTCACCTGCAGCGCGACCGAGATCTCGCCGGTGCCGAGCACCTTGACGAGGGAGTTCTTGCGAACCGCGCCCTTGGCGACCAGGTCCTCGACCGTGACCTCGCCACCCTGCGGGTAGAGCTCGGCCAGCTTGTCGAGGTTGACGACCTGGAACGTGATCTTGAACGGGTTCTTGAAGCCCTTCAGCTTCGGCAGACGCATGTGGAGCGGCATCTGGCCACCCTCGAAGCGCTGCGGAACCTGGTAGCGGGCCTTGGTGCCCTTGGTACCACGACCAGCGGTCTTACCCTTGGACGCCTCACCACGACCCACACGGATCTTGTCGGTCTTGGCACCCGGGGCGGGACGCAGGTTGTGGATCTTGATCGGGTTGTCGCCCATGATCAGTCCACCTCCTCAACCGTCACCAGGTGACGGACCGTCTGGGCCATCCCGCGGATCTCGGGACGGTCCTCCTTCACCACGACGTCGTGCATGCGCTTGAGGCCAAGCGAGCGCAGGGTGTCGCGGTGGTTCTGCTTGCTGCCGATGTACGACTTGGTCTGCGTGATCTTCAGGCGAGCCATCAGGCACTCACCCCGGCAGCAGCCCGAGCCCGCAGCAGACCGGCCGGAGCCACGTCCTCGAGCGGCAGGCCACGGCGGGCCGCGACCTCCTCGGGACGCTGGATCTGCTTCAGCGCGGCAACCGTGGCGTGCACGATGTTGATCGCGTTGTCCGAGCCGAGCGACTTCGACAGGATGTCGTGAACGCCGGCGCACTCCAGGACGGCGCGCACCGGGCCACCGGCGATAACACCGGTACCGGGGGCGGCGGGCTTCAGCAGCACGACGCCGGCGGCCTTCTCGCCCTGAACGGGGTGCGCGATGGTGCCCTGGATACGGGGGACCTTGAAGAAGTTCTTCTTGGCCTCCTCAACGCCCTTGGCGATGGCGGCCGGAACCTCCTTCGCCTTCCCGTAACCGACACCCACGGTGCCGTCACCGTCGCCCACCACGACCAGCGCGGTGAAGCTGAAGCGACGACCACCCTTGACAACCTTGGCGACGCGGTTGATCGCGACGACGCGCTCGACGTAAGCGGTCTTCTCGACGGCGGGGGCGTTGCCCCGGTCGTCACGCTTACGGTCGCGCCGCTCGCCACCGGTGCCGCCGCCGGCGCCGCTACCGCGGCGCTGGGGTCCAGCCATTGGAATTACCTCTCTCGATTACGTCCGCCGACAGAGTCGACGAGCGGCTTAGAAGTCGAGCCCGGCCTCGCGGGCCGCGTCCGCCAGGGCGGCGATGCGGCCGGCGTACCGGTTGCCCGCGCGGTCGAAGACGACCGACTCGATGCCGGCGGCCTTGGCGCGCTCGGCGACCAGGCTCCCGACCTTCTTGGCCAGCTCGGTCTTGTCGCCCTCGGCGCCCTTGATGGACACGTCGAGGGTGGACGCCGACGCCAGGGTGTGACCCTTGGCGTCGTCGATGACCTGGGCGACCATGTGACGGTTCGAGCGCGTCACGACGAGGCGCGGACGCACCTCGCTGCCGACGATGCGCTTGCGAACGCGGATCGCGCGGCGCTTGCGAGCGGCGCTCTTGTAGGCGTTGCCCTTGCCGATCTTGACAGAGACACTCATCGCTTACTTACCACTCTTTCCGACCTTGCGGCGGATAACCTCGCCCGCGTACTTGACGCCCTTGGCCTTGTACGGGTCGGGCTTGCGCAGCTTGCGGATCTTCGCGGCGACCTCGCCGACCTTCTGCTTGTCGATGCCGTCCACGTGGAACTTGGTGGCCGACTCGACGACGAAGGAGATGCCCTCCGGCGCCTCGACGAGGATCGGGTGGCTGTAGCCCAGCTGGAACTCCATGTCGGAGCCCTTCGCCAGAACTCGGTAGCCGACACCGCTGATCTCCAGCGACTTGCGGTAGCCCGCGGTCACACCGGTGATCATGTTCGCCACCAGCGTGCGGGTCAGGCCGTGCAGGGCCTTCGACTGACGCTCGTCGTTGGGGCGGGTGACAGCCAGAATACCGTCCTCGCCCTTGCCGATCTCGATCGGCGCGGCGACGACGTGGGTGAGGGAACCCTTCGGGCCCTTCACCGAGACCGTCTGGCCATCGATGGTGACGTCCACGCCAGCGGGGACCTGGATGGGCAGCCGTCCAATGCGCGACATTGCTGTACCTCCGTTTCCCGAATTACCAGACGTAGGCGAGAACTTCTCCGCCTACGCCCTTCTTGGCAGCCTGCTTGTCGGTCAGGAGGCCGGAGGACGTGGAGATGATCGCCACGCCCAGGCCGCCGAGAACCTTCGGCAGGTTGGTGGACTTTGCGTAAACGCGCAGACCCGGCTTGCTGATGCGCTTGATGCCGGCGATGGAGCGCTCACGGTTGGGGCCGAACTTGAGCTCGATGGTCAGCTTCTTGCCGACCTCGCCCTCGACGGGCTCCTCAACCTTGTAGGAGGTGATGTAACCCTCCTGCTGCAGGATCTCGGCGACGTGCGCCTTGATCTTGCTGGCCGGCATCGCCACGGAGTCGTGGTACGCCGAGTTCGCGTTACGCAGACGCGTGAGCATGTCTGCGATGGGGTCGGTCATGGTCATGATGGCCTCAGGCCTCTCTCGCCGCGGTTTCTCCGCGCCAGGTCCCCCTTCCGCACTCTTTCGAGTTCGTCAGGGGCACAAGCGCAGGGGACCTGCGACGTCGTAAGACTGGGTGCGAGCCCTCTCGCAAGAGGGCCACGGGCATCCATGGGGAGGCCGTGGCAGGGGGCCCGACCCCACTACCTTACGGGAACCCGTACGGCAGGCCCAAAACGGGCCGGTGTGGGATCGGGCACCTCTGCGTCGCTGTGTGCCTAAAACGCCTGGACTACCAGGAGCTCTTGGTCACGCCCGGCAGCTCGCCACGGTGCGCCATCTCACGGAGGCACACACGGCACAGGCCGAACTTGCGGTACACCGAGTGCGGACGGCCGCACCGCTGGCACCGGGTGTAGGCCCGGACGCCGAACTTCGGCTTCCGCTCGGCCTTCGCGATGAGGGACTTCTTCGCCATTGGCTCACGCCTCCTTGAACGGGAAGCCCAGAGCGCGCAGGAGCGCCCGGCCCTCGTCGTCGGTCTGAGCGGTGGTCACGACGGTGATGTCCATACCGCGCTGACGGTCGACCTTGTCCTGGTCGATCTCGTGGAACATAACCTGCTCGGTCAGACCGAAGGTGTAGTTGCCACGGCCGTCGAACTGCTTGGGGGAGAGACCGCGGAAGTCACGGATACGCGGCAGGGCCAGCGACACCAGACGGTCCAGGAACTCCCACATGCGGTCACCACGGAGGGTGACGTGGGTGCCGATCGGCTGGCCCTCGCGCAGCTTGAACTGCGCGATGGACTTGCGGGCCTTGGTCACGGCCGGCTTCTGACCGGTGATCGCGGTCAGGTCGCGGATCGCGCCCTCGATCAGCTTGCTGTCACGGGCGGCCTCGCCGACACCCATGTTGACGACGACCTTGACCAGGCCCGGCGTCAGCATGACGTTCTCGTACGAGAACTGCTCCTGCAGCTGCCCCTTGATCTCGGAGTTGTAACGCTCCTTGAGGCGGGGGGTCACCTTCTCAACAGACGTCTCAGACATCAGATGTCCTCACCGGTTCGCTTGGCAACGCGGATCTTGTTGCCCTCGTCGTCGAAGCGGTAGCCAACGCGGGTGACGACCTTCTTGCCGTCCTTCTCCACGACCAGCTGGACGTTGGAGACGTGCACCGGGGCCTCGACGGTGACAATGCCACCCTGAGTGCCCGGACCCGGCTTGGTGTGCTTCTTGACCCGGTTCACACCCTCGACCAGGACCTTGTTCTCAGCCGGCAGGGCCTGGATGACCTTGCCCTGCTTGCCCTTGTCCTTGCCGGTGATGACCTGAACCAGGTCACCCTTCTTGATCTTCATGCTGTTCGCCATGGGTCAGAGCACCTCCGGCGCCAGCGAGATGATCTTCATGAACTTCTTGTCACGCAGCTCGCGGCCCACCGGGCCGAAGATGCGGGTGCCACGGGGGTCACCGTCGGTGTTCTTGAGAACGACAGCGGCGTTCTCGTCGAACCGGATGTACGAGCCGTCGGGACGACGGCGCGACTTCACGGTACGGACGACGACGCACTTGACGACGTCACCCTTCTTCACCGAACCACCGGGGATCGCGTCCTTGACGGTGGCGACGATGACGTCCCCGATACCGGCGTAGCGGCGACCGGAACCACCGAGAACGCGGATGCAAAGGATTTCCTTCGCGCCCGTGTTGTCGGCGACACGCAGTCGCGACTCCTGCTGGATCACAGCTTTCTCCTGATCGTCAACGAGAGCTGACGGGCCGGCCGCTGCTCACACCAGCGCCCGCGAGGGGCCTGGTGCACATACGGCCGTACCGCATCAACTTCGTTACTTGGCCTTCTCGAGGATCTCGACGACGCGCCAGCGCTTCGTCGCGGACAGCGGGCGGGTCTCCGCGAGGAGAACCCGGTCGCCGATGCCGCAGGCGTTCGCCTCGTCGTGCGCCTTCAGCTTGTTCGTACGGCGGATGACCTTGCCGTACAGCGCGTGCTTGACGCGGTCCTCGACGGCGACGACGACGGTCTTGTCCATCTTGTCGCTGACGACGAGACCCTCACGGGTCTTGCGGAAACCGCGCGTCTCGTTGGTGTTCTCAGTCATCAGGCGTTCTCCACCGTCTCGATGCCCAGCTCGCGCTCGCGCATCAGGGTGTAGATCCGCGCGATGTCCTTACGGACGAGCTTGAGCCGTCCGTGGTTGTCGAGCTGCCCGGTCGCCGCCTGGAAGCGGAGGTTGAACAGCTCCTCCTTGGCCTCGCGCAGCTTGGCAACGAGACCCTCGTTGTCCAGCTGGCGGAGGTCAGCAGCCTTGGTAGCGGCCGACATCAGCTCTCACCGTCCTCGCGCCGGACGATCCGGCACTTCATCGGCAGCTTGTGAGCAGCGCGGGTGAGCGCCTCACGAGCAACCTTCTCGTTCGGGTACGACAGCTCGAACATGACCCGACCCGGGTGCACGTTCGCGATCCACCACTCCGGCGAACCCTTACCGGAACCCATGCGGGTCTCGGCCGGCTTCTTGGTCAGCGGACGGTCCGGGTAGATGTTGATCCAGACCTTGCCGCCACGGCGGATGTGACGGGTGATCGCGATACGAGCGGACTCGATCTGACGGTTCGTCACGTAGGCCGGGGTCACGGCCTGGATGCCGAACTGGCCGAACGCCAGCTCGGTGCCACCCTTGGAAGCGCCACGGCGCTTGGGGTGGTGCTGCTTGCGGTGCTTGACCCGACGGGGGATCAGCATTGCGGTCAGGCCTCCGTTCCGGTGTTCTCGGCAGCCGGAGCCTCGGCGGCGACCGGGGCCTGAGCCTCGGCAGCGGCGGGACGACGGCCGCGGCCACCGCGCTCGCCACCACGGCGCTCGCCACCGCGGGCGGGACGACCACCCTCGGGACGGGCCGGGCGGTTGCCCGAGCGGGCAGCGGCGTTCTCAGCGCGGACCTCGGCGATGTTCTTGACGTCGCCCTTGTAGATCCAGACCTTCACGCCGATGCGGCCGAAGGTCGTCTTGGCCTCGAAGAAGCCGTAGTCGACGTTCGCGCGCAGGGTGTGCAGCGGCACACGGCCCTCGCGGTAGAACTCCGAACGGCTCATCTCGGCGCCGCCGAGACGACCGGAGCACTGGACCTTGATGCCCTTGGCGCCGGACTTCATGGTGCCCTGCATCGACTTGCGCATGGCACGGCGGAAGGAGACGCGGGAGGACAGCTGCTCCGCGACGCCCTGAGCCACGAGCTGGGCGTCCAGCTCGGGGTTCTTGACCTCGAGGATGTTCAGCTGGACCTGCTTGCCGGTCAGCTTCTCGAGGTCGCCGCGGATGCGGTCGGCCTCGGTGCCGCGCCGGCCGATCACGATGCCGGGGCGAGCGGTGTGGATGTCCACACGGACGCGGTCGCGGGTGCGCTCGATCTCGACCTTGGAGATGCCGGCGCGCTCCATGCCCTTCGTCATCATGCGACGAATGGCAACGTCTTCCTTGACGTAGTCCTTGTACAGCTTGTCGGCGTACCAGCGGGACTTGAAGTCCGTGCTGATGCCGAGGCGGAACCCGTGCGGGTTAACCTTCTGGCCCATTACCGGGTCCCTTCCTTGCTGCTGACGACCACGGTGATGTGGCTGGTCCGCTTGCGGATCCGGTAGGCACGACCCTGGGCGCGCGGACGGAACCGCTTCAGGGTCGGACCCTCGTCAACGTACGCCTCGCTGATGACGAGGTCGTCCACGTTGGAGTGGTTGTAGTTGTGCGCGGCGTTGGCAATGGCGCTGTCGAGCACCTTGCCGACCGGCACGGTCGCGGCCTGCGGAGCGAAACGCAGGACCGCCTGGGCCTCCGTGGCGTTCAGGCCACGGATGAGGTCCACCACGCGGCGGGCCTTCATGGGCGTGACGCGGATGTACCGCGCCTGGGCCCTGGCTTCCATGGTTGTCCCCTTGCTGGTGTAAGTCATTGAGTCGGTAATCTCGCTGGCGACTAGCGACGCTTCGACTTGCGGTCGTCCTTGACGTGACCGCGGAAGGTACGCGTCGGCGCGAACTCGCCGAGCTTGTGGCCGACCATCGACTCGGTGACGAACACCGGGACGTGCTTGCGGCCATCGTGCACCGCGATCGTGTGGCCGAGCATGGCCGGGAAGATCACGGAGCGACGGGACCAGGTCTTGATGACGTTCTGGGTACCCGCCTCGTTCTGCGCGTCCACCTTCTTGAGAAGGTGGCCGTCAATGAAGGGGCCCTTCTTGAGACTGCGCGGCATCTGACCTGCTCCTAGCGCTTCTTGTTGGTCTTGCGGCGGCGCACGATGAGGGCGTTCGAAGCCTTCTTCGGGCTACGAGTGCGACCCTCCTTCTGGCCCCACGGCGAAACCGGGTGGCGACCACCGGAGGTCTTACCCTCACCACCACCGTGCGGGTGGTCGATCGGGTTCATGGCCACACCACGCACGGTCGGGCGGACGCCCTTCCAGCGCATACGGCCGGCCTTGCCCCAGTTGATGTTCGACTGCTCGGCGTTGCCGACCTCGCCGACGGTCGCGCGGCAGCGCGCGTCCACCAGGCGGATCTCACCGGAGGGCATGCGCAGGTGCGCCATCTTGCCCTCACGCGCCAGCAGCTGGATGCCGGAGCCGGCCGAGCGGGCCAGCTTGGCACCGCCACCGGGACGCAGCTCCACCGCGTGGATGGTGGTACCGACCGGGATGTTGCGCAGCGGCAGGTTGTTGCCGGGCTTGATGTCGGCGCCAGGGCCGTTCTCCACCCGGTCGCCCTGCGCGATGCCGCGCGGCGCGATGATGTAGCGCTTCTCGCCGTCCACGTAGTGCAGGAGCGCGATGCGCGCGGTGCGGTTCGGGTCGTACTCGATGTGCGCGACCTTGGCCGGCACGCCGTCCTTGTCGTGACGACGGAAGTCGATCACGCGGTAGGCGCGCTTGTGCCCGCCACCCTGGTGGCGAACGGTGATCCGACCGGCGTTGTTACGGCCGCCCTTGCTGTGCAGGGGGCGAACCAGCGACTTCTCCGGCGTGGACCGCGTGATTTCGACGAAGTCGGCCACGCTGGAGCCACGACGGCCCGGCGTAGTCGGCTTGTACTTGCGGATACCCATTTTCGTCCTCGTCTTGATCGACGATCACGGCCTCCGTCAGGAGGTCGGACCACCGAAGATGTCGATGCGGTTGCCCTCGGCCAGCTTCACGATGGCGCGCTTGGTGTCCTTGCGCTTGCCAAAGCCCGTCTTGGAGCGCTTGCGCTTGCCCTGACGGTTGATCGTGTTGACAGCCTCGACCTTGACCGAGAAGACGGCCTCGACGGCCTGCTTGATCTGGGTCTTGTTGGCGCCCGGCGACACGATGAACGTGTACTTGTTCTCGTCGAGAAGGCTGTAGCTCTTCTCGGAGATAACCGGCTTCACCAGGACGTCACGGGGGTCCGTGAACGTCTTGCTCGTAACGTCGCTCATCAGGCGGCGCTCCCTTCGAGCTCGCCCTCAGCGGCAACGGCCTTGGCGGACGCGGCCGGACCGGCCACGAAACGCTCGAAGGCGGCCTGGGTGAAGACCACATCGTCGGAGACGAGCACGTCGTAGGTGTTCAGCTGACCGGCGTCCAGGATGTGGACGTTCGGCAGGTTGCGAGCGGACTTGAGGCCCAGCTCGTCCGCACGCTCGACGACCAGGAGGACGTTCTTGCGCTCGGTGATCTTGCCGAACAGGCTCTTGGCGGCCTTGGTCGACGGCGCCTCGGTCGCGGTCACGTCGGTGACGACGTGAATGCGGTTGTGGCGGGCCCGGTCGGTGAGCGCACCGCGCAGGGCGGCGGCGATCATCTTCTTCGGGGTGCGCTGCGAGTAGTCGCGCGGCACGGGACCGTGCACGACGCCACCACCGGCGAACTGCGGCGCGCGGGTCGAGCCCTGACGGGCGCGGCCGGTGCCCTTCTGGCGGTACGGCTTCTTGCCGCCACCACGGACCTCGCCGCGAGTCTTGGTCTTGTGGGTGCCCTGACGGGCCGCAGCGAGCTGCGCCACGACGACCTGGTGCATCAGCGGAACGCTGACCTTCGCGTCGAAGATCTCGGCCGGCAGCTCGAGGCTGCCGGTCTTGTCACCCGAGGGCGACAGGATGTCAATGGTGCTCATATCCTTCACAGCCCCTTCGCCGCGGTGCGGACGAGGACGAGGCCGCCGTTCGGGCCCGGGATCGCGCCCTTGATCAGGAGCAGACCCTTCTCCGCGTCAACCGCGTGCACGGTCAGGTTCTGGGTGGTCACACGCTCGTGACCCATCCGGCCGGCCATCTTCAGGCCCTTGAACACGCGGCCCGGGGTGGCGCAGCCACCGATGGAACCGGGCGAACGGTGCTTGCGCTGCACGCCGTGACCGGCGCCGAGGCCCCGGAAGTTGTGGCGCTTCATGACACCGGCGAAGCCCTTGCCCTTGGAGGTGCCGGTCACGTCGACCTTGACACCCGCCTCGAACAGCTCGGCGGTGATCTCCTGGCCCAGGGTGTACTCGGACGCGTCCGAGGTCCGGAGCTCGACCAGGTGGCGGCGCGGGGTGACACCGGCCTTGGCGAAGTGGCCCGCGAGGGGCTTGTTCACCTTGCGGGGGTCGATCTCGCCGAAGCCGATCTGGACGGCGTCGTAGCCGGCCGGGCTGTCAGCGGTGTGGACCTGGGTCACGACATTCGGCCCAGCCTTGACGACGGTCACCGGAACGACCCGGTTGTTCTCGTCCCAGACCTGGGTCATGCCGAGCTTCTCGCCCAGGATGCCCTTAATCTGCTTAGCCATCTTCGGTGCGCCTCTCAGAGCTTGATCTCGATGTCGACGCCCGCCGGCAGGTCGAGACGCATCAGCGAGTCAACCGTCTTCGGCGTGGGGTCGAGGATGTCGATCAGACGCTTGTGAGTGCGCATCTCGAAGTGCTCGCGCGAGTCCTTGTACTTGTGCGGCGAGCGGATGACGCAGTACACGTTCTTCTCAGTGGGCAGCGGCACCGGGCCCGCGACCTGCGCACCAGTACGGATCACCGTCTCGACGATCTTCTTCGCCGAGGAGTCGATGACCTCGTGGTCGTAGGCCTTGAGCCGGATGCGGATCTTCTGTCCCGCCATGGCTACCTTGTAGTCCTTTGTCCTAGTCACTGCACGACCCCCGCTCCGACCCCCGCGCTCGGGCGTGTCGCACTCGCGCTTGCAAAAAACCGGCGATGGACTCGTCGGTTTCGAACTTTCGGGGTAGGGGGAGCCGGGCCGAGGCCCCGCATACGCTTCCCGGAAGATTCCCGTACGTCCGCCCCGCAGCTGCCGTGGCGTAACACTCACGCTTGACGGCCATCACGGGAACGACGAGTACATGGGACTCGCTTCCAGTCCTCCCGGCGGGAGGCGCGCAGCATCGGCAACTCAACCGAGCAACTTGGACATACTGCCACAGGCGTGCGCCGGAAAGCCAATCGGGGCCGGTGAGGAGCACCTCACCGACCCCGACGCGTTCCGCCCGGCTACTTCGCCGGGCCGTTGTCCCACGGGGCCCGGCGGCCGCAGACCGCCTGCCAGTCCTCGGTCTCGACGCCCGCGCACCAGACGAACTTCTTGTCGTCCTTGTCCGGCGTCCAGTCCTTGACGATGATGTCCGCGCAGGTGGAGACCGGCGCGAATCTCGGGCAGCTGCCATCGGCCTTCTTGATGGTGTGCGCGCGCCAGGCGTCGAGCCCCATCGTCCCGGCCTTCTCGTGCTCCGGCATGTACCGGTTGACCGACCAGGAGGCGCCCATGGTGCCGAACAGCGCGAGGGCGCAGACCAGGCCGGCGGCGAGCTGGCGCAGCATCCGGCCGGAGAGCACCGAGGTGCCGGCCGGCGCGTCGTCCTTGCGCAGCACCCGCTCCAGCCAGCCGCTGCCGCGGTGGAAGGCGGCCATCAGACCCAGCACGGCCAGGATCATCAGGCAGTACAGGATGATCCAGGTGGTCCGGGGGTACAGCGCGACGGTGCCGGTCTGCGCCATCTTCCCGGCGAAGGTGAACCGCATCAGCCAGGCCCCGGCCAGCACGGCGGCGGCCGTGCGCACCGCGAGGCTGCGCAACCCCAGCCCGATGCCCAGCCCGACACCGGCGACCAGCAGGATCGCGAAGCCGGACTGGCCGGCCAGCTCGCCCGAGGCCGGGTAGTCGTGGTACGTGGTCTGGCCGACCCGGTCGGACATCCAGCCCATGATGTAGGTCGGATCGGTGTACACCATGATGTAGCCGTAGCGGTCCGGGACATCGGCCCCGATCGTGGCCAGCTGGTACAGCAGCGGCGAACCGACGAGCCCCGCGCTCACCACGGTGGTGCCGATGAGCGCGAGCCCGTTGCGCACGGCCGTACGGCCCCCGCGCCAGGGGAAGACGAAGAGCGTCAGCACGGCGATGCCGGGAGCCGACCACAGGTACCAGCCGGAGTACCAGAGGAACAGCAGGCCGAAGACCACGCCGAAGCCCAGGCCCCGCAGCAGCGCCGAGCGCGTCGACAGCTCGCCGGCCCGGCGGACCTCGCGCAGCACCGCGGTCAGCAGCGGGACCAGCATGATCATCACGACGTGGCTGTACGGGCGGATCGGGTCCAGGAAGACCACCGCGGCCGGTACGGCGATCAGCAGCGCCCAGAACGGCCGCAGCAGCAGCCGCCAGGACAGGTAGCTCATCGGCCCGACCAGCGCGCTGAAGAGGATCTGCAGGTCGTGCAGGGCGAAGCCCTCGCCGCCGACGCCGTGGTAGCGGATCTTCGCCCAGAGCGCGATCAGCGCCGGGAAGCCGGGCGGGTAGACCCCGGGCAGGCCCTTGTCGTCGAGCATCCCGGTGGCCATGTGGACCAGGACGCTCGGGTCGCCCTCCTGGCCGCCGAGCGGCCAGGGCGTGCCGTTGAGGGCGACCACCACACCGCCGGCGATCACACCGGTGGACAGGCCGGCCAGCGCGGCGCAGACCAGCCGCTGGGTCAGCCGGTGCCGGCGCAGGGTGCCCCGGTAGGCGGTGAAGACCAGCACCGCGAGCAGCGGCAGACCGATGACCGCGACGTACTGCTGGATCTTCGCCAGCCCGCTGACCTGGCCGATCCGGTTCAGCGGGTTGACGTCGATCCGGGTGCAGAGCAGCGTGAACCCGACCGCCGCGACGACGCTGACCAGGACCTCGGCCGTGATCTGGGCCCAGCGCCTGCTCAGCAGACCGGGCGCGGCCGGCCCGGCCGGTGCGACCGGGTCGGCCGCACCGGAGGGTTCGGTCTCCGGCGTCTCGGTAGTGACCGTTCCGGCGGCCAGGTTCGTCATCTCAGTCCCTTTTCCGTCGGACGGTGGTACGGGCGTGGCCTCTTGCTCGGGATCGGACTACCGCTCGGAGCCGACCGGGAGGGCGGGCTCGTCCTCGGAGAAGCGCTCCTTGTTGACGCGCTGTCCGTCGTTGACGGCGACGGTGCGGGCCAGGTCGGTCAGCTTCTTCTCCAGCGAACGGAAGCGCATGAAGGTGTTCAGCGTCATGAAGGCCATCGCCACGACGAGCAGGTAGAGCACCAGGTCGGTGCCGCGGCCGACACCGAGCTTGTTGGCGATCCAGGTCACGTCCTGCGGGCGCAGCACCGCGTACACGTTGGCGATGACGAACGCGAAGAACGCCATCCGCTTCCACGCGCGGGTGTGCGCGGCGTCCCAGCGGCGGATGAAGGCGAGCACGAGGACACCCGTGCCGACCATGAGCAGCAGCTGGATCCAGAGGTACTTCACTTGCGGCCACGCTCCCTGAGCGAGATGTCGAAGAGGATGTTGACGCCGTTGATCAGCGACTGGCCCTTGGAGCGGGAGTACTCGGTGTACAGGATGTCCACCGGGACCTCCATGACGCGCAGGTCCGAGGAGGCCAGCGTGGCCACGATCTCGGAGGCGTGAGCCATGCCGTTCATGGTGATGCGAAGCGCGGACGCGGCCTTGCGGTTGATCACCCGCAGGCCGTTGTGCGAGTCCGTCAGGTTGAGCTTGCGTGCGGTGGGGCTGATCGTCGCGGCGGTCCGCAGGACCACCCGCTTGATCCACGGCACCTCGCCGGTCTGCTCGATGAAGCGGGAGCCGAGGACCACGTCGGCCTCGTCGGCCCGGAGCAGGGCGACCATCTTCTCGACGTCGTGCGTCTGGTGCTGGCCGTCCGCGTCGAAGGTGGCGAAGTACTTGGCGCCGGGCTGCTTGAGCGCGTAGTTGAAGCCGGTCTGCAGGGCCGCGCCCTGACCGAGGTTGACCGGATGCTGCACCAGGTGCGCACCGGTGGTCATGATGGTCTCGGCCGAGTTGTCGGTCGAGCCGTCGTCGATGACGACGATGTTGGGGAACGTCTTGCGCGCGTTCTCGATCACGTCGGCGATGACGGTTCCCTCGTTGTACGCGGGAATCACCAGCCACACATCGTCATAGTCGGACATCATGGCTCCATGCCGCATCGTGCGGCCGCGGGTCGCGGCGAAATCGAGTGGTGGGGGTGAACGCGGAGCCGGTCATGCCGAGTCCACGAGGGAGCGCCGGGACGAACCCTGCACATCGGCCGCGGCACCGGGCGGTTCCCGCAGGAAGGTCAGCCAGAGCGCGGCGAGCATGCATCCGACCGCGGCCAGCGAACCCATAGTGTAGGCGAGGCAGACCCGGGTCGCGATCGCCCCGGGGGCAAGCGTGGTGACCATCAGGGCAACAGTTCCGGTCGCCCAGCCCAGCAGCTGGAGACGATGGCGGTGCAGGACCAGCAGCGCCTGCCCGAGGACCATCGCGAGCATGTAGAACAGGGTGCCCGCCGACATCAGCAGGAAGTCGAGCGACCCGAGCACGTCGTCGGCCTTGAAGAGCACCTGGATCAGCCACGGTCCGAGGATGGTGGCCGGGATGCCGCCCGCCACGCCGAGCACGGCGACCACGCCGCAGGTGCGCATCAGCAGCTTGGAGAAACCGGAGCGGTCGCCGGCCGCCGCGGTGCTGGACAGCCCGGCCAGCAGCGAGGCCTGGAGCGAGCCGAAGACGAACAGCGGCACCCGGGCGAGGACGACCGCGTTCAGCAGGCCGGCCACCAGCGGCGCGTTGTCCGGGGCCAGCAGCCGGGTGGAGATCACGGCCGCGTTCACGACCACCTGCGAGAGCAGGGTGGAGGCGACCAGCGGGGCCAGGCCGCCGGTGAGCGAGCCCCAGCCGACGGCGGGGCCGGCCGAGATCCCGGAGCGCAGCGGCCGGACGGTGGCCAGCACGGCCAGCAGCGGGGCGACGGCCAGGATGAGCGCGAACACCAGCGGCGAGCGGACGCCGGCGACCGCGCAGCCGACGGCCAGCGCGATGCGCAGGCCGCCGTCGACGGCGAGCTGGGTGCCGTACGCGCCGAAGCGGTTGAGGCCGGCGAGCACGCCGCGGCTGACGTTGCCGGCCGCCATCGCGGCGAAGGAGGCGGCGAGCGCCACGACCATGCTGCGGTGGCCCTCGAAGAAGGTGTCCGCCAGCGGGCGGGCCGCCACCGCCATGCCGACGGTCAGCACCGCCAGCATCCCGACGGTGATCAGCAGGATCCGGCGGACCACCGGTGCGGCGCCCTGCCCGCCGACCACCCGGGCGGCCACGATCCGGGTGAGTTCCTGCTCGACGGGGAAGAAGAGTCCCAGGCCGACGGACATCAGGATCGTCCAGAGCAGCGAGACCGAGGCCATCTCCGGCTTGCCGAGGCTGTAGCCGGCCGCCATGAGGTGGATGTAGGAGGCGGCGCCGAGCAGCACCGTTCCCCCGATCACCAGCTGGGTGCCCGGGGGAAGCGCGCTGACGACCTTGGCCAGCGGGGAACGGCGCGCCTGCGCCGTGCTGCCCTGTTGGTTCACGACTGCTGCGCGGCCTTCACCTTGAGCGGCTCCCACCAGGCGCGGTTCTCGCGGTACCAGGCGATGGTCGAGGCGAGGCCCTCCTCGAAGGTGACCTGCGGCTCGTAGCCGAGCTCCTCGCGGATCTTGGTGATGTCCAGCGAGTAGCGCAGGTCGTGGCCCTTGCGGTCCTCGACCCGGTCGACCATGTCCCAGCCCTGGCCGGCGGCCTCCAGCAGCAGGCCGGTGAGCTCCTTGTTGGTGAGCTCGACGCCGCCGCCGATGTTGTAGACCTGGCCGGCCCGGCCCTTGCGCAGCGCGAGGTCGATGCCGCGGCAGTGGTCCGAGACGTGCAGCCAGTCGCGGATGTTGCCGCCGTCGCCGTACAGCGGGACGCGCTTGCCGTCGATCAGGTTGGTGGTGAAGAGCGGGATGACCTTCTCGGGGAACTGGTACGGCCCGTAGTTGTTGGAGCAGCGGGTGACCACCACGTCCATGCCGTGGGTGCGGTGGTAGGCCAGGGCCAGCAGGTCCGAGCCGGCCTTCGAGGAGGAGTACGGGGAGTTCGGCGCGAGCGGCCACTCCTCGGTCCAGGAGCCCTCGGTGATCGAGCCGTACACCTCGTCGGTGGAGACGTGCACGAAGCGGCCGACCTTGTGCTTGCGCGCGGCGTCCAGCAGCACCTGGGTGCCGACCACGTTGGTCATGACGAACGGACCGGCACCGGCGATGGACCGGTCGACGTGCGACTCGGCGGCGAAGTGGACGACCGCGTCGTGGCCGGGCATCACCTGGTCGACGGCGTCGACGTCGCAGATGTCACCGCGGACGAAGGAGTAGCCGGGGTGGTCCGCGACGGGCGCGAGGTTCTCCTCGACGCCGGAGTAGGTCAGCTTGTCGAAGACAGTGACGCGGGCCGCGGGATCCGCCGACAGCAGCGCGCGGACGTACTGGGACCCGATGAATCCGGCGCCGCCGGTGACGAGGATACGCATAGTGCGGCTGAGTATAGTGCGCGCCCGCAGGCCCTCCTGCCGGGGTCCGGGAGGACGATCCGTGGGCGTCCGAAGGCTGGTTGCGGCCGGGTACGGCAGGCCACGTAAGGTGTGCGCCATGCGCGGCATTCTTCTTGCGGGCGGCACCGGTTCCCGCCTCTGGCCCCTCACCCGGGCAGTCTCGAAGCAGCTTCTTCCGGTCTTCGACAAGCCGATGATCTACTACCCGCTCTCGACGCTGATCATGGCCGGGATCCGCGAGATTCTGATCATCACCACGCCCCAGGACCGGGAGCAGTTCGAGCGCCTGCTCGGCGACGGCTCGCAGTTCGGCCTGGACCTCCAGTACGCCGTCCAGGAGCGCCCCGAGGGCATCGCCCAGGCCTTCGTGCTGGGCGCCGACTTCATCGGCGACGAGCCGGTCGCGCTGATCCTGGGTGACAACATCTTCCACGGCAGCGGCCTCGGCACCCGGCTCGCGCAGCGCACCGACCCCAAGGGCGGCATGGTCTTCGCCTACCCGGTGGCCGACCCGACCGCGTACGGGGTGGTGGAGTTCGACGAGAGCGGCCAGGTCATCTCGATCGAGGAGAAGCCCACCCGGCCGAAGTCCCGCTACGCGGTGCCCGGCCTGTACTTCTACGACAACCGCGTGGTGGAGATCGCCCGCACGATCACCCCGAGCGCCCGCGGCGAGCTGGAGATCACCGCCGTCAACGACGCCTACCTGCAGCGCGGCGAGCTCCAGGTGACCGTCCTGGACCGCGGCACCGCGTGGCTGGACACCGGCACCTTCGTCTCGATGGTGCAGGCCTCGGAGTTCGTCCGGGTCATCGAGGAGCGCCAGGGCTTCAAGATCGGCTGCGTCGAGGAGGCGGCCTGGCGGGCCGGCTTCCTGACCTCCGAGCAGCTGCGCGAGCTGGCGCAGCCGCTGCTGAAGAGCGGCTACGGGCAGTACCTGGTGAACCTGCTGGACGAGGAGAACGCCCGATGAAGTTCCGCGAGCTCTCCATCGAGGGCGCCTGGGAGATCACCCCGCAGCAGCACGGCGACCCGCGCGGCCTGTTCATGGAGTGGTACCGCTTCGACCGGCTGTCCGAGGTGGTCGGCCACCCGCTGCGGATGGCCCAGGGCAACCTCTCGGTCTCCGCCAAGGACGTCGTCCGCGGCATCCACTTCGCCGACGTCGCTCCGGGCCAGGCCAAGTACGTCAGCTGCGTGCGCGGCGCCGTGCTCGACGTGATCGTCGACCTGCGGGTCGGCTCGCCGACCTTCGGCCGCTGGGAGTTCGTCCGCCTCGACGACGTGGACCGCCGCTCGGTCTACATCTCCGAGGGCCTGGGCCACGGCTTCTGCGCGCTCTCCGACGACGCGACGCTCTCCTACGTCTGCTCGGAGACCTACAACCCGACCGGCGAGCACGCGGTGCACCCGCTGGACCCGGACCTGGCGATCGAGTGGCCGGCCGGCACCCCGCAGCTGTCCGCCCGGGACGCCGCCGCGCCGACGCTGGCCGAGGCCGTCGAGACCGGCCTGCTGCCGGACTACGAGGAGTGCCTGCGCTACCGGCGTTCCCTCAGCGGCCAGTAGCCTTCTCGCCGTCCCCCCTACCCGGAAAACACCTGGTGCGCCGCTCATGACAACTCTTGACATCATGCTGCCCTACTACGGCAACGTCGCCCTCATGCAGGCGGCCGTCCGCAGCATCCTGGCCCAGAGCGACCCGAACTGGCGCCTCACCGTGGTGGACGACGGGAAGGAACCGGACGTCCCGGGCTGGTTCGCCGAACTCGGCGACGACCGGGTCTCGTACCAGCGCAACGAGCGGAACCTCGGCGTCACCGGCAACTACCGCAAGTGCCTCGGCCTGGTGCGCGAGCAGCACTTCGTCATGATGGGCACCGACGACATCATGCTGCCGAACTACGTGGAGACCGCCCGGGCCGTCCTCAAGGACAACCCGGACATCGGCATGGTCCAGCCGGGCGTGCAGGTCATCGACGGCGAGGGCGCGCTCACCGAGGGGCTGGTGGACCAGGCGAAGAAGCGGATCTACGCGCCCAAGGTGCAGGGCCGCAAGCTGATGAGCGGGGAGGAGCTGGCGATCAGCCTGCTCCGCGGCAACTGGCTGTTCTTCCCCTCCATCTGCTGGCGCACCGAGGCCGTGAAGGCGGTCGGCTTCCGGGACAACCTGGAGGTCACCCAGGACCTGGCGCTGGTCATCGACCTGCTGCAGACCGGCGAGCAGATGATGATCACCGACAAGGTCATCTTCCAGTACCGTCGGCACGCCGTCAGCATCTCCTCCGCGCAGGCCTTCACCGGCGTCCGCTTCGAGGAGGCCAACCGCTTCTTCCGGGACGTCGCCGACCGCCTGGACGCGCACGGCTGGTCCCGGGCCGCCAAGGCCTCCCGGCTGCACCTGTCCTCCCGGATCCACGCGCTCACCATGGTCCCGGGCGCGGTCAAGAGCCGGCACAGCGAGGGCACCAAGACCCTGCTGCGGCATGTCGCCGGCACCGACCGCTACTGAGCAACGCCCACCGCCCCGTCCGTACCCGACCTACCGGAACCAGAGGCCATGGCCGCTAGCAGCACAGCTCTCCCCCGGGTCGCCGTCCTCGGCGGCACCGGCTTCATCGGGCGCACCATCCTCGCGACGCTCGCGGAGCGGGGTCACCACCTGCTCACCATCGCCCGCAAGGAGCCGGCCGACGCCCTGCCCGGCGACTTCGCCCGGCTGGACCTCACCAACGACCCGCCGGCGGAGCTGGCCGCCCTGCTGGCCGAGCACCGGATCGACGTGGTGGTCAACGCGGCCGGCGGGATGTGGGGCCTGACCGACGAGCAGATGGTCGGGGCCAACGTCGGCATGGTCTCCTCGCTGCTGGAGGCGCTGCGGTCGATGACCGCTCCCCCGCGCCTGGTCCATCTCGGCACGGTGCACGAGTACGGCCTGTGCCCGATCGGCGTCAGCCTCGCCGAGGACTCCGAGCCGCACCCCTCGATGGTGTACGGGCAGCTCAAGCTGCGGGCCACCGAGCTGATCGCGGACGCCGTGCACCAGGACGGCCTGGACGCCGTCGTCCTGCGGCTCGGCAACGTGGTCGGCGCGGGCCAGCCCTCGCACAGCCTGCTCGGCGTCATGGCGGGCAAGCTGGCCGCCGCCCGGGCCGCCGGGACCGCGGCCGAGCTGTCCCTGCAGCCGCTCACCGCCCAGCGGGACTTCGTGGACCTGCAGGACACCGTCGACGCGATCGTCGCCGCCCTGCCGGCCGCCCCGCAGGCCCCGGCCGTGCTCAACGTCGGCCTCGGCCGGGCGAGTTCGGCCCGCGAGCTGGTCGAGCTGCTGATCGAGGTCAGCGAGGTGCCGACGAAGATCACCGAGCTGCCGGCGCCGGACGGCTCCGGCCCGGAGACCGAGTGGCAGCAGCTGGACGTCACCGCGATCGGGCAGGCGCTCGGCTGGGCCCCGCGCCGCCCGCTGCGCGAGGCGGTCCGCACCCTCTGGGAGGACGCGATCAAGGACGCCCACTCCCCGACCGCGGGCCGCTAACGAATCGATCGTCGCGGCGAAGGCTTCCGGCAAGCTCGATAGGATCCCCCAAAGGCCCGATCGGGCCCGTGCGCCGGAGGCCTTCTCCGCGTCTCCACCTCTGGAAAGCATGAACCGCTCTCATGTCTCCTAGGCTCTCCCTGCCAGGCCGTCGCGGAACCCTGGCCGAGCTGTACTCCTCCCGGGCCAACAGCTTCGGTGTGCTCCGGCTGGTGCTCGCCTCCGCCGTCGTCGTCTCCCACATGTACCCGATCGCCTGGGGACGCCTCGACCCGCTGTGGCTCCGCAGCGGCCAGCAGACGGACATCGGGAAGATGTCGGTCATCGGCTTCTTCGTGCTGTCCGGCTTCATGATCGGCGGAAGCGGTGCGCGCAGCACCATCGGCCGCTACTCCTGGCACCGCGCACTGCGCATCCTGCCCGGTCTCTGGGGATCCCTGCTGGTCTCCGTCCTGGTGATCCTCCCCCTGCTGTACCACTGGCAGCACGGCACCCTCGCGGGCTACTGGGACCACCCGCAGGGCCCGGTGAACTACCTCAAGGGCACCTGGAACACCGCGATAAGCACCGGCTGGGACGTCTCCGGCGTGATCGCCGAGGGCCGCAACCGGGGAACCAACTTCGACGCCGGGGTGAACGGCGCGCTCTGGTCGCTGAAGTACGAGATCCTCTGCTACGTCCTGATCGGGCTGCTCGCCGCCGGCGGCGTGCTCCGCCGGGCCCGGAGGTTCGTGCCGCTGCTCGCCCTCGCGCTGGGCGGGCTGATCCTGCGCGACTGGGTGAACGCGCCGTCCCTGCGCGGGATCCCCGGTGACCAGCAGTCCTTCGTCATGGTGCCGTTCCTGGACGCCATGTCGGTGCACATGCTGATCCACCTGGTCTTCGTCTTCCTGATCGGCACGACCTTCCAGCTGTACCGGGACAGGCTGGTCATCCACGACGGCCTGGCCGTGCTCTGCGCCGTCGTCCTCGGCCTCACCCTGTGGGGTGGCGGCGTGTTCGTCTTCGGCTACCCCGCCTTCGCCTACCTGCTCCTCTGGCTGGCCATCCGGCTGCCCCGCCCGTTCCAGAAGATCGGCCGCAAGCGCGACTACTCCTACGGGATCTACATCTACGGGTTCACCGTCGAGCAGGCACTGGCGATCCTCGGCTACGCCAAGTACGGCAAGCCGGCCTACCTGGCCCTGGCGATGGCGGGCACGGTCGCCCTGGCCGCGCTCTCCTGGCACCTGCTGGAGTCCCCGGTGATGAAGGCCAAGAACTGGACCCCCTGGCCGGTGCGCCGGCTCAAGGAGCGCTCGGCGGCCCGGGCCGCCGAGGGGTCCGGGGCCCCGGTGGCGGCCGGCCCCCAGTCGCCCACCGAACCCGTGCAGCCGAAGGTCTCGGCCTGATCGACCCGGCCGGCGCCCGGCGGCGCCGGCCGGGCCCTCCGAACGCGAAAGTGCCTGGTCCGCCACCCCCAAGGGGTGGCGGACCAGGCACTTTGTCGTGACGGACCCGCCCCGGCCGAGCCGGTGCGGCCTCGGCTCAGCGGCCCCGGAAGACCCAGACCTTCATCAGCAGGAAGCGCACCACCGTCGCCAGGCCGTTCGCGACGATCAGCCCGCCCAGCTCGACCACCCGGGAGGCGTCCGGGACGGCCAGGTCGAGCAGGGCCAGCACGCCCGAGCTCAGCCCCAGGCCGATGACGAAGGCCACCGCGCCCTGGAGCTGGTGCCGCAGAGCGCCCTCCGAGCCGGTGATGCCGAAGGTGAAGCGCCGGTTGGCGGCCGTGTTGGCCACCGCGCTGATCGCCAGCGCGATCAGGTTCGCCGCCTGCGAACCGGTGAACAGGCGGGCGACGACGAAGAGCCCCAGGTAGAAGAGGGTGCTCAGGACGCCGATGACCAGGAAGGACGGCAGCTGCCGCTTGGCCGTCGCGGCCGTCTGCGGTGCCACACTCTGGTCGTCCGTGGAAAGCATGCGGGTTACCCGTTCGTCCGGTCAGGCCAGCTCGTACACGACGGTCCGGCCGTTGTCGTAGACCTTGGTGGTGAGTGTGCCGAGCAGTGGTGACTCGGCGCCTGCCTTGCGGTCCACCACCAGGTAGCGCACCCGGTACTCCCGGCGGAGACTGTCGAGCAGTTCCGCCGTCGGCTGGTAGATCGCGTTCTCGTTCCGCTGGAACAGCTCCTGGTCCCAGAAGGGCTGGCCGGAGACGACCCCGCCGCCGCTCTGCGCGACCATGCGGGGCGCGTACGCCCACCCCTCGACCAGGACCGACCGCTCGGAGTACGCGCTCAGCCACTGGGAGCGGTAGTTGCCACAGCGGTCGGTGGTGGTGTAGTTCTCCGTCTCCCAGCAGTGGCTGTTGGTCGCGATGACGTCCGCCGGGTCACTGTGGTTCCGCACCCAGCGGGCCGCGGAGACCTGACTCTGCGGCAGGATCCAGCTGCCCTCCCACACGTACTCCCGGGACTGCAGGACGTCCAGCGCCGTCCCCGGCAGGCCGACCGTGAGCGTCGCCGTGAGCAGGACGATCCCGCCCCGTCCGCGCAGCCGCGGCCAGAACCGGCCGGCGCCCCACCACACCAGGGCTCCGACGGCCGCCGCCGCCGCGAAGACGACCGTCCCGCCGAGCACCGGAAGCAGCGCCGCGTAGGACTTCGGCACGTCGTACGCGCCGGCCGCCTTGGCGACCAGCTCCGCCCAGTCCCGGGCGTGCCGGTAGATGCCCCAGGTGAGCCCGGCCGCCAGCACGAGCACGCCGCCGGCCAGCAGGAACCTGGCCCGGACGGAGAGCGCCGCCCGCTCCGCCGCCTCGCAGTAGCCCCAGGCGGCGAGCAGAGCGCCGAAGGGCGCCGAGGCGATGGTGAAGTAGCTGGAGTTGAAGCCGTTGACCGCCAGGTAGGCGGCCGGACCGGCCACGGCGCCGCCCAGCAGGAACCACTGGGCCGGCTCCAGGTTCAGCCGCCGGTGGCGGAACAGCGGAAGCGCACCGGCCAACCGCACCTGATGGGTGATCACGAACGCCGCCAGCGTGGCGACGACAACGGCCGCCTGGGCCGCGGTGCCGCGCGCCTGCGGCGTGTCGGCCCAGTACTGCTGGACGTTCCCGAAGGCCGCGACCTCCAGGCCGTAGCTCTCGAAGTCGAAGATGACGGCGGTGGCGAAGAGCTGGGCACCGGCGAGGATCGCCCCGAGCCCGACCACCGTCCAGGGGATCCGGCGGCCGGTGACCAGCATCACCAGTCCGGCCAGCGCGAGCCCGGCCAGGGTGACCGGCAGCGTGCTGGCCTTGGCGGCGCTGGAGGCCAGTGCGAAACCCGCCACCAGCACGAAGGCGCCGCGTCCGAAGGCCGGCACCCCCTGCTCGTCGTCCTCGTCCTTCTCCGGGCCGCCCGGCAACGCCTTGCGGCCGATCAGCGCGCCGACCGCGCCCGCCAGGGCCACCAGCAGCGGCTGGCTGTAGGTGAGGGAGAGGCTTCCCCAGGACATCAGCCGGATGGGCGGAAAACCGAAGGTCCAGGAGCTCACGTTGTTCGGGTAGGTGGCGGTGAACTCGCCCACGGCGAAGAACAGCAGCGCCGCGACCGGGCCGGCCCACGCCTTGCCGCTCAGCCGCTGCGCCACCACCGCGATGATCAGGACGGTCAGCGCGCTGAGCGCCGGGACCATCAGGCGCATCCCCACCATCGGCAGGTCGACGTGGCCGACCAGGGAGGTCATCGCCATGTGCGCGAAGGTGAACCAGTGGTAGTGCAGCGGCTCGCCCGCGGCCTGCGGGAAGGTCGGCGGCATGTCGTGCGTGGCGCTCCCGGCGAGCGACAGCATGTACGGGAGGTCGCCGTAGATCCTGGACGAGTCGTCGGTCGGCAGCACGGAGAACCGCGCCAGGTTCGCCTCGTAGTAGTAGAGGACGGTCAGCGCGACCGTGCCGGCGAGGGCCCAGGACCGCCCGGGAGAGAAGGCCCGGTAGCCCCGGGGCCGCCAGTGCCGCCGCAGTCCGGGCACCAGCGCGAACGGGAGCACCACGACCAGCGGCCAGAACGTCGCCACCGACTGGAGGCCCAGGCCGACCAGGACGGCCCAGGCCAGCAGTTCCAGCACCAGGCCGGTGACGGCGCCGAACGCCAAGTCCTCCAGCAGCGTGTAGGGGCGGCGGCGCAGGCTGCGGAAGACCAGCGTGCCCGGCAGCAGCACGCCCCAGAACGCGTAGAAGGTGTAGCGGGCGATGTCGTTGACCGGGGTGTCGGAGGCGAGCAGCGCCGCCACCAGCACCGCGTAGGCCGCGACGCCGGGGAGGAAGCGTACCGCCGTCCGGCCGAGGCTGGCCGGCGCCGAGCCGTCGGGTGACGACCTGTCCGGGAACCGGGCGGGTCGGGAGGCGGTCACGGTCGTGTCGGTGCTGTCCACAGTTCTCGTCTCTCTACCCGGCCCGGCCAGCGGTGCCCGGACTGTGCGGCTAGCGGGCGGCCGAGGACGGCACGGGCCGACGCGACCGGATGTCCTCCTCGGCCGAGTCGAACCCCACGAAGTAGGCCGGGCGGGCCTGCGCGGCGGAGTAGATCCGGCCGACGTACTCACCCAGCAGGCCGATGCAGACGAGCTGGACCGCGCCGAGGAAGAGCATGCCGATGAAGAGCGAGGACCAGCCCGGAACGGTCTTGCCCAGGGCGTACTCGACCGTGGTGTAGACGCCCAGGAGGAAGCAGAGCACCAGGCTCAGCAGGCCCAGCCAGGTGGCGAGCCGCAGCGGCGCCGCCGAGAAGTTGGTGATGCTGTCGACGGCCAGCCGGAGCATCTTGGAGAGCGGGTAGTGCGTCTCGCCGGCGACCCGCTCCTCGCGCACGTAGACGACCTCGCCGCTGGGGAAGCCCAGCCACGGGACCAGCAGCCGGTAGACCGGCTGGTGCTCGGGCATGGCCTTGAGCGCGTCGACCGCGGCCCGGCTGAGCAGGCGGAAGTCGCCGGCCTGGTTCGGCATCTTCTTGCCGACCAGACGGCGCATCAGCCAGTAGTACGCCCCGGCCGTGCGGCGCTTGAAGACGGTGTCGGTGCCGCGGTCGCCGCGCACGCCGTAGACGATGTCGAGGCCCTGCTCGCGGGCGAGCGAGAGCATCTCCGGGATCTTCTCCGGCGGGTCCTGGAGGTCGGCGTCGATGGAGACGACGTAGTCGCCGAAAGCGCGGTGGATGCCGGCCGTCAGCGCCGCCTGGTGCCCGGAGTTGCGCGCGAACCGCACGATCCGGAACTCCGGCCAGTCCTGGTGGACCTTCTGCATGATCGCGGGGGTGGCGTCGGTGCTGCCGTCGTCGATCCCGACGACCTCGTAGTCGATCCCCAGTGCGTCCAGGATCGGCCGCAGGCGCTGAACGGTCAGGGGCAGCGCCTCCTGCTCGTTGTAGATCGGCATGACGACCGACAGCAGCGGCGTGCTCACTCCGGCCGGCCCGTGGTCGTGTCCTGCTGCGTTGAACATCGTTTCTCGCCTGTCCCCATGTGTCCAAGAACGATCTGGCGGCACGGACCGACCGGGACGCCCCCACCAGCCGGACACCCCTGACCCATCGCGTCCGAAGCAACTCTGGACCGTGACGGGGGAGCCTCAATGAGCGGCCAGAATAGCAGGCCTCCGCAGAGCCACCCCCATGGGCCTGAGGGACTTCGGAGCGTTCGTCACGCCGACACGCCGAAAGGCCCCGCACGCCTTTGAAAAGGAGTGCGGGGCCTGGCTGATGACGGTCCCCCCGTCGCCGGGGGCGGCGGCTCAGTCGCCGGGGAAGCTCTTGTTCCACGGGTGGATCCACTGGTTGTCCGGCATGGCGACGACGGTGGCCTTCAGACCGGCGTCGGCGATGTCGCGGCCCATCCGGTCGGCCAGCCCGCGGTCCACGACGACGATGGTCAGCGGCTGCCCCACCTTGGTGATGGCCAGCCGGACGTGCTCCATCGCCGCCTGGTACTCCGGCTCCGGACGCGGGGCCGCACCGATGTTGATCCAGTGGGTCTCGTACAGCGGGAGCACGTCGCCGCCGCGCTCGCGCAGCAGCGCCGCGAGCCAGGTCGACTTCAGGTTCTTGTAGTCGTCGTTCGAGTACAGGGCCATGACCGGGCCCTGGATGTCCTTCAGGTCGGCCAGCACGGTCGCGCCGTCACGCGGGCCGATGTCGCTCCAGGCGTCGCCCCGGCTCCACCCGATCAGCGAGTTGGTGTGCCAGGCCACCGGCCCGCCCTTGAAGGAGTGGACGTTCCACTGCATGCCCGCGAAGAGGCTCAGCGCGGTCGCCACCGCGAGGCCGGAGAGCACACCGTCGGTCGCCAGCCGTCGGCCCCGGGAGGAGCGGACCGGCGCCGGGGTCCGCAGCAGCGAGCCGACCGCGCCCAGCGAGATGAGGGCGACCACGATCGCGCAGCCGGCCAGCTTCTCGAAGTAGTAGGAGTACTCGCCCAGGGTGTTGATCTGGTACCAGCCGAAGCCGAAGACCACGGCGCCGGTGCCGAGCACCACGGCGAGGTGCGCCTGCCCCGCGCCGGTGCGGCGGTTGGTCGGGGCGAGGGCCGCGAACAGGGCCAGCAGCATGCCGCCGACCAGCAGCGTGCGGTCCGCCTCGACGCTCGGGCCGCCGAGGCTCGCGGTGCTCGCGACGTCCAGCTCGGACAGCACGGACACCGCGCTGGGCAGGCCGGCCAGACCGAGGCCGATCGCGCCCATCAGCGCGTAGCGCAGCCACCGGCGGGGGCCGCCGGCGAACCTGCGGCGGTGCACCAGCACGGACAGCACGACGGCGAGGCCGACCGCGGCGCCGAACAGGTTGTAGACGTAGGTGACGGTGATCAGGCCCGCCAGCGCGACCAGCGCGTACTCCGCCCGGCCCATGGCCGGACGGATCAGCAGGGCCAGCGTCACGGTGAACATCAGCAGGCCGATGATCGTCGAGTCGAAGCCGTGGATGACCAGGTAGGTGTAGTTGCTGGCGAGCATCAGCGCCATGACCGTGCCGCAGACCGCGGCGGTGCGCCAGCCGCGCAGTCGCGGCCCGCCGATCCAGCGGGCCGCCCAGACCAGCGCGGTGGCCAGCAGGGTGTACGCCACCAGGACGTACAGCAGGTACCGGTTCATCACGCCGAGCATGGCGCCGGGGTCGGCCGAGGAGTGCACCAGCGAGTCCACCCAGGCCAGCAGGAAGTGGGTGCCCTGCGGGTAGGTCACCTCGGCCGGGGACATCATGTACGCCCGGGCCTCCTCCTGGTGGAGGAAGTTGTAGCCGCCGACGTGCTGGATCCCGGAGAAGTACGAGAAGTGGTTCAGCCGGTCCTCGGCGGTGCTGAAGAAGGACAGCCGCTCCGCGGCGGACTTCCCGGCCAACGGGTGGTGCAGGTAGCGCCAGAAGACGCCGGCAGTGCCGAGCACGAGCAGGTCGGACGGACGCACCCGCAGCGGGACCCGGGGCCGGCGGCGGGCGAGCCAGCCGGTCACCGCGACGGCGGTGAGCAGGGTGCCCGAGGTCGCGACGGGCGAGAGCCCCCACGGCCAGAGCGAGAACAGCAGACCGGACACCAGCACCGAGCCGACCACGATCAGGCCGGCCACCACCAGGCGGTCGAGGAGTCCCCCGCCGACCCGGATGACGGAGGCGACGGCGAGCAGCAGGATCGGGAGCACCACGATGCCGAGCCCGAGCGGGACGAGTGCGGCGGGCACCAGCCAGGCGGCTGCCACGAAGGCCGCCAGCACCGGCAGGCTACGGCGCCCAGGTGCCCCGGCCGGCCTCGGCGGCCCCTCGTCGGCGGCACGGCCCGGCCGCACCCCCTCCGGCGTGGGGAATGTGGTTGCCACGAACGTTGCCCTTCGATCGACCTGGACAGCACAGTGGTTGTCCGAGTACTGACTGATGCCAGTGCCCCCCGGCAACACTGGCCGATCATAGAACAGTCACAAACATGGAAAGACCGAGGGCCCGGCAGACGTGAGTCCACCGGGCCCTCTTCGACCCGAGAGCCGAACGGTCAGAGCGTCGAATTACTTGACGATCTTGGTGACCTGGCCGGCGCCGACGGTGCGGCCACCCTCACGGATGGCGAACTTCAGGCCCTCCTCCATGGCGACGGGCTGGATCAGCGCGACGGTCATGGCGGTGTTGTCGCCCGGCATGACCATCTCGGTGCCCTCGGGGAGGGTCACGACGCCGGTCACGTCCGTGGTACGGAAGTAGAACTGCGGGCGGTAGTTGTTGAAGAACGGGGTGTGGCGGCCACCCTCGTCCTTCGACAGGATGTAGGCCTGGGCCTCGAAGTCGGTGTGCGGGGTGACCGAACCCGGCTTGATGATGACCTGGCCGCGCTCGACGTCCTCGCGCTTGATGCCACGGAGCAGCAGACCGACGTTCTCACCGGCCTGGCCCTCGTCGAGCAGCTTGCGGAACATCTCGATGCCGGTGACCGTGGTGGTGGTCTTCTCGGTCTTGATGCCGATGATGTCGACGGTCTCGTTGACCTTGAGGATACCGCGCTCGATACGACCGGTGACGACGGTGCCACGACCGGTGATCGTGAAGACGTCCTCGATCGGCATCAGGAACGGCTGGTCCACGGCGCGGGCCGGGGTCGGGATGTTCTCGTCGACCGCGTGCATCAGGCCGAGGAGCTTCTCGCCCCACTCCTTGTCGCCCTCCAGCGCCTTCAGCGCGGAGACGCGGACGACCGGCAGGTCGTCGCCCGGGAACTCGTACTCGGAGAGCAGCTCGCGGACCTCGAGCTCGACGAGCTCCAGGATCTCCTCGTCGTCCACCATGTCGGCCTTGTTCAGGGCGACAACGATGTACGGAACGCCGACCTGGCGGGCCAGGAGGACGTGCTCCTTGGTCTGCGGCATCGGGCCGTCGGTGGCGGCGACCACCAGGATGGCGCCGTCCATCTGGGCGGCACCGGTGATCATGTTCTTGATGTAGTCGGCGTGACCCGGGCAGTCGACGTGGGCGTAGTGGCGCGCCTCGGTCTGGTACTCGACGTGCGCGATGGAGATGGTGATACCGCGCTGCCGCTCCTCCGGCGCCTTGTCGATCTGGTCGAACGGCGTGAAGGGGTTGATCTCCGGGTACGCGTCGTGCAGCACCTTGGTGATGGCCGCGGTCAGCGTGGTCTTACCGTGGTCGATGTGACCGATGGTGCCGATGTTGACGTGGGGCTTCGTCCGCTCGAACTTCGCCTTCGCCACTGAGTCCTCCTGAGGACAGTTCCTGTACGCCGTGCTGACGCCAGTTGGTCTTTGATCGGTTTTGGTGCGGGTTGTCCGGAGGACACCCCGTGCCGTCCCGCTGGTGGGGGGGCCGGAGGCCCCGGGAGGATCCGACCGGATCCTCCCGGGTTGCCTCCTAATAGCCTAAGGGGTGGTTATCGTCCCGAAAGTCGGGACGTCACTCGCCCTTGGCCTTCGCGATGATGTCGTCCGCGACGTTCCTCGGAACCTCGGCGTACGAGTCGAACTGCATCGAGTAGCTCGCGCGACCGGAGGTCTTGCTGCGCAGGTCACCGACGTAGCCGAACATCTCGGAGAGGGGCACCAGCGCCGTGACGACGCGGGCACCGTGACGCTCGTCCATGGACCGGATCTGGCCACGGCGAGAGTTGATGTCGCCGATCACGTCGCCCATGTAGTCCTCGGGCGTGGTGACCTCGACGGCCATCATCGGCTCGAGGAGGACCGGCTTGGCCTTCCTCGCGCCTTCCTTGAAGGCCATCGAGCCGGCGATCTTGAACGCGAGCTCGGAGGAGTCGACGTCGTGCGCGGCACCGTCGAGCAGCTTCACGCGGACACCCTGCAGCGGGTAGCCGGCGAGGATGCCGAACTCCATGGCCTCCTGGCAGCCTGCGTCGACCGACGGGATGTACTCGCGCGGAACGCGGCCACCGGTGACCAGGTTGACGAACTCGTAGCCCTCGGCCTGCTCGAGCGGCTCGATCGCGATCTGCACCTTGGCGAACTGACCGGAACCACCGGTCTGCTTCTTGTGGGTGTAGTCGATGCGCTCGACCGCCTGGCGGATGGTCTCGCGGTACGCGACCTGCGGCTTGCCGACGTTGGCCTCGACCTTGAACTCACGGCGCATACGGTCGACCAGCACCTCGAGGTGCAGCTCGCCCATACCCGCGATGATGGTCTGGCCGGTCTCCTCGTCCGTGTTGACCTGGAAGGACGGGTCCTCCTCGGCGAGACGCTGGATGGCGACACCCAGCTTCTCCTGGTCACCCTTGGACTTGGGCTCGATCGCGACGCGGATGACCGGGGCCGGGAAGTCCATGGACTCCAGGATGACCGGGTTCTTCTCGTCGGACAGCGTCTCACCGGTGGTGGTCTGCTTCAGGCCCATGACGGCGATGATGTCGCCGGCGCCCACCGACTCGATCTCCTCACGCTTGTTCGCGTGCATGCGGTAGATCTTGCCGATGCGCTCCTTCTTGCCCTTGACGGCGTTCAGCACCGAGGTGCCGGACTCCAGGCGGCCCGAGTAGACCCGGACGAAGGTGAGCTTGCCGAGGTGCGGGTCCGACATGATCTTGAACGCGAGCGCGGCGAGCGGCTCGTCGTCCGAGGCCTTGCGGGAGATCTTGACGGTGTCGTCGCCCGGCTTGGTGCCCTCGATGGACTCGATGTCCAGCGGGGACGGCAGGTACTTGACGACGGCGTCGAGCAGGGGCTGGACGCCCTTGTTCTTGAACGCGGTGCCGCAGAAGATCGGGGTGAAGTCCGAGTTCAGCGTGCCCTTGCGGATCGCCGTCTGCAGCAGCTCGACCGGGATGTCCTCGCCCTCGAGGGCGAGCTCCATGATCTCGTCGCTGATGTTCGACACGGTGTCGATCAGCGCCTCGCGGTACTCGTCCGCCTGCTCCTGCAGGTCGGCCGGGATGTCGACGACGTCGTACATCTCGCCCTTGGCGGCGTCGGCCGACCAGACCAGCGCCTTCATGCGGACCAGGTCGACAACGCCCTGGAAGTCCGACTCGGCACCGATCGGCAGCTGCATGACCAGCGGGGTCGCGCCGAGGCGGTCCACGATGGTCTTGACGCAGAAGAAGAAGTTGGCGCCCGTGCGGTCCAGCTTGTTGATGAAGCAGATGCGCGGAACGCCGTAGCGGTCAGCCTGCCGCCACACGGTCTCGGACTGGGGCTCGACACCGGCGACACCGTCGAACACCGTCACGGCACCGTCGAGGACGCGCAGCGAACGCTCCACCTCGACGGTGAAGTCGACGTGCCCCGGGGTGTCGATGATGTTGATGGTGTGGTCGGCGTCGTCGACGGTCCAGTGACAGGTCGTCGCGGCCGACGTGATCGTGATGCCGCGCTCCTGCTCCTGCTCCATCCAGTCCATGGTGGCGGCGCCATCGTGGACCTCACCGATCTTGTACGACACACCGGTGTAGAACAGGATCCGCTCGGTGGTGGTGGTCTTGCCCGCGTCGATGTGCGCCATGATCCCGATGTTGCGGACCTTGGCGAGGTCAAGGGAGGTTGCAGCCATGGTGGCTCGTTCTCTCTCTGTCTAGTGACGGGGTACGGACTACCAGCGGTAGTGCGCGAAGGCCTTGTTGGACTCGGCCATCTTGTGGGTGTCCTCGCGACGCTTCACGGAAGCGCCCAGGCCGTTGCTGGCGTCGAGGATCTCGTTCATCAGGCGCTCGGTCATGGTCTTCTCGCGACGGGCGCGCGAGTAACCGACCATCCAGCGCAGCGCCAGGGTGCTGGCGCGGCCCGGACGGACCTCGACCGGAACCTGGTAGGTCGCGCCACCGACACGGCGGGACTTGACCTCGAGGGCCGGCTTGACGTTCTCCAGCGCACGCTTCAGCGTGACGACCGGGTCCGAACCGGTCTTCTCACGGACGCCCTCGAGGGCGCCGTAGACGATCCGCTCGGCGGTGGAGCGCTTGCCGTGCAGCAGGATCTTGTTGACCAGCTGGGTGACGACCGGGGAGCCGTAGACCGGGTCGATGATGACCGGGCGCTTCGGGGCGGGGCCCTTACGAGGCATTCTTACTTCTCCTTCTTGGCGCCGTAGCGGCTGCGGGCCTGCTTGCGGTTCTTGACACCCTGGGTGTCGAGCGAACCGCGGATGATCTTGTAGCGGACACCAGGAAGGTCCTTCACACGACCACCGCGAACCAGCACGATGGAGTGCTCCTGCAGGTTGTGGCCCTCGCCCGGGATGTAAGCGGTGACCTCGATCCCGCTGGTGAGGCGCACACGGGCGACCTTACGAAGGGCCGAGTTCGGCTTCTTCGGGGTGGTCGTGTACACACGCGTGCAGACCCCACGGCGCTGCGGGGAGCCCTTCAGCGCGGGAGTCTTGTTCTTCTCGACCTTGTCCTGCCGGCCCTTTCGGACCAGCTGCTGGATCGTAGGCACCGTTTCTCCGTTTTCTGTGTGCCAAGGCTTGGTGGAACTAACCTGCGGTGATTCCCTCGCACACGGCCCCGTGGTCGACCCACGCGGTCGGGTGTGTTGGGTTTTTTCCGGCACGGAATCCCGTGAGCTGATGTACAGCGACGGCGCTCTACGCGCGGCGCGCTGGGAGGCGCTCCGGCTCGGCGCGGCGACCGGTGTGCATGCACGCACAAGGACCCGGGGACACCCCAGGCACAAGGTCAGAGCGTACCTAGCGCATCGGGCTCGGTCAAAACAAATGCAACGCCGCAGGTGGCGGCCGTCGACCGGATGTCGCACGGGTGTCCCGCGCACGGCCGCCCGGTGTCGGACCGCCCTCTTGCCGCTTTACCACACCGGGGAGGCGGCTGCCACCCGGGACGGCCGCCGCCCGGGCGTCCCGGGTCAGCCGAACAGGACCACCGTGGTCATGATCAGAAGCCAGAAGCCGATCGACAGCCAGCCGAAGACGAGACCGGTGACGGCCATGCCGTCACCCTCCTCGTTGCGCTCCGCCGCCTGCTTGCGGCCGATGTGGCCGGTGATCACGGCCGGCACCCCCAGCAGGCCGCCGGTCGGCACGCAGAGCAGGCCGAGCACCAGCGAGGTCACCGCGACGGCGTTGGTCCGGCGCACCGGCGGCGGGGCCAGGAAGGTCGGCGGCACCGGTGCGGCGACGGGACCGGCCATCGCGGGCGCCATCATCTGCGGGGCCACCATCGGCCCGGACGGCAGGTCGGCGACCAACCGGGCCAGCTGGCCGTAGGTCTGCGCGGTGCTCGCCGCGTCGAACCGGTCGCCGTACTCGGCGGCGCTCAGCCGGCCCTCGGCGAACGCGGCCTTCAGCACGTCCACCGTCCGCTCGCGGTCCGCGGTCGCCGCGCGCATCGCCGACTGCGGCATCGCGCCGTGCTGCGGCGCGTGCATCGGCGGCGCCGGGGGCATCGCCGGTGCGGACGGGGTGGACGCGGGCGGCTTGGCCATCCCGTGGCCCTGCTCACCCCACGGCTGAACGGCCATCCGCCACCTCCCGGTACCCCCGCGCGACCACGGTCCCTCCCCGTTCACTCGACTCTCATAGTGCAGGACGAACGGGCGTCCTGAGTAGTTGCCAATTCCGCGCATCGGCCGGCGTTTTCCCGAAAATCCGTGACGACCCGGCCTCCGCGCGGCCCCGCCGGCCCTCCGTCTCACCCGTTTGGGTCAGACACACCCGGGGCATCGCCACAGGAGACAGGCCCGGCCGGACGGTGGCAGGCTGTCGTCGGACCCGTGTCGATCATGGTTCCTCCGCCGGCCCCGACCGGTCCGACCACCAGTGGAAAGAGCCGCCATGCAGGCGTCAGTGCCGCCGCCGTCCCCCGTCCCCGCCTCCCCCGTGTCCCCGGCCGCACCCTCGGCCGTGTCCATCCAGGGGCTGTGGAAGCACTTCGGCACCCAGGCCGCCGTGGCCGGGCTCAGCCTGGAGCTGCCGGCCGGGGCGTTCGTCGGGCTGGTCGGCCCCAACGGCGCCGGCAAGACCACCACCCTGTCGATGGTCACCGGCCTGCTCCGGCCCGACCAGGGCACCGTGCTCATCCACGGCGCCGACGTCTGGGCCGACCCGGTCGCCGCCAAGTCCCGGATCGGCATCCTCCCCGAGGGCCTGCGCATGTTCGAGCGGCTCAGTGGCCGCGAGCTGCTCCAGTACAACGGCCGGCTGCGCGGCCTGCCCGGCGCCGAGACCGACCGCCGCGCCGAGGAACTGCTCGCCGTCCTCGACCTCGCCGGCCACGCCGACAAGCTGGTCGCCGACTACTCCACCGGCATGCGCAAGAAGATCGGTCTCGCCGCAGCCCTGCTGCACAACCCGGACGTGCTGTTCCTCGACGAGCCCTTCGAGGGCGTCGACCCGGTCTCCGCCCAGACCATCCGCGGCGTGCTCAAGCGGTACGCGGCGGCCGGCTCCACCGTCGTCTTCTCCAGCCACGTCATGGAGCTCGTCGAGCAGCTCTGCGACTGGGTCGCCGTCGTCAGCACCGGCCGGGTCATCGCCCAGGGCCCGCTCGACGCCGTCCGCGGCGGGCGCAGCCTGCACGAGGCGTTCCTGGAGCTGATCGGCGTCCGCGAGGACGACGGCCAGGCACTGGGCTGGCTCGGCGGGGGCGACCGGTGAACTCCCCCACGACGCCGACCTCCGCGACGCCCGCCCCCACCGCGCCGGCCGCCGCCGCGCACACCGGGGTGCCCGCCGACCGCACGGTCGTGCGCACCCTTGTCTCGCTCAAGCTCCGGCTGCTGCGCAACGGCCTGCGCCGCAACCGCGGCCGCGCCGTCCTCTACGCGCTCGGCACCGTCCTCGGCCTGCTGTTCGCCGCCGGGATCGCGCTCGCCCTGGCCATGCTGTCGCACGCCGTCGACAGCGGCTCCGCCGGCGACGCGGGCGTCGTCCTCACCGGCGCGCTGGCCCTCGGCTGGGCCGCGATACCGCTGTTCCTCTTCTCCAGCGACGAGAGCGCCGACCCGACCCGGCTCACCATGCTGCCGCTGCGGCCCGGACCGCTGCTGCGCGGCTCGATGCTGGCCGCCCTGATCGGCCCCGGACCGCTGGTCAGCCTGGTCCTGCTCACCGGTGCCGCGCTCTCCGGCGCCGCCGGTGGCGCTTCGGCGGCCACCGGGGTGGTCGGCGTGCCGCTCGCCGTGCTCACCGTCGTCGTCCTCTCCCGCGCGGTCGCCGCCGGCAACGCCCGACTGCTCTCCAGCCGGCGCGGCAAGGACTTCGCCGTCTTCGGCGGCCTGCTCTTCGCGCTGCTGGTCCAGATCGCCAACGTCGGCTCGCAGAGCGTCTTCGGCAAGCCCGGCGCCGACGGCCTCGACCTCGAACCGCTCGCCCCGATCGCCGCCGTGCTGCGCTGGATCCCGCCGGTCTCCGCCGTCGACGCCGTCCGCACCGCCGGCGAGGGCCGGTACGCGCTGGCGCTGCTCCAGCTCGCCGCCACCGCCGCACTGCTCGTCCTGCTGCTGCGCTGGTGGCGGGCCAGCCTCCAGCAGCTGATGGTCACCGCCGACGCCTCGACGGTGGAGGTGGTGCGCGGCGTCCACGAGTCGCGGCGCGGCTGGCGCTTCCTGCCGGACGGCCGGGTCGGCGCCGTGATGCAGCGCCACCTGCGGTACGCCTGGCGCGAGCCGCGGGCCAAGGCCGCCGTCTTCACCAGCATCGGCATGACGCTGGTGATCTGCGTGCTGTCGATCGTCCAGGGCTGGTCCACGGTCTACCTGGTGGCGATCACCGGGATGTTCCTCGGCCTGCAGATGCTCAACCTGTTCGGCATGGACGGCTCCGCCTTCTGGATGGTCGCCGCCACCCTGCTCACCCCCTCCGACGCCCGTGACGAACTGCGCGGCCGCGCGCTCGCCCTGCTGTCCTACGCCGTCCCGGTCACCCTGGTACTCGCCGTCGTCCTCGCCGGCACCACCGGCGACTGGTCCGGCCTGCCCTCGGCCGTCGGCGCCGCCTTCGCCCTGCTGGGCAGCGGCATCGCCATCGGCGCGGTGCTCAGCGTGCTCGCGCCGTACACCATGCCCGCCGACAACAACCCGATGCGCAACGCCGCGCCCGGCCAGGGCGGCCTGGTGATGCTCAACAGCTTCGGCTCGATGTTCGGCAGCGTCCTCCTCGCCTCCCCCGCCATCGGCTACCTCGGCTGGGCCCTCGCCACCGACGCCCCCACCTGGCCCCTCCTGTTCGCCGGCCCCCTCTACGGCGCCGTCGTCGCCGCCCTCGGCCTGCGCCTCGCCGCCGGCCGGCTCCTGGAGCGCCTCCCCGAGATCCTCGCCAAGGCCGTCGAACGCTGACCCCGACCCCACCGAACCGCACACAGCACCAACTGCCTCACCCCCCACGAAAGTCGGCCCCGCCGACTTCCTGTTCACCGGCGAAGGCACCGGCGACGGCAGAGAAACGTTCCGCCGCCACCGACCGCCTGTGCAGGAAGTCGGCCACGTCGACTTCCCACTCGCACTGGTGAAGCACCATCGGATCACCACCACCGAAGTCAGGCACCCCAGCAGCAGAGAAACGTTTCACCACCGCCGGCCGCCGGCCGCCGGAGCAGGAAGTCGGCCACGTCGACTTCCCGCTCCGGCCCGTCCGATCCGCCCGCGACGAGCGCGCGGTGCGGGCGGCGGTAGGGGTCAACAGGTGTGGAGCAGGAAGTCGGAGGGGCCGACTTTCTACGCCCTATCGGGCTTTCCGCGACCAGGAACGGCAGCGGCGAGGCACAGCCGAAGCCGCTGCCGGCATCTCCGGTGGGTCGGGCGGCTCCGGCGGAGTGGGAAGTCGGCCACGTCGACTTTCCACTCCTCGGCGGTCCCTGCCCGGGAGGGAGGCAGCGGGCTGTGGGTGGTTGCCCCTCGCTCGGGCTGAGCGCGGGGCAATCGGGCCCGGAGAAGTTGCGGCGGAGGGGGAAGTCGGCCCCGCCGGCGGTGGGACTGTGCGTGGTCGTGGGGTTGCTGGGCCGGCGGGGGGTTCGGGGGGTTCCGGCATCATGGGTGGGAGGTATGGGACCCGGAGGTAGGCGGCGTGGGCAGGCGGAAGCAGCAGGACGGTGGTGGCGGCGGGGAGGCCGGGGCGCTGCTGGAGATGGCGGTGCGGGGCGTGGTGACGGCTCCGGAGGAGGGGCTGGACCTCGCGCTGGACACCGGGGCCTCGCTGCTGGCGGCCTCCGCCGGGCAGTGGCCGGCGGTGAGCCGGGCGGTGCTGGGGTACGCGGACACGGCGGTGGGGCGGTGCTGGTCGGCCGGGTGGCGGCCGGCGGACCTGGTGCGGGTGGTGCGACGCGAGCTGAAGCCGGTGCACCTGGCGCTCGCCGTGGACCTGATCGCCGCCGAGGGCCGCCGCTACCCGGCCGCCGCGGCGGACCGGCGCTGGCAGGAGCAGCTGCGCGAGCTGGAGAGCGAGGTCTGGTGGCCGTCCGACGAGGGCTACCTGCCCGCGCTCGCCCAGCGGCACCGCCTCGACCGCTTCGCGCTGGCCACCGCGTTGCTGGAGCTGCTGCGCAGCTGGGGCCGGCTGCCTCCGATCGCCCCGGTGGGTCCTGCCCCCGGGCAGACGGCACAGCCCGGACGCCCGGACCGCAGGCCGCGCGGCCCGGTGACCGGCGAGCCACGGATGCTGTCGCGGATCCGGGCGCTGCTCGCGAAGGCGGAGTCCACCGACTTCCCCGAGGAGGCCGAGGCGCTGACCGCCAAGGCCCAGCAGCTGATGGCCCAGCACAGCATCGACGAGGCCCTGCTCGCCGTCGACGGCGCCGACCCGCACGCGCCGGGCGCGCTGCGGATCGGCGTGGACAACCCGTACGAGGGCCCGAAGACGATGCTGCTGGACGCGGTCGCGGCCGCCAACCGCTGCCGCGTGATCTGGGCGAAGGAGTTCGGCTTCTGCACCGTGATCGGCTTCGACGCCGACCTGGACGGCGTCGAGCTGCTCTACACCTCGCTCCTCGTCCAGGCGACGCACGCGATGCAGCAGGCCGGCGCCCGCCAGCACCTGGACGGCGCCTCCCGCACCAAGGCGTTCCGGCAGTCCTTCCTGGTGGCGTACGCCGCCCGGATCCGCGAGCGGCTGGCCGAGGCGACCGAGCGGACGACCAGCGACGCCGCCGCCGGCCGGCACCTGCGCGAGGACGGCACGGCCGAGCAGCTGGTGCCGGACGAGCGGCTGCTGCCGGCCCTGAAGGCCCGCACCGAGGCGGTGGACCAGGAGGTGGACCGGATGTTCCCCAAGCTGGTGTCGCAGCGCGTGCGGGTGAGTGACGGCGAGGGCTGGGCGGCGGGCCGCGCGGCCGCGGACCGGGCGTCCCTGCGCGGACGCTCCGGGGAGATCCGCGGCTGAGGCCGGCCGCCGGGGTCCGGAGCCGGATCCGCGGCCGAGATCCGTGGCAGCAACCCGGGCGCCTGGTACAACAGGTCCCGGGCAACCGACGAGGGGCGGGCAGGCAGAGTGGGTACCGAGACGGTGAGTACGGAGACGGGGTTCCGGGACCGGGTGCGCGGGGCGCTGCTCGGCGGGGCGATCGGGGACGCGCTGGGCTGGCCGGTGGAGTTCCAGCAGCTGCAGCAGATCCGCGAGCGCTTCGGCCCGGACGGCGTGACGGGTCTGCCGGGCGGCGGCCGGGTCGCCGAGGTCACCGACGACACCCAGATGACGCTGTTCACCGCCGAGGGTCTGATCCGCGGCTTCGTGCGCGGCTGGTCGGGCGGCGGCGGTTCGGTGCCGGAGGCGGTGCACGGCGCGTACCGGCGCTGGCTGCTCACCCAGGAGCACGGGGCGCCGGACCGCGAGCCGCTGGCCCACCCGTACGACGGCTGGCTGTTGCGCGAGCCGTTCCTGTACGCGCGGCGGGCGCCGGGCAACGCCTGTCTGACCGGGGTGCAGTACCACCCGGTGTTCGAGCCGCCGGTGGCGCTCGGGCAGCCGGGGCCGATCAACGCGCACTCCAAGGGCTGCGGCACGGTGATGCGCTCGGCGCCGTTCGGGCTGGGCCGGCTGGGGGCGGAGCAGTCGTTCGGGCTGGCCGCGCAGTGCGCGCAGCTGACCCACGGGCATCCGACCGGCTACCTGGCGGCGGGCGCGTTCGCGGCGCTGGTGGAGCGGCTGGCGGCCGGGACGGAGCCCTGGGCGGCGGTCGGCGAGACGGTGGAGCAGACCCGGGAGTGGCCGGCCTCGAAGGAGACGGTGCAGGCGCTGGCCCGGGCGGTGCGGGTGGCCGAGGAGTCGGAGCCGTCGGCGGAGGCGGTGGAGCGGGTGGGGCTGGGCTGGATCGCCGAGGAGTGCCTGGCGATCGCGGTGTACTGCCTGCTCGCGGCGGCCGGCGGGCCGGATCCGGTCCGGTCGGCGCTGCTGCTGTCGGTGAACCACTCGGGGGACAGCGACTCGACCGGTGCGGTCTGCGGCAACCTGGTCGGCGCGGCGTACGGCGCGAGCGCGCTGCCGGCCGACTGGGCGGAGGCGGTGGAGGGCCGGGAGGCGCTGCTGCGGACGGCGGACGACCTGCTGGTGCTGTTCGGCAGCCGAGAGCCGGGCCACCCGGCGCTCGGGGACCGCTACCCGGCCGGATAGCACGCCCTCACGTCGGCGCCCTCACGTCGGCACCCCCGCTCCGGCAGCCTCACTTCGCGGCGGCGGACGGGTCGGTGACCTGACCGAGGAAGAGCGGCCGCCCGTCGGCGGTGTCCCGGATCAGGAAGAGGAACGGCCGGTCGATGTGCAGCTCGACCGGGTTGATCGGCACGGGCGCGGCCATCACGTCCACCCCGACGCCGCTGCCGGCCGCCGCGACCGTGCCCTGCTCGTCGACCTGCACGGTGGCCTTCTGGACGACGGTGCTGATCGCGAGCCGCCCGTCGCCGTCCGGCCCGCGGATGCCGGAGAGGTCGGCGGACGGGCCAAAGGCGGCCTGGACGCCGAGGGCCCGCAGGGTGGGCGTGAGCTCGTTCGCGGTGTCGAAGTGGAACTTCGGCAGGGTGAGGTCGACGGTCCGCGGGGCGAGCGCGCCGAGGATCCGGTCCAGCTCCGGCTGGTCCAGGCCCTTGCGGAAGGCCGCGAAGCCGCCCTGCCCGGGCACCACCAGGTCCATCGCCAAGGTGCTTCCCGCGTAGGGCAGTTCGACGGCCTGCCAGGGTTCGCCGAGGATGCCGCCGGAGCCCTCGGCATAGCGCAGGCCGGTGGTCTGGGCCATGGTGCGGACGGCCGTCCCGGTGCCGTCGAGGCGGTGGAACGGCCGGTCGGTGGTCTTCCCGGCCTTGAAGGGCTCGGCCCAGTCGGCCTTCAGGTAGAGCGCGTCGGTGAGCGCGAGCCGGGTGTCCGGGTTGATCTGCCCCTGGGCGAAGAGGTTCTTGATCCGGCCCTCGGTGGCCTTCTCGACGACGCCGTTGACGGCCTTGCGCGCGCCCTCCGGGTCCTTGCGGAAGTCGGCGGTGTGCACGCCGGTGCCGAAGGCGGCGGCCAGCACGCCGAGGTAGTGCCGGTCGAGCGGCTCGTCGCGCTGGGACCAGAGGTCGTCGGACTGCCGCAGGACGGTCCCGCCCTTGCCGGACGGCGTCACGGGGCGGTTCAGGGCGCCGACGGCGAGCGCGTACTGCTCGGGGGTGAGCCCGGTGTGCAGCGCCGCGGCGAGTTCGTCGGCGGTGGTACCGCGGGCGCCGGGCAGCACCATGGCGAGGGCGGTGGCCAGGCCGGACGGCGAGAGCACCAGGTTGCCGCCGCCCGCGGCGGGGTCGGCGGTGAGGGTGTGCAGCAGGTCGAGGCCGAAGGCACCGGTGGCCGCGGCGGTGGCGGCGACCTGCCCGGGGTCGGCGGGCGGCAGCGTCACGGGCTCGACCCGGACCACGGCCGTGCCGCCGCCGGAGGAGCCGCAGGCGGTGAGCAGGGCCGCGCAGCAGAGCAGGAGCACCGCCGGACGGCGGGTGCGGGCGGACGTCGCGGGCATGGCCGGCCTGCCTCCCGGGTCACGGTGCGGGCCGGTGCCCGCGCCTGGGTACCGGTTGGACGCGGCCGGCCCGCAACCGGTTCCCCGGGTCGGCAGGCCGAAGAGGACCGGGCGGATCGGTCAGTCCCAGAGCGCGCCGAACTCCAGCAGTTCGTCCCGGTACTCGATCCGCTCCACCCACCCGGCCGGCCAGGCGTCGGCGCCCAGGTGGGCACCGACGAAGGCGCCGGTCAGGCAGGCGATCGAGTCGGAGTCCCCGGAGGAGTACGCGGCCCGGCGGACGGCGGCCACCGGGTCGTCCGGCAGCAGCAGGAAGCAGAGCAGCCCGGTGGCGAGCGCCTCCTCGGCGATCCAGCCCTCGCCGGTGGCCAGGCAGGGGTCGGCCTCGACGTCCGGCGCCGCGAGCGCGGCGTCCAGCCGGTCGAGCACCGCCAGGCACTCGTCCCAGCCCCTGGTGATGAACGCCTCGGCCGTACGGTCCTGGGCGTGCTCGGCGAGGTCCCCGAGCCAGAACGCGTCGTAGCGGCCGCGGTTCTCGAGCGCGTACGCCCGCAGCGCGGCGGTCAGACCGGCCGGCGGCAGGCCCCCGGCGAGCCTGCGGACGGCGTACGCGGTGAGGTCGGAGGCGGCGAGCGCGGTCGGGTGGCCGTGGGTGAGCCCGGACTGGAGCTGGGCGGCGCCGGCGGCCTGGGCCGGGGTCAGCTCCCGGACCAGGCCGACCGGGGCGACCCGCATATTGGCGCCGCAGCCCTTGGAGCCGACGTCGCTCGCCGTCTGCCAGCGGCGTTCGGGCGTGCTGAGCCGCCGGCAGGACCGCAGGCAGGTCATCCCGGGGGCACGGGTGTTCTGCGGGGAGCGCCACCAGTCGACGAACTCCTCGCGCAGCGGCCGCTCCAGGCGCAGCGGGGTGAGCGGCCCGCGGGCCAGCGCGGTGCGCAGACCGCGGGCGAGGGCGAGCGTCATCTGGGTGTCGTCGGTGACCAGTGCCCGCTTCGGCAGCGGCAGTTGCCGCCAGTCCGGCCACTGCCAGGCGATCGTCTCCACGTCGTCGAACTCGGTGTGCTTGCCGAGCGCGTCGCCGATCGCCAGCCCCAGCATCGCCCCCGTCGCCCTGCCGCCCACGGCCGCTCCCCTCTTCCGCTACATCTCGACCAGCAGCTCCTTCAGCCCCCGGATCACGTAGCCCGGCTGCCACTCGGGCTCGCGGACCAGCCGCAGGCCCGGGGCCCGGCGGAGCAGGGTGCCGTAGGACTCAGTGAGCTCCAGTCTGGCGAGCGGAGCGCCGAGACAGAAGTGGATTCCGGCGCCGAAGGTGATGTGCGGGTTGTCGGTGCGGCCGAGGTCCAGGCGGTCGGGGTCGGTGAAGCGCTCCGGGTCGCGGTTGGCGGAGCCGAAGAGCAGGGCGACCTCGGAGCCGCGCGGGATGGTGACGCCGCGGACCTCGATGTCCTCCAGCACCCAGCGCTCGAACATCTGCAGCGGGGTGTCCCAGCGCATCAGCTCCTCGACGGCGGTGGGCAGCAGCCCGTCGACGTCGGCGCGCAGCCGGGCCAGCTCCTCGGGGTGGCGGAACAGCGCCCACCAGCCGTTGCCGGTGGTGTTGACGGTCGCCTCGTGGCCGGCGTTGAGCAGCAGCACGCAGGTGGAGATCATCTCCTGCTCGCTGAGCGCGTCCGAGCCCTCCTGGGCCTGGATGAGTGCGCTGATCAGGTCCCCGCCGGGGGCGGACCGGCGCTCGCGGATCAGGGCGCGCAGGTAGTCGGAGAACTCGGTGCTCGCGGTGACGGCCCGGCGGGCGACCTCCTCGGACGGGTTGAGCTCGAACATCCCGGTGATGTCGGCGGACCACGGGCGCAGCAGGTGCCGGTCGGACTCCGGGACGCCGAGCATCTCGGCGATCACCGCGACCGGCAGCGGCTCGGCGACGGCGGCGATCAGGTCGCCGCCGCCGTCCGCGAGCAGTCCGTCGACGAGTTCGCCGGCCAGGCGCTGGACGGTGGGGCGAAGGCCCTCGACCATGCGCGGGGTGAAGGCCTTGGAGACCAGCCGGCGGATCCGGGTGTGGTCCGGGGCCTCAAGGTCGAGCAGGCCGTTGTCGTTGAGGGTGTGGAACGGCTCGTGCGCCGGGTCGGGCTCGGGGCGGCCGAACTCCTGGTGGCTGAACCGGTGGGTGTAGGTGCGGCCGAGCCGGCGGTCGCGGAGCAGCGCGCTGACGTCCTCGAAGCGCGAGACCAGCCACTGGTCGGTGGGTTCGAAGTACGTCACGGGGGCCTGCTCGCGCAGGGTGGCGTAGGCGTCGTAGGGGTGGGCCACGAACGCCGCCGACCAGGGGTCGAAGTTCGCCGTCGTCGTCATCGGTCGATCACTCCAGGCCATGAGGGGGGAGCCGGAAGGATCATCGTACGCATGCGCTCCGTCCGGCCCCCCGGCCCCGTCGACCCGGCCTGGCCTGCGACCCCGTCGGCCCGGCCCGTCGCCCCGGCCTCGTCAGCTGGGCCGCTGCAGCCGGATGCTCCCCCGGGCCGCCCGGCCGTCGAACAGCCGATCGTCCGCCGGCCGGGCCTGGCGCGGCGGCGGGGTGAAGCCCGGCGCGAGCGGGATGCTGCCCCGGCCGCCCAGCGCCAGCAGCCAGGCGGTCAGGTCCGGTCGGCTCCCGTACGGGCCGGCGGCCTGCTCCCAGACCCGCCGGACCATCTCCAGCTGCCGGTCCGTCAGCACCTGCGGCAGCGGGTCCAGCGGCGCGCCCGGCGCCACGTACGGGTCCTGCGCCAGCGTCCGGCCGATCAGCAGCGCCGCCTTGTAGCGGTCGCTGTCCACGGAGGCGCCACTGCCGTGCGGGGAGTACGGGTCCGCCCAGTTGGGCGTGTCGGCCTGCTCCAGCACCGGGGAGGCCCCGACCCGGCGGATGCCGTCGCAGTCCAGCAGGTGCACCGCCGGCTCGGGCAGCGCCGTCCAGAGCACATTGGCGTGCGAGAGGTCCCCGATCACCAGCCCCCAGCGGTGCAGCCGGTCGATCAGCCCGACCAGCTCCAGCAGCAGCGCCAGCCGCTGCTCCGGGTCGGGGCGGACGATGCCCTGGGTGGCGGGCTTCTCCGGGTACAGCAGGTACTGCGCCTCGGTGAGCTTGCGCGCGCCGGTGGCCGTCTGCCAGGTCATCGCCGACGGGGCCTCCCGCATCAGGAAGCCGACGCAGCGGGGGCCGTCCACCACCCGGCAGAGCGGCCAGGCGGCCTGGGCGTCCAGCCGCTCCCGGTCGGCCTGCGGCAGCGCGAGCCGCAGCGCGACCAGCTCGGCCAGTGCCGCGCCGTTGACCCGCCCGGCCTCCAGGTAGCGCTTGAACAGCAGGCCGGGGTAGCCGTCGAGGCGCTGCACCTTGCCCTGGCCGCCCCGGCCGGCCTCGGCGCCGACCGGGAGCAGCGCCAGGACGGCGTCCCCGCCGCCGGCCAGCGCGGTGGCGATGTCGGAGGCGCTCACGGTGCGGCCTCCCAGAGGCAGACGACCGAGCGGTCGTCGTCGTAGCTGCGCACCCGGACCTGGGTCTGCCAGAGGAACTCGGCGAGGCCGGGCACCTCACCGCCCCAGCGCTCGCCGAGGAACCCCTGCAGCTCGGGCTCCTTGAGCAGCGGGAGCGCGAGCCCGTCGGTGCAGAGCACCAGGACGTCGCCGGGGCGGGAGTCGGTGATCAGCCGGGCCCGGGCGTGCTCGTACGCTTCGGGGAGGCAGTCGGTCCGGGTGCTGATCGGCCCACCGCCCTGGCCGGCCTCGGCCGCTTCGAGGTCCTGCCAGCCGCCCTCGCGCAGGCGCAGCAGGCCGCCGTCGCCGACCGAGACGAAGCCGCGGAACGGGACCGTCGGGTCGGCCGGCACCAGCAGCGCCCGCAGGGTCGTCGAGTAGGCCTTCGGCGGACGGCCCTCCTTCCTGGCCTCCTCGGCGAGTTCGTCGGCCGCCGCCCCGATGAGCCGGCTCATCATGCTGGCGAAGTCGGGTTCGGCGCCGGTGCGCAGGAAGGCCAGCAGGGTCTCCTCCTTCCGGGCGACCTGACCGGTCAGCTTCCGGAGGATCCCGTGGGAGCCGTGGTGGGAGTGCGACTGGGAGCCGACGCCGTCGGCCACCGCGACCAGCAGCAGCTCACCGGTCCGGACGACCAGGACGGCGTCCTGACGGCACTCGGCCGCGTAGCGGTGCCCGTCGCCGCGGACGGAGGCGGCGCGGACGGTGACCGGGCCGAACCGTCCGCCGTCCACCACGGTGTCGGGCAGCAGGGCGCCGAAGAAGTCACCGGCCGAGAGGGCGGGGATGTCGGTCGGCTCGGCGGGGTAGGCGGGGGCCTTGCGGCCGACGTGGTGCAACGGGCCGGACTCCCGGAACGAGGCCGGCCGGACGACGGGCTCGGGCTCGGCGGAAGCGGAGGCGGCTGCGGCGAGGGGGGCGGGGGCGGCTGGGCCGTCCGCGCTCCACGGCCCGCGGACCGCCGACGGCCCCGGTCCGATCGGGCGCGGCAGGAACCCGTCCGGGACCACCGGCCCGGAGACGACGGACGGCGCCGCCGCCGCGGTCACCGGCCCCTCCCAGCCGTACTCGTACACCGAGGCGGCGAGGTCGATCGGGTCTTCCTTGCGGGTCGGCGCGTGCTCCGGCCCCGGCTCCGCCGCGCGCCCGGCCGGCAGCTGGTTGTCGTACGCGTTCATCCGGCGGCCCGGCCTCAGAGCTTGTCGAGCGAGACGGAGGTGAACCCGGGCACGTTGTCGTCGACCTGCAGGCTCATGCCCTGGCCGGCCTCGGTCGCCCCGCTCACCGAGCGGACGATCGAGCGGGTCAGGCTGCCCGCGAACTCCCGCAGCGCGGGCGCCACGTCGGCCTTCCCGTCCTCCTGCATGAACGCCTTGAAGGTCGCGACCCGCGCGATCACGCTCCGGTCGGCCTGGCCGATGCCGAAGGCGATGATGTGCGGCCGGAACGCGGCGGCCAGCAGGTCCTGGTAGGGCTGGTCCCAGTCGGAGTCGGTCGGCACGCCGTCGGAGAGGAAGAAGACCACCGGGCGGTAGACGTCGTGGCCGTCCGCCTTCAGCGCCTGCACGTCCCGCTCGATCGCCTGGCGGAGCAGGCCGAAGGCGTTGCCGAAAGAGGTGAGGCCGGAGGCCTCCAGGGCGGGCAGCTCGTCGAGGTCGCTCAGGTCGACCAGCGGCTGCAGCTCGTGGGCGTCGGTGGAGAAGCCGATCAGCCCGAACCGGGTCTTGTCGGCGATGGTCGGGTTGGTGCTGATCTCCTGGTGGAGGTCGAACAGGGCCTTGTTGAGGGTGTCGATGTCGGCGCTCATCGACCCCGACTCGTCGCACACGGCGTAGAACGGGAGGATCTGCACTGCACTTCTCCTTCGATTGGCAGGTCGGTGGGCGTCAGCCGGTGTAGAAGTAGATCTCCAGCGAGGCATGCCGGGGGTTGTCCGCGAGCGAGATGAAGTCCCGGGTGGTGGTGCCCCGGAACATCTCCGGACGGGCCTGGGCGAGCAGGCCGTTGACGGTGTGGGCGTAGGCCTGGCCGACGCCGGGGTCGCGGTTGCTGCCGAAGGTGAGGACCACGGCCGCCTGCCGTCCGGCGTAGCGCTCGGTGGCCGCGCGGACCTGCGCGGCCAGGCCGGCCGTGTCCGAGCCGTCGCCGCTGACGTCGACGGTGACCGGGTCGTGCTCGACGCCGCGCGGCCCGGTCGGGGTGGGCGCGGCACTGGGCGTGCTGTCGGCGGTGGCACTCGCGCTCGGGGTGGCGGAGGGCCCGGCGGCGGCCCGCTCGGCGGCCACCGGATCGCCCTGGTCGCCCATCGCCACCAGCGCGAGCACGAGCAGCATGTCGGCGAACAGCCAGCCGGCCAGGTGCACGCCCCGGGCCCGCGGCCGGGCCGTCCGGAACCGGCCCCTCATCGGCCCTGCCCGTGCACCGGCACCTCGTCCAGCTCCAGCAGCGTCCGGTCGTCCACCTCGGCGGAGGCGGAAGCGGAAGCGGCGGCCGTGCCGGTGCCCCGGGACCGGGCGGCGCCCGCGTCGGGCCCCGGTCCGGACACCGTCTTCACCATGACGATGCCCTCCCCGCCGCGCGGCCCCTCCGGCCCGGAGGCGTCCAGGCGCGCCGCCGCCGCGGTGGCCGCCGAGGCCGCCGCCGCGACCCGGTCGGCCAGCATCACGACCTCCCGGGCCAGTCCGTCGAGCCGCTCCAGCACCTGCCCGTTGACGTCCGCCACAGTCTCCGCACCGGTGGTGAAGCCGCGCTGGGCGACCGCGAGATCGCGCACCGCGTCCTCCACCCGCTCACCGGCGTCGGCGAGTTCGGTGCCCACCCGGTCGGTGGCCCGCCGGACCAGCTCGGCCGCGTCGGCGAGCTGCCGCGCGCCCCGCTGGACGAGTTCGTCGGTGGCCGCCGCGCCGTCCCGGACCGACTCGGCCAGCCGGTCCCCGCTGTCCCGCACCGCCAGGCCGACCCCGTCGACGGACCTGCCGATCCCGCCGACCGCCTTCTCGACGCCGTCGACGGCCCGCCGCAGCGGCTCGACCGCCTCTCCCGCGTCGGCGAGGCGCTGTTCGGCCCCGGCGACCGAGCGCTCGACGGCCAGGGCCGCCTCGCTCAACTCGCGCTGGGTGTCGGCGGCCTGCCGGCCGAGTCGCTCCAGGGTCTCCGCCGCGCCGGTCAGCTCGGCCGCGAAGCGCTGCGGCGTGGACCGGCGGCGCTCGTTCAGCACCAGCTGGGCACGGGTGAGCACCGGCGCCAGCTCCGCCAGCAGGTCCTCCGCCTCGCCCTCGGCCGCCGCCTCACGGCGCTCGGTGCCGGCCCGGCGCACACCGTGCGCGACGGAGAGCGCCAGCAGCAGCGCGATGAACAGGGTGGCGGACAGGGCGACATCGCCGAAGGTGGCCCAGCCGGGCAGCCGGCCCTCGAAGCCGGTCTGCCAGAGCTGGAGGAACGGGCGCGCGGCCTGCCGGGCGTCGGCACCGATCAGCGCCCGGTAGGCGCTGGTGGCCTGCATCAGCCCGGCCCAGGTGACCAGCAGCGGGACGAACACCAGGGCGCCCAGGGCGACTTCGGCCCAGGACCAGAACCTCGGTTCGGGGCGCGGCCGCACCGCGGAGCGTACGCTCTCCGGCCGGACGAAGCTGTGCACCAGGTCGAGTTCGGCCCACCGGTCCAGGTCGCCGGCGCCCGAGAGCGCCAAGCCAAGCTCCCTGAGCTCCTCCTGACGGTGCGCCAGTCCGGGCCGGTCCGCCAGGGTCCGCAGCTCGCCCCCGATCGCGTGGCGGTCCAGCAGTGGGCCTGAGGTCATGAGGGCTCCTTCGTACGCGCCGCCGCGGAGCGGGGGACGCCTCCGGCCGGTGCGGCGCGCGGGCGCGGGCGCCCGCGCGGCCTCCCCCGGTGGCCGGAAACCGACCACACCGCTCCGCGCGGCAGCGTAGCGCAGAACGAGCGGCCGGGAGCGGCCAGTTCGGAACGCGGCAACCCATTCGTCACCGAACCCGCCGCCCCGCGGGGCGCCATCAGGCGTACTGGGCGACCAGCCGGCGGACCAGGGCCGGCAGGGCGGTGGAGATCGGCTCGCGGACGACCTCCTCGGCGGCCTCGTCGAACGGCGTCGGCTCGGCGTTGACGATGATCAGCCGGGAGCCGGTCTTCACCGCGTTGTACGGCAGCGCGGCCACCGGGAAGACCTGCAGGCTGGTGCCGACGGCGATGAACAGCTCGCAGGCCTTGCTGATCGCGTCCGCCTGCTGCAGCACCTCGGGGTCCAGCTGCTCGCCGAACATCACGGTGCGCGGGCGCAGGATCCCCCCGCAGTCCCGGCACCGCGGATCCGGCTCACCGGCGGCGACCCTCTCCAGGGCCTGCTCCATCGGGCCCACCACCCGGCAGTCCACGCACTGCACCTCCCTTGCGGTGCCGTGGAGTTCGAGCACCTTGCGGGGTGTCTGCCCGGCCCGCTGGTGCAGCCCGTCGACGTTCTGGGTGAGCACCCGCAGCGGCAGTCCGGAGCGCTCCAGCCCGACCAGGGCCCGGTGCCCGGCGTTCGGCTCGGCGGCGAGCGCACCCGCCTCGGCGCGCATCCGCCAGGCCTTGCGGCGGACCTCCGGGTCGTCCAGGTAGGGGCCGATGGTGACCAGCCGCTGTGCTTCCGGGTCGCGCTGCCAGAGTCCGTTCGGGCCGCGGTAGTCGGGGATGCCGGAGTCGGTGGAGATCCCGGCGCCGGTGAGTACGGCGATCAGCGGGCGCTTCGCGTTCATGCCCCGGACGGTACGGCCCGCACGGGCCGCCCGCCACCGATAATCGACCGGCCACGATCGAGCCGCCGCGATCGCCCCGTCGGCCCCGACCGCCCCGACCGCCCCGCCCGGGAGCACCGATCAGGCGGCGACCGGGCGGGCGGCGCCGAAGCCGCCCAGCGGGGCCAGCGCCACCAGGTAGCAGCCCGCGGCGACCGGGATGAACGCCAGGTCGGCCGCCGTCAGCACGGTCCCGGCCAGCATCAGCACCGGGCTCCACCAGCGCAGCACCCGACCGGCACCGGTCGCGGCGATCACCAGCAGCGCCAGCAGGCCGACGTAGAACAGCATCGGGCCCACCGAGTAGAAGGCCGGCAGCACGCCCGGCCGGCTCTGGACCACGTCGAACAGCCGCTGCTGGTCGGCCTTGTCCACCGCCACCGCCCCGACGTACAGGTCGATCCCGATCTGCCCCAGCGAGGCGGCCAGCCCGGCGAACGCCACCCCCGCCGCCGCCCGGCCCACCGCCCCGCGCCCCCGCCCCAGCGCGGCCAGCACGGGGCCGAACAGCAGCAGCCCCAGCAGCATCAGGCCGTGCCCGACCAGCCAGCCCGGGCCCGGCTCGCGCGAGCCCTCCAGCAGCCGGATGCCGCCGTACAGCGCCATCAGCACGGGGGCCGCGACGACGGCGAACGAGGTGACGCTGCTGCGCCGAGAGGTGTCCATGGGTGCGCTCCTGACGAAGGGGCCGTTGTTCCGACACCCCGGATCCTGTCCGCCGCGCCCCTCGTCCGGGATCACCCGCACCGGCGAACCCGGCCGCTCCCCCGCGCGGGGGAGACGGTTCAGCCCTCCCCCGCCACCACCGCGCCCGCCTCGTACGCGAAGACCACCGCATGCACCCGGTCGCGCAGCCCCAACTTGGCGAGCACATTGCTGACATGGGTCTTCACGGTGTGCTCGCTGACCACCAGCGCGGCGGCGATCTCCGCGTTGGACAGCCCGCGCGCCAGCAGGACCAGGGTCTCCCGCTCGCGCGGGGACAGCTGCTCCAGCAGCCGCGACGGCGCCCGCACCGCCCGCTCGGCGGAGCCCGGCCGGCGGGCGGCGAACTCACCGATCAGCCGGCGGGTCACCGACGGCGCCAGCAGCGCCTCGCCGGAGGCCACCATCCGCACCCCGTGCGCCAGGTCGTCGCGGCGGACGTCCTTGAGCAGGAAGCCGCTCGCCCCCGCGTACAGCGCGTCGAACACGTAGTCGTCGGCGTCGAAGGTGGTCAGCATGATCACTCTGGTGCCGGGGTACTCGGCGCAGACCCGGCGGGCCGCCTCCAGGCCGTCCATCACCGGCATCCGGACGTCCAGCAGCAGCACGTCCGGCCCGTGCACCCGGACCGCCTCGACGGCCTCCGCGCCGTTCGCCGCCTCGGCGACCACCTCGATGTCCGGCTGCGCGTCCAGGATCATCCCGAACCCGACGCGCACCAGCTCCTGGTCGTCCGCGACGACCACCCGGATCGGCGTCATGACGCCACCCTCCGTTCCGTGCCCAGCGGCAGCCGGGCGCTCACCAGGAATCCCCGCCCCCGCGGCCCGGGACCGGCCTCGGCCCGGCCGCCGCAGGCCGCCGCGCGCTCCCGGATGCCGACCAGCCCGCGGCCGCCGGAGAGGCCGCTCCCCGCGGGGGCCGGCCCGCCCGGCCGCCGCCGCGCCCCGCGGCCGTCGTCGGACACCAGCACCGCAAGCTCCCCGCCCTCGCGGACCACCCGGACCGAGATCCGGCTCGCCTCCGCGTGCTTGACCGTGTTGGTCAGCGCCTCCTGAACGATCCGGTAGCCGGCCGCCTCGATGTCGGCGGGCAGCGGCCCGGCCCGCTCGTCCACCTCCAGCTCGACCCGCACCCCGGTCCGGCGCACCCGCTCGGCGAGCGCCGGCAGCTCGGCCAGCCGGGGCTGCGGCGCCAGCTCCGGCCCGCTGCCCTCCTCCTTGAGCACCCCCAGCAGGCGCCGCAGCTGGGCCATCGCGTCCCGCCCGGAGTCGGCGATGGTGTCGAACGCCTTGACCGCCCGGTCCGGGTCGCCGCGCACCACCAGCGGCCCCGCCTCCGCCTGGATCACCATCAGCGAGACGGCGTGCGCCAGGATGTCGTGCATCTCCCGGGCGATCCGGGCCCGTTCCTCGGCGACCGCCCGGGCCGCGTCGCTGGCCGCGCGACGGCCGGCCTCCCGGGCCCGCTCCGCCTCCACCGCCGCCAGCCGGCGCAGCTCCCGCACCAGGCAGCCGAAGACGAACGCGCCGACCGTGGTGATCAGCGAAAACAGCGCACCGTTCGGCGAGTGGGTACCCACCACGTTGGCGGTCACGGTCACCGCCAGCACGCTCCAGCGCTGCCACTCCCCGGCCCGGTCGGCCACCGTGTACAGGGTGACCACGACGAACAGCGGCAGCTGCGGCATCGCCGAGTGGGCGACCACCGAGAGCACCGCCGACACCGCGCCGCTGACCACCATCACGGTGACCGGCGCGCGCCGCCGCCAGGGCAGCGGCAGGGCCGTTCCCAGCGCCAGCAGATAGACCCACCAGGGCCTGGCGGTGACGTCCTGGTACACCGACCAGAGCGAGACCGCCGCCGAGGCCGCCGCCAGCAGGCCGTCCAGCACGTACGGGTCGACCCCCGCCATCCGTGCTCGCCACCGCGCCGCCACCCGTCCGGCCATGATCCCTCCCCCGTACCGGGGGAAGCCGCCCCCGCGGAGAAGATCATGCCCGACCGGCAGCACGGTGGGCACCTCCCGGCCCGCGCCGGCCTCAGCCACCCGTGACCGCCACGCCCCCGGCCCCGGTGTGCGCCGTGATGCTGCGCGGCGCACCGGCCCGGCGCGGCACCGTCACCTCGACCCCACCGGTGTCCGCCCCGGCGTCCACCGCGTACGGCTCCTCCCCGACGGGCACCGCGACCCGCACTCCGCCGGTGTCCGCCCGCGCCTCCACGGTGGTCGGGCTCGTCGCGAAGCCCAGGTCGATGCCGCCGGTCGCCACGCTCACCCGCACCGCCGACGAGGTCAGCCCGCTCGCCGTCACCCCGCCGGTGCCGGCCTCCGCCCGTACCTCCCCCGCCAGCCCGGCCAGCCGGATCCCGCCGGTCCCGCTGCTCAGCCGGACCTTCGTCCCGGCCGGGACGGTCACCCGGTAGCCGACCCCGCAGTCCGAGCAGTCGTACGTCAGCCGCAGCGTGCCGTCGCTCACCTCATGCCGGGTCCGCGGCGGATCACCGCGGAAGGACTGCTGCTCCACCACCCGCACCGCGTCCCCGGCAAGGACCTCGATGCCGCCGGTCAGCCCCTCGACCACCAGCTCCCGCACCGGCTCGGCCACCCCGTAGGACACCGTCAGCCGCTCGGGCCCGTCCCCCGACCCCAGGTACCCCGCCTCCCACAGGTACCCCGCCGAACCGAGCCCCACCGCCCAGGTGATCGCCACCGCTCCCAGCACCCGTCGCACAGCCATCCCCGTGTTCCTCCGCCCGTCCGCGCCGCAATCCGACGCCCCGAGCCTGTCCCGCCCTCCCCCTCCCCGGCTTCCCCCGCCGGAGTGGTTTCCCGCCCTCCCCCGCACGACGGACCCCGGGAACGCCGAAAGGCCCGGAGGCTTGAAGCCTCCGGGCCCTTCGATGCAGTAGCGGGGACAGGATTTGAACCTGCGACCTCTGGGTTATGAGCCCAGCGAGCTACCGAGCTGCTCCACCCCGCGTCGGTGAACCTGACTCTACGCGACTTCGGCCCAGAACCCCAAATCGCCTTCCGCCCGCCCCCGGGAACGCCGCTGGGCGGCCACCCCGCACGGGGTGACCGCCCAGCGATCAGCAACCTTCGACTCAGCCGGTGTACGGGCCGTAGTCGTAGTCGTCCAGCGGGACCGCCTGGCCGGAGCCGGCGCCGAAGGGCGACAGGTCGTAGTCGTCGTAGCCGACGGCCGAGTACATGGCGGCCTTGGCCTCCTCTGTCGGCTCGACCCGGATGTTGCGGTAGCGGGGCAGACCCGTACCGGCCGGGATGAGCTTACCGAGGATGACGTTCTCCTTGAGGCCCAGCAGCGGGTCCGACTTGGCGTGGATCGCCGCGTCGGTGAGGACCCGGGTCGTCTCCTGGAAGGAGGCGGCCGACAGCCAGGACTCGGTGGCCAGCGAGGCCTTGGTGATACCCATCAGCTGCGGACGGCCGGAGGCGGGGTGACCGCCCTCGGAGACCACGCGACGGTTCTCCTGCTCGAAGCGGCCGCGCTCGACGAGCTCGCCCGGGAGCAGCTCGGCGTCGCCCGACTCGATGATCGTCACGCGGCGGAGCATCTGCCGGATGATGATCTCGATGTGCTTGTCGTGGATCGACACACCCTGCGAGTTGTAGACCTTCTGGACCTCGGCGACCAGGTGGATCTGGACGGCGCGCTGGCCCATGATGCGCAGGACGTCGTGCGGGTTGGTGGCACCCATGGTCAGCTTCTGGCCGACCTCGACCGCCTCGCCCTCGCTCACCAGGAGCTTGACACGCTTGGAGACCGGGTAGGCGATCTCGTCGGTGCCGTCGTCCGGGGTGACGACCAGCTTGCGGGTCTTCTCGGTGTCCTCGATGCGGACCCGGCCCTGGGCCTCCGAGATCGGGGCCACACCCTTGGGGGTACGGGCCTCGAAGAGCTCGACGACACGCGGCAGACCCTGGGTGATGTCGTCACCGGCCACACCACCGGTGTGGAAGGTACGCATGGTCAGCTGGGTACCGGGCTCACCGATGGACTGGGCGGCGATGATGCCGACCGCCTCACCGATGTCGACCAGCTTGCCGGTGGCCAGCGAGCGGCCGTAGCAGAAGGCACAGGTGCCGACGGCCGACTCACAGGTCAGGATCGAGCGGGTCTTGACCTCGCTGATGCCGTGGCGGATCAGCTCGTCGATCAGCACGTCACCGAGGTCGGTGTTGGCCGTGGCCAGCAGCTTGCCGTCGACGGTGATGTCCTCGGCGAGCATGCGGGCGTAGACGCTGGTCTCGACGTCGTCGGCCTTGCGCAGCACGCCGTCGGCACCCACGGAGCCGATCGCCAGCTTCAGGCCGCGCTCGGTGCCGCAGTCCTCCTCGCGAATGATGACGTCCTGGGAGACGTCGACCAGACGACGGGTGAGGTAACCGGAGTCGGCGGTACGCAGAGCGGTGTCCGCGAGACCCTTACGGGCACCGTGGGTGGAGATGAAGTACTCCAGCACGGAGAGACCCTCACGGAACGACGCCTTGATGGGTCGCGGGATGGTCTCGTTCTTCGCGTTGGACACCAGACCACGCATACCGGCGATCTGGCGCATCTGCATCATGTTTCCACGGGCGCCCGAGTCGACCATCATGAAGATCGGGTTGGTCTTCGGGAAGTTCGCGGACATGGCGTCCGCGACCTCGTTGGTCGCCTGGGTCCAGATGCCGACGAGCTCCTGCTTGCGCTCGTCGTTGGTGATCAGACCGCGCTCGTACTGCTTCTGGACCTTCTCCGCCTTCGCCTCGAAGCCCTCGAGGATCTGGGGCTTGCTCGGCGGGACGATGACGTCCGAGATCGAGACGGTGACACCCGAACGGGTCGACCAGTGGAAGCCGGCCGCCTTCAGGTTGTCCAGGGTCGCCGCGACGGTGACCTTGGGGTAGCGCTCGGCCAGGTCGTTGACGATCGCGGAGAGCTGCTTCTTGCCCACCTCGTAGTCGACGAACGGGTAGTCCTCGGGCAGCAGCTCGTTGAAGAGCGCGCGGCCCAGGGTGGTGCGCAGGCGGAAGGACTCGCCCTCGAACCAGTTCGACTGGCCGTCCTCGTCCAGCGGCGGGGTCCAGCCACGGGGCGGGACGGTGCCGATGGGCAGGCGCAGCTCGATCGGGGCCTGGACGTCCAGCTCGCGGGCGTCGAAGGCCATGATCGCCTCGGCGGTCGACGAGAAGGTGCGGCCGGCGCCCTTCACGTTGTCGCGGTCCGAGGTCAGGAAGAACAGACCGAGCACCATGTCCTGGGTCGGCATGGTGACGGGGCGACCGTCGGCCGGCTTCAGGATGTTGTTCGAGGACAGCATCAGGATGCGGGCCTCGGCCTGCGCCTCCGCGGAGAGCGGCAGGTGGACGGCCATCTGGTCACCGTCGAAGTCCGCGTTGAACGCGGTGCAGACGAGCGGGTGGATCTGGATGGCCTTGCCCTCGACCAGCTGCGGCTCGAAGGCCTGGATGCCGAGGCGGTGCAGGGTGGGCGCACGGTTCAGCAGGACCGGGTGCTCGGCGATGACCTCTTCGAGGACGTCCCACACGACCGGACGGGCGCGCTCGACCATGCGCTTGGCCGACTTGATGTTCTGCGCGTGGTTCAGGTCGACCAGGCGCTTCATCACGAACGGCTTGAAGAGCTCCAGCGCCATGGCCTTGGGCAGACCGCACTGGTGCAGCTTGAGCTGCGGGCCGACGACGATGACCGAACGGGCCGAGTAGTCGACGCGCTTGCCGAGCAGGTTCTGACGGAAACGACCCTGCTTGCCCTTGAGCATGTCGCTCAGGGACTTCAGCGGGCGGTTGCCCGGGCCGGTGACCGGACGGCCGCGGCGGCCGTTGTCGAACAGCGCGTCGACGGCCTCCTGGAGCATGCGCTTCTCGTTGTTCACGATGATCTCGGGCGCGCCGAGGTCGAGAAGCCGCTTCAGGCGGTTGTTGCGGTTGATGACACGGCGGTACAGGTCGTTCAGGTCGGAGGTCGCGAAGCGGCCACCGTCCAGCTGCACCATCGGACGCAGGTCCGGCGGGATGACCGGGACGCAGTCCAGCACCATGCCGTTGGGCTTGTTGGTGGTCTGCAGGAACGCGGAGACGACCTTGAGGCGCTTCAGCGCACGGGTCTTCTTCTGGCCCTTGCCGGTGCGGATGATCTCGCGCAGGCGCTCGGACTCCTCCGCCAGGTCGAAGGTCTCCAGGCGGTCCTTGAGGGCCGCCGCGCCCATCGAGCCGGAGAAGTAGGTGCCGAAGCGGTCGCGCAGCTCGCGGTAGAGCAGCTCGTCGCCCTCGAGGTCCTGGACCTTGAGGTTCTTGAAGCGGGCCCACACCTCGTCGAGGCGGTCGAGCTCGCGCTGCGCGCGGTCGCGCAGCTGCTTCATCTCGCGCTCGGCGCCCTCGCGCACCTTGCGGCGCACGTCGGCCTTGGCGCCCTCGGCCTCCAGCTCGGCCAGGTCGGTCTCGGCCTTCTTGGCACGGGCCTCGAGGTCGGAGTCGCGGCGGTTCTCGATCTGCTGGCGCTCGACCGAGACGTGCGCCTCCAGGGACGGCAGGTCGCGCTGGCGGCGCTCGTCGTCGACCCAGGTGATCATGTAGGCGGCGAAGTAGATGACCTTCTCGAGGTCCTTCGGCGCCAGGTCGAGCAGGTAGCCGAGGCGGGACGGCACACCCTTGAAGTACCAGATGTGGGTGACCGGGGCGGCCAGCTCGATGTGGCCCATCCGCTCACGACGCACCTTGGCGCGGGTCACCTCGACGCCGCAGCGCTCGCAGATGATGCCCTTGAAGCGGACGCGCTTGTACTTACCGCAGTAGCACTCCCAGTCCCGGGTGGGGCCGAAGATCTTCTCGCAGAAGAGGCCGTCCTTTTCGGGCTTCAGGGTGCGGTAGTTGATGGTCTCCGGCTTCTTGACCTCGCCGTGGGACCACTGGCGGATGTCGTCGGCGGTGGCCAGGCCGATGCGGAGCTCGTCGAAGAAGTTGACGTCAAGCACTGGTCGTCAAGCCCTCTTTCGTAAGTCGAGAGTCGTTCGTGTGGTCTGAGGGGGGCCTGGGGGCGGGCCGGCCCGGGGCTACCGGGCCGGCCCGACCTCCGTCAGACCTCTTCGACGCTGCTCGGCTCGCGCCGGGACAGGTCGATGCCGAGCTCCTCGGCGGCGCGGAAGACGTCCTCGTCGGAGTCCCGCATCTCGATGGACTGGCCGTCCGAGGACAGCACCTCCACGTTGAGGCAGAGCGACTGCATTTCCTTGATGAGGACCTTGAAGGACTCGGGAATGCCGGGCTCGGGGATGTTCTCGCCCTTGACGATGGCCTCGTAGACCTTCACGCGGCCGAGGACGTCGTCGGACTTGATGGTGAGCAGCTCCTGCAGCGCGTACGCGGCGCCGTATGCCTCAAGGGCCCACACCTCCATCTCACCGAAGCGCTGACCACCGAACTGCGCCTTACCACCGAGCGGCTGCTGGGTGATCATCGAGTACGGGCCGGTCGAGCGGGCGTGCAGCTTGTCGTCGACCAGGTGGTGCAGCTTGAGGATGTACATGTAGCCGACCGAGACGGGCATCGGGAACGGCTCGCCGGAGCGGCCGTCGAACAGCCGCGCCTTGCCGGTGGAGTTCACCAGGCGCTCACCGTCACGGGTGAGGGTGGTGTGGTCGAGCAGACCGGTGATCTCGTCCTCGCGGGCGCCGTCGAACACCGGGGTGGCGAGGTTGGTGCCGCCCTCGACCTTGTCGGCGCCGATCGCCTGCAGGCGCTTGGCCCACTCGTCGGCGAGGCCGGAGACGTCCCAGCCCTGCTTGGAGAGCCAGCCGAGGTGGATCTCCAGGACCTGTCCCGGGTTCATTCGGGACGGGACACCCAGCGGGTTGAGGATGATGTCGACCGGGGTGCCGTCCTCCAGGAACGGCATGTCCTCGACCGGCAGGATCTTGGAGATGACGCCCTTGTTGCCGTGACGGCCGGCGAGCTTGTCACCGTTGGTGATCTTGCGCTTCTGGGCCACGTAGACGCGGACCAGCTGGTTGACACCCGGGGGAAGCTCGTCGCCCTCCTCGCGGTCGAACACGCGCACGCCGATGACCTTGCCGGACTCACCGTGCGGGACCTTCAGCGAGGTGTCGCGGACCTCACGGGCCTTCTCGCCGAAGATCGCGCGGAGCAGGCGCTCCTCCGGGGTCAGCTCGGTCTCGCCCTTCGGGGTGACCTTGCCGACCAGGATGTCGCCGGTGACGACGTCGGCGCCGATGCGGATGATGCCGCGCTCGTCGAGGTCGGCGAGGACCTCCTCGGAGACGTTCGGGATGTCCCGGGTGATCTCCTCGGGGCCGAGCTTGGTGTCACGGGCGTCGACCTCGTGCTCCTCGATGTGGATCGAGGAGAGGACGTCGTCCTGGACGAGGCGCTGCGACAGGATGATCGCGTCCTCATAGTTGTGACCCTCCCACGACATGAACGCCACGAGGAGGTTCTTGCCGAGGGCCATCTCGCCCTCGTCGGTGCAGGGGCCGTCGGCCAGCACCTGGTTGACCTCCACCCGGGTGCCCTCGTCCACGAGCACCTTCTGGTTGAAGGCGGTGCCCTGGTTGGAGCGGGTGAACTTGGCGGCGCGGTACGTGGTGTACGTGCCGTCGTCGTTGGCCACGGTGACGTAGTCGGCCGAGACCTCCTGGACGACACCCGGCTTCTCGGCGGTGATGACGTCCGCGGCGTCGACGGCGCAGCGGTACTCCATGCCGGTGCCGACCAGCGGGGCCTCGCTCTTCAGCAGCGGCACCGCCTGGCGCATCATGTTCGAGCCCATGAGCGCGCGGTTGGCGTCGTCGTGCTCGAGGAACGGGATCATGGCGGTCGCGACCGACACCATCTGGCGCGGCGAGACGTCCATGTAGTCGATCTCGGTGCCCGGGATGTAGTCGATCTCGCCGCCACGGCGGCGGACCAGGACGCGGGGCTCGGCGAAGTGCAGGTCCGCGGTCAGCGGGGCGTTCGCCTGGGCGATGACGTAGCGGTCCTCCTCGTCGGCGGTCAGGTAGTCGACCTGCTCGGTGACCACGCCCTCGACGACCTTGCGGTACGGGGTCTCGATGAAGCCGAAGGCGTTGACCCGGCCGTACGAGGCCAGCGACCCGATCAGACCGATGTTCGGGCCTTCCGGGGTCTCGATCGGACACATGCGGCCGTAGTGCGAGGGGTGCACGTCACGGACCTCGAAGCCGGCGCGCTCACGGGAGAGACCGCCGGGGCCGAGGGCGGACAGACGGCGCTTGTGGGTCAGGCCCGACAGCGGGTTCGTCTGGTCCATGAACTGCGACAGCTGGCTGGTGCCGAAGAACTCCTTGATGGAGGCGACGACCGGCCGGATGTTGATCAGGGTCTGCGGCGTGATCGCCTCGACGTCCTGGGTGGTCATGCGCTCGCGCACGACGCGCTCCATACGGGCGAGACCCGTACGGACCTGGTTCTGGATGAGCTCGCCCACGTTGCGCAGGCGGCGGTTGCCGAAGTGGTCGATGTCGTCGACCTCGACCACGATGTCGCGGCCGGTCTCGTCACGCCAGTCGACCTCGCCGGCGTGCAGCTTGACCAGGTACTTGATCGCGTTGATGATGTCGGGCTCGGTGAGCACGCCGGAGTCCAGCGACTCGGCGTTGCCGAGCTTGCGGTTCACCTTGTAGCGGCCGACCTTGGCGAGGTCGTAGCGCTTCGGGTTGAAGTACAGGTTCTCCAGCAGCGTCTGCGCGGCCTCGCGCGTCGGCGGCTCGCCCGGACGCAGCTTGCGGTAGATGTCCAGCAGCGCGTCGTCCTGGCCCTGGGTGTGGTCCTTCTCCAGGGTGGCGCGCATCGACTCGTACTCGCCGAACTCCTCGAGAATCATCTCGTTGGTCCAGCCGAGCGCCTTGAGCAGCACGGTGACCGACTGCTTGCGCTTGCGGTCGATGCGAACGCCGACCATGTCGCGCTTGTCGATCTCCATCTCCAGCCAGGCACCACGCGAGGGGATGACCTTGCAGGAGTAGATGTCCTTGTCGGACACCTTGTCCAGGGTGGAGTCGAAGTACACGCCCGGGGAGCGGACGAGCTGCGACACGACGACACGCTCGGTGCCGTTGATCACGAACGTGCCCTTGTGGGTCATGAGCGGGAAATCGCCCATGAAGACCGTCTGAGACTTGATCTCACCGGTCTCGTTGTTGGTGAACTCGGCCGTGACGAAGAGCGGGGCGGCGAACGTGAAGTCGCGGTCCTTGCACTCGTCAATGGAGTTCTTCGGCGGCTCGAAACGGTGGTCGCGGAAGGTCAGGGACATCGACCCGCTGAAGTCCTCGATCGGCGAGATCTCCTCGAAGATCTCCTCCAGACCGGACTTGGTGGGAACGTCCAGACCGTTCTCCAGCGCCTGCTCGACCCGGGTCTTCCAGGCCGCGTTGCCGAGCAGCCAGTCAAAGCTCTCGGTCTGCAGGGCCAGGAGGTTCGGGACCTCGAGGGGCTCCTTGATCTTCGCGAAGGAGACGCGGAGCGGGGCGGTGGATGCGGCGGAATTGTTCGAGGCGTTGCGCGGCGCGGCCAAGAGGGGGGTCCTTCCGAGGGCTCGGAGCTCACTACGCGCGTACCAGCCGGGCCTTCACGGGCTTGGTCCCACCTCCCTCGCCACTGGCCTCTGCCGAGGTCGAAACCCCAGGTCAGAGCCGCTTTGCGGAGTTGGTGCCAGACCCCTTCGGGGCAACGCAAACTCCGGGCGACGAGTCACGGAGCAGCTAACAGGCAGCGCAAAGGGACAGTGTAGCCAAAGGCGACACTGCTGTCCAGCTCTGATTCGGAGACCGAATCGGAGACTCCTCCCGGTAGCCGTCGGGCGCGAACGCCCGCCGGGTACTGCACCGGCCCGGACTTGCCGGGCCCCACGACTCACGTGGAGTCACTTCCCGCCGGAGCCGCCGGTTATGCATCCGACGGGGGACCAACCGGGCCGACTCGCGCCTCGAGAATCGCGCGCCCTGCCGGGTTCGTCAAGGGCCCGCCTCCGGCGCGGGCCTCGACCCCTTCATCGCGCCGGACCACCCCGGCGTTACAGAAGCCGTGGTCGGGGCCTCACCCGATGACAGCGATCACCATACCCGCCCGCACCGACAGTGCCGAGTGAGCGTTCGGCCACACCGGTGTGTCCACGGACGAGGCGGCCTCCGGGGCCCGGGAACGGGGCCGCCGGGGCCGGAGAACACAAAAGGCCGGGCCGACCACCACAAGGGTGATCGGCCCGGCCCGCGGCCCCCTCAGAGGGGGCGAGAAGTCACTTGACGGTGACCTTGGCGCCGGCGGCCTCGAGGGCGGCCTTGGCCTTCTCGGCAACGTCCTTGGCAACCTTCTCCAGGACCTTGGCACCGGCGGTGTCAACGAGGTCCTTGGCCTCCTTCAGGCCGAGGGAGGTCAGGGTGCGCACCTCCTTGATGACCTGGATCTTCTTGTCGCCCGCACCCTCGAGGATGACGTCGAACTCGTCCTGCTCCTCGACAGCGGCCTCGGCGCCCGGGGCACCCGGGGCGGCGGCAACGGCGACCGGAGCGGCAGCGGTGACGTCGAACTTCTCCTCGAAGGCCTTCACGAAGGCGGCCAGCTCGATGAGGGTGAGCTCCTCGAACTGCGCGAGCAGCTCGTCCTGGGTCAGCTTCGCCATGATTGGCGTCCTTCCACTAAATCGGCAGGTGGTGCCGGATGTACGGGTTGGCGGGCGTACGGGCCCGCAGCGAGGCATGGCCCCGGCCGATTACTCGGCCGCGGTCTCCTCGGCGGCGGGAGCCGGCGTACCGGCACCGCCCTGCTCGACCTTGTCGCGCAGCGCGTCCACAGTGCGGACGAGCTTCGACGGCAGGGCCTGGAAGAGCGCGGCAGCCTGGGACTGCTTGGCCTTCAGGGCACCCGCCAGCTTGGCGAGCAGCACCTCGCGGGACTCGAGGTCCGCGAGCTTCTTGATCTCGTCGGCGGACAGCGCCTTGCCGTCAAGGACACCGCCCTTGATGACGAGAGCGGGGTTCTCCTTGGCGAAGTCACGCAGAGCCTTCGCCGACTCCACCGGGTCACCGGTGACGAAGGCGACAGCCGTCGGACCGGCGAACAGGTCGTCGAGCTCCGTGATCCCGACCTCATTGGCCGCGATCTTGGTCAGCGTGTTCTTCACCACGGCGTACTGGGCGTTGTCACCCAGGGAGCGACGCAGGGTCTTGACCTGCTTCACCGTGAGACCGCGGTACTCGGTCAGCACGGCCGCGTTCGAGCCACGGAAAAGCTCCGTGATCTCGGCGACGGCAGCAGCCTTGTCGGGCCTAGCCATAGGCTTACGCCTCCTTCCGTGATGTCGAAGTCCGGCCGACCGCAAGAGTCGACCATTCGCGCCTCGAACCACCGGACGAAGGAAACCCCCTGCGGAAAAGCAGATGAGCCCCGGTGCGCAGGCGCACGGGGCTCGGCGTGAACTCGACGGATCCACGTGCGGGGCACGCGACCCGGAGGTCAAAGCTCCAAACAGTCCTGCGCGGGCTGCCTGCGCGTGAAGCGCAGATCCTTCGGTCGCGAGCTTCCTCACGGACGCACGGCGACAACCAGCGGTCTTTGGCTTCCGCCACAGTAGCCGGACGCCGCCGTCCGGGGCAAATCGCCCCCGGCGGCGGCCCGACCCGGGGCAAGGGGCCGGGCTCGGCGGGCCGGGATCAGCGGGCCAGCGGGGAGGTGCTGCGGGTGCCGCTGTCCACGGTGTCCGCCTCCGCCGGGGCCTGCGCCGAGAGCGCGCCGCCGGGCTCGGAGTAGAGCACCGAGTCGTCCAGCCGGCCGCTGTCCCCCGTCCCGGTCCGCTCCATCCGGACCAGCTGGTCCTTGTCGTTCAGCCAGAGGTCCAGGGTGAGCGAGGCCGAGCCGCCGGGTGCCAGCGCGGCCCGCAGGCCGTCCCGGCGGGCCGGGGCGAGCTGGGTCTGCGCCGCCGCGTAGCGGGCCGCGTCGGTGGCCACCCGGTAGTGCTCGACCGTCGAGTCCTCGAACTTCTCCTCGCCGACGTACTGGGCGGTGATCCCGTCGGCGGTCGCGGCGGCCAGCGCCACCACCGGGTTGATCAGGTCGATCAGCCCGGCGTAGGGGATCTCCCGGTGCCCGTCCGGGCCCGGCGTACCGGCGAACCGCTCCCAGTGCTTGCCGCCCAGCCTGGCCGCGGTGGCCGCGTCGCCGCCCTCGTAGGCGACGGTGTCCACGACGATCAGCTGCTCGGCGGCGGCCGGGGTGGAACGTTTGACCTGGAGCGCGGTCTTCGGCTGCCAGAACAGCGGCCCGGAGCCGGCGTCCGCGCCCAGCCGGTAGCTCACCTTGGCGCGGCGGGCGGTCTGCATGGCCAGCTGGGAGGAGAGCAGCACCCCGTGCGGCGAACGGTCGGTCGGCTTGGCCGGCCAGGTCGGCGAGGCGCTGCTCGGCGTCGGCGTCGCCTCGCCGGGCGCGCTCGGCGAGGCGGACGGCTCCGGGCCGCCGGCCGAACTGCACCCGGCCGGGCCGGCCGCCAGCACCGCGACGGCGACCACCGCCGCCAGCCGCTGCCGCACCGCCATCCACGCCTCCCCAACTGCCACTGATCCGGCCGGACGACCGCTCGGGCCGGGACGTCCGTTCCTGCCCACCTTGCCACCCGGGCTCACACGACCCGGTGGCACCCCCCGCCACTCGGCCGCACGACCCGCCACGGGAGCCCTACGGACTCGGCGCGACGGACTCGGCGGGCTCAGTGGGCTCGGTGACGTCCGTGGTGGTCACCACCGCGCCGGCCGTGCCGCGGACGGTGGAGCGCACCCGTTGCAGCCGGTCACCGGGCGCCACCCAGAACTCGTAGTCGAGCGTCTCGACCCCGTTCCGCTCGTAGTAGTCGAGCACCTCGGTCAGCCGCGCGGGGCTCAGCCCCTCCTCGGCGCCGAAGTAGTCCGCCACCGACGCGGTGCCCCGGTAGTGCGCGACCGTCCCGCCGTTCAGCTGCTCGCCGCCGAGCGGGGTGAGCCGGCCGGCCAGCGCCATCGTGTGCGCCGGGCCGCCCGGGTTGGACAGCAGCCCGGTGATCCAGCCGCCGGCCCAGCCGGTCGCCCCGGCCGTCCCGGCGGCCCCGGCGGAGGCCCGCGGATCCAGTGACTCCGCCCTGTCCCGGTCCGCCGTCCTGGGCGCGGCCCCGGGGTAGCCGAGCTCCAGCACGCCGTCCTGCCGGTGCAGCCGCCCGGTGCCCAGCTCGTCGGTGACGGTCAGCTCGGCCGCGTCGCGGGCGCCCCAGGTGAGCGTGCCGTCGGCGCTGCGCCGCCCGCCCGGCCCCTCCTGGACCACCTGCACCCGGGCCCCGCCGGAGTCGTCCAGCCGCTGGGAGGCGGACAGCAGCACCTGCCGGGGCGGACGCACGGTGGGGCGGTCGCTGATCGGGGTCCGGTCGCCGGACACGGCCAGCACGCTGCACGCGGTCAGGCCGGCGGCGAGCAGCAGCAGGGCCGCCCCCTTGGCGGCGGGGCGAAGGGCGGGCACGGCACTCTCCGGCGGTCGGACGGCGGCGGCCCCAGGACGGGAGCACGCGGGCGGACCGGGCGAGCGTACGACGGACCGCGCCCCGGTTCCCCCCACCGGGGGTATCGATCGGGAAACGACGGCGGGCCCGCACCCCCGGCGAAGGGGGTACGGGCCCGCCGTACGGACGACGGCTGCGATCAGACCGCGGCCGGGTCCTCCTCGACGAGGAGGTTACGGGTGCGGTTCGGGTCCACCTGGATGCCGGGGCCGATGGTGGTCGAGAACGCGGTCTTCTTGATGTAGCGGCCCTTGGCGGCGGACGGCTTGGCGCGGAGCACCTCGTCCAGCGCGGCGGCGTAGTTCTCGACCAGCTGCTCGTCGGTGAAGGAGGCCTTACCGATGATGAAGTGCAGGTTCGAGTGCTTGTCGACGCGGAACTCGATCTTGCCGCCCTTGATGTCGTTGACAGCCTTGGCGACATCGGGGGTGACGGTGCCGGTCTTCGGGTTCGGCATCAGGCCACGGGGACCGAGCACGCGGCCGAGGCGGCCGACCTTGCCCATGAGGTCCGGGGTGGCGACGACGGCGTCGAAGTCCAGCTTGCCCTTGGCGACCTCGTCGATGAGCTCGTCGGCACCGACGATGTCGGCACCCGCAGCACGCGCGGCCTCGGCACGCTCGCCGGTCGCGAAGACCAGGACCCGAGCGGTCTTACCGGTGCCGTGCGGGAGGATCACGGTGCTGCGGACCATCTGGTCGGCCTTGCGCGGGTCGACACCCAGACGCATGGCGACCTCGACGGTGCCGTCGAACTTGCTGGTGCTGGTCGCCTTGGCGAGGCGGATGGCCTCGAGGGGGGCGTAAAGGCGCTCGCGGTCGACCTGGGCGTCCGCGGCCTTCAGGGCCTTGCTGCGCTTCATAGCTGCTCCTGAATGGTGATGGGAGTTGTGGTAGTCACGGGCCAGCGCAGGCCCTACCACGGGGGACGAGAAGGGGTGATCAGCCCTCGACGGTGATGCCCATCGACCGGGCGGTGCCGGCGATGATCTTCTCCGCCGCGTCCAGGTCGTTGGCGTTCAGGTCGGGCATCTTGGTGGTGGCGATCTCGCGGACCTGGGCGCTGGTGAGCTTCGCGACCTTGGTCTTGTGCGGCTCGCTGGAGCCCTTCTCGACACCGGCGGCCTTCAGGATGAGGCGCGCGGCCGGCGGCGTCTTCGTGATGAAGGTGAAGGAACGGTCCTCGTAGACCGTGATCTCCACCGGCACGATCATGCCGCGCTGCGACTCGGTCGCGGCGTTGTAGGCCTTGCAGAACTCCATGATGTTGACGCCGTGCTGACCCAGCGCGGGGCCGACCGGCGGGGCCGGGTTGGCCGCACCGGCGTTGATCTGGAGCTTGATAAGCCCCGTGACCTTCTTCTTCTTGGGAGGCATGTCTCTCCGGGTCCTTCCGAGAGGTGATTGCTGGTGTGCGCGGAACCGGGGCGACACCCGGTCGCCAGCACACACATCGGACCAGGCTAACGCCTCGGCGTCGCTGGACCAAAACGGATGCGGGGCGGGGGCCTCGGCCCCCGCCCCGCATCCGAAGAGTGTGGGACTAGTTCTTCTGGATCTGGTCGAAGGAGAGCTCGACCGGGGTCTCCCGGCCGAAGATCTCGACCAGGCCCTTGACCTTCTTCGAGTCCGGGTTGATCTCGTTGATGGTCGCCTGGAGGGTGGCGAACGGACCGTCGGTGACGGTGACCGAGTCGCCGACCTCGAAGTCGAGCACCTGGATCTCGCTGGGCTTGACCGGCGAGGGCTTGCCGGCCTCCTTGGCCGCCTGGCGCTCGACGTCGGGGGCGAGCATCTTGACGACCTCGTCCAGCGTCAGCGGGTACGGGTCGTAGGCGTTGCCGACGAAGCCGGTGACACCGGGGGTGTTGCGCACGACGCCCCAGGACTCGGGGGTGAGGTCCATGCGCACCAGGACGTAGCCGGGGAGCTTGTTCTGGCGGATGGTCTTGCGGTCGCCGTTCTTGATCTGGACGACCTCCTCCTGCGGCACCTCGGCCTGGAAGATGTACTCCTCGACGTTGAGGGAGACGGCGCGCTGCTCCAGGTTCTGCTTCACCCGGTTCTCGTAGCCGGCGTAGGTGTGGATCACGTACCACTCGCCCGGCATGAACCGCAGGTCCTCGCGGAACTTGGCGACCGGGTCGACCTCCTCGGCCGGCTCCTCCGCGGTCTCCTCGGCGACGGTCTCCTCGGTCTCGGCCTCGTCCTCGGCGGCCTCGTCGGACTCCACGTGCAGCGCGGCCTCCTCGGCCGACTCCCCGGCCTCGGCCTCGTCGTGCGCCTCGGCCTCGGCCTCGTCCTCGTCGGCGTCGACGGCGTCCACGATCTGCTGCTCGTCGGTCTCGACGTCGTCAGCCAGCTCGGCCGCGTCCTCGGCGGCGACATCCGCCTCGCGGACGGTCTCGTCGGCGTCGTACAGGGGGGACTCAGACACGGTGGCTGCTTCTTTCCTGGAGATGGTGAAGGTGGCGCGCTCCGCGACGGACCGACGACGCTCCGCTCACGCGGTCGCCGGACGTTCGCCTCGGAGACTTCAACAGTACCGAGTCCACGGTAGCGGCCTCATCCCGCCGACGCAGACAGCTCGACCCGGGCCGAGGACCGGCCCGGGTCGGGGAAGCTGTTTCGAAGGTGGACGGCTGCGTCAGCCAAAGATCCAGAGGGCGGCCTTGGAGAAGCCGTAGTCGAGGCCCCAGACGAAGGCCATCACGACCACGACGAACACCACGACGACGCTGGTGTAGCTCATCAGCTGGTTGCGGGTCGGCCAGACGACCTTGCGGAGTTCGGCGATGATCTGCCGGTAGAACAGCGCGAGGCGGGCGAAGGCGCCCTTCTTGCCGCGCTTGCCGGACTTCTTGTCGCCAGAGCGCTTGCGGCGCGACTCGCCCTCCGCGGGCGCGGTCTCGGCAGCGCCGTCGGTCCCCTCGGGGTTGCCGCTCTCAGGCGTTGCGGTGGAGCCCGTGGTCTCCGTCACTCGTCCTCACCTGAATCCGGGTCCTGCCGGACGTCGACTGCGTACCCCGAAAAGGGCACGAGCGGCCGGCTAACGGTGCTGATCGGCGCCCTCTCCGCATCAAGCCCGCTCGCTCTGCGGAGCGAACGGGCTGAGTACGGATCAAGCAGCAGGGCAAGAGGGACTTGAACCCCCAACCGCCGGTTTTGGAGACCGGTGCTCTACCAATTGAGCTATTGCCCTACGGAACCTCGCGGCCCCAGTAGCGACCACCAACCTACCGCATCTCCCGCCGATCTCCGTACAGGCTCTGTACGGCGGCGGAGGCTCCGGTTCATTCGGTGGCCGTCGAGCAGTGAGTGTACGTGGTCGGAGGGCGTTTGGTCGAACCTCTTCTTTTCCGGCTGTCGCCCGGGTCCCGGCGGGCCGCCATGTGGACTGCCCCGTACATATCGTGAAACCGCCATGCCCGGGCCGTGTGCGGTCTGCGACCATGCAGGCATGAGCGCTTCCACCCCGCAGCCCGACAGTTCCGTCCGCCCCGCCGACCGCCGCGTGTCCGCCCGGATCGGCGCGATCGCCGAGTCCGCCACCCTCGCCGTGGACGCCAAGGCCAAGGCCCTCAAGGCGGCCGGCCGTCCGGTCATCGGCTTCGGCGCCGGCGAGCCGGACTTCCCCACCCCGGACTACATCGTCGAGGCGGCCGTCGAGGCCTGCCGTGACCCGAAGAACCACCGCTACACCCCGGCTGGCGGCCTGCCGGAGCTCAAGGAGGCGATCGCGGCCAAGACGCTGCGCGACTCCGGCTACGCGGTGGACGCCTCCCAGGTCCTGGTGACCAACGGCGGCAAGCAGGCGATCTACGAGGCGTTCGCGGCGATCCTCGACCCGGGCGACGAGGTCATCGTCCCGGCCCCGTACTGGACCACCTACCCCGAGTCGATCCAGCTGGCCGGCGGCGTGCCGGTGGAGGTCGTGACCGACGAGACCACCGGCTACAAGGTCTCGGTCGAGCAGCTGGAGGCCGCCCGCACCGAGAACACCAAGGTGGTGCTGTTCGTCTCGCCGTCCAACCCGACCGGCGCGGTGTACACCCGGGCCGAGGCCGAGGCGATCGGCCGCTGGGCGCTGGAGCACGGGCTGTGGGTGCTCACCGACGAGATCTACGAGCACCTGGTCTACGGCGACGCGGAGTTCACCTCGCTGCCGGCCCTGCTGCCCGAGCTGGCCGACAAGACCATCGTGGTCAACGGCGTCGCCAAGACCTACGCGATGACCGGCTGGCGGGTGGGCTGGGTGATCGGTCCCAAGGACGTGATCAAGGCCGCGACCAACCTGCAGTCGCACGCCACCTCGAACGTCTCCAACGTGGCCCAGCGCGCCGCCCTGGCCGCCGTCGCCGGCGACCTGTCCGCCGTCCACGAGATGCGCACCGCCTTCGACCGGCGCCGCCGCACCATCGTGAAGATGCTCAACGAGATCGACGGCGTGGTCTGCCCCGAGCCCGAGGGCGCCTTCTACGTCTACCCGTCCGTCAAGGCCCTGCTGGGCAAGGAGATCCGCGGCCGCCGCCCGCAGACCTCCGCCGAGCTGGCCTCGCTGATCCTGGACGAGGCCGAGGTCGCGGTCGTCCCCGGCGAGGCCTTCGGCACCCCCGGCTACCTGCGGCTCTCCTACGCGCTGGGCGACGCCGACCTCGCCGAGGGCGTCGAGCGCGTCCAGAAGCTGCTGGCCGAGGCCCGGGACTGACGCTATTGGGCTCGCTCGTCAGAGCTCGTCAACATCGCTTGACCGGACCGCCCTCTTTCCACCCCTTCGGGGGACGGGAAGAGGGCGGTTCCCGTGGGCCCCCCTGATGCGGCAGGATTCGTGAATGGAACGCCTGCTGAACCCGCGAGACGTCAGGGACCTTCCGAAGGCCCACCTGCACCTGCACTTCACCGGCTCGATGCGCCCGGCCACCCTGCTCGAACTGGCCGACAAGCACGGGATCCGGCTGCCGGAGGCGCTCAGCTCCGGCGAGCCGCCCAAGCTGCGGGCCACCGACGAACGCGGCTGGTTCCGCTTCCAGCGCCTCTACGACACCGCCCGCTCCTGCCTGCGCGACGAGAGCGACATCCGCCGGCTGGTCCGGGAGACCGCCGAGGACGAGCGCCGGGACGGCTCCCGCTGGCTGGAGATCCAGGTCGACCCGACCTCCTACGCGCCCCGGCTGGGCGGTCTGATCCCCGCCCTGGAACTGATCCTGGACGCGGTGGACGACGCCGCCGCGGCCACCGGGGTCGGCATCCGGGTCCTGGTCGCCGCCAACCGGATGAAGTCCCCGATGGACGCCCGGACGCTCGCCCGGCTCGCCGTCCGGTACGCCGACCGGGGCGTGGTCGGCTTCGGCCTCTCCAACGACGAGCGGCGCGGCCTGGCCCGCGACTTCGACCGGGCCTTCGACATCGCCCGCAGGGGCGGGCTGCTGGCCGCCCCGCACGGCGGCGAGCTGGCCGGCCCGGAGTCCGTCCGGGACTGCCTGGACGACCTCGGCGCCGGCCGGATCGGCCACGGCGTGCGGGCCGCCGAGGACGAGCGGCTGATGCAGCGGCTGGCCGACCGTCAGATCACCTGCGAGGTCTGCCCCTCCTCCAACGTCTCGCTCGGCGTCTACGAGCACCCCGAGGAGGTCCCGCTGCGACGGCTGTTCGACGCCGGGGTGCCGCTCGCGCTCGGCGCCGACGACCCGCTGCTGTTCGGCACCCGGCTCGCCGCCCAGTACGACCTGACCCGCGACGTCCTGGGCTTCTCCGACCAGGAGCTGGCCGAGCTGGCCCGCCAGTCGGTGCGCGGCTCCTGCGCGCCGGAGAGCGTGAAGAAGGAGCTGCTGGCCGACATCGACAGCTGGCTGACCGCCTGAGCGGCCCGGCCCTAGAGGCTGACGCCCACCATCACCGGCTCGTTGACCAGCTCCACCCCGAAGGCGGCCCGCACGCCGTCCCGGATCTCGCGGGCCAGCGCGAGCAGGTCCTCGGTGGTGGCGGCGCCGCGGTTGGTGAGCGCCAGGGTGTGCTTGGTGGAGAGGGTCGCCGGACCGCTGCCGTAGCCCTTGCCGAACCCGGCCTTGTCGATCAGCCAGGCGGCCGAGGTCTTGGTGCACCCGTCCGGCGCCGGGTAGGCGGGGGCGGCCTGCTCGCGCCCGGCGGCCACCGCCAGGAAGGCGGCGTACTGCTCGGCGCTCAGCACCGGGTTGGTGAAGAAGGAGCCCGCCGACCAGGTGTCGTGGTCGGCCGCGTCCAGCACCATGCCCTTGCCGGCCCGCAGGCCGAGCACCGCGTCGTGCGCTTCGCGCAGCCCGACCCGCTCGTCCTGGGCCACCCCGAAGTGCTTGGCGACCTCGGCGTAGCGGACCGGGGTGGAGCGCCCGGCGGCGTCCTCCAGCGCGAAGCGGACCCGCAGCACCACGTAGCGGTCCGGGTCCGCCTTGAAGCGGCTGTGCCGGTAGGAGAAGGCGCAGGCCTCGTTGCCGAGGGTGACGGTCTCGCCGGAGCGGCGGTCGTAGGCGACCACCTCGGTGACCGTCTGGGCGACCTCCTGGCCGTAGGCGCCGACGTTCTGCACCGGGGTGGCACCGGCCGAGCCGGGGATGCCGGCCAGGAACTCGATGCCGGCCAGGCCCGCGTCGACGGTGCGGGCCACCGCCTCGGCCCACACCTCGCCGGCCGCCAGCTCCAGCGCGGTGCCGTCGAGGACGAAGCCGGTGGTGGCGATCCGCAGCACGGTGCCGGGGAACCCGGCGTCGCCGATCACCAGGTTGGAGCCGCCGCCGATCACCAGCAGCGGCTCCCCCGCCGCGTCCGCGGCGCGGACGGCGGCGATCACCTCGTCATCGGTGTGCGCGGTCACCAGGCGGCGGGCCGGGCCGCCGAGCCGCAGGGTGGTCAGCGGGGCGAGGGGGGCGTCGAGTTCTTCCAGCACGTCCCCCAGCGTACGGGGGTCCCGTACGCCGCCCCGCCCGGGCCGGGGCGCGCTCAGGCCAGCCGGACGACCGCCCGGGACATGCCGAGCACCTTCTGGCCCCCGTAGGTCGCCAGCAGGTCGACCTGGACCTTGTGGTCGTCGAGCAGCTTGGCCACCTTGCCGGAGACCTCGATCACCGAGCCGACCCCGTCGTTGGGCACCGGCACCGGACGGGTGAACCGGACGCCGTACTCGAGAACCGCGGAGGGATCGCCGACCCAGTCGGTGACCACCCGGATCGCCTCGGCCATGGTGAACATGCCGTGCGCGATGACGTCGGGCAGGCCGACCTCCAGGGCGAACTTCTCGTTCCAGTGGATCGGGTTGAAGTCGCCGGAGGCCCCCGCGTACTGCACCAGGGTGGCGCGGGTCACCGGGAAGGACTGCGCCGGCAGCTCGGTGCCGGCCTCGACCTCGTCGTAGCGGACCGTCATCGGGCTCACTCCCCCGTCGTCTCGTCGGCGGCCCGGGCCACCAGGGTCATGACGGACGTCACCACGTGCTCGCCCGACTCGTCCGCGATCTCACCACGCACGGTGAGCACGTCGTTGCCGGCCAGCGACTTGATGTTGTCCACGGTGACCGCCACGGTCAGCCGGTCGCCGGCCCGCACCGGGCGGGTGTAGACGAACTTCTGGTCGCCGTGCACCACCCGGCTGTAGTCCAGACCGAGCTCCGGGTCCTGCACCACCTGGGCGGAGGCCCGCATGCTGAGCAGGATCGGGAAGGTCGGCGGGGCGATCACGTCCGGGTGACCCAGCGCCTTGGCCGCCTCCGGGTCGGTGTACGCCGGGTTGGCGTCACCCACCGCGACGGCGAACTCGCGGATCTTCTCGCGACCGACCTCGTAGGGCTCGGTGGGCGGATACGTCCGCCCGATGAAGGAGGGGTCGAGCGCCATCGGCAAGCTCCTCGGAAACGCGGTGGACAAACGAAAAAAAACTCCGGACCGCAACCCAGTGAGGGATGCGGCCCGGAGTCAAAGACCTGAATTCACACAGGCCCGATGCCCTACGACAGGGTCAGCGGGTCTCGCGGTGCGCAGTGTGCGAGTTGCAGCGGGGGCAGTGCTTCTTCATCTCAAGACGGTCCGGGTCGTTACGCCGGTTCTTCTTGGTGATGTAGTTCCGCTCCTTGCACTCCACGCAGGCCAGCGTGATCTTCGGGCGGACATCGGTGGCAGCCACGGGAGTGCCTTCCTTGGACAATGAATAAGAACACAGACAAGAGTAGCCGACCGGGAGTGCGATCTCCCGACCGACTACGCGGGGTAGCGGTGACCGGACTTGAACCGGTGACACAGCGATTATGAGCCGCTTGCTCTACCAACTGAGCTACACCGCCACAGTGATCCGGAGCACAGCCGAGGCTGACTCCTTCTCACCAGAGCCCCCATGCGGAATCGAACCGCAGACCTTCTCCTTACCATGGAGACGCTCTACCGACTGAGCTATAGGGGCGAACGAGGAAGAGATTACACGTTCCGCGCCCAGAGGTGAAATCCGTATCCGGCGGCGAAGTCCGCAGGTCCACGGCACGCACGGCCGATCGATCGAAGGCCGGGCGTTCGACCGGCCTCCCCGGCGGCGGCCCGACCCGATACGACTATTGCCCGCCTCCCGGCACCCCGGGCCCGCCGCCCGTAGGCTCGGCGCTCATTGACGCGAGCAGGAGCCGGACGCGAGAAGGAGCCGGGCGATGGACAGCGCAGCCGCCGACGGACCGCAGCCCGGCCCCGGCCCGGCCGCCAACCCGCTCGGGCACGGACCCGTCCTGCTGCTCACCGGGGCGCGGCTGGCGGACGGCCGAGTGGTGGACGTGCGGATCAGCGGCGACCGGATCCAGGCCGTCGGCACCGCCGGCGGGCTCGGCCCGCTGCCCGCGCTGCCCGGCGCCCCCACCGTCACCACCGGCGCCCGGATCGACCTGCGCGGCTATCTGCTGCTGCCGGCCCCCGCCGAGGCGCACGCCCACTACGACGTGGCCTTCTCCGCCGCCCTGACCGCGCCGCCGCCGGAGACCTCCACCGACCTCACCCGCCGGGTCACCGAGGCCGCGCTGACCTCGCTCGGCTACGGCTCGACCGCCCAGCGCACCCACGTCCGGATCGGCGACGTGCACGGGCTGCGCCGGCTGGAGGCGGTGCTCACCGCCCAGCAGGCGCTGCGCGGCCTCGCCGAGCTGCAGGCCGTGGCGATGCCCCGGCTGCTCACGGGCCGGGCCGGGGCGGACGGCCGGGCCCAGCTGCGGGAGGCGCTCAAGCTCGGCGCCACCGCGGCCGGCGGCTGCCCCGAGCTGGACCCGGACCCGGCGGGCTATGTCGAGCTGCTGCTGGAGGCCGCCCGGGAGGCGGACTGCCCGGTGGACCTGCACACCACCGCCGCCGACCCGGGCCGGCTGGCCCGGCTGGCCGGGGCGCTCGCGCCGCTGCGGCCGCGGGTGGTGGTCGGGCCGTGCGGGTCGCTGGCACCGGGCGCCTCGACGGTGCTGGCCAGCGCCGGCATCCGGGTGGTCTGCCTGCCGCAGAGCGGCGGCTGCGCGGGGCTCGAAGGCCTGGCCGCCGGGCAGCGGCCGGCCCTGCTGCGCGAGCTGGTGAAGGCCCGGGTGCCGCTGGCGGCCGGCAGCGGATCGCTGCGGGACGGCGCCAACCCGGTCGGACGGGCCGATCCGCTGGAGGCCGCGTACCTGCTGGTGGCGGGCGGTGTCATGGACGTGGAGGCGGCGTACGACGCGGTCTCCAACCAGGCGCGGGTGGCGCTCGGGCTGCCGCCGGTACGGGTGGACGCCGGCTTCCCGGCCGAACTGCTGGCGGTGCGCGGGGACAGCCTGGCCGGGGCGCTGGCGGGCGGGCACAGCCGGCTGGTGGTGCACAGCGGACGGGTGGTCAGCCGGACCAGCGCGGTGCGCGAGTTCGCCGACACGGTGGTCCTGGCGCTGCCCCGGCAGTCGGACGGCACGGACGGGCGCGGACCGAACGAGTGATCGGGGCGCGCGGCCCTGTGCCGCGCGCCCCTCCCCCACTGCCGGCCGCCTGAGCGGCGAAGCGGCCCCGGACTTCCCCACATGGAGCGGGGCCGCTTCCTCACCGCTGACGCTACGCCCGCGAACGGGTGGTTCCGGCGCCTCTTGACGGCCTGTTGGCGGCGCGGTCGCCGTCCTTGACGACTCGTTGACGCCCGGGAGGGCCTCAGGGCTCGTAGCGGTAGCCGATCCCCGGTTCGGTGATCAGATGGCGCGGCCGGGCCGGGTCGCGCTCCAGCTTCCGCCGCAGCCCGGCCAGGTAGACCCGCAGGTAGTTGCCGCGCTGCTCCTGGGCCGGTCCCCAGACCTCGCGCAGGATCTGCCGCCCCGGCACCAGCCGGCCCGGGTTGGCCAGCAGCAGGGCGAGGATCCGCCACTCGGTCGGGGTGAGCCGCACCGGGCCGTCCGGGCCGGTCACGGTGGTCGCGGCGAGGTCCACGGTGTGGCCGCCGATCACCGGGGCGGGCGCGGCCGGGCCGGCGGCGGCCGGCGGACGGCGCAGCACCGCGCGCAGCCGGGCCAGCAGTTCCTCCATCAGGAACGGCTTGGTGAGGTAGTCGTCGGCGCCCGCGTCCAGCGCGCCGATCCGGTCGGCGGCGCCGGAGCGGCCGGACAGCACGATGATCGGCACCGCACTGCGGCGCCGCAGGCCGCGCAGCACGTCCATGCCGTCCAGGTCGGGCAGGCCGAGGTCGAGCAGGACGGCGTCGGGGACGCGGTGCGCGGCGCGGTCCAGGGCCTCGCCGCCGGTGGTGGCGGTGCGGACGGCGTACTGACGGGCGCCGAGGTTGATCCGCAGGGTGCTCAGCAGCGCGGGCTCGTCGTCGACGACGAGGATCTCGCTCATACGGGGACCTCCCCCTCGGAGGGCAGTTTCGCGGCGGACGGCTTCGCGGCGGGCAGGGTGAGCAGCATGGTGGTGCCGCCGCCCGGGGTGTCCTCGACCTCCAGGCTGCCGCCCATGGCCTCGGCCAGGCCGCGGGAGAGGGCGAGGCCGAGGCCGACGCCCTGGGTGTTGTCGGTGTCGCCGAGGCGCTGGAACGGCAGGAAGACCCGGTCGCGGTCCTCGGGGGCGATGCCGGGGCCGCGGTCGATCACCCGCAGCTCGACGCGCCCGGCGTGGTGGCTGGCGGCGACCAGCACGGGGGCGCCGGGGGCGTTGTACCGCAGGGCGTTGGTGATCACGTTGGCGAGCACGCGTTCCAGCAGCGGCGGGTCGGCGAGCACGGGCGGCACGCTCTCCAGGTCGAGCGGCTGGACGGGCGCGTACGGGTCGGCGAGCGAGTCCAGGGCGCGCGGGAGGATCTCGTCGAGGTGGGTCTCGGCGAGGTGCAGGGTGAGCGCGCCGGCCTGGAGGCGGCTCATGTCGAGCAGGTTGTCCACCAGACGGGTGAGTTTGACGAGGGACTCGTCGGCGGTGGCGAGGAGTTCGGCCTGGTCCTCGGGGGAGAACTCGACGTCGGGGCTGCGCAGCGAGCCGACCGAGGCGAGGGCGGCGGCGAGCGGGGTGCGCAGGTCGTGGCTGACGGCGGCGAGCAGGGCCGTGCGCATCCGGTCGGCGGCCCTGATCGGTTCGACCTCGGCGGCGACCACGGCGAGCCGGTCGCGTTCCAGGGCGGCGGCGACGTGCGCGGCGAAGGCGGTGAGCACCCGCTGGTCGGCGGCGGGCAGCCGGCGGCCGGTGAGGACGAGGACGGCGTCGGCGCCGACCGGGACCTCGGTGGTCCCGTCGGCCTGCCCGGGGTCGGGTTCGCCGCCACCACCACGACCGCCACCACCGCCGTCACCACCACCGTCGCTGTCGCTGTCGCAGGAGGCCAGCACCTCGCCGCCGGTGCGCTCCAGCAGGGCGACGGTGCGCATCCCGAAGGCGGTGCGGGACTTCTCCAGCAGGGCGGGCAGCGCGTCGGCCCCGCGCAGCACGCTGCCGGCCAGGGTGGAGAGGGTCTCGGCCTCGGCGGTGGCCCGGGCGGCCCGGGCGGTGAGCCGGGTGGCGTGGTCGACCACGGTGGAGACGGTCAGCGCGACGGCGGCGAAGACCACCAGGGCGATGATGTTGTTGGTCTCGCCGATGGTGAAGTTGTGGACGGGCGGGATGAAGAACCAGTTGAGCAGCACCGAGGCGACCAGCGAGGCCACCAGGGCCGAGGTCGCGCCGCCGAGCAGCGCCACCGCCACCACGCCGAGCTGGAAGATCAGCGCGTCGGTGGTGAGGTTGACGGTCTCGTGGAACTGCGAGAGCAGCGCGGTCAGCAGCCAGGGCAGCACCAGGCCGGCGAGGAAGCCGGCGACGGTGCGCCGCCGGGAGTGGCGGCGGCCGAGCGCGGGCAGCCGGCCGCGGCCGGTGAACGCGTGGGTGACCATGTGGACGTCGATGTCCTCGGAGGCGTCCACGGTGGTCTCGCCGATGCCGGGGCCGGTGAGGAAGCGGGTGATCCGGCCGCGCCGGCTGGTGCCGAGCACGAGCTGGGTGGCGTCGTGGGCGCGGGCGAAGGCGAGCAGCGCGGTGGGGATGTCGTCGCCGACGACCACGTGGTAGCTGCCGCCGAGGCTCTCCGCCAGCTGCCGTTGCTGGGCGAGGGCGCCGGAGGAGGCGCCGGCCAGGCCGTCGCTGCGGGTGACGTGGACGGCGAGCAGGTCGCCGCCGGCGGTGCGGTCGGCGATGCGGGCGGCGCGGCGGATCAGCGTCTCGCCCTCGGGGCCGCCGGTGAGGGCGACCACGACGCGCTCGCGGGTCTCCCAGACCCGGTCGATGTTGTGGCTGGCCCGGTAGTCGCGCAGGCCCTCGTCGACCCGGCCGGCCACCCAGAGCAGGGCGAGTTCGCGCAGGGCGGTGAGGTTGCCGACCCGGAAGTAGTGGGAGAGCGCGGCGTCCACCTTCTCCGCCCGGTAGACGTTGCCGTGGGCCATCCGGCGGCGCAGCGCCTGGGGGGCCATGTCGACGAGCTCGATCTGGTCGGCCCGGCGGACCACCTCGTCCGGGACGGTTTCGCGCTGCGGGGTGCCGGTGATCTTGCGGACGACGTCGTTCAGCGATTCCAGGTGCTGGACGTTGACGGTGGTGATGACGTCGATCCCGGCGTCGAGCAGGTCCTCGACGTCCTGCCAGCGCTTGGCGTTGCGCCCGCCGGGGACGTTGGTGTGGGCGAGCTCGTCGACCAGGGCGACGGCGGGCCGGCGGGCCAGCACGGCGTCGAGGTCCATCTCCTCGAAGTCGGCGTCCCGGTAGGAGCGGTGGGCCCGCGGCAGGACCTCCAGGCCGTCGAGCATGGCCTCGGTGTGGCGGCGGCCGTGGCACTCGATCCAGCCGACGACGACGTCCGCGCCGCGGTCGTGTCTGCGCCGTGCCTCGTCCAGCATCCGGTAGGTCTTGCCGACACCGGGGGCGGAGCCGAGGTACACCCTCAGCCGGCCGCGTCGGTGACCGGTGCCGGGGGTGAGGTCGCGGGCCATGGGCGCTGCTCTTTCCTTGCGTGGCTGGCAGGTCGGTGGTGCGCGGACACGGGCGGCCGGCCCGGGCGGCGGGTGTTCCGCTCGCCCGGGCCGGCCGGGTCACTCGACTGTTCGGCGCGTGGTCGTCACTTCTGTTCCACCAGCGCCTTGTTCAGCAGGACGACGTTGACGCCCGGCTGTCCGAGGAAGCCCAGTGGGCGTCCGTCGGTGTACTTCTCGACCAGCTTGCGGACGGTGTCCGCCGGCAGGTCGCGGGCCTTGGCGACCCGGTCGACCTGTTCCCGGGCGTAGGCGGTGGAGATGTGCGGGTCGAGGCCGGAGCCGGAGGCGGTGACCGCGTCGGCCGGGACGCTCGCCGGGCTGACGCCGTCGAACGCGGCGACGGCCTGGCGGCGTTCCTCGACGGTCTTGGTGAGGTCCTCGCTGTTGGGGCCCAGGTTGGAGGCGCCGGAGGCCTTGGGGTCGTAGGCGCCGGGCCGCGGCTGGAACCACTGCGGGTCCGGCCGGGGGGCCTCGTCCGGGTCGTCCGGGTTCTGCTTGGGCAGGTTGAAGTTCTGGCCCAGCAGGCTGGAGCCGGCCTCCTTGCCGTCGACCTTCACGATCGAGCCGTTGGCCTTGTCGGCGAAGGCCAGTTGGGAGATGCCGGTGACCAGCAGCGGGTAGGCGATGCCGAGGAGCACCGTCAGGACCAGCAGGGCGCGCAGCGCGGTGAGGTGGGTGCGCACGGCGGCGGGCAGGGGCTTGGACATGATGCGTTCTCCTCTCTTGTTAGTTGAGGCCGGGGATGAACTGGACGACCAGGTCGATCAGTTTGATGCCGATGAAGGGGACGACCAGGCCGCCGAAGCCGTAGAGGCCGATGTTGCGGCGCAGCAGGGAGCCGGCGTCGGTGGGGCGGTAGCGCACGCCGCGCAGGGCCAGCGGGATGAGGCCGATGATGACCAGGGCGTTGAAGACGATGGCCGAGGTGATCGCGGACTGCGGGCTGTGCAGGTGCATGATGTTCAGCTTCTCCAGGCCCGGGTACACGGCCGCGAACATCGCCGGGATGATCGCGAAGTACTTCGCGACGTCGTTGGCGATGGAGAAGGTGGTCAGGGCGCCGCGGGTGATGAGGAGCTGCTTGCCGATCTCGACGATCTCGATCAGCTTGGTGGGGTTGGAGTCCAGGTCGACCATGTTGCCGGCCTCCTTGGCCGCCATGGTGCCGGTGTTCATCGCGACACCGACGTCGGCCTGGGCGAGGGCGGGGGCGTCGTTGGTGCCGTCGCCCGTCATCGCGACCAGCTTGCCGCCGGCCTGCTCCTTCTTGATCAGGGCCATCTTGTCCTCGGGGGTGGCCTCGGCGAGGAAGTCGTCCACGCCCGCCTCCTCCGCGATGGCCCGGGCGGTCAGCGGGTTGTCGCCGGTGATCATGACGGTCCTGATGCCCATCCGGCGCAGCTCGTCGAACCGCTCCCGCATGCCCTCCTTCACCACGTCCTTGAGGTGGATGACGCCCAGGACCCGGGCGGGCGTCTCACCGGCCCTGGTGGCGACGACCAGCGGGGTGCCGCCGGCCGCGGAGATGCCGTCGACCAGGGAGGAGACCTCCTCGGTGACGGTGCCGCCGTTGCCGGTGACCCAGGAGGACACGGCCGAGGCCGCGCCCTTGCGGACCTGCTGGAGCCCTTCCGGCTCGTCGAGGTCGACGCCGGACATCCGGGTCTGCGCGGTGAACGGCACCCAGGTGGCGTGGGCCAGCTCGCCCTGGGCGCGGGCCCGCAGGCCGTAGCCGGTCTTCGCGAGGACGACGATCGAGCGGCCCTCCGGCGTCTCGTCGGCCAGCGAGGAGAGCTGGGCGGCGTCGGCCAGTTCGTCGGTGGACACGCCGGTCACCGCGAGGAACTCGGCGGCCTGGCGGTTGCCGAGGGTGATGGTGCCGGTCTTGTCGAGCAGCAGGGTGTTGACGTCGCCGGCGGCCTCGACGGCGCGCCCGGACATCGCCAGCACGTTGCGCTGGACCAGCCGGTCCATGCCGGCGATGCCGATCGCCGAGAGCAGCGCGCCGATGGTGGTCGGGATCAGCGCCACGATCAGCGCGACCAGCACGATCATCGACTGCGGGGCACCCGCGTAGGTGGCCATCGGCTGCAGGGTGACGACCGCGACCAGGAAGACGATGGTCAGCGAGGCCAGCAGGATGTTGAGCGCGATCTCGTTGGGCGTCTTCTGCCGGGCGGCGCCCTCGACCAGGGCGATCATCCGGTCGATGAAGGTCTTGCCGGGCTCGGAGGAGATCCTCACCACGATCCGGTCGGACAGCACCTTGGTGCCGCCGGTCACCGCGGAGCGGTCACCTCCCGACTCCCGGATCACCGGCGCGGACTCACCCGTGATCGCGGACTCGTCGACGGAGGCGACACCCTCGACGACGTCGCCGTCCCCGGGGATGACCTGGCCGGCCTCGACCACCACGTGGTCGCCGAGCCGCAGCGCGGTGCCGGCCACCTCCTCCTCGGCCCGGGTCGCCGGCCAGTCGGTGAGGCGGCGGGCCGTGGTGTCGGTCCTGGCGCGGCGCAGGGTGTCCGCCTGCGCCTTGCCGCGGCCCTCGGCGACGGCCTCGGCCAGGTTGGCGAACACGGTGGTCAGCCAGAGCCAGACGGTGATCGACCAGGCGAACACGCTCGGGTCGGCTATCGCGGAGACGGTGGTGACGACCGAGCCGACCTCGACCACGAACATCACCGGGTTCTTGACCATCACCCGGGGGTCGAGCTTCTTCACCGCGTCCGGGAGGGACGCCAGGATCAGTTTGGGGTCCAGCAGGCCGCCGGCCGCTCTGTGCGGCGCCTCGGCGGACGCCGTCTGCGGCTGCGGGGCCGGCTTGTCGGTAAGGGTGGACGACATCAGGAGAGACCTTCCGCGATCGGCCCGAGAGCCAGGGCCGGGAAGTAGGTGAGGCCGACGACGATCAGGACGACGCCCGACAGCAGGCCCACGAACAGCGGCTTGTGGGTGGGCAGGGTGCCCGGGGTGGCGGGGACCGGCTGCTGCTGCGCGAGCGCGCCGGCCAGGGCGAGCACGAAGACCATCGGCAGGAACCGGCCGAACACCATGGCCAGGCCGATCGCCGTGTCGTACCAGTCGGTGTTGACGGTGATGCCGCCGAACGCCGAGCCGTTGTTGTTCGCGCCCGAGGTGAACGCGTACAGCACCTCGGAGAAGCCGTGGGCGCCGGTGTTGAGCATCCCGGCCCGCTCACCCGGCAGCGACATCGCCACACCCGTGCCGACCAGCACGATCGTCGGCGTGGTCAGGATGTACAGCGAGGCGAACTTCATCTCCCGCCCGCCGAGCTTCTTGCCCAGGTACTCCGGGGTGCGCCCGACCATCAGACCGGCCACGAAGACCGCCACGACCGCCAGCACCAGCATCCCGTACAGGCCCGAGCCCACCCCGCCGGGCGCGATCTCGCCCAGCATCATGTTGAACATCGTCAGACCGCCGCCGAACGGCGTGTACGAGTCGTGGAAGGAGTTCACCGCGCCGGTCGAGGTCAGCGTCGTCGTCGCGGCGAACAGGCTGGACGCCGCGATGCCGAACCGCTGCTCCTTGCCCTCCATCGCCCCGCCGGCCGCCTGCAGGGCGCTGCCCGCGTGCTGCGACTCGGAGAGGGTGACCAGCGCCGTCGAGGCGATCCAGAACAGCGCCATCACCGAGACGATCGCGTAGCCCTGACGGTGGTCGCCCACCATCCGGCCGAACGCGCGCGGCAGCGCGAACGGGATCAGCAGGATCAGGAAGACCTCGACCAGGTTGGAGAAGCCGCTCGGGTTCTCGAACGGGTGCGCCGAGTTGGCGTTGTAGAAGCCGCCGCCGTTGGTGCCCAGCAGCTTGATGACCTCCTGCGAGGCCACCGGCCCGCCCGGGATCGCCTGCGGGTCGCCCGCCAGGCCGGCCACCTCGTGGAAGCCGTGGAAGTTCTGCACCACGCCGCTCGCCACCAGGACCAGGGCGAAGACGATCGCGACCGGCAGCAGCAGACGCACGCTGATCCGGGTCAGGTCGACCCAGAAGTTGCCGACCCGGTCGGTGCGGTTGCGCGTGAAACCGCGGATCAGGGTGGCGACGACGGCGATGCCGACGGCCGCGGAAACGAAGTTCTGCACCGCCAGGCCGGCCATCTGGGCCAGGTGTCCCATCGCGGCCTCGCCGCTGTAGGACTGCCAGTTGGTGTTGGCCGTGAAGGAGATCGCGGTGTTCCACGCCTGGTGGCCCTCCATCCGCGGCACGCCGAGGTTCAGCGGCAGCCACTGCTGGAGGCGGATCAGGCCGTAGAGGAAGAGGACGGAGACGGCCGAGAAGGCCAGCACCGAGCGCAGGTAGACCGGCCAGCGCTGGTCGGCGTCGGCGTCCACGCCGATCACCTTGTAGAGCGCCTTCTCGGCTCTCAGGTGCTTGGAGGTGGTGAGGATGCGGGCGATGTAGTCGCCCAGCGGCCGGTAGCACAGGGCCAACGCGCCCACCAGGGCGAGGACCTGCAGCCAGCCCGCGAGAGTCGAGCCCATGTCAGAACTTCTCCGGGTAGATCAGCGCCAGGACGAGGTAGCCGACGAGCGCGACGGCCACAAAAAGACCCACGACGTTCTCCACGCTCACAGCTTCTCCACCCCCCGCGCGATCAGGGCGATGACGCCGAACACGGCGAGCGTGACGGCGACGTAGATGAGATCGGACATGACTCCACCACGGTGGCTCGGAAGTGGCCGCCGCCCGCGTCCGGGGCGAACCACGGGCCTGCGGGGCACGGCGCCGGCGGCGGGCCGGCAAGGCCAGCCAACCGCGCTCACGGAGCGTCAACGGATCTCTTGACGCCCTCCATACGGCGCCCGTTCGATTGTTGACGGGCTCCATACGGCGGCTTGTCCGGGCCGTGACCGGGTACGCGAAGGCCCCGGACGGCGGGTGCCGTCCGGGGCCCTGGTCCTCCCCCGCGCGGTGGCTACGCGCGCTCGGGCGACCTCTCGTGCTCCGATTCCTCGCGCTCCGTCCCCCTGTGCCCTGTCCCCCCGTGCTCCGTCCCGCGCTCCGGGCGGGCCGCCGGCTCGCCGCGCCGGACCGCGCCGGGGGCGCGCCGCGAGGGCCGGTTCGCCCGGCTGGAGGAGGTCAGCTGCCACGGCACGCTGATCACCATCACCCCCGGCGTGAACAGCAGCCGGCTCTTCAGCCAGAGCGCCGACTGGTTGTGCAGCAGGTGCTCCCACCAGCGGCCGACCACGTACTCGGGGATGAACACCGCCACCGCGTCCTGCGGGCTGCTGCGCCGCCGGTCCCGCACGTACTGCACCACCGGCTTGGTGATCTCCCGGTACGGCGAGTCCAGCACCTTCAGCGGCACCTGGACGTCCAGCTCCCGCCACCGGCGCTCCAGTTCCCCGGTGGCGTCCTGCTCCACCGCGACGGTGAGCGCCTCCAGCGAGTCCGGCGCGAACGCCTGCGCGTAACCGAGCGCCCGCAGGGTCGGCTTGTGCACCTGGGAGACCAGCACGATGCCGTGCACCTTGGACGGCCGCACCGCCGCGGCCCGTGCGTCGTCCACCGCCAGCTCCTCGGCGACGCCGTCGTAGTGCCGGCGGATGCCGCGCATCATCAGCCACAGCACCACCGCCGCGACCACCGCCAGCCAGGCGCCCTGGGTGAACTTGGTCAGCAGCACGATGACCAGCACCAGCGCCGTGGTGACCGCGCCGAAGAAGTTGATCGCCCGGGAGCGCTGGGCGGCGCCGCGCACCGACGGGTCGGTCTCGCCGGCCAGGGCCCGGTTCCAGTGCCGCACCATGCCGATCTGCGACAGCGTGAACGAGGTGAAGACGCCCAGGATGTAGAGGTGGATGAGGCTGGTGACGTCCGCGTCGTACAGCCAGAGCAGCCCGCCGGCCACCACCGCGAGCGCGATGATGCCGTTGGAGAAGGCCAGCCGGTCGCCGCGGGTGTGCATCTGGCGGGGCAGGTAGCGGTGCTCGGCCAGGATCGAGGCCAGCAGCGGGAAGCCGTTGAACGCCGTGTTGGCCGCCAGGATCAGCACCAGCGCGGTGACCGCCTGCACGGCGTAGAAGAGGACGCTGTGGTCGCCGCCGAAGATCGCCGCCGCCAGCTGGGCGATCACGGTCTGCTGCGGCGCGCTCGCGCAGTCCCCGGGGAAGCCGGTGAGGTGGCAGGTGTCGTCGGTGATGTGGACCTTGGAGATCAGCGCCAGGGAGGTGATGCCGACGAACATGACCACGGCCGTGGTGCCCATCACGGCCATCGTGGCGGCGGCGTTGCGCGACTTCGGCGCCCGGAACGCCGGCACGCCGTTGGAGATCGCCTCCACCCCGGTCAGCGCCGTGCAGCCGGAGGCGAAGGCCCGCAGGCCCAGCATCAGCAGCCCGAGCCCCGCCAGGCTGTCCTTGCCGTCCTCCGGAACGATCCCGTACCCGGCGCTGGACGCCACCGGCGCGTGACCGAACGCCACCCGGATCAGACCGGTGACCACCATCAGCAGGATCGCGCCGATGAAGAGGTAGGTCGGTGCGGCGAAGGCCTTGCCGGACTCGCGCACGCCGCGCAGGTTCATCGCCATCAGCAGCAGGACGAAGCCGAGCGCCAGCTCCACCCGGTGGTCCGCCAGCGAGGGCAGCGCCGAGATGATGTTGTCCACGCCGGAGGCCACCGAGACGGCGACCGTCATCACGTAGTCGACCAGCAGCGAGGCGGCCACCACCAGGCCCGAGTTGGCGCCCAGGTTGCGGGAGACCACCTCGTAGGAGCCGCCGCCGCTCGGGTAGGCGTGCACGACCTGGCGGTAGGACATCACCACGACCGCCATCAGGGCGACCACGCCGGCCGCGACCCACGGGGTCAGGTAGAGGAAGGCGGTGCCGCCGACGGTGAGCACCAGCAGGATCTCCTGGGTCGCGTAGGCGACCGAGGAGAGCGGGTCGGAGGCGAAGATCGGCAGGGCCAGGCGCTTGGGGAGCAGCGTCTCGCCGAGCTCCTCGCTGCGCATGGCCCTGCCGATCACGAGGCGCTTGAGCGCCTGGGGCACGTTGAACACATCGGCGAGCGTAAGCGCGTGCGACGGGCGCGCAATGGGCCGTTCCGGCGTGCCCGCGGCGTCCGGCGGGACGGACGGGCGGGATGTTTCCGCTGGTCGCAGCCGCTATGGACGGGCGTTCCGGGTGGGTCGGGGGCGTTTCGAGGGCGTCAAGGAGGGCCGTTAAGACATCGTCAAGATATGACGATCACTCCATTTACATGGGACATATCCCCGCAATTCCATCAGGGGGGGCTGTTCGCATTTGTGCGCCGTTCACCTCCGCGCCCCGCCCGCCTCTCCGCGCCGTTCGCATCACCGCGCCGTTCGCGTCCGCGCGCCGTTCACAGCCCCGCGCCGTTCACATCCGCAGCCGGAGCCGGCAGACCACCGCGTCGGTGTGCCGGCGCAGCGCCCGGTCGATGACGGCGCCGCGGCGGTTCTGCAGCGCGCGCTGCCAGGGGCGGGCGGGTTCGACCTCGGGGATGAGGACGGTGAGGCGGTCGTAGGCGTGCTCGGCGGCGAGGTCGTTGACGAAGGCGGCGATCGGCTGCCCGAGGCGGCGGTGCGCGTCCGGGATCTCGATCAGCGGCACGCCGGGCCGCCACAGCTCCCAGTCCCGGCGCAGCGCCTCCGCCTCGGCGGGTTCGTGGACGACGGTGACGGCGAGGACCTCGTCGCCGAGCGAGAGCGCGGCGGACAGGCCGTCGCGGGTGAGCCGGGTGATCGCGGTGACCGGGACCACGACCAGGCTGCGCTGCGGGGTGAGCGGGCCGGGCACGCGCCCCAGCTCCAGCCGCTCGCCGATCCGGGCGTAGCCGCGGTGCACCGCCTCGAACAGCAGCACCAGCAGCGGAAGGGCCAGGCAGATGCCCCAGGCGCCCTCGGTGAACTTGGTGCCGGTGACGACGAGGGCGGCGGTGCCGGTGAGCAGCGCGCCGAACCCGTTCAGCGCCGCCTTCCACCGCCGGCCGGCCGGCTTGAGCAGGCACCAGTGGCGGACCATGCCGACCTGGCAGATCGTGAAGCCGACGAACACGCCGATCGCGAAGAGCGGGACCAGGCTGTTGACGTCGCCGCCCGAGCCGACCAGCAGCAGCGCGGAGACGGCGGCCAGGAAGAGCACCCCGTGCCGGTGCACCTGGCGGTCGGCGCGCAGGGCGAAGACGTGCGGCAGGTGGTGGTCACGGGCCAGCAGGTGGAGCAGGACCGGCAGGCCGCCGAAGGAGGTGTTGGCGGCCAGGCCCAGCAGGACCACGGTGGCGAACTGCACCAGGTAGAAGCCGGCCCCGTGCCCGAGCGAGGCGTCGGCCAACTGGGCGAGCACGGTGACGCCCTCGACCGGCTGGAGGTGGAAGCGGCCGATCAGCAGGGCCAGTCCGATCAGCATCACGCCGAGCAGCGCGCCGAGCGCGACCTCGGTGCGCTGCGCGCGCTTCACGCCCGGCACGCGGAAGGACGGGACGGCGTTCGCCACCGCTTCCACGCCGGTCAGCGCCGAACACCCGGCCGCGAAGGCCTTGAGCAGCAGCAACGCGCCCACCGCCGTCGCGTTGTCGGCCAGCACGGAGGCGTGGCCGTCGGCCGCCGCCGTGCTCACCGGCGCGTCCCGGAACAGGCCGACCACGACGATCGTCAGGATCGACAGCACGAAGACGGCCGTCGGCGCCATGAACCAGCGGGCCGACTCGGCGATCCCGCGCAGGTTCACCGCCGTCACCAGCGCCAGCACGCCCAGGCAGAGCCAGACCCGGTGCCCGTACAGACCCGGCACGGCGGAGGTGAGCGCCGCCACGCCGGCCGTCACCGAGACCGCCACGTTCAGGATGTAGTCGATCACCAGCGAGGCCGCGGCGGTCAGCGCCGTCCGCCGGCCCAGGTGCGCCTTGGCCACCGCGTAGGAACCACCGCCGTCCGGGAACGCCGCGATGACCTGCCGGTAGGAGGCGACCAGCACCGCCAGCAGCACCGCGATCGCCGCCGTGACGGGCAGCGTGAACCCCAGGCCGTACGCCCCCGCCGCGGCGAGCACCAGCACCACCGACTCCGGCCCGTACGCCACCGAGGCCATCGCGTCCAACGACAGGGCCGCCAGACCCCCGAGCGCGGTCAGCCGGTGCCGGTCCGCCGCGCTCGCGCCGGTATCCGGCGACTCGGGCTCGGCCGCGGCGGCGGCCGGAGCGAGGGGGCTGGACATCGGACGGAACCTCCGCAGTCGATCGGCTGCTCCGATCCTGCGGGCGGCGGCCGGTCCCACCCCACGGCCCCTACGCGTTCCTGACGCGCCGTCGCCCGCTCTTGACGGGCCCCTGACGGCGGCTGGACAGGATGGGCGGACCGCTTGTCCCGGCGGGCGCCGGTTGGGAAGACGATCGGCTCTTGGGAAGGACTCCCGGCGGCCGAGCTGAACGGTCCGGCCCCACCCTGCCCCACCACTGTGCTGCCTTACTCATGTAATTGCAAGCCATTCGCAATAACCCCCACCCCCCTCCATCCGCTACCCTCCGCACATGCCACCTCACCCTCAGCTCTTCCCTTCCGTCCTGCCCTCCTCCTCACCCCTCCTCCTCATCGACCTGGACCACACCCTGGTCGAACGCGACGGCGGCCCCGAGGCCTGGACCCCCGCCTTCTGCGCCGCCCACGACCTGCCCCCCGAGGCCGCCCCCGTCGTCTACGCCCTCTTCCGCGCCGACCGCTCCCCCTCCGGCTTCGGCCGCATCGGCACCCGCTTCCGCCTCCCCTACTCGGGCGCCACCCTCTGGAAGCAGCACGTCACCCACGAGGCCGCCCGCACCCGCCTGATCCCCGGCGTCCCCGAAGCCCTCGCCGCACTCCGCGCGGCCGGCTGGACCATCGCCGTCGTCACCAACGGCTCCACCGACATCCAGCGCGCCAAACTCGCCCGCACCGGCCTGCTCCCCGCCGTCGACGTCGTCTGCGTCTCCGAGGAGGCCGGCGCCCGCAAACCCGACCCCGGGATCTTCCACCTCGCCGCCGCCCGCCTCGGCCGCACCCTCACCTCGGCCGACTGGATGGTCGGCAACAACCCCGACACCGACCTCGCCGGCGCCCACGCCACCGGCCTCCGCTCCATCTGGATCACCCCCACCCCGCCCCCGCCCCTCCCCCCGTCCCACCCCACCCCCACCCACACCGCCCCCGACACCCCCACCGCCGCCGCCCTCCTCCTCGCCCTCCCCCGATGACCCCCGAAAACGACGAAAGGCCCCCGACTCACGTCTCCGTGAATCGGGGGCCGTCCATCTATCCTGTGGCTGGTGCAGGGTTCGAACCTGCGTAGCTTGCGCGACAGATTTACAGTCTGCTCCCTTTGGCCGCTCGGGCAACCAGCCAGGATTTTTGCCTCCCAGGGGCTTGCCCCGTTCGACTGGGTAAACCTTACCCGATGCCGGGGGGTGGTTCGCCACCCGGTTCTGTGGGGCGGGATCGACGGGTGTGGCGTGGCTGTCCCGGGCGGGGGCGGGGGTGGGCTGGATAGGCTTGGGGCGGCGGGCGCCCGGTGGGCGGGCCGCCTCAGTGCAGCCAGAACATCAAGGAGACCAACACCCATGGCCGACTCCAGTTTCGACATCGTCTCGAAGGTCGAGTGGCAGGAGGTCGACAACGCGATCAACCAGACCTCCCGCGAGATCTCCACGCGCTTCGACTTCAAGAACGTCGGCGCCGAGATCAAGCGCTCCGGCGAGACGATCGAGATGAAGGCCAACGGCGAGGAGCGCGTCAAGGCCATCCTGGACGTGCTGCAGAGCAAGTTCATCAAGCGCGGTCTGTCGCTGAAGGCGCTGGACACCAAGGACCCGCAGCTGTCCGGCAAGGAGTACAAGATCTTCGCGGACGTGAAGGAGGGCATCTCCCAGGACGATGCCAAGAAGATCGCGAAGATCATCCGTGACGAGGGCCCCAAGGGCGTGAAGGCCCAGGTCCAGGGCGACGAGCTCCGGGTGAGCTCGAAGAGCCGTGACGACCTGCAGGCCGTCCAGGCGCTGCTCAAGGGCAAGGACCTGGACTTCGCGATCCAGTACGTGAACTACCGCTGAGCCGAGCGGCGGCCCCGGCCGGGAGCTCTGGAAAGGGCTTCCGACCGGGGCCGCCGTCGTTCGCCGGGGGGCGTTCGCCGGGTGTCAGTCAGGGGTGGCCCAGGCGGTGGTGGTGCGGTGGGCGGCGAGGCCGACGGCGTCGAACTCGTCGCGGTCGGCGGTGCCGGCCGGGAGGTGGACGCCGAGGTGGCGCAGGACGAGGGAGATCGGGCTGCCCTCGGGCGGGAAGGGGCCGGCCTCGCCGCTGGTGAACGGGCCGAGCGCGAGGCGGCCGTCGGCCCAGAGGGCGGCGCGCTGGGTGCCGGTGCCGCCGAAGAAGTCGGCCTCCACGCAGGCGATCGGGCCGGCCTTGGACCAGGCGGCGAGCCGGCGTTCGAGGCCGACGGAGAACCAGTGGAAGCCGGCGGCGCCCGCGGAAGCGGGCTCCTCGTCGCCGAACCGGAGGGCCGCCAGGAACTCGGGGGTGGCCGGGATCAGCGCCAGGCCCTGGGCGAGCGGTCGCGGACGGGCCGCCGAAACCTCGGCGGCCGCCACCGCGACCAGCTCCGCCGGGCCGATCAGCGCCTGAAGTTCGTATGGCATTAAGTCATCGTGAACCATGGCACCGACAGTCCGCCCGACGTTTACGATTCCGTGCCCGGTCGGGTATCAGTCCGAGAGTCGGTCCCCTGCTCGGAGCGGACGCCGTAGAGCAGGGTGAACAGGGTCGCTTCCACCGCGTCCTCGGCGTCGCTCTCCCCCTCGGCGCTCAACTCGTCGAAGATCTCGTCGAGCTGACGGCGCAGCCGGCGCATCCGCTCAGGGGTGAGCCGGTACGTGAAGTGCGAGAACATGCCCGGCAGACCGGTCGCATCGGCCTCCCGCGAGGTGCCGAAGTCGATCCGGTCGGCCACCGCGTGGGCGCGGAAGTCGCCGCGGACGCGGTCCATCGCGGCGAGCAGGGCGTCGTAGGCGTCGACCCGGGTCGGCGAGCCGGGCGCGAAGATCTCCGGGGCGACCCGCAGTGACGCCTGGGCCGGGGCGTAGCGGCTCTCCACGATGCCGGAGACCAGCCGGGTGCCGGCGACGCCGATCAGGCCGACCTTCTCCAGCTGCTTGATGTGCCGGTAGAGCTTGGTCTGCGGCTCGTCGAGCGCGGCGGCGATCTCCTTGGCGGTGAGCGGGCCGGAGTCGCCCGCCGCCATCAGGACGTCGAGGATCGCCAGGCGGAGCGGGTCGGCCAGGGCCTTGAGGGTGGCGGCGTCCTCCACCCGGCGCTCCTTCAGGACGGCGGGGGCGACCGCCCCTCCGTCCGCGTTCACGGCGCGCTCGGCGTTCCCGGCACTTTCGGGGTTCTCGGCGTTCTCGACCACGGGCCCACCCTCGCAGATGGCCGTGGAACCGGGCAATCGCACATTCACCCTTGCGCAAGCGGTCACGCCCACGTCATCATTCACGCATTCGTGAATGATGACGCCATGGTGAGTGGCGACGAGGGGGAGGCCACCGATGAAGACCGACACCGCGACCCCGCCCACGGCCCCGGACGCGGCGCCGCCCGTCCCGCTGCGGCGCAACTGGCGCTTCCAGGCGCTCTGGGCCGGCCAGGCCGGCGCCACCCTCGGCCTGCAGATCGCCGACACCGCGTACCCGCTGCTGCTGCTCGCGCTCACCGGATCCTCCACCCTCGCCGGGGCGTTCGGGGCCGTGCAGATCGGCGCCGCCGTCCTCTTCGGCATCCACGGCGGCGCGGCGGCCGACCGCTACAACCGGCGCCGGCTGCTGATCGTCGGCGACTCCGTGCGGCTGGTCGCCTGCGCCAGCGTCCCGCTCGCCATGGCGCTGGACCGGCTGACCGTCGCGCACACCCTGCTGGTGGCCGTGGTGATCGGCGCGACCATCGCGTACACCGGCCCGGTCCGGCTGATCGCGGTGCGCTCGGTGGTGCCGCCCGAGCAGCTGCGGCAGGCGCTCGCGCAGGACGAGGCACGGATGAGCGGGGCGGGCCTGGTCGGGCCGCCGCTGGCGGGCGCGCTGTTCGGCCTCGGCCGGAGCGCGCCGTTCATCGGCACGGCGGTCGCCTCGCTGCTCGCGCTCACCGCCGCTCTGGTGGTCAAGTTCCCGGGCGGGCCGGAGTCCAGGACGCAGGGGACGAAGGGGACGAAGGAGATGAAAGGGGTGAGCGAGACGAGCGGGACGAGCGGGACGGACGGCACCACCGGCAGCGCCCTGGCCGGCTACCGCTACCTGGCCGGCAACGCCCTGCTGCGCCCGATCCTCGCCGTCGTCCTGCTGATCAACGTCGCGGGCGCCGCGATGCTGCTGCCCGTGATGGTGATCCTGCGCGGCCAGGGCACGTCCAGCGCCGGCATCGGGCTGTCGCTGGCCGGCGAGGCCGTCGGGGCGCTGGTCGGCGCGCTGCTGGTGAGCCGGCTGCACCGGCTGGCCGGCCCCGGGGTGCTGCTGCTCGCGGTGTCCTGGCTGACCGTCCCGGCGATGTTCGCGCCGCTGCTGCCCGGCGGTCCGGTCACCGTCTTCGCGGCGCTGTTCGTGGTGGGCCTGGGGATCCCGACGCTGCGGGTGATGATCGACCTGCTGGTGTTCAGCCGGGTCCCGGACGCGCTGCGCGGCCGGGTGATCTCCGCGACGCTGACGCTGTTCACGGTCGGGATGCCGGCCGGGATGGTCGGCAGCGGACTGCTGCTCGACCACCTCTCCCCCGCGACGGCGCTCGGCGCGGTGGCCGCGCTGCTCACGGCGGGCCTGACCGCGGCGACGGCCGGGCGGTCGCTGCGCCGCTCCGCCTGGCCCGAGCAGGCGGCGGCGCCCGCGGGAACACCCGCCACCTGAGCCGGCCCGCGTCCGACCCGCGTCCGACCCGCCCTCCTGACAGCCGCCCTCCTGACGCCCGCTCACCCATGCGGGTGCACGCCGCATGCGGCTCCCGCGCCAACCGGGTGAACTGGCCGGGTACGGCCCAGCACCGACGGGCCACCCCAGGAGGACGCATGAGTTCCATGGACATACCGTCGTCCGGCCAGGGAAGTCCTGGCGGCTCAGGCCCAGGCCCAGGCCCAGGCCCAGGCCCAGGCGGCGGAGGCGGAGACGCGAGCGGAGGGCCGGAGGCGGCCGCCCGGGAACACACCGGCGCGGCGGCCACCCGGTTGGCGAACGCCCCCCGGATGTCCTGGCTGACGCTCGCCTTCATGACCACCGCCTCGGTGGCCAGCCTCCGCTCCGCCCCGACCATGGCGGTCTACGGCCTCGCCTGCGTCTTCCTCTACCTGCTTCCGGCCGTCGTCTTCCTGCTGCCGACCGCGCTGGTCTCCGCGGAGCTGGCGTCCGGCTGGGAGGGCGGCGTCTACCGCTGGGTGTCCGAGGGCCTGTCGAAGCCGCTGGGCTTCCTGGCCGTCTGGTGCCAGTTCGCGATGACGATCTTCTACTACCCGTCCCTGCTCGCCTACGTGGCCTCCACCATCGCCTACGTGGTCAACCCCTCCCTGGCGAACAACGGCCCGTACACCGCGCTGGTGATCATGGTGCTCTACTGGACCGGCGTCTGGGTCTCCTCCCGGGGCACCAAGGCGGTGGCCGGGCTCTCCTCGGCGGGCCTGGTCATCGGCACGCTGATCCCCGGCACGCTGCTGGTCGTGCTCGGCTTCGTCTTCCTCGGCCAGGGCAACAGCTCCGCCGCCCCGATGAACGCCGCGCACCTGTTCCCCGAGTGGGCCGGCCTGGCCAGCCTGGTGCTGATCGTCAACAACTTCCTCAGCTACTCCGGCATGGAGATGAACGCGGTGCACGTCTCCTCGCTGCGCGACCCGGCCCGGGAGTTCCCCCGCTCGATGTTCACCGCCTCCGGGATGGTGCTCGCGATCTTCATCCTGCCCGCGCTGGCGATCAGCTGGGTGGTGCCGTCCAGCGAGCTGAGCCTGACGGCCGGCGTGATGCAGGCCTTCGACGCCTTCTTCCAGTACTTCCACATCGGCTGGCTCACCCCGGTGATCGCGGTGGCACTGGTCTCCGCCTCGCTCGGCGGCATGCTCACCTGGCTCGCCGGGCCGTCCAAGGGCCTGCTGATGATCTCCCGCCAGGAGGGCTACCTCCCGCCGTTCCTGCAGCACCTCAACAAGGAGGGCGTGCAACAGAACCTGCTGGTCACCCAGGGCGTGATCACCACGGTCATCGCCCTCGCCTACGCCCTGATCCCCAACGTCTCCAGCGCCTACTGGATCTTCTCGGTGATCACCACGCAGGTGTACCTGATCGTCTACCTGCTGATGTTCGCCGCCGCGATCCGGTTGCGCCGCACCCGGCCCGACCACCCGCGCGGCTACCGGGCGCCCGCGCTGGTGCCGATCTCGGTGACCGGTCTGGTGGCCTCGGCGGCGGCGATGGCGATCGGGTTCGTGCCCTCCTCGCAGTTCGGCAGCGGCTCGGCCTGGTCGTACGTGGCGATCGTCGGCGGCGGTCTGGTGATCCTGGGACTGCTGATCCCGTACCTGTTCCTGCGGCTGCGCAAGCCGGAGTGGCGCTCGCCCGACGCACAGGCCGAGCTCGCCGCGCAGGAGGCCGCCGAGCTGCACCGCACCGAGGGCCCGGCCGAGGGCGGTGCGGCATGACCCGCAGCCTGATGGCCTCCCGGCACCGCTGGATCTACCTCGGCGCGATCGTCCTGCTGGTCGGCATGCTGGTCACCGGCCTGCTCACCTACGCCCAGCTGCACGACACCAACGAGGCCAACCGCAAGGCCAGTCAGCTCTCCGAGGCGCTGACCGCCGCCGGCTACCCGGTACCGTCCCACAGCCAGATCGTGCACACCCTGGGCGAGGACGGCGGCGCCGTCTGCGCCGACCCGGCCGGCGCGCTGCAGCAGGCGCAGTGGAAGTACGGCATGTCCACCGGGGCGGACGGACCCGGCCAGCGCCCGGTGCTCTCCGACCGCGAGGTGATCCTCGCGGAGACGATCGTGCTCTCCGTGTACTGCCCGGAGAAGCTCGCCGCCGTCAAGGACAAGATCGACCAGCTCAAGCTCGAGGACACCGTCCGCAACTGACGCCGCCCCGGCCCGCCCCGCCCTGACGCCGCCCGGCCCGCCCGTCGCGCCCGCCCCGTCGCAGCCCGGCCCACCGCCCTCCAGAGGAGCCGTCACCATGACCGACGAACTCGCCCGCCGGATCGCCGCCCTGATGCCGCGCGCCAGGGCCGACCTGGCCGAGCTGGTCGCCATCCCCTCCGTCGCCGACCCCCGCCAGTACCCGCCGGAGGAGTGCCGCCGGGCCGCCGAGTGGGTCGCCGCCGCCTTCACCGACGCCGGACTGCGCGACGTCCACCTGGAGGAGACCCCGGACGGCAGCCACGCCGTGGTCGGCCACCGCCCGCCCCCGCCCGGCGCGCCGACCGTGCTGCTCTACGCCCACTACGACGTCCAGCCCCCGCTCGACGACGCCGCCTGGACCTCCCCGCCGTTCGAGCTCACCGAGCGCGACGGCCGCTGGTACGGGCGCGGCGCCGCCGACTGCAAGGGCAACATCGTCATGCACCTCACCGCGCTGCGGGCGCTCGGCGAGGACCTGCCGGTCGGCCTCAAGCTGGTCGTCGAGGGCTCGGAGGAGCAGGGCACCGGCGGTCTGGAGGCCTATGTGCCGCCGCACGCCGGCGAGCTGCACGCGGACGCGCTGCTGGTCTGCGACACCGGCAACGCGGCGGTCGGCGTCCCCACCGCCACCACCTCGCTGCGCGGCGTCACCAACGTCGTGGTCACCGTCTCCGCACTCAAGGGCGACATGCACTCCGGCATGTTCGGCGGCCCCGCACCAGACGCGCTGGCCGCGCTGATCCGGATCCTCGACGCGCTGCGCGACGCCGACGGCGGCACCCGGATCGACGGCCTGGACAACGACGGCACCTGGAGCGGCGTCGGCTACGACGAGCAGCAGTTCCGCACCGACGCGGGCGTCCTGGACGGCGTCCGGCTGACCGGCTCCGGCACCGTCGCCGACCGGCTCTGGGCCCGGCCCGCCGTCACCGTGCTCGGCATCGACTGCCCGCCGGTGATCGGCTCCGCCGCCGCCGTCCCGGCCACCGCCCGGGCCCGGGTCTCGCTGCGCGTCCCGCCCGGCACCGACGCGCGCACCGCCCAAGCCGCGCTCACCGCCCACCTGAAGGCCGCCGCGCCGTGGGGCGTGCGCATCGAGGTGACGCCGGAGAGCGTCGGCTCGCCGTTCCGCGCGGCCACCGGCGGGCCGGCCTACGCGGCGCTCGACCAGGCCGCGCGGGAGGTCTACGGCCGGCCGCTGTCCTTCCTCGGCCAGGGCGGCTCGATCCCGCTCTGCAACGTGTTCGCCGCGACCTTCCCCGGGTCCGAGATCATCCTGATGGGCGTCGAGGAGCCGCGCTGCCTCATCCACGCGCCCAACGAGAGCGTGGACCCCGGCGAGATCGAGCAGATGGCCCACGTCGAGGCGCTGTTCCTCCGGCACTACGCCAACTCGCACCGCCCGTGATGACGTTGACGCACACCCAGCCACCGCCACCGCCACCGCCACCGCCACCGCCACCGCCACCGCCACCGCCGAGTTTCCCGCACCAGGAGACCCCGAAATGCCCCGACCGTTCACCACCGAGGACTACCGCGCCCGCCTGGAGCGGGCCACCGCCGCCGCCACGGACGCCGGCCTGTCCGGCCTGGTCGTCGCCCCCGGCCCCGACCTCGTCCACCTGACCGGCTACCAGCCCACCGCGATCACCGAACGGCTCACCGCCCTCGTCCTCACCACCGGACGCGAGCCCGCGCTGATCGTCCCCGTCCTGGAACGCCCCGACGCCGAGAAGGCCGTCGGCGCCCCCGCCGTCCGGCTGGTCGACTGGACCGACGGCCAGGACCCGTACGCCGCCGCCGTCCCGCTGATCGACGGCTCCGGCCGCTACGGCATCTCCGACAACGCCTGGGCGATGCACCTGCTCGGCCTCCAGTCCGCCCTGCCGGGCATCGGCTGGACCTCGCTCACCGCGACCCTGCCGATGTTGCGCGCGGTCAAGGGCCCGGACGAGCTGGAGCGCCTCGCCGCGGCCGGCGGCGCCGCCGACGCCGCCTACCGGGGCATCCTGGAGGTCTCCTTCGCCGGCCGCCGGGAGACCGACGTCGCCGCCGACCTCGCCGCCCTGCTCATCCAGTACGGCCACAGCCAGGTCGACTTCACCGTGGTCGGCTCCGGTCCCAACGGCGCCAACCCGCACCACGAGGCCGGTGACCGGGTCATCGAGACCGGCGACACCGTCGTGCTCGACTTCGGCGGTCTCAAGGACGGCTACGGCTCGGACACCACCCGCACCGTGCACGTCGGCGCCGACGTCCCGGCCGAGGTGCAGAAGGTGCACGACATCGTCCGGCAGGCCCAGCAGACCGCGTTCGAGGCCGTCCGGCCCGGGGTGAGCTGCCAGGAGATCGACCGGACCGCCCGACGGGTCATCACCGAGGCCGGCTACGGCGAGTACTTCATCCACCGCACCGGCCACGGCATCGGCATCACCACGCACGAGCCGCCGTACCTGGTCGAGGGCGAGGAGCGGCCGCTGGTACCGGGCATGTGCTTCTCGATCGAGCCGGGCATCTACCTGCCGGGCCGCTTCGGGGTGCGGATCGAGGACATCGTGACCGTCACCGAGCAGGGCGGACGGCGCTTCAACAACACCCCGCACGAGCTGGGCATCGTGTCCTGAGTCACCCCCGCACCGCCCCCGGCCCGTGTTCGCTGCGCCGGCCGGGGCAATTCTGAGCCCTTCCTGAACGGACCGCCGTCCACACCGAGAGTTCTCCAAGAATGCCTTGCTAGCTTCGACCGGCATGACCAGAATGCTCCGCCCGGCGCCGCCCACCCCGCCCGCGAGCGCCGGGCGGCTGCGTCCGGCGACCGGCCCCCGGACCGGCGCGCGCACCGGCGCCCTGGCCCGGCTCCGGCTGCTGGCGTGGCCGCTCTACCTCGCCGCCCTGCTGTGGTACCTGCGCACCTACGGTCTGCCGTACACCAATGACCTGGTCTTCCTGTGGCTGATGGGCGCCCTGGTGGCCGCCGGCGTGCACAGCGGGCACGGCCTGCGCGGCTTCCTGCTGGTACTGCGCGACTGGGTGCCGGTGATGGCCGTCGTCTGGACGTACTCACTGCTGCGCGGCTACGGCGCGCACACCCCCTGGGGCCCGTACCTGTGGCCGCAGCAGCGCGCCGACGAGATCATCGGCTTCGGCGAGACGCTGACCGTACGGCTCCAACACGGTCTCTACACGCCCGGCTCGCCGCAGTGGTGGGACTACGCGGCGGTCACCGTCTACATGTCGCACTTCTTCGCGGTCTTCATGATCCTCGCGGTGCTGTGGCGCCGCCGGCACGACCGGTTCCGGCACCTGCTCACCTGCTACCTGGTGCTGACCTTCGCCGGCTTCGCGACGTACATCCTCTACCCGGCGGTGCCGCCGTGGCTGTCCTCCCAGGAGGGCCACCTGCCGGAGCTGACCCGGGTCGTCTCGGACGTGCTCACCGAGAGCGGGCTGCCGCGGGCCGCGTCGGTGTTCGAGAACGGCAGCCAGTTCGCCAACGACGTCGCCGCGATGCCCTCACTGCACTCCGCGTACCCGGCGATGCTGCTGTTCTTCTTCTGGCCGACGGCCTCGCGGTGGGTGCGGGTGCTGCTGGTCGCGTACCCGCTCGCGATGACCTTCGCACTGGTGTACGGCGCGGAGCACTTCCTGGTGGACGTCTTCGTCGGGTGGGCGTACGCGGCGGCGGCGGTGTACGGCGTGCGGTGGCTGCGGGAGCGGCGGCGGACCAGGTCGCTGGCGGAGAGCCGGACGGCGGTGGCCGCGCCGACGGCCGCCCCGGTGGTCGCGGAGGCCACGGCGGCCGCAGCCCCGGAAGCGGGGGTGACCGCGGGGGCGACGGCGTCCGGCGGCACACTGGACCGGTGACCGAGAAGCCGACCACGGCACCCAGGCCGACCGCCGAGCAGCTGCTCGCCGCCCGCGACACCACGATCGAGGACGTCACCGCCCCCGGTCTGCGCGTCCTGTTCTGCGGCATCAACCCCGGGCTCTGGTCCGGGGCCACCGGCCATCACTTCGCCCGCCCGGGCAACCGGTTCTGGCCCGCCCTGCACCGCTCCGGCTTCACGCCCCGCCAGTTCCGCCCGGACGAGCAGCGGCAGCTGCTGGACCTCGGCCTCGGCATCACCAACGTCGCCCCGCGCGCCACGGCCAAGGCCGACGAGCTGACCGCCGACGAGCTGCGCGCGGGCGGCGCCGCCCTCACCGAACGGGTGCTGCGGCTGCGCCCCCGGGTGCTGGCGGTGCTCGGCATCGGCGCCTACCGCACGGCCTTCGGCCGGCGGACGGCGTCGATCGGGCGTCAGGAGCGGACCGTCGGGGACACCGAGGTCTGGGTGCTGCCCAACCCCAGCGGCCTCAACGCCCACTACACCCTGGACGCGCTGGCGGCGGAGTTCGCGGGGCTCCGCGCGGCGGTGTCCGACCCGGGTCGCTAGGAACGGAGGAACTCCAGCACCGCCAGCACCCGGCGGTGCGTCGGCTCGGCCGGGGGCAGGTCCAGCTTCATCAGGATGTTGCCGATGTGCTTGCCCACCGCCGCCTCCGACACCACCAGCTCCCGGCAGATCGCCGCGTTCGACCGGCCCTCGGCCATCAGCGCCAGCACCTCGCGCTCGCGCGGGGTCAGCCGCTCCAGCGGGTCCCGGCGGCGGCGCAGCAGCTGGCGGACCACCTCCGGGTCGACCACCGTCCCGCCGGCCGCCACCTCGGCGACCGCCGCCGTGAACTCCTCGATCTGGCCGATCCGGTCCTTCAGCAGGTAGCCGACGCCGGAGCCGTCCCCGGAGTCCAGCAGCTCCGCCGCGTACGAGCGCTGCACGTACTGGCTGAGCACCAGGACCGGCAGGCCCGGGCGCCGCTCGCGCAGGGCGACGGCCGTGCGCAGCCCCTCGTCGCTCTGGCCCGGCGGCATCCGGACGTCGGTGACGACGAGGTCCGGCTCGTGCTCCTCGGCCGCCGCCCGCAGTGCCCCGGCGTCACCGACGGCGGCCACCACGCGGTGCCCGAATCGGGCCAGCAGGCCGACCAGCCCCTCGCGGAGCAGCACGCCGTCCTCGGCGAGCACGATCCTCAGGTTCGCCGGGGCGGCCGGTGGGTCCGTCGGGGCGGCCGGTGGGTCCGTCGGGGCGATCGGTGGGTCCGTCGGGGCGGTCGACGGGCCCACCGGGGCGGTCCACGGGTTCATCGGGGGGCTCCTCCGTCAGCCGGGGCGCAGGGGATCTCCACCCGCACCAGGGTCGGTCCGCCGGGCGGACTGCTGACCGTCAGTGTGCCGTCCACGACCGCGACCCGGTCGGCCAGCCCGGTCAGCCCGGTGCCGCGCCCCGGGTCGGCGCCGCCGCGGCCGTCGTCGGCCACCTCGATCGTCAACCGCCCGTCCGCGTAGCGGCCTTCGACGCTCGCCGCGCTCGCGCCGCTGTGCTTGGCGATGTTGGCGAGGGCCTCGGTGACGGCGAAGTAGCCGGCCGACTCGACCGGTGCCGGGAGCCGGGCGGGCAGCGCGAAACGGGTGGAGACCGGGACCGGCGAGCGGTCGGCGGCGTCCGCGCAGGCCTCCGGCAGACCGCGGTCGGTGAGCACCTGAGGGTGGATGCCGTTGATCAACTCCCGCAGTCCGGCCAGCACTTCGCCAGCCTCGCGGTGCGCGTCGGCGAGCCGGGCGGCCAGCGGCCCGGCCAGCGGCGCGTCCAGCCGGGCCAGGCCGAGCGTCATCCGCAGGGCCACCAGGCGCTGTTGGGCGCCGTCGTGCAGATCGCGCTCGATCCGGCGCCGCTCCGCCTCGAAGGCGTCCACCAACCGGGCCCGGGAGCGCACGAGTTCACCGATCCTCCGCTCCTGCCGGTCCGGCCCGAGCAGCAGCCGGACCAGTCCCGCCCGGGCCGCCGCCACCAGCGCCGGCGGGTAGCCGGACAGCGGCAGCAGGACGAGGCCGGCCAGCCCGCACAGGGCCGCCGTCCACGGCGAGTGGACCTCCCAGAGCTTGAGGACGTTGACCTGCTCGCCGTCCAGCAGGAGCAGCGGGAGGGCGGCCAGCAGGTGCCCGGGGACGGCCAGCGCGCAGCCGGCCACGGCCAGGTCGACCGGCCAGAGCACGAACGCGGCGAGCGCGGTGAAGCCCAGCTCCCGCCAGGTCACCCGCTCGCGGTAGCGCAGCCGCAGCCAGGCGGCGAGGCCGGGGCGGTCGGGGACGCGGTGCGGGTCCGGCACCCGTCCGCCGTCCAGGAAGCGGACCAGCCGCCGCTCCCAGGCCGCGACCGGCAGCCCGACCAGGGCGAGCGCGGCCGGCAGCGGCAGCCCGACCAGCAGCAGCGCGAGCGCCCCGCCGGCCGCCACCGACAGCAGCAGCCCGGCACAGAGCAGCAGCCCGGTCAGCCCCGTCACCAGCAGGTACCCGGCCGCCCGCCACGGGGCTCCCGAGCGCAGGAACCCCGGCCGCAGCACCGGGCCCCACCAGCCGCCGTCGTCCATCGCGTCCCTCCCCCGTCCCGGCCAGCCTAGGGTCGCGGCGGCGGCCCGTCGGTAGGGCCGGCCCTACCTCCCGAAGTGGCCCCCGGCCTGCTGCGCCGGCCCTCCCCCCGGCGGTTCGCTGGACGCCATGGGAATGCTGCGGATCACGCTCACGTCACTGAAGGCCCGCCAGGTCTCGCTGCTCGGCGCCTTCGTCGCGCTCGCGCTCGGCGTCGCGATGACCGCCGTCATGCTGCTCGGTCTCGCCTCCGCCGCGGGCGCCCCCGGCGGGGAGGAACTGGTCTCGCTGGTCGCCGCGCTCGGCACGGCGGGCGGGGTGAGCGCGTTCGTCTCGGCGTTCGTCGTCGCCTCCACCTACTCCTACGCCGTCGCCCGGCGCCATCGCGAACTCGGCCTGCTCCGCCTCGTCGGCGCCACCCGCGCGCAGGTCCGCCGTTCCGTACTCGCCGAGGCGCTGCTGCTCGGCGCGAGCGCCTCCGCCGCGGGCTGTCTGCTCGGCCGGACCGGCGCGCCCGCGTTCGTCGGGTGGCTGTCCGACGTCGGGATGGCCCCGCCCGGTTTCGCCCTCGCCCCGGCCGGCTGGCCGCTGCCCGCCGCGTTCGGCACCGGTCTGCTGGTCGCCCTCGCCGGTGTCGCCGTCGCCGCCCGCCGGGCCGGGCGGGTCGGACCGCTGGACGCCCTGCGCGCAGCCGACCTCGACACCGGCGTGCTGACCGCGGGCCGCCTGCTCACCGGGCTCGGGCTGCTGCTCACCGCCGCCGTCCTGGCCGGCACCGCGCTCGTCACCGACCCGGTCGACCTGCTGCACCGCAAGACGTACACCACCCAGCCGATGTGGCTGATCTCGGCGGTCGGCCTGCTCTCGCCGCTGCTCGCCCCACCGCTGGTCCGCCTCCTGGGCCGCGTCGTGCCCCTGCGGCTCACCGGCTACGCGGGCCGTCTGGTGCCCGCCGGCGCCGCCGCGGCGGTCCGCCGGACGGGCGCGGTCGCCGCACCGGTGCTGGTCTCGGTCGCGCTGACCGGTTCGCTGGCGGGCGCGCTGGACACGGTGGCCGCCGCCCGCGCCGCCGAGACGCGGGCCCGCACCGCCGCCGACCTGGTCGTCGTACCGGCGCCCGGATCCGGGGACGCGCTGCTCGGCGCGCTGCGCGCCGTCCGGGGCGTGGCCGCGCTCTCCGCCACCGCGCCGACCGCGCTCGGCCTCGTCGAGCCGGACGGGGTGACCGTCCGCTCCGAGGCCCGGATGGCCTCCGACCCGGCGGGTCTGGCGGCCCTCGCCCGGCTGCCGCTGCTGGCCGGCTCGACGGCCGCGCTCGACGACGGCTCGCTGGTGCTGCCCGCCGGATGGGGGCGCACACATGTCGGCGAGCGGGTCCCGGTGGTGCGCGCCGACGGCAGCCGGACGACCCTGCGGGTGGCCGCCGTGCTGCGCGACGGGCTCGGCGACAACGGCCTGTACGTGACCGCCGCCAACGCCCCGGGCGCCCGCGTCGACCGCATCGAGGTCCGGCTCTCCGCCGCCGCCGGCGACGCCGAAGCCGCCACCGGCGACGCCCGGGTGACCGCCCGGGTCGCCGACGTGCGCGCCACCGCCCGGCCGTACGGCGCCACCGTGCTGACCCGGGAGGAGTGGCTCACCGCCGGGGCAGCCGCCGGGACGGCCTGGCTGCGGATCGCCCTGGTGCTCGGCCTGGCCCTCGTCTACACCGGCATCGCGCTCGCCAACACCCTGCTCACGGCCACCGCCGACCGCCGCCGCGAACTCGCCCTGCTCCGCCTGGCCGGAGCGACCCGCGCCCAGGTGGTGCGCCTGGTGACGGCCGAATCGGTGCTGGTGACGGCGGTCGGCGCGGTGCTCGGCTGCGCGGTCACGGCCGTCCAGCTCGGCTCGCTGTACGCCGCCCTGGCGGTGCTCCACGTGCCCGCGCCGCTCGTCCTCCCGTGGCGCCCGGTCGCCGTGGTGGCCGGCGGCGCGCTGCTGCTCGCCGCCGGGTGCGCCGCCCCGGCCGCCGCCTGGGCGCTGCGCTCCCGGCCGGTCACCGCCGCCGCGCGCTGAGGCCTCCGCCGCCTCCCGCGTCAGACCGCCGCCAGGCCCTCCGGCAGCACCTGTCCGCGCAGCTCCCGCAGCTCGCGGATCAGCGCCCGGACGGCGGCCGTCCCCGCCAGCTCCGGCGTCGTCACGTACCCGACGTACCGGCTCGGCGGCCTCGGCCCGAGGTCGGTGACCGCCAGCCCGGCGGGCGCGCCGAGCAGCGCCGTCCGGGGCATGATCGCCATCCCCAGGCCCTGGGACACCAGGGAGACGGCCACCGTGTCGTCCTCGACGTCGATGGTCGACGGCGGGATCCAGTCCTGCCGGTCCCACCAGTCGCGGGTGTACGAGCCGCAGTTCTCGTCCCAGTCGACCAGCGGCAGCCCGCGCGGCGCCGGATGGCCGGCCGGGTGCGCGAGCGCGTACGTCTCCTCGAACAGCCGGGCCGCGACCAGACCGGGGACGGGCGGCGGCGCGGCCGGGTCGAGGGTGGCGAGGCCCAGGTCGGCCCGGCCGTCGGCGACCTCACCGGCGGTGCCCCGGCCGAGCTCGCGGACGATCCGCACCTGCGGCGTGAGCCCCGGGTGGCGGGCGGTCAGCCGGGCGAGGACGGGCGGCAGCAGATGGGCGGCGACGCTGCGGAACGCGGCGATCCGCAGCACGCCGGTCACCTCCCCGGCCGCGTCCCCCGCCCCGGCCGCCCGGACCTCCGGGCCCATCGCCGCGAGCAGCCGCAGGACCCGCCGGGCGTACGCGACGGCCCGCTCGCCCGCCTCGGTGGGGCGCGCGCCGTGGCGCCCGCGCTCGAACAGCACCGCGCCGAGCTTCCGTTCGCAGGCGCGCACGGCGTGCGAGACGGCGGACTGGCTGCTGTCCAGGCGTGCGGCGGCGGCCGTGAACCCCTGCTCCTCCGCCACGGCGACCAGAACCCGCAGCTCGTGCGGGGCGAGATCGGTCATACGGGTGACGCTACCGGATCCATCGATCCTCTTCATGGAACGTCCCCACCCATCGACGCGGCCCCCTGCCCGGGCCGGGCCGGGCTCCCTACGGTGATCACCACCGCCCGCCGACACCGTCTGGAGTCCCCGTGTCCCGCCCCACCGCCCGCGTCGTCCACCTCGTCTCCCGCCCCACCGGCGAGCCCACCGCCGACAACTTCGCCTTCCTCGACGAGACCGTCCCGCCCCTGGCCGCCGGTGAGGCACTGGTCGAGAACATCCACCAGTCCGTCGACCCGTACATGCGCGAGGAGATGGACGAGTCCGGCAGCTGGCAGCTGCACGCCCCGCTGGAGGGCCGCACCCTGGGCCGGATCGTGGAGTCCCGGACGCCCGCCCTGCCCGTCGGCACCCTGGTCCACCACCGCCGGGCCTGGCGCACCCTCTCCGTGGTCACCCCGGACGAGGCCACCGTCCTGCCGGACTTCGCGGGCGTGCCGCTCAGCGCCCACCTCGGCATCCTCGGCGGCACCGGGCTCTCCGCCTGGGTCGGCCTGACCCGGATCGCCCGGCTGCGGGCCGACGAGACGATCTTCATCTCGGCAGCCGCAGGCGGCGTCGGCACCGCGGCCGGCCGGATCGCCCGCCTGCTCGGCGCCGGCCGGATCGTCGGCAGCACCGGGTCCGCCGCCAAGGTCGCCCGCCTCACCGAGCACCTCGGCTTCGACGCCGCCTTCGACCACCACGACGCCCCGCTCGCCGACCGCCTGCGCGAGGCCGCCCCGGACGGCCTGCACGTCTACCTCGACAACGTCGGCGGCGACCACCTGGAGGCCGCCATCGGCGCGCTGCGCGACCACGGCCGGATCGCCTGGTGCGGCGCGGTCGCCCAGTACAACCACCTGCAGTCGCCGCCGCCCGCGCCGCGCAACCTGTTCGACGTGGTCGGCAAGAGCCTGCGGCTGGAGGGCTTCCTGGTCCGCAACCACCTCGACGCCCGCCCCGAGCTGTACGACTTCCTCGTCCCGCACCTGCGCTCCGGCGCCGTCACCTCGGACGAGACGGTCGTCCGGGGCTTCGAGAACGTCGTCGACGCCTTCCTCGGCATGCTCCGCGGCGCCAACACCGGCAAGATGATCGTCCAGCTCGCCGACGAACCGCGCTAGCGGACCTCGTCCGCGAGCCCGACCTCCGCGGCGGCCAGCCGGGCCGGGTCCGCGACCACCTCGAAGGCGGCCACCCGGCCGTCCGCGACGGTGAACCGCAGCAGCAGCCGCAGCCGCCCGTCCGGGGCGATCGCCGCCCCGACCGCGCCGTCCACCAGCACCGGCACCCCGAACCGCGCCCGCCGCCCGATCACCCGGGTCTCCCCGGCCACCGCCTCGGCGCCGCGCAGCACGACGGCGCGACCGGCGGGCAGCGCGGCCGGGTCGGCCCGGCGCACCACGTCCGGCGCGAGCACGGCGAGCAGGGCGTCCAGGTCACCCCCGCGCGCGGCGGCCAGGAACGCCTCCACCACCACCCGGTCCCCCGTCCCCCGCTCCTCCCCGGCGCCCCTGACCCGCTGCCTGGCCCGGCTCGCCAGCTTCTTGGCGGCCACCGTGTTCCGCCCGACGATCGGCCCGATCTCCTCGAACGGCACCGCGAAGCCGTCGTGCAGCACGAACGCGACCCGCTCGGCCGGGCCCAGCCGGTCCAGTACGACCAGCATCGCCCGGCCCACCTCCTCGACCAGCTCGGCCTCCGCCTCGGGCCCGTCCACCGCCCCCTCGATCCCCTCGCCCCCCTCGACCAGCACCGGCTCGGTCCGCCGCGCCCGCAGCACGTCCAGGCAGATCCGCGACACGACGGTGGTCAGCCACCCCGGCAGGTTCTCGACCTCCGCCGCGTCCACCCGCTCCAGCCGCAACCAGGCCTCCTGCACGGCGTCCTCCGCCTCCGCCGTCGAACCCAGCATCCGCCGCGCCACCGCCCCCAGCCGCCCCCGCTCGGCCTCGAACCGCACCGCCAACTCCTCGCGCCCGTCCATCGGTCACCTTTCCGTCCGCACCCGCGTCACGGGATTGACGACGCCCACCCCTCGAAGGTGACCGGGAGACCCCTCATGCCCACCCTGCTCCACCTGGACTCCAGCGCCGGCCCGACCGACCAGTCCGTCAGCCGCCGCCTGACCGCCCGCTTCGCCCACGCCTGGCAGGCCCGCCACCCGGACGCCCACTACCGCTACCGCGACCTCGCCGCCGACCCGGTGCCCCTGATCGGCGCCGGCTACGCCTCCCTCGGCGTGCGCGTCGAACGCCAGGCCGCCCCGGTCCCGCTCGCCGACGTCCCTTCCCTCGCCACGACCCCTTCCGAGCACCACGAGTGGTCCCTCACCCACCCCCTGATCACCGAACTCCACTCGGCCGACACGCTGCTCCTCGGCGTCCCGATGTACAACTTCACGGTCCCCGCCGCCCTCAAGGCCTGGATCGACCGCATCACCTTCCCCGGCGCCCACACCGGCCGCCTCACCGCCACCCGCGTCATCGTCGTCACCGCCCGCGGCGGCGGCTACGGCCCCGGCACCCCGCGCGAGCCCTTCGACTTCCAGACCCCGTACCTGCGCGCCTGGTTCACCGAACACCTCGGCATCCCGGACGCCGGCCTCCGCTTCATCCACGCCGAACTCACCCGCGCCGCCGACATCCCCGCCCTCACCCCCTACCGCGACCTCGCCACCACCTCCCTCGCCACCGCCCGCACCACCCTGGCCGCCCTCGCCACCGCCTGAGCACGCCGAAGGGCCGACGGGAACGCCCGTCGGCCCTTCTCCACTTCCCCCTACCGCCCGCCCCACGGCTCGTCCGTCGGCACGATCTCCCGCCCCAGCGGCGTCAGCGACACCGGGATGAGCTTGAGGTTCGCCCACCCGAACGGGATCCCGATGATCGACAGGAACAGCGGAATACTGGTGATCAGGTGCATCAGCGCCAGCCACCACCCCGCGAAGATCAGCCAGATCACGTTGCCGATGCACGACGGCGCCCCGGCGTCCGGCCGCTCGACGGCCGTCCGCCCGAACGGCCAGATCACGAACCCCGCCAGCCGGAAGGACGCGATGCCGAAGGGAATGGTGATGATCAGAACGCAGCAGATGATGCCGGCAACCACATAGCCGATCGCCATCCAGAACCCGCAGAAGACCAGCCAGAGCACATTCAGTACGAACCCGATCACCTTCATGCCTGGCACCTTCTCACGTACGACGGTTCACCCCTACGACCAGCGGATTCCCGCCGGTCCACGTGTCTACGCCCCTGGGTGACCGGGTTCAGGGACCGCTCGGGGTGCCTCCCATCCTTACGGAGGAGGGCCTTCCGCTGAACGGAGGAAGCAGCGGGAGTCAGAGCGGGGTGACGGCCTTGAGGACGAGGAGGAGGGCCACGGCGGCGTTGAGGGCGGAGAGGGCGGAGGCGGCGGTGCCGAGGGCGGCGACGAGGGCGGCGAGGCCGGCGGGGGTGAGGGCGGGGGGCCAGTTGCGGGTGGTGGGGACGGGGCCGAGGAGGGCGGCGACGCGGCGGGGGACGGGGCCCGGGGCCGCGAAGGCGGGGAAGGCCGCGTAGGCGGCGGGCGGGCGGTGGGAGGCGAGGGCGGCGCGGGCGACGGCGCGGGCGGTGACCCGCCGGTCGCCGACGGCCTGCGCGGACTCCTCGTCCGCCCAGCGCTCCGCGCTGTAGGCGACGGCGCGCTCCAGCGGGCGCAGGAACGGGTTGACGCAGCCCGCGAGCTGGGTGGCCAGCAGGTGGCGGTGGTGCCGGTGGGTGAGGTGGGCGCGTTCGTGGGCGAGCAGGGCGGCGCGCTCGTCCTCGGCGAGGCCGGCCAGCATGCCGGTGGAGACGACGACCCGGCCGGGCGAGCGCGGCGAGCCGGGGAGCGCGTAGGCGTACGGGGCCGGGTCGGGCAGCAGGGCGACGTCGGACGAGCCGGGCAGCGCGCGGCCGAGGGCGCGCCGGGCGCGGGCGCGGATCCGCAGGTGGCGGACGAGGGTGCGGCCGACCGCGAGCAGGACGGCGCCGAGGGCGAGCAGCGCCGCCGTGCCGACGGTCTCGTGGTACGGCAGGGCGGCCCGGACCTCGGGGTCGGACCAGCTGTCGGGCAGCGGGTTGCCGGGGATCTGCGCGGTGCCGACGACGCCGATCAGCGCCAGGCAGACCGCGCTGCACAGCGCCATGACGATGCTGATCGCGGTGAGCAGCCGGGCGGCGCCGCGCGGGTGGAGGTGCTGCTCGGTGAGGCGGGCGATGGGCAGCGCCGTCAGCGGCAGGAAGAGGGGAAGGAAGACGAAGACGCCCACGGTGAGGAGGTCAGCCTTCGCGGTCGGCGGCCGGGGCGCAGGCGCCGTCGAGCAGGGTGCGCAGCAGTTCCTCGTCGTGCGGGAGGAGCGCGGTCACGAAGCTGGCGAGCACGGCGTCCCGGTCGGGCTCGCCGTCGAGGACGCGGCGCATCCGCAGCGCGGCGAGGCCGGCCGCGTCCGAGGAGGCCTGCCAGAGGTAGGAGCGGCCGGAGCGGGTGCGGGTGACGGCGTCCTTGGCGTGCAGCCGGGAGAGGATGGTCATCACGGTGGTGTAGGCGAGGTCGCCGTCGAGGCGTTCCTGGACCCAGCCCGCGGTGACGGGGACGGGCGCCCGCTGGAGCACGGCCAGCACCTGCGCCTCCAGTTCGCCCTGGCCGCGCCGCCGGGCCCGCGGGTCTCCGGCCACCGGGCTGTTGGTGTCCCCCGCCTCCTCGGCGGTGTCCTCTGCGGTGTCCTCTGCCATGCCGGTCATCCTAACGAGAAGGTAAAGGACCCGGAATCAGACGTGTGGTTCGCGGGCGTTCTGCCGCCGGTCGATCTCGGTGATCTCGGGGTGGTGGAGGTCGAAGGCGGGCGACTCGGACCGGACCCTGGGCAGCGTGACGAAGTTGTGCCGGGGCGGCGGGCAGGAGGTCGCCCACTCCAGGGAGCGGCCGTAGCCCCACGGGTCGTCGACGGTGACCCGCTGCCCGTACCGGGCGGTGTGCCAGACGTTGTAGAGGAACGGCAGGGTGGAGATCCCGAGCAGGAACGAGCCGATGCTGGAGACGGTGTTGAGCGTGGTGAAGCCGTCCGAGGCGAGGTAGTCGGCGTAGCGGCGGGGCATGCCCTCGGCGCCGAGCCAGTGCTGGACGAGGAAGGTGGTGTGGAAGCCGACGAAGAGGGTCCAGAAGTGGATCCGGCCGAGCCGCTCGTCGAGCATCCGGCCGGTGAACTTGGGCCACCAGAAGTGGAAGCCGGCGAACATCGCGAAGACCACCGTCCCGAACACCACGTAGTGGAAGTGCGCGACGACGAAGTACGAGTCGGAGACGTGGAAGTCGATCGGCGGCGCGGCGAGCAGCACCCCGGTGAGGCCGCCGAACAGGAAGGTGACCAGGAAGCCGACGGCCCACAGCATCGGTGTCTCGAAGCTGAGCGAGCCCCGCCACATGGTGCCGATCCAGTTGAAGAACTTCACCCCGGTGGGCACCGCGATCATCATCGTCATGATCGAGAAGAACGGCAGCAGCACCTGCCCCGTGACGAACATGTGGTGCGCCCAGACGGTGATCGACAGGCCGGTGATGCCGATGGTCGCGCCGATCAGGCCGGTGTAGCCGAAGATCGGCTTGCGGCTGAACACCGGGATGATCTCGGTGATGATGCCGAAGAACGGCAGCGCGATGATGTAGACCTCCGGGTGCCCGAAGAACCAGAACAGGTGCTGCCAGAGCAGCGCCCCGCCGTTGGCCGCGTCGAAGACGTGCGAGCCGAAGCGGCGGTCCGACTCCAGGCAGAGCAGCGCGGCCGCCAGGACCGGGAAGGCGAAGAGCACCAGGACGGCGGTCAGCAGGATGTTCCAGACGAAGATCGGCATCCGGAAGAGCGTCAGCCCGGGAGCCCGGAAGCAGACGATCGTGGTGACGAAGTTGACCGAGCCCATGATGGTGCCGAAGCCGGAGAGGGCCAGGCCCGTGATCCACAGGTCGGCGCCGAGGCCCGGGGAGCGGTCCGGGCCGTTCAGCGGCGCGTAGGCGAACCAGCCGAAGTCGGCCGCGCCGTCCGGGGTGAGGAAGCCGAAGACGACGATCAGCGAGCCGAACAGGTACAGCCAGTAGGCGAGCGCGTTCAGCCGGGGGAAGGCGACGTCGGGGGCGCCGAGCTGCAGCGGCATGATCCAGTTGGCGAAGCCGGCGAACAGCGGGGTCGCGAACATCAGCAGCATGATCGTGCCGTGCATGGTGAAGAGCTGGTTGAACTGCTCGTTGGAGAGCAGTTGCAGCCCGGGGCGGGCCAGCTCGATCCGCATCAGCATCGCCATCAGCCCTCCGAACAGGAAGAACAGGAAGGAGGTGGTGATGTAGAGGGTGCCGATCCGCTTGTGGTCGGTGGTGGTGAGCCAGCCGACCAGGGCCCCGCCCCGTCGGCGGCGGGCGGCGCGGCGGCGTTGCGACCGGGTCGTGCGCGACGGGTGCGGGGGCGGCTGCTCCACGGTGTCCTGCGGCAGGAGGGTCACGTGCTGCGCCTTCCGGGTCCGGGGCAGGGGTCGGACCACCTGTACCGGCCGGCCGGGCGTGGCGGACGGGGGCACGCGGGGGCGCGCGCGGCGGCTCACCCGAACAGCGGGCGGTCACCCGAACAGGCGCGGCCCGGTTGCCCGGCCCCGGCCGGGATCGGACGGTCGAAGTCCGCACGTCTCTCCGCACACCTGTCCGGGAGCGCCTGTCCGGCCCCGGCGTCCGGTCCTGGAGGAAACCCATGAGCAGCACGTCGTCCCCGCCGCCCGGCCAGCCGCCCCCGGAACAGCCCGGGGCGGACCAGCCCCGGGTGGACCAGCCCCCGCCCTGGCAGCACGGCACCGGCCGGCCGCCACCGCCGCCCTCGCACCACCACTTCCGCGCGTGGGCGCCCGGCTTCGTGGTGTTCGCGGGTGTCCTGATGCTCATCAACGGCATCATGGAGGTGCTGCGGGGCATCATGGCGGTTCACGAGGACGAGGTCTTCCTGACCACCAACCGCTACGTCTTCCGCTTCGACCTCACCGGCTGGGGCTGGATCCACATCGTCGTCGGCGCGCTGGTCGCGGTGGTCGGCGCCTTCCTCCTCAAGGGCGCCGCCTGGGCGCGGTACGCCGGTATCGTCCTCACCGCGGTGAGCGCCATCGACGCGTTCCTGTCGATGCCGTACTACCCGGGCTGGTCGATCGTGGTGATCGCGCTGGACGTGTTCATCATCTGGGCCCTCTGCGTCTACCGGCCCGCGGAGGCCGGTCACTGATCCCCGCTGCCGCCGTCCGGCCCCGTACCGCGTACGGGACCGGACGGCGCCGCGTACCGGACCGGAGCGTCAGGCCCGGTCCCGCTGGGTGAGCGCGATGCAGAGCAGCACCACCACCGCCGTCACCGGGGCGGCGGCCGGCAGCTCCTCGCCGAGCAGCAGCACCGACCAGACGAGCGTGACCAGCGGCTGGGCCAGCTGGAGCTGACTCGCCCGCGGGACCCCGATCAGCGCCATCCCCCGGTACCAGACCACCATGCCGCCGAACTGCGAGACCGCGGCGGTGTACAGCAGCCCGGCCACCGCCTTCGCCCCGGGGCCGCCGGACGGCAGCGGCTCGGACGCCAGCGCCACCGCCGCGGTCAGCGCGGTGACCGGCAGCGCGGCGACCACCGCCCAGCCGATCACCTGCCAACCGGGCAGCTCCCGGGAGATCCGCCCGCCCTCCGCGTACCCGGCCGCGCAGACCAGCAGCGCCGCGAACAGGTGGAGGTCGGCGAGGCCGGGCCGCCCGTGGCTCCGCAGCAGCGTGAACCCGAGCACCGCGACCGCCCCGGCCAGCGCCGCGCCCCAGAACAGCCGGGACGGACGGCGGCCGTCCCGGCGGGAGCGCACGGCCGCGACGGCGGCGGTGGCCAGCGGCAGCAGACCGATGACGACGGCCGAGTGCGCGGTCGTGGAGGTGCGCAGGGCGAGCGTGGTGAGCAGCGGGAAGCCGAGCACACAGCCGGCCGCGACCACCAGCAGTCCGGGCCAGTGGCGGCGCTCGGGCAGCGGGACGCGGGCGGCGGCGAGGCAGAGTGCGGCGAGCAGGCCGGCCAGCACGCCGCGCAGCCCGGTGGCCGTCCAGGGGCCGAAGCCGGTCAGCGCCCAGGCGGTGGCGGGGAAGCTGAAGGAGAAGGAGAGGACGCCCAGGGCGGCCAGTGCGGTGCCCGGGCCCCTCGAGGCGACGGGCGCCGTGGCGGGTCGTACCGCTATCGCCGGAGAGGGGGTAGCGCTATCTTGTGCTCTCATGAACGAGCGTAGCAGTGTGGCCGAACTCGCCGACAGCCTGCGCCGCGAGGTCGAGCGCTACCCGGAGGGGCGGAAGCTGCCGTCGAGTCGGGCGTTGATGGAGCGCCACCAGGTCAGCCCGGGAACGGTGTCGCGCGCCATCGCCGTGCTGGCCGCCGAGGGCCTGGTGGTCTCCCGCCCGGGCGCCGGGGTGTTCCGGACGGCGGCCTTCGCGGGCGGTCCGGGCACCGGGACGCCCGGCGCCGCCCGTCCCGGCGACCTCTCCTGGCAGGAGATCGCGCTCAGCACCGACACCGGCCCGCGCGATCTGCTGGCCGCCCCGGTGTTCGCCACCCTGCGCGTGCCGCCGCCCGACGTCGTCGACCTCAACAGCGGCTACCCGCACGCCTCGCTGCTGCCCGAGCGCCTGCTCGCCGCCGCCCTCGGCCGGGCCGGGCGGCGGCCGGGCGCCTGGGAGCGCCCGCCCACCGACGGCCTCACCGAGCTGCGCGGCTGGTTCGCCCGCGACATCGGCGGCCACGGCGGGCCGATCGCCACCGGGGACGTGCTGATCACCTCCGGCGGGCAGGGCGGCCTCACCGTGGCGATGCGCTCGCTCGCCGCGCCCGGTGCGCCGGTCCTGGTGGAGTCGCCGACGTACTCGGGGATCCTGGCGGTCGTCCGGGCGGCCGGACTGCGGCCCGTCCCGGTGCCGGTCGACGCCGACGGGGTGCGCACCGACCTGCTGGCGGACGCCTTCGCGGCCACCCGGGCGCGGGTCTTCGTCTGCCAGCCGCTGTTCCAGAACCCGACCGGCGCGGTGCTCTCCCCCGAGCGCCGGGGCGAGGTGCTGCGGATCGCCCGGGCGGCGGGCGCGTTCGTGGTCGAGGACGACTTCGCCCGGCTGCTGGTCCACGCGGACGCCCCCGCGCTGCCGCGCCCGCTCGCCGCCGAGGACCGCGACGGGGTGGTGGTGCACCTGCGCTCGCTGACCAAGGCCGCCTCGCCCAACCTGCGGGTCGGCGCGCTCACCGCGCGCGGGCCGGCGCTCGCCCGGCTGCGCGCGACCCAGGTGGTGGACACCTTCTTCGTGCCCCGGCCGCTGCAGGAGGCGACGCTGGAGCTGGTCGCCGACCCCGGCTGGGCCCGTCATCTGCGCACCCTCGCCGGCGAGCTGCGCGACCGCCGCACTGCCGCCGTCACCGCCCTGCACCGCGAGCTGCCGGGCCTGCTCGGCGGCTACCGGCCCGGGGGCTACCACCTGTGGCTGCGGCTCCCGGACGGCGTCGACGACGGCGCCCTCACCGAGGCCGCCCTGCGGGCCGGGGTCCAGGTGACCCCGGGCCGCCCGTACCACGCCGCCGAGCCGCCTGCCCCGCGCCTGCGGCTGAGCTACGCATCCGCCGAGAGCTCCGCCCAGGTGGCGGAGGGCGTGCACCGCCTGCGGCTGGCCTTCGAGGAGGTCGCGGGCTGACGACGGGCCGTGCGGGCCCCAGGGGCCGCGGCCGGCAGGCTGGTCGGGTCCTCCCGCCCGGTGCGGTCCCGTAGAGAGGGCCTACCCCCGGTGGAGGGCCTACCCCCGGTAGCCCGCCATCCGCTCCAGCCGGGCGATCCGCTCGGCCATCGGCGGGTGGGTGGAGAAGAGCTTCGTGCCGGCCTCGCCCGGCCGGAACGGGCTGGCGATCATCATGTGGCTGGCGGTCTGGATCTGCGGCTCCGGCGGCAGCGGCAGCTGCCGGGTGCCGGCGTCCAGCTTGCGCAGCGCGCTCGCCAGGGCGAGCGGGTCGCCGGTGATCCGGGCGCCGTCGGCGTCGGCCTGGTACTCGCGGGAGCGGCTGACGGCCAGCTGGATCAGCGAGGCGGCGACCGGGCCGAGGATCATGATCGCGAGCATCCCGAACAGGCCGGGGCCGTCGTCGTCCTCGCTGCGGCCGAACGGGATCAGCCAGGCGAAGTTGACCAGGAACATCACCACCGAGGCGAGCGCCCCCGCCACCGAGGAGATCAGGATGTCGCGGTTGTAGACGTGGCTCAGCTCGTGGCCCAGGACGCCGCGCAGCTCCCGCTCGTCGAGCAGCTGCAGGATGCCGTCGGTACAGCAGACCGCGGCGTTGCGCGGGTTGCGGCCGGTGGCGAAGGCGTTCGGGGCCGGGGTCGGCGAGATGTAGAGCCGGGGCATCGGCTGGCGGGCCGCGGTGGAGAGCTCGCGGACGATCCGGTACAGCTGCGGGGCCTCGATCTCGCTCACCGGGCGCGCGCGCATGGCGCGCAGCGCGAGCTTGTCGCTGTTCCAGTAGGCGTAGGCGTTGGTGCCGAGGGCGACCATGAGGGCGATCACGAAGCCCGTGCGGCCGAAGAAGCTGCCGATCACCAGGATCAGCGCCGAGAGGCCGCCGAGCAGGGCGGCGGTCCTCAGTCCGTTGTGCGGGCGGTGCACGGCTGGCCCTCCAATGGTGCGTGGGGAAGCCCTTTCTGCCTCGTCCCTCCTGCCCGCTCAACGGGCGGGGCCGGGGGCCTTGTTCCCTTGTGACCAGCGCGACACCCGGCCGGGTGACCTGCCCGCACCGCCCGCCACCTCGGCACACGTCCGGGGCGGGGGCCGGGACGGGGTCAGAACAGCGAGCCGCCCACCACCTGGAGCACCAGTTGCGGGGCCACCGAGAGCACCACGGCCGCCGAGGCGGTGAGCCCCAGGGTGGCCGCCAGCGACACCGGCAGGCGCCGCTCGGGGGCCGGGGTCCCGGCCGCGGCCTCCTCCGCCGGGGCGAACAGCCGGGCGGTCCAGAGCAGGTAGTAGTACAGGGCGACGACCACATTGACGGCCATCACCACGGCCAGCCAGCCCAGCCCGGCGTCGACGGCGGCACGGAACACCACCACCTTGCCGAACAGGCCGATCACGCCCGGGGGCAGTCCGGCCAGGCAGAGCAGGAAGAAGGCCAGCGCCAGCGCCGTCCAGCGGTCGCGGGCGAACAGGCCGCGGAAGTCGTCCACGCTGGTCCCGGCCCTGCGGCCGACCGCCGCCACCACACCGAAGGCGCCGAGGTTGACCACGCCGTAGATCAGCGCGTACGCGGCGGTGGCGCCCAGCGGGTCGGTCGCGGTGGGCGCGTAGCCGGCCGCGGCCAGCGGCACCAGCAGGTAGCCGGCCTGGCCCACCGAGGACCAGGCGAGCAGCCGGACCGCGCTGTGGCGGGTGTCGAAGCGCTGGCGCAGCGCGCCCACGTTGCCGACCGTCATGGTGACGGCGGCCAGCACCGCGAGCGTCAGGCCCCAGGTGTGGGCGTAGGGGCGGAAGGCGATCGTGGTGGCCAGCGCCAGACCGGCCAGACCGGCCGCCTTGCCGACCACCGAGAGGTAGCCGGCCACCGGCAGCGGGGCGCCGGTGTAGGTGTCCGGGACCCAGAAGTGGAACGGGACGGCGGCGACCTTGAAGGCGAAGCCGACCAGGGTGAGCACGGCGCCCGCCTCGGCCAGCGGCTTCAGCTGCGCGGGCGCCTGCTCCAGGCCGGTGGCGACGGCGCCCAGGTGCAGGCTGCCGCTCGCCGCGTAGACGAAGCCGACGCCGAGCAGCATCACGGCGGTCGCGGTGACGGAGGAGACGAAGAACTTCAGCGCGGCCTCGGCGCCCCGGCCGTCCCGGCGCAGCGCGACCAGGGCGAAGGCGGGCAGCGAGGCCACCTCCAGGGCGATCACCAGGGTGGCGAGGTCGCGGGAGGCGGGCAGCAGGGCGGCACCGGTGGCACTGGAGAGCAGCAGGAACCAGTACTCGCCGCCGGGCAGCTTCTCGTCCTCCACGGTGTGGGCGGACAGCAGCGCGGCGATCAGCGCGCCGCCGAGCGCGAGCAGCTGGAAGACCAGCGCGAAGTGGTCGGCGACGTAGGAGCAGCCGGCGTTGTCAGTGGCTCCTGTTACGTTCTGCGCACAGAAGGTGGCCCGGGGTGATCCCCCGGTGAGCGGGAGGAGCGAGATGAGCGCGAGGGCGAGTCCGGCGGCGGTGAGCCGGCCCAGCCACTTCTTGTGCTGCGCGGGCAGGAAGAGGTCGGTGACCAGCACGGCGAGGGCCGCCGCGGCGGCGATCAGCGGGGGTGCGATCGCCACCCAGTCCACGGACTGGATCAGGCTGCCCGGGTTGGCGACGGCGAGGGAGGTCACAGTGGTCTGCCCCGTGGAGTGAGGTCCGAGTGCGGTGCCGAGCATGATCAGCCACCCCCGAGGAGGTGTTTGACGGCGGGGTCGGAGAGGCCGAGCAGCAGCGCGGGCCAGAGACCGGCGAGCAGGGTGAGGGCGGCCAGCGGCGTCCAGCTGACGGCCTCGTACGGGCGCAGGTCGGCGAGCTCGGCCACCGGGGCGGGCTGCTTCGGGTCGCCCATGCAGACGCGCCTGACCACGATCAGCAGGTACGCGGCGGTGAGGAGGGTGCCGAGACCGGCCAGGACCATGTAGGTGACGAACGCGGGGCGCGAGAGGCCGTCGGCCGGGTCGAACGCGCCGAACATCGCGAGCAGCTCGCCCCAGAAGCCGGCCAGCCCGGGCAGACCGAGGCTGGCGACGGCGGCGAAGGCGAGCAGCGCGCCCAGCCGTGGCGCCCGTCCGTAGAGGGCGGCGCCGGTGGCGCCGGAGAGGGTGTCGAGGTCCGCCGTGCCGTAGCGGTCCTTGAGCGCCCCGACGACGAAGAACAGCAGGCCGGTGATCAGACCGTGCGCGATGTTGGCGAACAGCGCGCCGTTGACGCCGACCGGGGTGAGGGAGGCGATGCCCAGCAGGACGAAGCCCATGTGGCCGACGGAGGAGTAGGCGATCAGGCGCTTGAGGTCGCCCTTGGCCCCGCGCCGTGCGAGCGCGAGGCAGGCCAGCGAGCCGTAGACGATGCCGACGGCGGCGAACGCGCCCAGGTAGGGGGCGAGCGTCGTGGTGCCGTCGGGGACGACCGGGAGGAGGACGCGGACCAGGCCGTAGGTCCCCATCTTCAGCAGCACGCCGGCGAGCAGCACGGAGCCGACGGTCGGGGCCGCCGTGTGCGCGTCCGGGAGCCAGCTGTGCAGCGGCCAGGCGGGGGCCTTGACCGCGAGCCCGACCATGATCGCCAGCGCGGCGATCACCTGGGTGGAGTGGCTCAGGCCGGAGCCGTGGGCGGCGGCGAGGGCCTGCATGTCGAAGGTGCCCGCCTTGCCGCCGACCAGCAGGAAGCCGAGCAGCATCACGGCCGAGCCGAGCAGCGTGTACAGGATGAAGCGGTTGGCGGCCGGCACCTTCGCCCCGCTGCCCCAGCGGGCGATCAGGAAGTACATCGGGATCAGCACGATCTCGAAGGCCAGGAAGAAGAGCAGGAGGTCCAGCACCGCGAAGGTGGCGAGCATGCCGACTTCGAGGAGGAGGAACAGCCCGACGAAGGCCCGCGCGGACGGGACCCCCTCCCCGGAGGGCAGCCGCCGCTCCGAGTACAGCGCGCAGAGGAAGGTGAGCAGCGAGGTCAGGACGATCAGCGGCAGCGAGACGCCGTCCACGCCGAGGTGGAAGCGCACGCCGATGGCCGGGATCCAGGACACGTCGGTGGTGGCCTGCATCCGGGCGGGCTCGTCGTGGTCGAAGCCTGCGGCCAGGACGACGGTGAGCACCAGGACGGCGCCGGTCAGCACGGTACTGAAGCGCAGCGCGCGGCGGTCGGCGGCGGCCGGGTCCGTGCCGAACACCGGGGCCAGGGTGAGCGCGGCGCCGAGCAGCGGCAGCACCAGGAGGGCGATGAGGACCGCGTTCATCGGGGGCTCCTAGCGACAACCACGACAGCGGACGGGGAAGGGAGGTACGGCATCGGCTACACCGCCACCAGGACGGCCAGCAGGACGACGCCGGCGAGCAGCGCGCTGAGGTAGGTCTGCGCGTTGCCGGTCTGGGCGAGCCGCACGGCGCGGCCGAGCAGGCCCGCCCCGGCGCCGGCGCCGCGCACGTACGTCTCCACGACCTCGCGGTCGAGGAAGCGGACGAGCCGGGCGGCGGCCTCGACCGGGCGGACGAACAGCGCGCTGTAGAGCCGGTCGACGCCGAAGCCGTGCCGGGCCGGGCCGAACAGCGGGCCGAGCAGGGCGCGCCCGGGGTCGGCGACGACCACGTCGGCGGCCGGGGCTCCGTCCTGCTCGGGCACCCGGGCGGTGGCCGAGCGCCAGGCCCCGTAGGCCAGCAGCGCGCCGACCACGGCGAGGCCGGTGCCGATCACGGCGGTGACCGCGGAGGGCCGCAGCGAGCCGCCGTCCAGCAGCGCGGGCAGCCAGTCCGAGCGCAGGCCGGCGACGCCGAAGCCCATGGTCGGCACGGCGAGCACCCAGAGCGGCCAGCGCATCGCGGGCGGCTCGGCGACGGCCGGGTCGGCCTCGTCGAGCTCGGGCGAGTACGGCGCGCCGGCCTCGTGGTCGCCGACGACCGTGCCCCGGTCGGCGGCGGGCAGCACCGCGGGCGCCGCCGCGGCCGCGCCGGCCGGGCTGTGGAAGGCGACCAGGAACAGCCGGGCCGCGTAGGCCGCCGTGAGCAGCGCGGTGAGTCCGGCCGAGATCAGCACGATCCAGCCGGCCGCCTGCGGCACCGCCGAGGCGGGGCCGAGGCCGTTGGTCAGCGCCTCGCCGTTGGCGGCGTGCTCGGCGGCGGTCAGCACCGCCTCCTTGCTGAAGAAGCCGGCGAACGGCGGCAGGCCGACCAGGGCGACCAGCGCGATGCCCATCGTCCAGTAGGCGTCCGGGACGCGCTTGCGCAGCCCGGGGATCCGGGACATCGCCGAGATCGAGTTGGTGTGCGCGGCGTGGATCACCACACCGGCCGCGAGGAACAGCAGTGCCTTGAACGCGCCGTGGCTGACCAGGTGGAACACCGAGGCCTGGCGGTCGCCGCTGGCCAGCGCGCCGGCCATGTAGCCGAGCTGGCCCACGGTCGAGTAGGCGAGCACCCGCTTGAGGTCGTCCTGGGCGAGCGCGCAGAGCGCCGAGCCGATCATCGTCACGGCGGCCATCACCGCCAGCACGACCAGCGCCGCGCCGGAGAGCAGGAAGACCGGCAGCAGCCGGGCCACCAGGTAGATGCCGGCCGCGACCATGGTGGCGGCGTGGATCAGCGCGGAGACCGGCGTCGGGCCGGCCATCGCGTCCGGGAGCCAGGTGTGCAGCGGGAACTGCGCGCTCTTGCCGGCCACCCCGGCCAGCAGCAGCAGCGCGACCAGCGTCGGGTGGCCGAGCCGCCCCTCGGTGGCGGCCCGCAGCACGTCCTCGATCCGGAAGCTCCCGGCGTCGGCGCCCAGCAGGAAGATGCCGAACAGGAACGGCACGTCGCCGAGCTTGGTGACCAGGAAGGCCTTGAGCGAGGCGGAGCGGGCGTCCTCGGTCTCCCAGTGGTGGCCGATCAGGAAGTACGAGCAGATGCCCATGACCTCCCAGCCGACCAGCAGCACGACCAGGTCGCCGGAGTAGACGACCAGGAACATCGCCGCCGTGAACAGCGAGACCAGCGCCGCGTACGAGGGGTAGCGCGGGTCGTCCTTGAGGTACGCGGTCGAGTAGACCTGCACACAGGTGGCGACCAGGCCGACCAGCACCGAGATCAGCGAGCTGAAGCCGTCCAGGTGGATCGCGAGCGCGATGTCCGGTCCGCCGGTCGGGGTGAGCCGGGTGCCGGCGTCCAGCACCTGGCCGCTGCCGAGCTGGAGCGCGACGACCAGGGCGAGCACCGCCGAGACGGCGACCGGCACGATCGCCAGTGGCCGGGCGAGGCCGGGCGCGCGCTTGCCGACGGCCAGGGTGGCCGCCGCGCCGAGCGCGGGCAGCGCGGGAACGAGGGCGGGCAGGGCGAGGTTCATGCGGCGGCCCGGCCCTTCAGCGCCTCGGCTCCGGCCGGCGCCCCGTCGACGTCGGCGGTGGACTCGGCCGGGTCGCCGAGCGCGGTGGCCCGGTCGATGTCCGCGGTGCCCCGGGCCCGGAACAGCAGCAGGACGATGGCGAGCCCGAGGCCGATCTCGGCGGCGGCGACGGTGATGGTGAACAGGGTCAGCGCCTGCCCGGCGTGCAGCGAGTCGCGCAGCCAGGCGTCGAAGGCGACGAGGTTGAGGTTGACGGCGTTGAGCATCAGCTCGACGGACATCAGCACCAGGATGACGTTGCGCCGGGCGAGCACGCCGTAGACGCCGATGCTGAACAGCAGCGCGGCGAGGACGACGGGGTAGGCGAGGTGCATCAGCCCTCCTGCTCGGTGGTGGTCGGCGCAGGCTCCGCCGAAACCTCGGGCGCAGGCACGGGCGCGGTCCGGGCGACCGGCCCGTTGGAGCCCACCGGCCGCCCGGCCCGGATCCGCCCGGCCCGCGGCGCCGGCACCCGCCGGCCGCTGCCGCGCGACAGCACGATCGCGCCGACCAGCGCGGCCAGCAGCAGCACCGAGAGCGCCTCGAAGGGCAGCACCCAGGTCCGGAACAGGCTCGCGCCGGTCACCGCCGTCGAGCCGCCGCCCGCGCCGAGGTCGATCCAGGACGTCCGGAAGGCGTCCACGACCAGCGTCACCAGCGTCCCGGCCGAGGCCAGCGCGACCACCAGGGCGACCCAGCGGTTCTTGGAGTCGGCGTCCGGCGAGCGTCCGATCGGCGCCTTGGTGAGCATCAGCCCGAACAGCACCAGGACGACCACCGAGCCGAGGTAGATCAGCACCTGCACCCAGGCGATGAACTCGGCGGTGAGCAGCAGGAACTCCACGGCCAGTCCGCCGAGCGCGGCCACCAGCCAGAGCGCGGCGTGCACCAGCTGCTTGGTGGTGACGGCGACCAGGGCCGAGCCGAGCACGGCGATGCCGACCAGCAGGAAGACGATCTCCACCCCGGTCGGGGAGAGGAACGAGCGCGCGGCCGGGTCCAGCGACCCGGTCGCGGCGAGCAGGGTGGCGGCGCCCTTCACGCGTCACCGCCGTTCTGCGCCGTCTCCGCTTCCTCCGCCGCCCTGGCCGCGGCGGCCGCCAGCTTGTCGGCGGCCTTGCGCGCGGTGGCGATCTCCTTGGGCTCCTCGGCCGCCGGATCCAGTGCCGGCGGCACCGGCACCGTCCACATCCACTCCCGCAGCCGGTCCCGCTCGTGGGTCAGCTCCAGGATGTCGGTCTCCGCGTACTCGAACTCGGGCGACCAGAACAGCGCGTCGAAGGGGCACACCTCGATGCAGATCCCGCAGTACATGCAGAGCGAGAAGTCGATGGCGAAGCGGTCCAGCACGTTGCGGGTGCGGGCGCGCGCGTTCGGGTCGGCGGCCGGCAGCGTCTCCTTGTGGGAGTCGATGTAGATGCACCAGTCCGGGCACTCACGGGCGCAGAGCATGCAGACCGTGCAGTTCTCCTCCAGCAGCGCGATCACGCCGCGCGAGCGCGGCGGAAGGACCGGCTGCACGTCCGGGTACTGCGCGGTGATGCTCTTCTTCGTCATCGTCCGCAGGGTGACGGCCAGGCCCTTGGCCAGGCCCGCACCGGGGAAACTCATGAGATCGCCACCTTGATGATGCCGGTGAGGGCCAGCTGGACGAGGGCGAGCGGGATCAGCACCGTCCACGCGAAGCGCATCAGCTGGTCCTCGCGCAGCCGGGGGTAGGTGACCCGGATCCAGATCACCACGAAGGCCAGCGCGAAGGTCTTCAGCAGGGTCCACAGCCAGCCGAGCTGGTCCGGCAGCGGGCCGTGCCAGCCGCCCAGGAAGAGCACCGCGGTCAGCGCGGAGACCACCAGGATGCCCGCGTACTCGGAGAGCAGGAACAGCGCGAAGCGCAGACCGGTGTACTCGGTGTACGCGCCGAAGATGATCTCGGAGTCGGCGACCGGCATGTCGAAGGGCGGACGCTGCAGCTCGGCCAGGCCGGCCGTGAAGAACACGAAGCCGCCGATCAGCTGCCACGGGATCCAGTACCACTCCCAGGCGTCCATGATCCCGGGCAGCGAGAGCGTCCCGGCGGCCATCGCCACGGAGGCGGCGGCGAGCACCATCGGCAGCTCGTAGGACATCAGCTGCGCGGCCGTCCGCAGACCGCCGAGCAGCGAGAACTTGTTGGCCGAGGCCCAGCCGGCCATCAGCTTGCCGATCACGCCGACGCCCATGACGGCGAGCACGAAGAACAGACCGGCGTCCACCGCCTGCCCGACGAAGCCGCCGGGCCCGACCGGGATCACCAGCAGCACCAGCAGGTACGGCAGCAGCGAGACGGCGGGTGCCAGCTGGAAGATCCGCCGGTCGGCGCCGGACGGGACGATGTCCTCCTTCTGGGCGAACTTCACGCCGTCCGCGATCAGCTGCGCCCAGCCGTGGAAACCGCCGGCGTACATCGGGCCGAGCCGGCCCTGCATGTGCGCCATCACCTTGTGCTCGGTCTGGCCGATGACCAGGGGCAGGACGAGGAAGACGACCAGTGTGGCGACGCAGCGCAGCACCGTGTCGAACAGGTTCACGCGCCGTCTCCGTCCTGGCCGGCCGACTCGACCGGCGGCTTCTTCGTCTGCTCCGCGCTGCCGGCGCTGCCGGCGTCCTCGGCGTCCGCCGTGTTCTCGGCGTTCGCCGCCTTCGCCGCGTCGGCGGGTTCCTCGGCGGCCGGCTTCCCGGGCTCGTCGTGCGCCGGCACCGGGTTGTGCCACGGCGCGTCGGAGGACTGCGTCCGGGCGGGCGGCGCCGCGGCGGCCTCGGCCGGGCCGGCGGGCGCCTGGCTCGCCGATCCGTCGGAGACCGAACGCGTCCGCCGCGGCCGGTCGGCCCGCACCGGGGGTGCCTCCTGGGTGGCCGGGGCCTCGCCGGCCGTCTGGCTCGCCGACCCCTCGGAGACCGAACGCGTGCGACGCGGCCGGTCCGCCCGCACTGCGGCGGCGCCCTCGGCACCGGCGGCACCCTCCGCACCCGCGGCGCCCGCCGCCGCCGCGCGCGGCGTCCGGGCCGCACCGGCCGCCCGGGCACCGCGGGCCGGCCGCTCGGCGACCGGCGGCAGGGTGCCCTTGAGCGGGCCCCACTCGTTCGGGTCCGGCACACCGGCCGGCTGCATCTTGCGCCGCGCCGGCCCGTCACCGTGGTCCGACTCGCCCGGCTCCTTGGCACCCGGCCAGGCCTTGGCGACCCGGGCCGCGAGCACGAACTCCTTGCGCAGCGGGTGCCCCTCGAAGCCGTCCGGCAGCAGCAGGGTGATCAGATGGGGGTGCCCGGGGAAGTCGATGCCGAACATCTCGTGCGTCTCGCGCTCGTGCCAGGCGGCCCCGGCGTACACCGGGACGGCGGTCGGCAGCGCGGCCGCGTCGCGCGGCACCCGGGTGCGCAGCGCCAGGTGGCGCACGCCCGGGGCGTCGACGGCGGCGAGGTGGGCGACCACCGAGAAGCCCTCGGCGAGCTCGTCGACGGCGCTGAGCCAGTCGAAGAAGCCGAGGCCCAGGGTGTCCCGGGCGGCGGTGAGCGCCTCGATCCAGTGCTCGGCCGGCACGTCGACGGTGATCAGCCCGTACGCCTCGGCGCCGGTCGCCCACTCCCCGACCGACGCCGCGTACTGCTCGGCCGTGGTCACGAGACCCCTCCCTCAGCGGAACCGGAACCGGCCGCACCGGCACCAGCGGCACCGGGCCCGGCCACCGGCGGACGCCGCAGCGCCGCCGCGGGCGCGGTGTAGCGGCCGGGCAGCGACTCGGCGGCGATCTTCTCCTGGAGCTTGAGAATGCCCTGGAGCAGCGCCTCCGGCCGGGGCGGGCACCCGGGCACGTAGACGTCGACCGGGATGATCTGGTCGACGCCCTTGGTCACCGAGTAGGAGTCCCAGTAGGGCCCGCCGGAGTTGGAGCAGGCCCCGAAGGAGATGACGTACTTCGGCTCGGGCATCTGCTCGTAGAGCCGCTTGACGGCGGGAGCCATCTTGTCGGTCACCGTCCCCGAGACGATCATCAGATCGGCCTGCCGGGGGCCCGGCGCGAACGGGATGACGCCCATCCGGATGAAGTCGTGCTTGGCCATCGAGGCCGCGATGAACTCGATCGCGCAGCAGGCCAGGCCGAAGTTGAAGCACCAGAGGCTGTAGCGCCGTCCCCAGTTGAGGACCACCTTCACCGGGTCCGGAGCCAGCCGGGCCAGCGGACCGATGGACCGCCGCTCGGCGGCGGCACCGGGGCGCGACGGGTCCGGCACGCCCAGCGGAACCGGGCCGCCGGAGGCGTCGTGCCCGTGCGAGTGGGTGTGCGTCACGTCCATTCCAGAACGCCCTTCTTCCAGGCGTAGAGCAGTCCGACCGCGAGGAAGCCGATGAAGACGAACATCTCGACCAGCGTCCCGGCGCCGTATCCGGCGGAGGCGAAGACGGTCGCCCACGGGAACAGGTAGATCGCGTCGACCGCGAAGATCACGTACAGGAAGGCGTAGACGTAGTAGCGGATCTGGGTGTGCGCCCAGTCCTCCCCCACCGGGTCCACACCGCACTCGTAGGCGAGCAGCTTCTCCGGCGAGTACACCACCGGCCGCAGCAGGCGGTTGGCGGTGAACGCCACCGTCACGAAGACCACGCCGACGACGGCGAGCAGGCCGATCGCGGCGTACGCGTCGAAGTAGCCGCCGCCGGCCGCCGGGTCGGCCGCGACCGAAGCCGCCCGCTGCCCCACCATGCCTCGCCTCCACATCGGCCGCGGAACCCGCCCTCGGGGCGGTTCTACGACGTTCCTTTACACGCTCATAACCATCGCCAGTGCGTGAGTCTAAGTGCACGGCACGGGTACCCCGCACCCTGCCCGATACGCAAGACACCCGATGGACAACCGGTGGACACCCCGCGGACCCACCGCCGGGGTGGGGATAACCCCCGTCCCGGAAGACGTATCACCCCCATGGCCTCACCTACCCCCGACCGGCCAAGCTAGGGGCACAGCGCGACCGGAAAAGGACGGTAGACCGAGATGAAGCGAATGGACGGCACGGCCGAGGCCTTCGGCCAGGAGCCGCCGGCCGGCGCCGAGCGCACCCCGCTGTACGGCGCGCGGATGTGGCGGCAGGTCGGGCGGCTGCTGCTGAACCTGCCGCTCGGGATCGGCGGCTTCGTCTTCACGGTCGTGACGCTGTCGGTCGGCCTGGCCCTGTCGGTCACCGTGATCGGCCTGCCGCTGCTCGCCGCCGGACTGGCCGGCTGCCGCTCGATGAGCGGCTTCGCCCGCCGCCGGGCCCGGGCACTGTACGGCTCCGAGGTGCACGAACCGGAGCCGGTGCCGCGCCGCCGGCCGGGCATCACCGGCTACGCCATCGCCCACCTCACCGACGGCCTCTCCTGGCGCTCGGCCCTCTACAACGTGCTGATGCTGCCCTGGGGCGTGCTGAGCTTCGCGCTGACCCTGGTCTTCGTCCTGGTCGGCTGGCCGGCCCTGCCGTGGGCGATCCGCGCCCAGTCGGCGGTGGACCGGATGCTGGTGGACACCCTGCTCTACCCCGGCGCCCTCTCCGAGCGGGTCCGCGAGCTGGAGGACGACCGCGGCACCGTGGTCGACACCGCCGCCGCCGACCTGCGCCGGATCGAGCGCGACCTGCACGACGGCGCCCAGGCCCGCCTGGTGGCACTGGCGATGGACCTCGGCATGGCCAAGGAGCGGCTGCGGGAGACCGAGACGCCGGACGACGTGGCGGCCGCCGCGAAGATGGTGGACAACGCCCACGGCGAGGTGAAGCTGGCCCTGCAGGAACTGCGCGACCTGGCCCGGGGCATCCACCCGGCGGTGCTCACCGACCGCGGCCTGGACGCGGCGCTCTCCTCGGTGGCGGCGCGCTGCACGGTGCCGGGGGGCGTCCGGGTGAACGTCGACCTGAAGGCCCGGGACGGCGGCACCGAGCGGCCGGACTCGGCGGTGGAGGGCATCGCCTACTTCACGGTCAGCGAGCTGCTGACCAACATCTCCAAGCACTCCGGCGCCCGCTCCGCCACGGTGGACGTCTGGCGGGCCGACGACCAGCTGATGGTGCTGGTCCAGGACGACGGCAAGGGCGGCGCGGCCCCCTACCCGGGCAGCGGCCTGGCCGGACTGGCCGAGCGGATCCGCGCGGTGGACGGCGTGTTCCTGGTGGAGAGCCCGGACGGCGGACCGACCACGGTGACCGTCGAGCTTCCCTGGCGGACCCGCACCGTCCGCCGCTGACCGGAGCGGTCACCCTCGGCCCGGACGGCGGACGGCCGCGCGGAACCCTTGCGCGGTCGTGCGGGCCGCCGCCGTCCGGGGGCTGTGGGGAACCCCTGCCACCCGCCCTACGGCGTCGGCAGGGTGCCGAGGGTGACCTCGGCGGTCTTGCTCTGGCCGTCCCGGGTGAAGGTGACGGTCACCTTGGTGTCCGGCGCCAGCGAGGCCAGTGCGGTGGTGAGCGAGTTGAGCGAGTCCACCGCGGTGTCGCCGATCCTGGTGATCACGTCGCCGACCTGGAGGCCCGCCGAGTCGGCCGGACCGTTCGGCGCGACGGCGACCACCACGGCGCCGGCCGGGCGGAAGTTCTGGTCGAAGAAGGTCCGCGCGGTGATGCCGAGGGCGGCCCGCCCGGAGTTGGTGACCTTGCCCTCCTTGATCAGCTGGTCGGCGATGCTGGTCACGGTGGACGCCGGGATGGCGAAGCCGATGCCCGGGGCGGCGGCCCCGTTGGACTCCGGCTCGGTGGCGGCGAGCGTGTTGATGCCGATCACCTGGCTGTCCAGGTTGACCAGCGCGCCGCCGCTGTTGCCGGGGTTGATCGCGGCCGAGGTCTGCACCATGTTGCCGATGACGGCGCCCGGCGAGCCCGCGCCGGACGGTTCGGAGACGGTCCGGCCGGTGGCCGAGACGATGCCCTGGGTGACGCTGCTGGAGAGTCCGAGCGGGCTGCCCATGGCGAGGGTGATCTGGCCCAGCTCGACCTTGGTGGAGTCCCCGAAGGAAGCCGGCTTGAGGCCGCCCGGCGGGCTGCTCAGCTTGATCACCGCGAGGTCGGAGTCCGGGTAGCTGGCGACCAGGGTGGCGTCCAGCGGCTTGGTGCTGCCGGCCAGGGTGACGGCGAAGGTGGTGGCGGTGCCGACCACGTGGGCGTTGGTGACGATGTCGCCCTTGTCGTCGTAGACGATCCCGGAGCCGAGGCCGCTTCCGGTGGTGATCTGCACCACCGAGGGCAGGACGTCCTTGATCACCCGCTGGTAGTCGGACTGGAGCTGGTTGGCGCCGCCCGGCTGGGCGCTGCCGGTGGCCCCGGCGGTGACGCTCGGGGAGCCGCTCTCCGGCGGGGAGGACGCGTCCGAGGACGTACCGCTGCTGCACCCCGCCAGCGCGAGCGCGGTCAGCGCCGCGACGGCTCCCGGCCCGAGCAGCCGTCCGGCGAGGGCCCCGGGCCCGGTCGGGCGGGGTCCGGCCGGAATCGGACGGGTGGGCTCCTTCTTGCGGTTCACCGTGACGGCCTCCGGATTCCTCGGCGCGGCCACGACGGGCCGCTCGGACGCAACGCAGAGATCTTTGTCAGCATTTCAGCGAAATGTCCGAATCCTCGGCTCCGACGCGCCCACAGCACCGTCGCGAAATCCTCACGCCCTAGGATTCGGCCATGACTTGGTTGATCACCGGCGGCGCCGGATACATCGGCGGGCACGTCGTGCAGCAGCTCCTGGACGCGGGCGAGCGCGTGGCCGTCCTGGACGACCTCAGCACCGGCGACCGGACCCGGCTGCCCGAGGGGGTCGCCCTGGTCGAGGGGTCGACCCTGGACCGGAGCGCCCTGGACGCGGCCATCCGCGAGCACCAGGTGGAGGGCGTACTCCACTTCGCCGCCAAGAAGCAGGTCGGCGAGTCGGTCGAGCAGCCCTTCCTGTACTACCGCGAGAACATGATCGGCCTGCAGACCGTCCTGGAGGCCGCGGCCGAGGGCGGCGTCAAGCGCTTCCTGTTCTCCTCCTCCGCCGCCGTCTACGGCATGCCGGACGTCGACCTGGTGACCGAGTCGACCCCGTGCGCGCCGATGAGCCCGTACGGCGAGACCAAGCTGGCCGGCGAGTGGCTGGTGGCCGCGGCCGGCAAGGCGTACGGGATGTCCACCGTCGCGCTGCGCTACTTCAACGTGGCCGGCGCCGCCTCGCCGGAGCTCTCCGACGCCGGTGTGTTCAACCTGATCCCGATGGTCTTCGAGCGCCTCACCGCCGGTCAGGCCCCCCGGGTCTTCGGCGCCGACTACCCCACCCCGGACGGCACCTGCGTCCGTGACTTCATCCACGTCTCCGACATCGCCTCGGCCCACGTGGCGGCGGCGAAGCGGCTGGCGGCCGACCCGGCCGGGGAGACCGCGCTGGTCCTCAACATCGGACGCGGCGAGGGCGTCAGCGTCCGCGAGATGCTGGACGTGATCGGCAAGGTCACCGGGTACGACACCACCCCCGAGATCACCCCGCGCCGCGCCGGCGACCCGGCCCGGGTGGTCGCCTCGGCCGAGCTGATCCGGCGCGAGCTGGGCTGGACCGCCGAGCACGGGGTCGAGTCCATGGTCGCCTCGGCCTGGGAAGGCTGGTGCGGCCGCCACCCGGAGGCCCGGAAGTAGCGCGCCCACGGCGGGGGCCCCGAGGGCTCCCGCCGTCCCGCGCCCGGGGACCGGGCGCCCCCGGTCAGTGCGAGGGCACCGCCGTGCCGTAGAAGGCGTCCAGCGCGTAGACGCAGCGGTCCTTGCTGCCGACGAAGACCCTGCCCCCGATCGCCACCGGCGAGCCGGTCAGCTCCCCCTTGGTGCCCAGCTCCCAGCGCAGCTGGCCGCTGGCCAGGTCCACGGTGTGCAGCGAGTGGTCCCGGCTGCCGAGGTGGACCAGCCCGTCCGCGACCGCCGGCGAGCCGACGATCTCGCCGCGCGCGGTGTACCGCCAGCGCTCCCGGCCGCTGCCCGCCTCGAAGGCGTAGAGCACCTCGCCGCTGCCGACCAGCACCATGCCCTCCCCGACCACCACCGGCTCGGCGCCCTGCCGGGTGCCGGTGACCGCGCGCCAGCGGTCCCGGCCGGTGGCCGCGTCCAGCGCGTACACGGTGCCCAGGTAGTCGGCGACGTAGACCGCGTCGGCATCCAGCGCCGGCGGGGTGAACAGCACCACCGGGGCCTCGAACCGCCAGCGCTCGGCGCCGCTCGCCGCGTCCAGCGCGTACACCCGGGTGCCGGCCGTCACGTACAGCACGCCGGAGCGCTCGACCGGGCGGGAGGGCACGTCCTCGCCGACCGGGACCGACCAGCGCAGGCCCGAACCGCGCGGATCCACGCAGCGCAGCCGTCCGCCCCCGTAGTAGTACGCCGAGCCGCCCACCAGGGCCGGGCCGGACTGCGGGTTCTCGAAGTCCTGCTGGGCGTCGTCGGCGCGCCACAGCTCGGCGCCGGTGGCCGCCGAGCGCAGCTGGACGCCGCCGCCCCGTACGCCGCAGCAGAGCACGCCCTCGGCCGCGTCCAGCGAGTACACCCAGCCGTCCAGCGAGTGCCGCCAGCGCTCGGTGCCGTCCGCGACGTCGACCGTGTACAGGTGCGGGCCGTCGGCCGCGTGCACCCGCCCGGCGTCCACGGCGAGCGCCCAGGCGACGTCCCGGGTCTTGTAGCGGCGCTGGCCCGACGCGATGTCCAGGGCGTGCACCTCGAAGCTGGAGACGAACAGGGTGCCGTCGGCGACCACGGGGGTGCCCCAGACCTCGTTGGACATCCGGAACCGCCAGGGGCGCCAGCGGGCGGCGCGGGCCGGGGGCGGGGTGATCCGGCGGACCCAGTCGGTCTCGGCGGGCGGCGCGCCGGGGCCGGCCTGCTCGGCGCGCGGCCCCGGCCCTATCCGGACCGAGGCGCCGGGCAGCCGCACCTCGTCGCCCGGTGCGGCGGCCGGCCGGCGGTGCCGGCTGGGGGCGGCCAGCTTCTCGGTGGCGGCCTCGGTGTCCGGCCCGGGCGGCCCCGCGTGCGGCCCGGCGTGCGGCCCGGCGTGCCCGGCGACCGCCCGGGTGCGGGGGTCCTCCTGGCCTGGGTGCGACGCCGGGGGCTGCGCCGGCAGCGACGGCGGGGCGGCCGGGTGCGGCGGGTGGTGCGGGGCCGGCTGCGGCGGGACGGCCGGCGGCGGCGTGCGGCGGCCCCGCTTGTTCTCGATCAGGGCGAGCGCGTCGGGCGGCAGCCAGTCCCCGGCCTCGCCGGAGGCGTCGTCCCGGGAGAACAGGTGCGGGGCCAGCTCGGCCTGGATCTGCTCCGGGGTCGGCCGGTGCTCGGGGGCCGGGCGCATGCAGGCGCGCACCAGGTCCACCAGCTCCACCGGCAGACCGGAGAGGTCGGGCTGGTCGCGCAGCAGCTGGAAGACCGTCTCCACCGGGTTGGCGCCCCGGTACGGCGGGTGGCCGGTGGCACAGAAGACCAGCAGCGAGCCGAGCGAGAAGACATCGCTGGCGCCGGTGACGCCCCGGCTGTCCCGGGCCTGCTCCGGCGACATGTACGCCGGCGTGCCGACCGCGACGTTGGTCATGGTGAGCCGGGTGCTGGAGACCCCGGCGGCGATGCCGAAGTCGATCACCCGGGGACCGTCCTCGACGACCAGCACGTTGGACGGCTTGAGGTCGCGGTGGACCAGCCCGGCGGCGTGGATGGACTGCAGGGCCTCGGCGATGCCGGCCACCAGCCAGCGCACCGCCCCGACCGGCAGCGGCCCGCAGTCGGTGACCAGGTCCTCCAGGGACGGCGCCGGGACGTACGCGGTGGCCAGCCAGGGCACCCGGGCGTCCGCGTCGGCGTCGACCACGGCCGCCGTGTAGAAGCCGCCGACCGTCTTGGCGGCCGCGATCTCCCGGGCGAAGCGGACCCGGAACAGCTCGTCCTCGGCCAGCTCCCCCCGGACGGTCTTGATCGCCACCCGCCGGCCGGACGCGGACCGCGCCAGGTAGACCAGGCCCATGCCGCCCGCCCCGAGCCGCCCCAGCACCTCGAAGGGCCCGATCCGCCTCGGATCGTGCGCCGTCAGCTGGTCCACCCGCTGCCACCTCCCCGTGTTGTAGCACCGCCCGCGTGGTGCCGAGCACCCGCCGCGTGGTGCCGGACCCGATTCTCCAATGCCGCCCGGCCCATCTCCAACCTCCCCCGCCCAGATCGCTGTCCGGCCACCGGGAGGCCCCACTGCCCGGTCAGCGGCTTCGGAACGGCCGGATTCTGACGTCCGCTCCGGCATCGGCTTGCACCCGACACGCCCGGGAGTGTCGCGAGGGGCAGGTCACATCGCCGATTCGATCGTCACGCTGCGTTACTCGATAACCCCTCAGCGAAGGGTTCGTCACCCTGTGGCGTCGCCGGTGCACGGGGGGGCGTCAAGGAGGGCCACGGAGGGCGATGAATATCCGTCCGAAGGGCTCCGAGCGGCTATACCAACCCCCGTGCGGAGTAATTGTCACATCACCGAATCGCGCCAAGATCGGGCCACGGTAAGCTGACGGCATGACAGGACAAGTTCGCACCGTCGACGGTCGCGTCGCCGGGCGACGCGGACAGGAGACGCGGCAGAAGCTGCTCGACTGCCTCCGCGAGATGCTCAGCACGTCGCCCTATCGGGACGTCAAGGTCATCGACGTCGCCCGTATGGCGGGTACCTCCCCCGCGACCTTCTACCAGTACTTCCCGGATGTCGAGGGCGCCGTCCTCGAAATCGCCGAGGAAATGGCCAAGGACGCCGACACGCTCAAAGAGCTGGTGGCCGGAAAGTCCTGGGCAGGGAAGTCCGGCACGGCCACTTCGGAAGAACTGGTCGACGGATTCCTCGCCTTCTGGCGCAAGAACGACGCCATTCTCCGAGTGGTCACGCTCGGTGCCGCCGAAGGGGACAAGCGGTTCTTCAAGATCCGCATGACCGTCCTCAACGCGGTCGCCAAGCCGCTCACGGAGGCCGTCAAGGAACTCCAGGCGAAGGGGCAGTCCGACAAGTCGTTGGACCCGGCCGCCGTCGCCGGATCGCTGGTCTCGCTGCTCGCCTCGGCGGCCGAGCACCAGAAGGCCTTCACCTCGTGGGGCGTCAAGGTCAAGGACCTCAAGCCCAACCTCGCTCCCCTGGTGTACCTGGGCGTCACCGGCAAGAAGGCGCCCAAGTAGACCGATCCGTCTCGACCCCACCTTCCGCTTCGCGCGCGCCCCGGCCTCCTGTCCGGGGTACGACGGACGGCGGCCGTGTCCTCGGGGGAGGTCCGCCGGCGGTCCGCAGCGCGCCACGACACGCCTGTGGGCGGTCACCCTCGACGGGTGACCGCCCACAGGCGTGTCAGCGGCTGCCGGAGCGGCCTCAGGGGCAGCGGACGACCTGTCCCGCGTAGGCGAGGCCGCCGCCGAAGCCGAACAGCAGCACCGGGTCGCCGGGCGACAGCTCGCCGCGCTCGACCAGCTTGGAGAAGGCCAGCGGGACGGAGGCCGCCGAGGTGTTGCCGGATTCCACCACGTCCCGGGCCACCACGGCGTCGGTGACCCCGAGCCGGTTGGCGATGGCGTCGATGATCCGCAGGTTGGCCTGGTGCGGTACGAAGCCCTTCAGCTCGGACGGGTCGATCCCGGCCCGCTCGCAGGCCTGCCGGGCCAGCGGGGCGATCTGGGTGGTCGCCCAGCGGAACACCGACTGGCCCTGCTGGCTGATCACCGGGTCCCAGCCGGTGATCACCACGGCGTCGCCCCTCTCCGGCTCCGAGCCCCAGACCACCGGGCCGATCCCCGGCTCGGCTCCCTCCTCCTGGGCCTCGACCAGCGCCGCGCCGGCGCCGTCGCCGAAGATCACGCAGGTGGAGCGGTCGGTCCAGTCGAGGGTGTCCGACATCCGCTCCGCGCCGATCACCAGGGCCGTCCGGGCCGCACCGGCGCGGATCGCGTGGTCGGCGGTGGCCAGCGCGTAGGAGAAGCCCGAGCAGACGGTGTTGATGTCGTAGGCGGCCGGCGCGCGCACCCCCAGCCGGGCGGCGACGGCGGCGGCCGTGTTGGGGCTGCGCTCCACCGCGGTGCAGGTGGCGACCACGACCAGGTCGACCTCGGACGCCGACCGGCCGCTGTTGGCCAGCGCCTTCTGCGCCGCCTCGGTGGCGAGGTCGACGACGGTCTCGCCCTCCGCGATGTGCCGCGTCCGGATGCCCACCCGGCTGCGGATCCACTCGTCGTCGGTGTCGACCAGCTTCGCCAGGTCGTCGTTGGTGAGGACCTTCGGGGGCTGGTAGTGGCCGAGTGCCACGATGCGCGAACCGCTCATACTGCCCACTCAACCCGGTTACCCACTGGTCAGCGGGGCGCGACCGGCTACAGGATCCGCGCCGGGAAAGTGTAGGAGGCCGACAAGGACCGTTGCGGCAGACGGGCGGCGGGGCCCTGCGCACGCGCGGCGAAGGGTGGCGGATTCGGCCGGGAACCGCCGGGAACGGCCGGAAACCGCCGCTCAGACCGCCAGCGAGGCGGCGTCGCCCATCACGATCACCGGCCGGGCGGCCGGGTCGAGGGTGCGGATCAGCTGCGTCATCTTCTCCTCCGGTATGGAGACGCAGCCGTGCGTCGGACCGCCGTGGTCGACGTGGATCCAGATCCCGCCGCCCTTGGTCGAGCCGCTCGGGCGGCGCGGGTCGAGCGGGGAGTTGCCGGGCACCCGGTTGTAGTCGATCGCGACGACGTAGTCGAAGGAGCCGGCCAGCTGCTCGCCGGCGAAGCCCGTGCCGGAGACCACGAAGTTCGGGTCCTTGTCGTAGGGCAGCCTGCTGCCCGGGTCCGCCTTGCGGCCGCCGGCATCGGTGAGCGAGAAGACGCCGATCGGGCTGCGCAGGTCGCCCTCGTTGTGGTCGGTGGTCCAGCCCTTGAAGGCGTTGTGGCCCTGCCAGTTCTCGCCGCCCGTCCAGCGGCCCTCGGCGGTGCGGCTCCACAGCGTCACGGAGGTCCGGTTGGTGTCCACGCCCTCGCCGGTGGCCACCACCACCTGGTTGGTCTCGGCGGGTATCCGGGCGACGAAGGAGGCGCCGAGGCCGGGGATCACCGCGACCGAGCCGTCGCTGCGGGCCTCGCTGCGGCCCGCGGCGGGCGCCTCGGCCTGCCGGGCGTCGGCGGCCGCGGCGGCCGGGGCGGCCGGCGAGGCCTGGTCGGCGGCCGGCTGTCCGGCGGCGGGGCGGTCCGGGGTGCCGACGCCCTCGGGGCCGGAGCCGTCGGCGGCGGCGACACCGGGCCGGTCGGTGTCCTGGCCGACGGTGTACCAGCCGGCGGCGGCCGCCAGCAGCAGGGCGGTGCCGGCGACGGCGGCACGGCCGGTGCGCTTCTTCCTGGCCTTGCGCCGGTGGTTGCGGGCGGCCGCGCGGCCACCGGCCGGAGCGGCGGCGGCCCGCTGCCGCGGCGGGGCCGGCGGCGCCGGTGGCGGCTCGGCGGGCTGGGCCTGGAACGGCCGGTCGTACACGTCGTGCTCGGCCAGGCTCCGGTAGCCGTCCCCGGCCTCCGCGTCCTCGTACAGCGGGCCGTCGTACTCCTGCGGGCCGCCGTACGGCTGCTGCGGGGCCCCGTAGGACTGCGGCGGTACCCCGTACGGCTGCTGCGGCGCCTCGTACACCGGCTCGTACGACGGGTACGGAGAGGCGCGATGGGAACCGGACATGTGGCCGATCCTGCCAAACGGAGGCCGGGTTGCGAAAGCCGGGGGCCCGTGCGGGCCGCGTGAAGAAGCCGCCGCCCGGGCTGCGGGGGCCCGGGCGACGGCCCGTCATCGGCGGCCGCGCGTCGGCCGCCGCAGGTCAGAGGCGCATCGCCTGCGGGGTCTCGCGGCGCGTCAGGTCGGGGCCGTCGTACTCGCGGATGATCTCGTAGCGGGTGTTGCGCTCCACCGGGCGGAAGCCGGCGTCCCGGATCAGACCGAGCAGGTCCTCGCGGTTCAGCTTGTTCGGGGTGCCGAAGTTGTCCGCGTCATGGGTGATCTTGTACTCGACCACCGAGCCGTCCATGTCGTCCGCGCCGTGGCTGAGCGCCAGCTGGGCGGTGGTGACGCCGTGCATCACCCAGAAGACCTTGACGTGCGGCACGTTGTCGAACAGCAGCCGGGAGACCGCGAAGGTCTTCAGCGCCTCGGCGCCGGTGGCCATCTCGGTGCGCGCCATCAGCTTGTTGCGCACCACGCCGTCCTTGGAGTCGTGGAAGTCGTGCTGGTAGCGCAGCGGGATGAAGACCTGGAAGCCGCCGGTCTCGTCCTGCAGCTCACGCAACCGCAGCACGTGGTCCACCCGGTGGCGGGGCTCCTCGATGTGGCCGTACAGCATGGTGGCCGGCGTCTTGAGGCCCTTGCTGTGGGCGAGCCGGTGGATCCGCGACCAGTCCTCCCAGTGGGTGTCGTGGTCGACGATGTGCTGGCGGACCTCCCAGTCGAAGATCTCCGCGCCGCCGCCGGTCAGCGACTCCAGGCCGGCGTCGATCAGCTCGTCGAGGATCTCGTCGGCGGGCAGGCCGCTGATCCGCTCGAACCAGTGGATCTCGGTGGCGGTGAAGGCCTTGAGCGAGACGGTCGGCAGCGCGGCCTTCAGCTCCCGCAGCGAGCGCGGGTAGTAGCGCCACGGCAGGGTGGGGTGCAGACCGTTGACGATGTGCAGCTCGGTGAGGGAGTCGACCTCCATCGCCTTGGCGAGGCGCACGGCCTCCTCGATGCGCATCGTGTAGGCGTCCTTCTCGCCCGGCTTGCGCTGGAACGAGCAGTACGCGCAGGACGCGTTGCACACGTTGGTCATGTTGAGGTGGCGGTTGACGTTGAAGTGGACGACGTCGCCGTTCTTCCGCGTCCGCACGTGGTGGGCGAGACCACCCAGCCAGGCCAGGTCGTCGCTCTCGTAGAGCGCGATCCCGTCCTCCCGGGTCAGCCGCTCACCCGCGTAGACCTTCGCCTCCAGCTCGCGCTTGAGCCCTGCGTCCATGCGGTGCCCCGCCTCCTCCGACTTCGAATCGTTGCCGGAACGAGCGTACGCCCCCACTCGGTGCGGTTCGAGGGCAGCCGCCCCGCACGGGTCAGCCGGCCAGCAGCTCCGCCAGCAGCGACGGCTCGATGTTGCCCCCGCTCACCACCGCCGCCACCGCCCGCCCGCCGAGCTCGGCGGCCCGGTGGAAGTAGGCCGCCGGGGCCACCGCGCCGGACGGCTCGGCGACGATCCGCCCGCGCCGGGCCAGCAGGGCCACCGTGGCGCGGATCTCGTCCTCGGTGACGGTGACGACGTCGTCCACGTAGGCGGTGAGGTGCTCGAACGGCAGCACGCCCACCGAGGGGGTGCGCAGACCGTCGGCGATCGTCCGGTAGGTGTCGGCGACCGGCCAGGTGATCCGCTCGCCCGCCCGCAGGCTCGCCTGCGCGTCGGCGGCCAGCTCGGGCTCGACGCCGACCACCCGGACGTCCGGACGGGTCAGCTTGAGCGCGGCCGCCGTACCGCCGATCAGCCCGCCGCCGCTGACCGGGACGAGCACGGTGTCCAGCTCCGCCGGGGCGTCCTCGGAGATCTCCAGGCCCACCGTGCCCTGACCCGCGATGATGAACGGGTCGTCGTACGGCGGCACCCAGACGTAGCCGTGCCGCTCGGCCAGCTCGCCGGGCACGGTGTCCCGCTCCTGCGGCGGGACCAGCAGCACCTCGGCGCCGAACGACCGGGTGGCCTCGACCTTGACCGCCGGTGAGGTGTCCGGCATCACGATCACGGCCTTGATGCCGAGCAGCGACGCGGCGTACGCCACCGCCTGCGCGTGGTTGCCGCTGGACTGGGCGACCACGCCGCGGGCGCGCTCCTCGCCGCTCAGCGCGGCGAGCCGGTTGTACGCCCCGCGGGTCTTGAAGGCGCCGGTCGGCTGGAGGTTCTCCGGCTTGAGCCAGAGCCGGCGCCCGCCGTCCGCCGCCCAGGGGGCGGGGACCAGCGGGGTGCGCACCGCGACGCCCGCGATCCGTTCCCGGGCCGCGCGCAGTTCCTCCAGACCGACCAGTGCCATGACCGTCACTCCCCCGCGTGCTACTCGGCCTCGGGGAGCGGCAGCTCGCTGACCCGGTTCTCCCACTTGGTGGAGAGTACGACGGTGGTCCGGGTGCGGGCCACGCCCTTGGTGCCCGAGATCCGCTTCACCACCGACTCCAGGCCCTCGACGTCCGGCACCCGGACCTTGAGCATGTAGGAGTCGTCACCGGCGATGAACCAGCAGTCCTCGACCTCGCCGAGGTCCTTCAGCCGGAACGCGACGTCCTCGTGGTCCGCCGCGTCGGTCAGCTGGAGACCGATCAGGGCCGTGACCCCGAAACCGAGCGAGGCCGGGTTGACCGTCGCGCGGTAGCCGGTGATGACGCCGGCCTGCTCCAGGCGGTTGATGCGGTCCGTGACGCTCGGGCCGGAGAGGCCGACCAGTCGGCCCAACTCGGCGTAGGAGGCGCGGCCGTTCTCCCGGAGCGCCTGGATGAGCTGTCTGTCCACCGTGTCCATATACCGTCCGCGTCCTTCCGAACCTCGCCAGACCCACAGATCATTATCCGGATTCAAAGGCGCCGTGCGCGGACCAACCCGGATATCGCAGAGAACATACTCTCCCGTCCTGCGGTACCTCACTCCCCCTCAGGCCGACCGACCGGTTGCGCGGGCCGCCGCGCCCAACTCTCCCTCCCAGCGTCGGTACAGCGTGTGCGGTACGCCGACGGCGTCCAGCACCCGTCCGGCGACAAAACCGACCAGCTCGCCGACGGTGGAGCCGCCGGCGTAGAACCCGGGCGAGGCGGGGAGCACGACCGCGCCCTGCGCGTCCAGTTCCACCAAGTGCTTCAACGTCACCCCGTTGAGTGGTGTCTCGCGCACGCAGACGACCAGCGGACGCCGCTCCTTGAGGGTGACGCTGGCCGTCCGCTGGAGCAGGTCCTTGCTGAGGCCGAGCGCGATCCCGGCCACCGCGCCGGTGGTCGCGGGCACCACCAGCATCCCCTTCGCGGGGTACGAGCCGCTGGACGGGCCCGCCGCGAAGTCCCCCGCCGGCCAGTACCGGACGTCCTCCAGACCGTCCGCGGACGCGTCCGGTCCAATCCCCAGCCAGGCGGCCAGGTCGGTGCGCCAGTGCGCGTCCCGGAACGCGATGCCGGTCTCGTCGAGGATCGTCAGCCGGGCCGCGCGGCTGACCACCAGGTCGACCGACTCCCCCGCGTCGAGGAGGGCACGGATCACCGCGGCGGCGTACGGGGTGCCGGACGCGCCGGAGACCCCCACGACCCAGGGACGGCGGACTGGCTGCTCAGGCTTTTCCATAGTGCCTACTTTCTATACTCCACCCGGCCCCTCACCGAGCCCCGGCCCGCCCTGGGAGGATGGGCGCCATGGCCACGACCCTCGTCGACCTCACCCACCAGGTGACCACCGCGATGCCGGTCTACCCCGGCGATCCGGCCGTCCTCCTGGAGCCCGCCCTCACCACCGCCACGGCCGGGGTGAACGTGCTCTCCCTGCACCTCGGCTCGCAGTCCGGCACCCACGTGGACGCGCCGTACCACGTCGACGTCACCTGGCCGACGCTGGACGGCCTGCCGCTGGAGCGGTTCACCGGGCCGGCCGTCGTCGCCGACCTGCGCGGCCTGGAGCCGCGCGCCGCGATCACCGCCGAGCTGCTCGCGCCGGCGCTGGAGCGGGCCGGCGAGGGCACCGTCCTGCTGCTCGCCACCGGCTGGACGCGGCACTGGGGCACCGACGCCTACCTCGCCCACCCGAGCCTGACCGCCCGGGCCGCGGAGGCGATCGTCGCCGCCGGGGTGCGCACGGTCGGGGTGGACGCGCTCAGCGTCGACCCGACACCCGACCCGGGCCCGGGCGACCCGGCGGTCGCCGCGCTGCTCGCCGACCTCACCGACGAGCACGACCAGCCCGCCGCCGAGCAGCCGACGCTGGCGGCGCACCGGATCCTGCTCGGCGCGCCGGGCGGCGGGGTGATCGCGGAGAACCTGACCGATCTGCGGCCGCTGCTGGCGGCGCAGGAGGCGGGGCGGCCGGTCGAGGTGTCGCTCTTCCCGCTGCGGCTGGTGGCGGCGGACGGCGCCCCGGTCCGGGCGGTGGCCCGGCTGGGCTGAGCGGCCGGATCCGGGCCCGGTGCGAACGCCGCGCCGGGTCCTGGCACTTGGTCTAGACCATCATCGGCGGGCGGCGGTACGCTGTCCGGCCATGGCAGAGATCATCGGAGTCATCGAGCAGCTCTGGCGCTACCCCGTGAAGTCCACCGGCGGCGAGCGGCTCGACTCCGTCGAGGTGGACGACCGCGGGCTCGCGGGCGATCGCCTCTACGCCGTGCGCGACGGCAGCGGCAAGCTCGGCTCCGGCAAGAACACCCGCCGGTTCCGGCGGATGGACGGCCTGCTCCGCCTCTCCGCCCGGCTCGGCCACCTGCTCGACGGACCCGAGCTGTTCGACCCGCTCGGCCGGCCGGTCCTCGACCCGACCGCCTTCCTCCGCGCCTACCTGCAGCGCGACGACGTCGAGCTCGCCCGCGAGGACTCCGTCTCGCACTTCGACCAGCTGCCGGTCAGCGTGCTCACCACCGCCACCCTGGACTGGGTCGCCGAGGCCGCGCCGTCCGCCGTGGTCGACGTCCGCCGGTTCCGCCCGAACATCCTGCTGCGCACCCCGCCGGGCACCCCGCCGTTCAGCGAGGACGCCTGGTTCGGCCGCGAGGCGCACGGCTCCGCGCGCCTCGGCGCCCGGCTCGCCTTCGTCCGCTCCAGCGAGCGCTGCGCGATGACCACCGCCGCCCAGCCCGGACTGCCGCACGCCCCGGAGATCCTCAAGGCCATCGCGCAGTTCCACGACTCGCAGCTGGACGCCCTCGCCGAGGTCGCCGCCCCCGGCCGGCTCGCCGTCGGGGACACCCTGACGCTGGCCTGACCAGCCGTTTCCCACCACCCGTCAATTCCTTCTTCCGCACCATCACTTGACTGACTCACGACTATCCTGTCTTACTGTCGTAGGACAGGAGAACAACTGGTGATCGAGTTCGTGCTCGACGGCCGCTCACGGGTGGCCACGTACATGCAGCTGGTGCTGCAGGTGAAGCAGTCGCTGCGGGTCGGACTCGCGCAACCGGGGGACCAGCTGCCCAAGGTGCGCGACGTGGCCCAGGCCCTGGCGATCAACCCCAACACCGTGCTCAAGGCCTACCGGGAGCTGGAGTTGGAGGGGCTCGCCGAGGGGCGGCCCGGGGTCGGGACCTTCCTGGTCCGCACCCTGGCCGGGCCCTCGCTGGCCCACCAGGCCGAACTGCGCCAGGAGTTGGTCGCCTGGCTGGCCAAGGCGCAGGCCGCCGGACTCGCCCGCGAGGACATCGCCGCGCTCGTCGACACCACCCTGCGGGCCACGCCCGACCGGCCGCCCTCCGAAGGGACCGGACCGGTCTGACAGTCATCTTGGGGGAACACACATGACGGAAGTCGCTCTGCACGCCGAGGGGCTGGGAAAGCGCTACGGGCGCTCCTGGGCCCTCCAGGACTGCTCGCTGGCCCTCCCCGCCGGGCGGATCGCCGCCCTGGTCGGGCCCAACGGCGCCGGCAAGTCCACCCTGCTCCACCTGGCCGTCGGGCTGCTGCAGCCCGACGCCGGACGGGTCCGCGTCTTCGGACGGGACCCTCGCCACGACCGCGACGCCCTGGCCGACCTCGGCTTCGTCGCCCAGGACACCCCGCTCTACCCCGACTTCACCGCTGCCGAGCTGATCACCATGGGCGGACGGCTCAACCGCCGCGGCGTCTGGGACGACGCGATCGCCCGGGACCGGCTCACCCGGCTCGGCATCCCGTCCGACAAGCCGGTCGGCAAGCTCTCCGGCGGCCAACGCGCCCAGGTCGCGCTGGCACTGGCGCTCGCCAAGCGGCCCCGGCTGCTGCTGCTCGACGAGCCGGTCGCGGCCCTGGACCCGCTCGCCCGGCACGAGTTCATGCAGGCCCTGATGGGCGCCGTGGGCGAGTACGGGACCACCGTCCTGCTCTCCTCCCACCTGCTCGCCGACCTCGAACGGGTCTGCGACCACCTGGTGCTGCTGCACACCTCGCACGTCCAGCTCACCGGACCGGTCGAGGAGCTGCTCGCCGGGCACCGCCGGCTGATCGGCCCCCGGATCGCCGACGGCGCCGCCGTGCCCGGGGTGGCCTCGGTGATCCGGGCCAGCCACACCGAACGGCAGTCCACCCTGCTCGTGCGCACCGAGGGGCCGGTGGACCAGGACCACTGGGCCGTGCACGAGGTGACCCTGGAGGACCTCGTCCTCGCCCACCTCGGCGCCCCCGGCGCCGCCGACCGCCCGGAGGTGGCCGCGTGATCTGGCTGACCTGGCGCCAGCACCGCAAGCAGGCCCTGTGGACGGCCGTGGCACTGGCCGTGCTCGCCGCCGTGCTCGTCCCCACCGGCCTGTCCATGCGCTCGTCCTTCGAGGACTCCGGCCTCGGCGCCTGCCTGCGCGCCCTGGGCCACTCCCGGTTCGTCGGCGGCGAGGGCTGCGAGGCGCTCAGCCAGCGCTTCGGCAACCAGTACGACTCGACCGCCTTCCTGGCCATCCTCTTCGTCCTGCTGCCGATCGTCCTCGGCCTCTTCCTCGGCGCCCCGCTGGTCGCCAAGGAGGTCGAGAACGGCACCCACCGGCTGGTCTGGACCCAGGGCATCAGCCGCCGGCGCTGGATCCTCACCAAGTTCGGCCTGGTCGGCGCCGTGGCCCTGGTGCTGTCCGTCGGCTACGCGCTCGGCGCCGCCTGGTGGCTCCGCCCGCTCGACGCCAACGGCCTCGGCCGCTTCCGCTACCTGATCTTCGACGTCCAGGGCGTCGCGCCGATCGGCTACACGCTGTTCGCGGTCGCGCTCGGCATCCTCGCCGGCACGCTGACCCGCCGGGTGCTGCCCGCGATGGGCCTGTCGCTCATCGCGTTCATCGCCGTCCGCGCCCTCGTCGAACTCCTCGCCCGCCCGTCCTTCCTGGCGCCCGAGACGCTCAGCTACCGGATCGACGGCCAGGGCATGGCCAACCGCTTCACCGGCGACTGGGTCTACCAGGAGGGCGTCCGCAACGGCGCCGGCACCCTCGTCCTCCCCGACGCCCGCGTCGGCTGCGGCGGCGACACCGGCGCCGAGACCGCCCGCTGCGTGGAGCGCTTCGTCCAGGACGGCTTCGGCCCGGCCCCCTTCAGCAACTGGCAGGAGTACCAGCCGGCCGACCGCTTCTGGACCTTCCAGGCCATCGAGAGCGGCATCTTCCTCGCCCTGACCGCCCTCCTCCTCGCCCTCGCCATCCGCCGCGTCCGCCGCATCTCCTGAGGCGGGCGGCCCGCGCCGGCCGGACCGGTCAGCGGCGGGCCGGGACCAGGCAGACGGGGTGGCCGGCCGGGTGGACGGGGTGGCCGGCCGGGTCGGCGCGGACGCGCCGGCGGGTGGGATCCTGTCGGCGCGCCGGGTTCGGTGATCATCACCACCGGGCAGGAAGCCCTTCATGACGATCCCTCACCGCCTGGTCGGCACCGGCGGGCACAAGGTCCTGGTGCTGCACGACTGGTTCGGCACCAGCGCCGGCTGGGGCCCGTTCCCGGACTACCTGGACGGCTCCGCCTTCTCCTACGCGTTCCTCGACTACCGGGGCTACGGCGAGCGCATGGACGTGTCCGGCGAGTACACCCTGGCCGAGATCGCGGACGACGCGCTCGCGCTGGCCGACCAGCTCGGCTGGCGGGACTTCTCGCTGGTCGGGCACTCGATGGGCGGCAAGGCCGTCCAGCAGGTGCTCGCCCGGGCGCCGCACCGGGTGCGGAAGCTGGCCGGTCTCGCGCCCGTGCCGGCCGGTCCGTACCCGATGGACGCGGCCGGCGAGGAGCTGTTCTACGGCGCGGCCGAGGACCGGGCGAAGCGGTACGAGATCCTGGACCGGGTGACCGGGCGGCGGGCCGGCCGGGTCTGGCTCGACCGGATGGTGGACCGCTCGCTGGAGCTGTCCACCCGCGAGGCCTTCGGCGGCTACGTGCGGGACTGGGCCACCGCCGACCTGGTCGACCGGATCGCCGGCAACCCGGTGCCGGTCCGGGTGTTCGTGGGCGAGCACGACCTGCTGCTGACCGCGGAGGCGATGCGCGGCACCTTCCTCGTCCACTACCCCAACGCCGACGTCGAGCAGCTGCCCGCCAGCGGGCACTACCCGATGCACGAGACACCGGTCGCCCTGGCCGCCGCCCTGGAGTCCTTCCTGCACGACTGAGCACGGCCGAGGGCGCCTGGCAGCTGACCGCACGCCCCGGGAGCTACCCGAGCTGCCTGATCCGCTCCCGCACGGCCGGCGAGGCCTTCGCCCACGATCCGCTGTCGAACGGCGGCCGCGGATCGTACTCGGCGTGCAGCTGGATCGCCCGGGCGGTGGTCTCGTCGGTGAGCAGGGCCGCCAGCAGGAGCGCCATGTCGATGCCGGCCGAGACCCCGGCCGCGGTGACGATCCGGCCGCGGCGCACCACCCGCTCGGGGGTGTACTCGGCGCCGTGCGCGGCCAGTTCACCGGCGGCCGCCCAGTGCGTGGTGGCGGCGAGGCCGTCGAGCAGTCCGGCGGCACCGAGCAGCAGCGCGCCGGTGCAGACGGAGGTGGTGAACCGGGTGGTCGCGTGCGTCCGGCGCAGCCAGTCGAGGAACGCCTCGTCGTGCATCAGCGGCCGGGTGCCGTGCCCGCCCGGGACGAGCAGCAGGTCGCACGCCCCGACGTCCGAGTAGCGGGTGGGCACGTCCAGCCGCAGCGCCCCGATGCCGTCGGCCACCGGCCCCCGCTCCCCCGCCGCCACGAACCGTACGGTGGCCCCGGGCAGATGGCCGAGCACCTGGTACGGGCCGATCGCGTCGAGCGGCTCGAAGGCGTCGAAGAGCACGATGACGATGTCCATGTCCCGCAGCGTAGGCGCGAGTTGGCCACCCGTCCCGGCCCCGGTCAGCGGATTCACGAGAACGAGTGGTCTGCACCACCGCCCTTTACCGCAGCGCATCCAGCTCCGCGCCGACGGCGGCCCGGATCGGGTCGTGGGCGGGGGTGAGGGCGTGGGCCGGTTCGGTCCAGTGGGTGCGGGGGTAGAGCCAGACGGGGAGGCGGACGAGATCGGCGGGCTCCCAGTCGTAGCGGGGCCAGACGTGGGCGTGCAGCATCGGGTCGGTGTTGCCGAGGATCTCCAGGTTGACCCGGCGGAAGGCCGGATCGGCCGCCCGGCAGGCCCGTTCGACGGCCTCGCCGAGGCGGTCGAGGTCCTCCAGGTAGGCGAGCCGGCGGGGGCGGGGCAGGTCGGAGAGCCGCTGCACCCCCGGCCGGTCGGTGAGCAGGATCGCGTACCCGGGCAGGAACTGCACGTCCCCGGCCACCGCGAACCCGGCGTCCAGGCGCCGGATGACGGTGGGGTTCTCGCCGCGCAGGGCGCTGCCGATGCGGTCGGACTTCCAGTCGCTGGTATCGGTCATGCAGCGATGTTAGGGATGAACGATCACCGGATGGTCGGATCCGACCAGTTCGGCCGCCCGCACCGGGTCGCCGCCCGCCCGGGTCAGCAGCCCCGCGACGTCGTAGCACGGCTCGTCGGGGCCGCCGATGCCGAGGGTCAGCCCGGGCTCTCAGCGGGTGGACCACACCGAGGCCGCCAGGTCCGGCCGCAGCCGTTCCAGCGCCCGCACCAGCGCCCAGCCCCCTTCCTCCAGCCGGACCCGCCGAGCAGTTCCGTGCCGTGGGCGAGTGCCGCCGGTGTGTTCGTCGCCATCGGGCCAGTCTCGCGCAGAGTCCCCGGCCCGCACAGCGGTTCGCGCACCGCCGCCCGCCCATGCGGAGCGCCCGGCCGGAAGGGTCCGGCCGGGCGCGTGGATCCGCCGCGGGGTCAGAACTGGGTGGTGACCGTGACGCCGCTGAAGTCGGTGGCGGCGTACAGGCTCAGGTAGCGGTAGCCCGCCGTGGGGTTGGTGACGGTGATGGACTGGGTGGTGCCGTCGGCCGCCGAGGCGGCGGTGTAGGCCTTCGGCGAGGCCCAGGTGTCGGCGTTGTAGTACAGGTACGCGGTACCGGTGCCGCCGAGGGTGCTGACCTTCAGCGTGGTGGTCCCGGCCGGCAGGTAGACGTACAGGTAGTCGGTGTTACCCGCGGTCGCGGCGCGGCCGGGCCGGGCGCAGTCGCGGGCCATCGCGTCGGTGCGCTGCTCGGTGCAGGTCGGCAGGCTGAGGGCGGTCGTGGTGACCGCGGTCGAGGCGGTGCCGGTCCGGCCGGTGTCGTCGGTGGTGGTCAGGGCGACGGTGTACAGGCCGGGCACGCCGTAGGTGTGGCTCGGGCTGCGCTCGTCCGAGAAGGTGCCGTCGCCGAAGTTCCAGTGCCATCCGGTGATCCGGCCCGAGCCGGTCTGCACGGAGCGCTCGTTCACGCTGACGGTCGCACCGTTCACCGTGGTGTCGAACAGCGAGGTCGGACCGGTCGCGTAGCAGCCGCCGGCGACGCAGGCGTCGAGCCAGGCGTCGAAGTCGGCGTCGTAGGAGGTGCCGAGGTTGTTGTAGACCGCGTAGCCGCCGGGGTAGTCACCGGCGCGGAAGCGCTCCAGCATGGCCTGGACGTCGGCCGGGTGCTTCTCCAGCATGTACCGGACGGACAGGTAGCCCCACGGGTAGGTGCGGGTCGAGTCCGAGTTGGCGTAGGTGTTCTGGAAGAGCGTGCTGAGCTTGTAGGTGTGCTTGGCCGCCTGGGCCATCGCGTCCGTGTCGGTCGCGCCGCGGTGGGTGTACGAGACGTACTCGGCGAGGCCCTCGACCCACCACTTGTTCGGGACGGACGACTGGGTGGTGTAGTTCCCCTTCAGGTTGTAGACGCTGTCGAGGTAGTGGGTGTACTCGTGGTTGAGGTTCCACACCCGGGCGGGGTCGTTGACGTTCCACGCCTTCTGGTACATCACGGTCACGGCCCGCACGTTCGGGTCGGTCGCGTCCATGACGGTCTGGCCGCCGTTGTCGGTGTCGTTGCCGAAGATCGCCCACGAGTAGGTGGTGTAGTCGGCCTTGTTGGCGAAGATCCCGAAGGTGACGGTCTTGGCGTACTGGTTCGGGATCGGGCCGTTGTCCTTGGCCACGCGGTGGAAGAGCGCGTCCTCGCTGCGCAGGCTCTCGCAGACGGTGGCCAGTTCGGCGGCCGACAGGGACTGGGCCTGCAGGATGCGGTTGTCGCAGACCAGCTGGTTCGGCAGGATCACCGAGGTGAGCTTGGTGCGCAGGTCGCAGATGCCGTAGTACGAGCACTGGTTGTTGTTCCAGTACTCGGCCTGGCGGGCCGTGTACAGGTACAGCGTCCCGAAGGGCGAGAGCAGCGGCGCGGAGTCCAGCACCTTCTTGACCAGCGGCTTGGTCACGGCCTCGGCGGCGGGGCTGGTGCCGGCGAGCCGGGCCAGGTCGTTGCCCGCGTTGGTGTCGAGGACGGCGTGGGGCCCGCTGAGCAGGTCCCGGTGCTTGATCGCGAAGTCGGCGAGCGAGTTGACGAGGCCCGTGTCGGCCGCGAGCGCCTTGACGAAGTCCGTGTTCCGGTAGCCGAACCAGAGCGGGTAGTACAGCACCGAGTTGACCGCGTTGATCATCTGCGGGAACTGGTTGTAGGTGTTGTCGTACTCGTCCAGGATCCGCTTGTAGGCGCCGATGTAGCGGGCCTGGAGGTTGGCGCTGTCGGTGAGCCACACCACCTCCTTGAGGATGCGGCCGTTGTCCTCGGTGACGTCGCGCCAGCGGGCGCCCGCGAAGAGCGTGTCCAGGGCGGAGGTGACGGCGGTGGCGAGCTCGTCGGTGTACGCGCCGGCCTGGGTGGGGTAGTTGAACTGGATGTAGTAGCCCGCCTGCAGGTACTTCACCAGCTGCGCGATGCCGGTCGTGTTGTCGCCGGAGTAGTTCGCCGCCAGGTCCTTGAAGGCGGCCGCGACGGACAGCATCCGGGCCTGGTTGAAGATGCTCGGGTCGGCGACGGCACTCTGGTACAGCGACTTGATGCAGTCCGGGGTCGAGCTCCGGATGAACGCGACCAGGTCGGCCCCGGTGCGGGACGCGAAGTCGGCCGGGGTGCAGCTCTGTACGGCGAGGGACTTGAACTGGGCGGGAGCGCCCGCCCCGGCCGCGTCGGCCGGCTCCTCCAGCAGGCGCGTCGCGCCGATCAGCGCCGGGGAGCGCGGGGCGGCGGGCTCGGCGGGCTCCTCGGAGCCCGTCGGGGTCGGGGTCGGGGCGGTGAGGCCGACCGGGCCGGCCGCGCTCGCGGTCGGAGTCGGAGGCGGAGTCGGGGCGGTGATGGCGGCAGGGGGTGCCGCGAAGGCCTGGGCCGGGAGCACGGCGGTGGCCGTGGCGCAACAGGCGACGACGCCGGCTGCGAGCATGGAGAGTCTGGTGCGCAGGAGCACGCCGAATCCTTCGTCGAGTGGGGGCAGTCCGGCGTGGGGCCGGACTGAAAAGAAGGAGATGTGGCGTGGATCCTGTCACCGACCGATGGTCAGAACAATGTCACAGTTCATATGGCATGAGATTTTCAGCCACCACGGCGCACCCTCCGCCACGCCCCACCGGCCCCTGCCGTGACTGCCCGGAACCCGTCGGCGTGACCCGGCTCACACCCGTCGGCCGATGAGTTTCCGGGCCCCCGCCGGTCCTATGGACACCGAACGAAGGAGAGCCGCACCATGACCGCCACCCCCGCCGCCAAGGGCCCTGCCAGCTATTTCCCGTCCATCGAGCAGAAGTACGGGCAGCCGATCGCGCACTGGAAGGAACTGATCCGCTCCTCGCCGCTGACCAAGCACGCGGAGCTGGTCGCCTGGCTGAAGGCGGACCACGGGATCGGGCACGGACACGCGAACGCCCTCGTCAAGCACACGCTCGACGAGGGCGGGAAGTAGGCCCCGGAGGGCGCGGCCTCAGACCCCGAGGCCGCGCACCACCAGGTCCACCAGCGCGAAGAGGAACAGCGAGATCCCGACGAAGCCGTTCGTCTGGAAGAACGCCCGGTTCAGCCGGGACAGGTCGTTCGGCTTGACGATGGTGTGCTCGTAGACGAAGGCGCCGGCCACCACCAGCAGGCCGATCCAGAACGCCACGCCCGCGTCGGTGAGCACCGCGTACCAGCCGAGCAGCAGCGTGGTGATCACGTGGCAGGCCCGAGCGCCGCGGACCGCGGCCGGGACGCCGAACCGCGCCGGCACCGAACGCACACCGTCCGCCCGGTCGGACGCGACGTCCTGGCAGGCGTAGATCAGGTCGAAGCCGCCGATCCAGACGCCGACGGCCGCGCCGAGCACGACCGCGTCCCAGGACCAGGTGCCGGTGACGGCCAGCCAGGCGCCCACCGGGCCCATCGCCTGGGCCAGGCCCAGGATCGCCTGCGGGAAGTCGGTGAACCGCTTGCCGTACGGGTAGACCACCATCGGCACCACGGCCACCGGCGCGAGCGCCAGGCAGAGCGGGTTGAGCAGCGCCGCGGCGCCGAGGAAGACCACCAGGGCGACCGCCGAGCCGGCGTACGCCGTCCTCAGCGAGACGGCGCCGGTGACCAGCTCGCGCCCGGCCGTGCGCGGGTTGCGGGCGTCGATCTCGCGGTCGATGATCCGGTTGGCGGCCATGGCGAAGGTCCGCAGCCCGACCATGCACACCGTGACGATGAACAGCTCGCCCCAGTGCACCCGTCCGTCGACCAGGAACATCGCCGTCAGCGCCGCGATGTAGGCGAACGGCAGGGCGAAGACCGAGTGCTCGATCATCACCAGCCGCAGGAAGGATCTGACCTTGCCGGGCGGGACCTCGGGGAGCGCGGCGGCGGTGCTCACAGCCCGTACTCCTTCCAGCGCCGGTCCACCAGGGCGGCGGTCGCCGGGTCGGAGGTGACCATCTCGGGCCAGCCGCCGTCGCGGGTGTAGCCCTCCTCGGGCAGCTTGCGGGTCGCGTCGATGCCCGCCTTGCCGCCCCAGAACTGCTGGTAGGAGGCGTGGTCGAGGTGGTCGACCGGGCCCTCCACCACGGTGAGGTCACGGCTGTAGTCGACGTTGCCGAAGGCCCGCCAGGCGACCTCCTGGTAGTCGTGGACGTCGCAGTCGGCGTCCACCACGATGATCAGCTTGGTCAGCGACATCATGTGCGCGCCCCAGATGGCGTGCATGGTCTTCTGCGCGTGCTTCGGGTACTTCTTGTCGATCGAGACGATCACGCAGTTGTGGAAGCCGCCGGCCTCGGGCAGGTCGTAGTCGACGATGTCCGGGATGATGATCTTCAGCAGCGGCAGGAAGAAGCGCTCGGTGAACTTGCCCAGCGGGCCGTCCTCCGTCGGCGGGCGGCCGACCACGATGGACTGCAGGATCGGCCGGCGGCGCATCGTCACGCAGTCGATCCTCAGCGCCGGGAACGGCTCCTGCGGCGTGTAGAAGCCGGTGTGGTCGCCGAACGGCCCCTCGGGCAGCATGTCGCCCGGCTCCAGCCAGCCCTCCAGGACCACCTCGGCGTCGGCCGGGACCTGCAGCGGGACCGTCTTGCAGTCCACCATCCGCACCCGCTCGCCCGCGACGAAGCCGGCGAACAGGTACTCGTCGATGTCGCCCGGCAGCGGCGCGGTGGCCGCGTAGGTGACGGCCGGCGGGCAGCCGAAGGCGATCGCGACGGGAAGCTTCTCGCCGCGCCGGGCGGCCACCGCCGCGTGGTTGCGGCTGTCCTTGTGGATCTGCCAGTGCATGCCGATGGTGCGGCGGTCGTGCCGCTGCAGCCGGTACAGGCCGAGGTTGCGGATGCCGCTGTCCGGGTCCTTGGTGTGGGTGAGGCCCAGGTTGAAGAAGGAGCCGCCGTCCTGCGGCCAGGTGAACAGCGCGGGCAGGTCGTCCAGGTCGACGTCCTCGCCGGTGAGCACCACCTCCTGCACGGGCGCGTCGCCGGCCTTGACGTGCTTCGGCGGCACGTGGGCCATCGAGGCGAGCTTGCCGAAGGCGTCCCGGAAGCCGGTGAAGCCCTGCGGCAGCTCCGGCTTCAGCAGGCCGGAGATCTTGTCGCCGATCTCCTCCGGGCCCTTGAGGCCGAGCGCCTTGGCCAGCCGGCGCTCGGTGCCGAAGACGTTCATCGCCAGCGGCATCGTCGAGCCCTTGACGTTCTCGAACAGCAGGGCCGGGCCCTTGGCCTTCTGCACCCGGTCGACGATCTCGCCGATCTCCAGATGGGGGTCCACCTCCGCCTTGATGCGCTGGAGGTCGCCTTCGCGGTCGAGGGCCCGCAGGAACGAGCGGAGATCGTCGTATGCCATGCCTGTCAGTATCCGCCACCCGATAGCCTGACCTGTGTCAAGGGCCCCCTTGGCACGGCGGACCGCCCGGCGGCCGCCGTACCGGGGGCCCGACCGCCAGCCACCGACGCCGCCCGGGGGAGAACGCCGCCGTGCTGAGGATCCTGACCTTCGTGCTCCCGCTCGCCCTGTGGGTGTGGGCCTTCATCGACTGCCTGACCACCCCCGAGGAGGAGGTGAAGCACCTTCCCAAGGTGGTCTGGGTGATCATCGTGCTGCTCTTCCCGCTCGTCGGCTCGATCGCGTGGCTGGTGGCCGGCAAGCAGCGCGGGGTACGCACCGCCCCGGCCGGCGGCTTCGGCGCGGCCGGCCAGGGCTACGACCGCCGGCGCGACGGCCGCCCGCTCGCCCCGGACGACGACCCCGAGTTCCTCGCCTCATTGAAGAAGCACAACAACGAGCACGAGGACATGCTCAAGCAGTGGGAGGCGGATTTGCGCCGCCGCGAGAACGAGCTGCGCGGCAAGGACGACCCGGACGAGGGCCGGCGGGGCTGACCCCCTCATCGCCCGGACAGCCCACCCGGCATCCACCGGGTGGGCTGCGGTGTTTTTGGCGCATCCCTACGACAGGCCGGCCGGCGCCACGCCGCCGGCCCGGTCTTCACCGCCGCACCAAGCGTCTCTTGAGCAGCCCTTGAGCGGCGTCGGGCAGTATCGAATACGACAGCTCTGACCTGCACGTTCCCTCATGTTCAGCTCACCCGGAGGCCATCCTGGCGACAGCTGCGGGTAATCGAACAGCTACCGTTCGCACGGGCCGAAACGCTTCGGTTTCTGTACAGCCCTGACATCTAAACGGACGCGACCTTGTACGGAATCGACGCCGAAACCAGCGTGCGGCCCCTCGTACAGTCATAAGTGAAGAAGTGATTCGCAGCCGGGGGCATCGCAGACGTTGGCTGTCGGACAGTTCCCTCACCTTTGGAGTGGTTCGAGATGACGGTTGTGCACCAGGCGCCGGTCGACGACGACGCCCCCGAAGCCCCCGCCGACGTACGGGGCAGGGTCGCGGAGCTGCACGAGCTGCGCGAGCAGGTCCGGCGCGGCCCGAGCGAGAAGGCCACCGAGGCCCAGCACGCCAAGGGCAAGCTGACCGCGCGCGAGCGCATCGACCTGCTGCTCGACGAGGGCTCGTTCCACGAGGTCGAGCCGCTGCGCCGGCACCGGGCCTCCGGCTTCGGCCTGGAGGCGAAGAAGCCCCACACCGACGGCGTGGTCGTCGGCTGGGGCACCGTGCACGGCCGGACGGTCTTCACCTACGCCCACGACTTCCGGATCTTCGGCGGCGCGCTCGGCGAGGCCCACGCCCAGAAGATCCACAAGATCATGGACATGGCCATCGCGGCCGGTGCCCCGCTGGTCTCGCTCAACGACGGCGCCGGCGCCCGCATCCAGGAGGGCGTCACCGCGCTGGCCGGTTACGGCGGCATCTTCCAGCGCAACACCAAGGCCTCCGGCGTCATCCCGCAGATCTCCGTGATGCTCGGCCCGTGCGCCGGCGGCGCGGCCTACTCGCCGGCCCTGACCGACTTCGTCTTCATGGTCCGCGAGACCTCGCAGATGTTCATCACCGGCCCGGACGTCGTCCAGGCCGTCACCGGCGAGAAGATCAGCCAGAACGGGCTCGGCGGCGCCGATGTGCACGCCGGGGTCTCCGGCGTCTCGCACTTCGTCTACGACGACGAGCAGTCCTGCATCGAGGAGGTCCGTTTCCTCCTCTCGCTGCTGCCGCAGAACAACCGCGAGATGCCGCCGGCCGCCGTCAACGACGACCCGGTGGACCGCCGCAACGAGTCGCTGCTCGACCTGGTGCCTGCCGACGGCAACCGGCCGTACGACATGCGCAAGGTGATCGAGGAGATCGTCGACCACGGCGAGTTCCTGGAGGTCCACGAGCGCTGGGCCACCAACGTGCTCTGCGTGCTCGCCCGGATCGACGGCCACGTCACCGGCATCATCGCCAACCAGCCGCAGTCGCTGGCCGGCGTCCTGGACATCAACGCCAGCGAGAAGGCCGCGCGCTTCGTCCAGATGTGCGACGCCTTCAACATCCCCCTGGTCACCATGCTCGACGTCCCCGGCTTCCTGCCCGGCGTCGACCAGGAGCACGACGGCATCATCCGGCACGGCGCGAAGCTCCTCTACGCCTACTGCAACGCGACCGTGCCGCGGATCCAGCTCATCCTGCGCAAGGCCTACGGCGGTGCCTACATCGTCATGGACTCGCGCTCGATCGGCGCCGACCTCTCCTTCGCCTGGCCGACCAACGAGATCGCCGTCATGGGCGCCGAGGGCGCCGCCAACGTCATCTTCCGCCGGGACATCAACGCCGCCGACGACCCGGACGCGATGCGCAACCAGAAGATCAAGGAATACAAGAGCGAACTGATGCACCCGTACTACGCGGCCGAGCGCGGCCTCGTGGACGACGTCATCGACCCCGCCGAGACCCGCCAGGTCCTGGCGTCCTCGCTGGCCATGCTGCGCACCAAGCACGCGGACCTGCCGAGCCGCAAGCACGGCAACCCGCCGATGTAGCAGCGCCGCCCGGCCGGGCACCGCACCGCCGGGCCCGCCGACGCCGACCGACGACCACCTCACACCATCCGCCGGGAGAAACCGGACCATGACCGCCTCCGCCGAACCACTCGTCCGCATCGTCCGCGGTTCGCTCTCCGACGAGGAGCTCGCCGCCCTGACCGCCGTGCTGATGGCCCGCGCCGCGGCCGCCCAGCAGGCGGCCGCCGCCTCGCCGGTCGAGCCGATCGCCAACTGGCAGCGCCTGGAGCGCCGCCCGGCGTACTACTCGCCGGTCAGCTGGCAGTGGGCCGCCTGACGGCTCGACCGAGGACCCGGACGGCAACCGTCCGACCGCCGGCCGGCACCCGCGCACCGCGGGTGGCCGGCCGGCGGCGTTCCGGCCCGCGGGAGCCCGCGCGACCGGCGCGCGCCGGCCCCCGGAACGGCTCGAAAGGATCGCTACCGCGCGGTACGGGGGCCACCGCCCGGCCCGCCGCCGTAGGATCCAGCAGCTGCCGACGACAGAGATCAGGGAGGCTGCGATGCCCAGGCAGGCCCGGGCGCTGGCGACCCGCCAGACGGTGCTGCGTGCCGCGGCCGAGGTGTTCGACGAACGCGGCTACGCCGGCGCCACCATGGCCGAGATCCTGGAACGGGCCGGTGTCACCAAGGGCGCGCTCTACTTCCACTTCCCCTCCAAGGAGGAGCTGGCGCTCGCCGTGATCGAGGGCCAGGAGGCCTGGCTGGCCACCTGGCGGTCGGCCTCCGACAGCCCGACACAGACCGTCATCGATCTCGGCTACGCGTTCGCGCACTCACTGCTGGACGATCCGCTGCTGCGCGGCGCGATCCGGCTGACCATCGAGCACGGCAGCTTCACCCAGCCGCAGGTCGGCACGTACCAGAGCTGGACGGACGCGGCGCGCGAACTGCTGGAGCGCGCGCTGGAGGTCGGCGAGCTCCGTCCCGGGGTACGGCCCGCGTCCGCCGCCGGGGTGATCATCGGCGCGGTGACCGGCATCCAGCTCAGCTCGCAGGTGCTGATGGACCGCAAGGACCTGCTGCAGCGGATGGCCGACCTCTGGGCGCTGCTGCTGCCCGGCCTGGTCGAACCCGGCACCCTGACCCGCCTGGACACCGTCGACCACGGGGGAACCGGGACCCGCCCGCCCGGCCGGACCCCGCCCGGCTAAATCGCCTTCGGGGCGGAGTGGATCCGGTAGTCCGCCAGGCGGTCGGCCGGGACGAGGGCCGGCAGGGCGGTCGACCAGAGGCCGCCGACCGCCGCGGGGGCCAGCCGGCCGGTGGACTCGGCGGAGAACAGCACCAGGCCCGCCGCCAGGGTGGTGAGCAGTGCGGCCGACTGCTCCCGGTCGAGCCCGGGGCGCAGTTCACCGGCCGCCGAGGCCCGGTCCAGCAGGGCGCGGAAGACCGCGGTCAGGCGGCGCCAGACGTCCGCCGACGGCTCCGGCGGCGAGCCGGCCGGCGCCACCACCGCGCCGGCGGCGCAGCCCGCGGGCCGGCCGCCCAGGCCGAGCAGCACCCCGGCCCGGACCACCACGTCCTCGCGCAGCAGCCGGGCCAGTTCATGGGTGAGGTCGACGAGCCGCTGCACGGCCGGGCCGCCGCCGCGCAGCGCGTGCAGCACGGCCAGCCCGATGGTGTCGGCGGCCTCGCCGCGGACCCCGTCGGCCAGCGCCTGCTTGGAGACGAAGTGGAAGTAGAGCGCGCCCTTGCTGACGCCCGCCCGGCGGCTGATGTCGACCAGGCTGGCCGACTCGAAACCCGCGTCGGCGAAGGTGTCCGCCGCGGCGAGCAGCACGGCCTGCCTGGTTCGCCCCGCCCGTTCCTGCTTAGCCACTCGGCCCCTCCGGCCCCGGCCGCGGCGAGCTCCGGCTCGCCCGGTTGCTGTCACGGCGCCGCCGTCGGTGGTGGGGCGCCCGGTCTGCGGACCGTCGGCGGCGCGCCGCGCCCGCCCGAAACCGCATGGTTGGTATCTAATCTAGCCCCTGTCCGGCCCCCGCCGTCCAGGGGGGATCGGCCCCCGCGCGGGGGCCGGAGCGGGCCGGCCGGACGTTGCCGCAGGCCGGCGCCCGGGTACGGTGAGCGCGGCGGTAACGCGCCAGCGGCGACCCCGCGAGGGGAGCAGAAACCGGGTGGCCTGTATGTTTTGCGAGGGCCGCCCGCACGGCCGGCCGACCGACACCCGGGAGTGGGGCCCGTCATGCCAGTGTTCACCTCGATGGACGGCGACGCCCCGTATCCCCACCCCCCGCATCCCCACTCCCACTCCGGCCACCCCGGCCCGGGCCGCTACGGCTTCCACGAGCGGACCGTCTCGCGTCAACTGGTGCGCCGCTCCTCGGTCGCCGAGGTGCTGATCACCGGCTGGCAGGCCACCGGCCCGTACGACTTCCTGCTCGGCGCCCAGTGGCCGCGGCTGCACGGCTTCTACCGGCTGCCCGGCGACCGGCACCACGACCCGGTGCTGATGGCCGAAACGGTCCGGCAGGCCGCCCTGCTGGTGGGCCACGCCGGTTTCGGGGTGCCGCACGACCACCACGCGGTGCTCGACGAACTCGGCTACACCCTCGGCCCGGCCGGCCTGGACGGCCTCGCGGTCACCGCCGCCCCCACCGAGCTGATGCTCCGGATCACCTGCCACGACGTCCGGATGCGGCACGGTCGGCTGGACGCGCTGCGGGTGCAGGCCGAGGTCGAGCGCGACGGCCACCCGGTCGCCCGCGGCTTCGGCGGGCTGCGGATCCTCTCCCCCGCCGCGTACGACCGGTTGCGCGGTCCCGGCCCGGCCGCCGCCCCGCTCCGGCTCCCGGACCAGGGCACCGCCCCGGAGCTGGTCGGCCGTCAGCAGGCCGCCGACGTGGTGCTCGGCCCCGCGCTGCTGCCCGGCAGCTGGCTGCTGCGCGCGGACGCCGGCCACCCGGTGCTGTTCGACCCGATGGACCCGGCGCCCGGCCACCTGCCCGGGATGCTCGTCCTGGAGGCCGCCCGGCAGGCCGCCCAGCGGCTGCACCACCCGGACCGGGTGGTGCCGTTGGAGCTGGTCACGTCCTTCCACGACCCGATCGCGCCGGACCGCCCCTGTGTGGTGCGGGCCGTCCGGGAGGCCGGTCAGGAGACCGGTGGCGGCGGCGGACGGCGGGCGCCGCTGCGGGTCCTGCTGGTCCAGGAGGGCCGCACGGTGGCCGAGGCCCGGCTGCTCACCGGACCGGCCGACGGCGGCCCGGCCGCGACCGCGCCGGCCCCGGCCCGGCGCGGTCTGCCGCTCGCCAGCTGAGCCCCGGCGCCCCGGCCGGATCGGGCCGGGGCGCCGAGGCCGGCCCCGGGTCGGGCGCCGGGTCAGGCGGCCACCAACGCGGACGGCCGCCCGGCGTGCATCACCGAGAGGTTCTCCGCCAGCCGCCCCGGGTCCTGGGCCAGCCAGAGCCGCAGCGCGGCGCCCAGCATCGCGCTGGCCGAGCCGATCCGCACCTGGGTCACCTGGGCGATCCGGGCCGCACCCGGCACCAGCAGGTCGGCCAGCGGCGCCGGCAGCCAGACGGTCAGCGCGCACGGCGCGGGGGCCGCGAGCGCGCCCAGCAGCCGGTAGGCGTCGGCCGGCGAGCTGACCGTGGGGATGATGTCCAGCAGCCCGTCGGCCACCACCTCGGACACGTCGCTGCGGTGCCCCTGGGCGAGCCAGCGGAGCAGCAGGTGCTCGGCGGCGGTGATTCGGACGGTCAGCATGACCTCGTCGCACTCCATTGCGCGATTTCCTCCTCAGTTCCTCCCCGTGCCGGACCGGGCGGCCGGCACGAACTACCCCAATCGCACCTCGGCCCGGCTTCCTCGTCTGGAGTGCCGGGCCGGTGGGTGGGTTCCGGTACCGGTCAGAGCCCCGCGTAGGAGTGCTTGCCGGTGACGAAGATGTTGACCCCGTAGTAGTTGAACAGCCAGCAGGCGAAGGCGGCGAGCGCCAGGTACGCGGCCTTGCGCCCCTTCCAGCCGGCGGTGGCACGGGCGTGCAGGTAGCACGCGTAGGCGACCCAGGTGATGAACGACCAGGTCTCCTTCGGGTCCCACTCCCAGTACTTGCCCCAGGCGGCCTCGGCCCAGATCGCCCCCGCGATGATGGTGAACGTCCACAGCGGGAAGACCAGGGCGTTGATCCGGTAGGACAGCTTGTCCAGGGTCGCGGCGGCGGGCAGCCGGCGCCAGATGGACGGCGAGGTGCCGAGCGGGCCCTTGGCCAGGCCGGCCGCCATCCGCTTGTCGAAGGAGTCCTTGCCCAGGTACAGCAGCGTCGTGACGAACGCCGCGTAGAAGGCGCCGCCGCAGACGATCGCGGTGGAGACGTGGATCGCCAGCCAGTACGAGTGCAGCGCCGGGACGAGCTGCTCGGACTCGGTGTACAGCACCTCGGTGGCGATGCCGAGGGTGAGCACGACGGCCAGGGTGACCGGCAGGCCGAGCCAGCGGACCGGCTTCTTCGCCACCAGCAGGCCGACGAAGGCCGCCGTCATGGCGAGCGCGAAGGCGCAGGAGAACTCGTACATGTTGCCCCACGGCCAGCGGGAGACCGAGAGGCCGCGGGTGAGGACGCCGCCCGTGTGCAGCAGGAGGCCGAGGACGGTGAGCGAGACCGCGATCCGGCCGGCCAGGTCGGCCCGATCGCTGGTGCCGGCCGCACCCGGGCCGTCGACCTCGTCGTCGCCGCGCCCGCTGGTCACCACCGTCGCGCCCTCGCCGGCCAGTGCGGTGCGGGTGAGCGTGGTGGTGCCGCCGCCCGCCGAGGCGACGGTGACGGTCACCTTCCTGGCGCCCTTGGCCTTGGCCTCGGCGTCCGCGACGGTCGCGGCGAGGCCGGCCTGCTCGATGGAGCGGACGGCGACAGCGCCCTTCGAGCCGAAGGTCCACTCGAACATGTAGGCGAACATGGCGATCAGATAGACCGCCATCGCCGAATAGATCAGCTTGTTGGACAGGTCGGCCAGCTGCGGGTCGACCTCCGAGGCGAGGTGCACCGTCTACTCCTTGGAGTTCGGGTCGGCGGGAACTGCGGATTCTTCGGGTGCCGCGGCCTCGTCGGGCTCGTCGGACTTCTCGGAGGCGTCGGACTTCTCCACCGCGTCGGACGCGTCGGACTCGTCGTCGAGCGCGGGGGCGTCGTCCTGGAGGTCCACCGCGAGCGCGGCCAGCTCCTCGGCGATCTTCGCCGACTCACTGCGGCCCAGCCCGGCCAGCTCGACCAGCGTGCCGCCGTCCGGCAGCGCCACCGCCCGCACCCAGATCCGGCGCCGCTGGACGAACAGCGAGCCGATCAGACCGGCGATCGCCGCCACCGCGCCGACCAGGGCGATGCCGTTGCCCGGGCGGTGCGAGATGTTGAAGCTCGCCCACTGCTTGTAACCCTCGAAGGTGACCGTGCCGTAGTCGTCCGGCAGCTCCCAGGCCTGGCCGGGCTTCAGCCGGGCCTTGGCCGGCTGGCCGTCCTGCTGGAGCTGGGTCAGCTTCCTGGTGTTGAGCTGGTAGATGTTCTGCGGCAGACCGGAGTCGGTGCCCAGGTCGCCCGCGTAGACGTTGAGCACCAGCGCCGGGTCCGCGTCACCGGGGAACAGCGAGCGCGGGCCGGTGTTGCGGTCGAAGGCCTCCGGGGCGGTCGGCAGGAAGAAGCCGGAGAAGCCCAGCTGGGTCCTCTGGCCGTCCTTCTCGCCGTAGTCGGAGACCTTGACGACACCGGTGGAGGTCAGGTTGCCGTCCTGCGGGAGGAACGGGGTGGCACCGGTGTAGACGATGTCGCCCGCCTTGTTGCGCACCGTGATCACCGGGGCGTAGCCGTGGCCGATCAGGTACACCTTGCTGCCCGCGATCTCCAGCGGGTGGTTGACCTCGATCGTGCCCGGCTTGAGCTTCGACGGGTCGCTGCCCTCGAAGTACTCGACGTGCGCGGTGAACTGCCGGGCGCTGCCGACCTGGTCGCCCCGGTCCTGGAACTTCGAGGTGAAGTTGTTCAGCTTCACGTAGAAGGGGTCAAGGTCGTCGCTGCCGTAGAAGCGGGTGCCGGTGAAGTCGTCCAGCTGCGTGATGGTGTTGCCGTAGCCGTCGCCCTCGACCAGCAGCTTGCCGCCGGTGCCGCTGGCCAGGCTCGCCCAGGCGAAGCCGCCGAGCAGCGCGAACAGCGACAGGTGGAAGACCAGGTTGCCGACCTCGCGCAGGTAGCCCTTCTCGGCCGCCACCGCGCCGCCGTCCAGGTGCGCCCGGAACCGCCGCCCGCGCAGCAGCCGGTGGGCGGCGGTGCTGACGGTCGCGGCGTCCGCGTCCGTCCGCCAGGCCGCGTACACCGGCATCCGGGTCAGGTTGCGCGGCGCCGCCGGCGGCCGGGAGCGCAGCACGCCGACGAACTGCCAGGTGCGCGGGACGATGCAGCCGGCCAGCGAGACGAACAGCAGGATGTAGATCGCCGAGAACCACACCGAGCTGTAGACGTCGAACAGCTGGAGCTTCTCGTAGATCGGCGCGACCGTGGTGTGCTGCGCCTTCCAGGCCTGGACCTTGAACTGGTTCTGGCCGTTCTGCGGGATCAGCGAGCCGGGGATGGCCGCCAGCGACAGCAGGAACAGCAGGATCAGCGCGACCCGCATCGAGGTCAGCTGGCGCCACATCCAGCGCAGCCAGCCGAGCGCGCCGATGCCGGTGGGGCCGTCGGTGTCGGCCGGGGCGGTGGTCAGCCGCTCGGCCGCGTCCTCGGCCGCGCCCTGCGCCGCGTCCCCGCGCTGCTCGCGGTCGGTCGTGGTCTTGGTCACGGGTCAGATTCCGATCGAGAAGTCGCCGGTGCGGACTCGCAGCTCGTTCACCAGTGAGTCCCAGGCCCCAGTGACGAGCAGCAGACCGACCACGACGAGCATGCCGCCGCCGATCCGCATGACGAGCGGGTAGTGCCGCTTGACCCAGCCGAAGGCACCGAGCGCCCGGCGGAAGGCCAGCGCGGCCACGACGAACGGTACGCCCAGGCCCAGGCAGTAGGCGGTCATCAGCAGGGCGGCGCGACCGGCGTCGGCCTCGTTGAAGGCCAGCGTCTGGATCGCCGACATGGTCGGGCCGAGGCAGGGCGTCCAGCCGACGCCGAACACCACGCCCAGCATCGGCGCGCCGAGCAGGCCGACGGCCGGGCGGCGGTGCGAGCGCAGCTCGCGCATGCTCAGTCCGGGCACCAGGCCCATGAAGGCCAGGCCCATCAGGACCGTCACCGAGCCGAGCACGATCGAGATGATCCGCTTGTGCTCCTGGAGCGTGTCGCCGAAGAAGCCGAACAGCGCGCCACCGGAGACGAACACGGCGGTGAAGCCCAGGATGAACAGCAGCGCGCCAGCCAGCATCCGGCCGCGCCGGGCCCCGCGCGCGTCGGCGAGGTCCGCGGCCGAGAAGCCGGTGACGTAGGAGAGGTAGCCGGGGACGAGCGGCAGCACGCACGGCGAGAAGAACGACACCAGGCCGGCCGCCACCGCGATCGGCGCGGCCACCAGCAGCGCCCCGCTCTGGATGGTCCCGACGTTGTCGGCGAGTTGGACCGCCGCACTCACTGCTGCTGCTCCGCCACGATCGGCTGGAGCATCGACTCCAGGTTGTCGTCGGTCTGGCCGCCGAGGGCGCGGGCGGCCAGCTTGCCCTCCCGGTCGATCACCAGGGTGGTCGGGATGGTGTTCGAGTTGAGGCTGCCCTTGGGGAACTTGAGCAGCTCGGTGCCGGCCGGGTCGTAGATGCTGGGGAAGGTGACGCCCTTCTCCTGCTCGAAGCGGAGGGCGTTCTTGACCTCGGGGTCCCTGGTGTTGATCCCGAGGAACTGCACGCCCTGGTCCTTGTACTTCTCCCAGACCCGCTGGAGGTCGTCGGCCTCCGAGCGGCACGGTCCGCACCAGGAGCCCCAGACGTTCATCACGACGACCTTGCCCCGGTAGTCGGAGAGCTTGGTCGGGGTCCCCTCCAGGGTGGTTCCGCTGATGTCCGGCGCGTCCTGGCGGTGTCCCGCGGCGACCGTCGAGATGGTGCTGCCCTTGGCGGTGACGAAGCCGATCTGTCCGTCACCGCCGGCCGAGGAGCCGGACGAGCTGCAGCCGGTGAGGACCAGCGCGGCAGCGGCGGCGGTGACCGCGGCGGCTGCGACACGGGGACGGGGGCGCGTCATGCCAGACATGTGAAAAGTTTCGCATGGAGTCACGGGCGGGCCCCGGGGGGTCCGGCCTTGTCTGCCGGACCCCCTCTGACCTGCGATGGGACCATCGACCCTGGTGTCGCGGGGGTGTGACCCAGGTCTTACTCACACAGCTCTTACGCCGATTCGGGAACCATGGGCACCGTTCCGCACGTCCGGGTCTCTTCGGCGTACCCGGATTCCGGGTGCTCCCGGAGCCGGTGTCAAGCCCTTTCTCAGGCGCCGAAGCTCTTGCCCACCGGCTTGCTCTTGCCGCCCTTGCCGACCAGGTGGGCCGGCAGCAGGTCGCGGGCCGGCTCGCGGTAGCCGACCGAGACGATCCGGTCCCCCTCGTAGGTGAAGCTGGTCAGCGAGGCCAGCGAGCACTGCCGGTTGCGCGGGTCGTGCCAGAGCCGGCGGCGCTCCACGAAGGAACGGACGATCCAGATCGGCAGCTGGTGGCTGACGCAGACCGCCTCGTGCCCGCGCGCGGCGTCCCGGGCGGCGGCCAGCGCGCCCATCATCCGCACCGCCTGCTCCAGGTACGGCTCGCCCCAGGACGGCTTGAACGGGTTGGTCAGGTACTTCCAGTAGGACGGGTTGCGCAGCGAGCCGTCGCCCACTCCGAAGGTCTTGCCCTCGAAGATGTTCTCCGCCTCGATGAGCCGCCCGTCCACCGCGAGGTCCAGGCCGTGCGCCTTGGCGATCGGCGCGGCGGTCTCCTGGGCGCGCTCCAGCGGGGACGCCACCACGTGGGTGATGTCCCGCCCGGCGAGGTCCTCGGCGACCCGCTCGGCCATCTCGCGGCCCAGCTCGGACAGCCGGTAGCCCGGCAGGCGCCCGTACAGGACGCCCTCCGGGTTGTGCACCTCGCCGTGCCGCATCAGATGGACGACGGTGATGTCCTTGGCGCTCACTTCTCAGTACTCCTGGGGCTCGTAAGGACTAGGCCGTGGCTTCGGCGGCGGCCCGGGCGGCGGCGGGCAGCGCGGCGGCGATCCGCTCCAGCGCCCGCTCGTCGTGCGCGGCGGAGACGAACCAGGACTCGAAGGCGGACGGCGGCAGGTAGACGCCCTCGGCGAGCATCGCGTGGAAGAACGCGGTGAAGCGGAACGCCTCCTGGGTCTTCGCCTCGGCGTAGTTCGTCACGGTGTCCTCGGTGAAGAACACCGAGAACATGTTGCCGGCGGTCTGCAGCCGGTGCGCCACGCCCTCCTTGGTGAGCGCGGTGGAGACCAGCCCGGAGACCTCGGCGGCGACCCGGTCGACGGCCGTGTACACCTCGTCGGTGCAGCCCCGCAGCTGGGCCAGGCCGGCCGCGGTGGCGATCGGGTTCCCGGAGAGGGTGCCGGCCTGGTAGACCGGGCCGGCCGGGGCGAGGTGGGCCATCACGTCGGCACGACCGCCGAAGGCCGCGGCCGGGAAGCCGCCGCCCATGACCTTGCCGAAGGTCAGCAGGTCGGGCGCCCAGCCCTCGTTCGCCGCCTCCAGGCCGTACCAGCCGGCCTTGGAGACGCGGAAGCCGGTCATCACCTCGTCGGAGATGAACAGCGCGCCGTTCTCCCGGCAGAGCCGGGCCAGGCCGCCGTTGAAGCCGGGCAGCGGCGGGACGACGCCCATGTTGCCGGGCGAGGCCTCGGTGATCACGCAGGCGATCTCGCCGGGGTGGGCCCGGAAGGCCTCCTCGACGGCGGCGAGGTCGTTGTAGGGCAGCACGATGGTGTCGCCGGCCTGGGCGCCGGTGACGCCCGGGGTGTCCGGCAGGCCGAAGGTGGCGACGCCGGAACCGGCGGCGGCCAGCAGTGCGTCCACATGTCCGTGGTAGCAGCCGGCGAACTTCACGACCTTCGCGCGGCCGGTGAAGCCGCGGGCCAGCCGGATCGCCGACATGGTGGCCTCGGTGCCCGAGGAGACCAGGCGGACCTGCTCGACCGGGGCGACCCGGGCGACGATCTCCTCGGCCAGCTCGACCTCGCCCTCGCCGGGGGTGCCGAAGGAGGTGCCGCGGGTCACCGCCCGCTGCACGGCGTCCAGGACGGCGGGGTGCGCGTGGCCGAGGATCATCGGGCCCCACGAGCAGACCAGGTCGACGTACTCGCGGCCGTCGGCGTCGGTCAGACAGGGGCCGCTGCCGGACACCATGAAGCGCGGCGTACCGCCGACGGCGCGGAAGGCACGCACCGGGGAGTTGACGCCGCCGGGGGTCACGACCGACGCGCGGTCGAAGAGCGACTGGGACTTGGGTGCTTCGTAGGGGTAGCTCACGGGAGACATGGTCTCAAATCGTGTCCTTCACCTCTGCATGTCGGACCTCATCATCTGGAACGATGATCCGGGCGCCCGAGTCTGTACGGTTATCCGTACAACGGGGCCCCTGGCTGCGCCGGCTACCCGGACCAGTCAGACTATGTACCCAGAGTGTCTCCGAAGTTCCTCCGGCCGCGAGGACGGGCGGACGCTCCGGGTCGATGCAGGGGTGTGGAGAGGACTGCCACGTACCGCGACTGGGTACGGCGGCGCATGACGGGTAAGGAGCACGTCCGGTGGGACACCGGGCGTGCGGGGGTCTGTCGATTCCGGCGAATTCCGGTGAGGATGGTCCGAGTGTCCGAGGCGCAGGACGGCCACGACGAGGTCGCGGGTGGCCCCCGCCGGCCCGCCGAGACCGCACGCGGGGGTACGGGAGCGGGAACGGGGCGTAGCGGCCGAGGCCGTGAGAGGCGGGGTGAGGGACGCGTGGGGGTGACGTACAAGTACTTCGGCGCACCCGACCGGGCGACCGCGGCCCGGGTCCCGACCGCCCTCGGGCCGGGCGGTCTCGGGCTGGACGCGGGCGAGCTCGGCTCGCTCGGCCGGCTCGGCGACCTGATGGAGACCAGCGGCTCGCCCAACGGCCACCTCTCCACCAAGATCAAACCGGAGACCATGAGCGCCATGGTCCTCACCGGCATCCAGGGCGTGCCGCTGCACCAGGTGCCGCCGCTGGAACTGGTGGTGCTGCACCCGGACTACGCCGTCGTCCAGCTGCCGCACAACGTCGTCGAACCGCTGCGCAAGGCGGACGAGACCGAACTCGGCGCCGCCGCCTTCATCTGGTCCACCGTCCCCGACCGCCGGGGCCCGCGCGACGCCTTCGTGATCTACAGCATGCTGCACGAGTGGCAGGACTTCGCCAACCGCCTGCACGAGGCCGGCCACCAGCTGTACTGCCTGGTCTGGCCCTGACCGTTCCCCGACGGAAGCGGGGCCCCGGCCGAACGCCGGGGCCCCGCTCCGCGTTTCCCGCTCGCGAACTGCCGGGCGGTCAGCCGCCGGAGCCGTAGCTGGTGTTGGCGCAGATGTCGTCGTCCGCCGAGCGGGCGTCCTCGGTGACCGAGGGCGGCAGCGGGGCGGGCGCGGCCGGGGCCGCCGAGGCGCCCGGGGCGGTCGTGCCGTTGGCGTCGGCGTAGTCCTTGCCGAGGACGACGCTGATACCGGGCGCCGAGGTGGGGGCGAGGGTGGCCCCGGGGAACAGTTCGGCGACCTTCTCGGCGTTGGCCTTCTGCCCGGCGCCGTACTCGATGGTGGTGGTGAGCTTGTTGGTGGACTTCGCCTGGCCCACCGAGGCGACGGTGAACTGCGCCGCCTTCAGGGCCTCGCCCGCCTTGGCGCCCATCCCGTTGGCGGTCGTTCCGTTGAAGACCTTGATCGCGGGCACCGGGGCCGCGGCCGCGGTCTTCGTGGCGGCCGCGGTGGTGGTCGGCGGGGCCTCCGGGGTGGCCGGGGCCGCCGGGGTGGCGGGTGCGTCGGGCTGCTGGCCGGTGGCGTCCTTGCCGTCCAGGGTGCGGTCGGCCCGGATGGCCTCCCACAGCTTGTCCACGTCCGGCTTCACCAGGTCGAGGTTGGCCTCGTTGTAACGCCACGGCGGGGTCACGAACTTGAGGTCGTGCAGGTCGATGTTCTTCAGCGACAGCGCGAAGGACATCAGCTTGTCGACCGAGCCGAGCCCCTCGTCGACGCGCAGCGACTTGGTGGCGGCGTCGGCCAGCGGCAGCAGGGTGGTGGGCTCCAGGCCCTTCTTCTTCACCGTGCTGATCATCGAGCCCATGAAGGCCTGCTGACGCTTCATCCGGCCGATGTCGGAACCGTCGCCGATGCCGTGCCGCAGCCGGACGTAGTCGAGCGCCTGCTGGCCCTCCACCTTCTGCGGGCCCTTCTTCAGGACGAGGGCGCCCTTCGCGGGCAGCTTCTCGTTGAGGTCCTTCTCGTAGATGTCCTTGGGCAGGCAGACATCGACGCCGCCGACGGCCTTGGTCATCGCCGAGAAGCCCTGGAAGTCGACCACGATGGTGTGGTCGACGCGGATCCCGGTCAGCTTCTCCAGGGTGTTCTGGGTGCAGGCGGGGTTGCCGTCCGGCGAGCCGCCCACCGTGAACGCGGCGTTGAACAGGACGTCCTTGCCCTTTTGTTCCTTGGTCCACTTCCCGTTCGGGAGCTTGCACGGCGGGATGGTGACCAGGGTGTTGCGCGGGATCGAGACGCCGATGGCGTTCTTGTGGTCGGCGTAGACGTGCAGCAGGATCGTGGTGTCCGAGCGGGCACCCTCGGAGTCACCGCCGCCCAGGTCCGAGTTGTCGCCGCCGCGGCTGTCGGAGCCGATCAGCAGGATGTTCACCGGCTTGTTGCCGTTGGCGTCGGCCTCGGCCTCCGGCGGGCGGTCCTTGCTGAGCGCGTCCGAGTCGATGGTCTTGATGTTGCCGTTGAGCTTGTAGTAGATCGCGCCACCGGTGCCGGCTATCAGGACCAGTGCGCCGACGGCCGTCCAGCCGACGACCTTCTTGACGTTGCGTCGGGGCTTCTTGCCGCGCCCGCCGGAGCGGCGGTGGCCCTGGCCGTTCGACCCGCCGTCGCCGCCCTGTCCGCCCTGCCCGCCGCGGCCCTTGGACTGCGCCGCCCGGCGGGCCTCGGCCCGGCCGCCCGGCCTGGGCGCGGGGACGGAACCGCCGGCCGCACCGGTGCCCGCGCCGCCCGTCGAGCCGCTCCGGGCGCCGGTGGAACCCGCCGAGCCGGTCGAGCCCTCCGGACGCGGCCGGGCCACGCCGGACTGACTCCTGTCTCGGCGACCCGACATCCCCGCACCTCTTCACGGCTGTGCCATCGAACGATCAGCGGCCAGGACGTCCCCCCTGGCGCCAGGTGGAGCATACAAGCCGACCGGAAACCGACTACCGCCGCGCCCTGGGCTCGTCCCCCGGCCCCCGGCCGCGCGGGCGGCGGGCCCGGCGCACCGCATGCTCCGAGCCGACCGGATCGGCCAGTGCCCCGCCCCCGTCCACCAGGCGGGCCAGCGCCGCGACGAAGACCGTCCGCTCCTCCCGCGGCAGCGAGTCCAGCACCTCCCGGTGCACCCGGTCGGCGATCGCCGTGCCCCGCTCGACGGCCCGCTCGCCCGCCTCGGTGACCCGGACGATCCGGGCCCGGCGGTCGGCCGCGGCCGGCCGGCGCTCGGCCAGGCCGGCCCGCTCCAGCTGGTCGACGGTCACCACCATGGTGGTCTTGTCGAGGTCGGCCAGCTCGGCCAGCCGGCTCTGGGTGCGCTCGGCCGCCAGCGCGTGGAAGAGCACGCAGTAGGCGCGCGGGGTGACGCCGAGCTCGGTGAACGCCGCCGCCATCCGGGTCGCCAGGACGTGGCTCGCGTGGTCCAGCAGACCGGAGAGGTCGCGGATCTGGCGCACGGTCGGCGTGCCGCTGGTCGTCATGCCGTCGAGGTTACGCGGCCCTACGGAGGCCGGTTCTAGGGGATGCCGAGCTCGAACAGCGCGTACCCCGCGTACCATCCGGCCGCCACCGCCGGCATCGCGACCAGGCCGCCCAGGGTCGACGGCCGCAGCCGGCGCAGCGCCACCGCCAGGCCGATGAACAGCGGGAAGGCCGGCAGCAGGTAGCGCGAGATGTTGCCGTAGATCTGGTTGCTGCTGAGCGCCAGGACGATGGTCAGCACCGTGTAGAGCACCAGGACCAGCGGCGGCCGCAGGCGCAGCAGCAGTACCAGCAGCCCGGGCAGGGCGATCAGCAGGCCCACCGCGATGAGGTCCGGCGCCGGGTTGGACTGCCAGAACGTCCAGTGCCCGGTGACCGTGTCCAGGGTGCTGCGGGCGGTGGAGGCGCCCCAGTCGAAGTAGCGGTTCCAGGCACCGCGCTGGAGCTTGAAGTAGCCGGTCCAGTCGCCCATCCGGTAGCCGACCCAGGCGACGTACCCGAGCAGGCCCCACGGGGTGATCAGCATCGCGGTCAGCGGGCGGGCCACCCCGTCGGTGCGCCGCACCAGCGCCACCAGCGCCGAGATCGAGACGGCGGCGATCAGCGCGACCGCGGTCGGCCGGTTGAGGCCGGCCACCAGGGCGAGCACCCCGGCGGCGAGCCACTGGCGGGTCATCACGCAGTAGCAGGCCCAGGCCGAGAGGGCGACGAACAGCGAGTCCGAGTAGACCGCCCACTCCACGCCCGAGCCCGGGAACAGGCCCCAGATCACCGCCGCGATCACACCGGCCCGGAAGCCGCCGAGCCGCGCGGCGACCGCGAAGATCCCGGCCGCGGCGACGAAGGAGGCGATCACCGAGACGACGATGCCCGAGCCGTACGGGCCGAGCCCGGTCACCGCCCCCACCAGCCGCATCAGCCAGGGGTAGAGCGGGAAGAACGCGGCGGAGTTCTCGTAGTAGGTGGCCAGCGGGTAGCCGTGCAGCGGGATCAGCTGCGGGTCGTAGCCGTTCTCGGCGATCCGCTGGTACCAGATGCCGTCCCAGGTGCCGAGCACGTCCCAGGGCCGGGCGCCGCCGCCGCGCCCCGGGTCCTTCTTCAGGAAGTCCTCGGTGTGCGAGAGCAGCAGCAGGAAGACGGTCAGGCCGGTCGCCTTGACCACCGCGTACGCGCCGAGCGCGGGGGCGTAGCGGTCCACCAGGGCGCCGAACCAGCCCGGGGACCGCTCCGCCGCCGCGGGCTCCCCGGGAGCCCGCGGGTCCTGCCCGGTCTCCGGGTCCGCCGCGGTGGCGGACGACGGGGTGGCGGACGGCGGGGGCGCGCCCGCGCTCCCGTCCGACGACTCGGTGCTCGATGCCGCGCTCATCAGCTCTGGTACTCCCCGCCCCGCTCGTGACCGGTGCGCCGACCGACAGCGCGACGCCGGGCGAGCCTACGGCACCGCCGCCACCGGGCGGGCGGGGAGCCCGCCCGGTGGACGGCCGGTGGTTCGGGGACGGGCCAACCGTGCAGGTGGACGGTGCCGAGCTTGCCGAGCCGCCGCGGCCGGGCCGGGGCGCCGGTGTCGGCGACCGGCCCCGGGAACGCCGAGAGCCGCCGCCCCGCACCCCAGGAGGGAAGCGCAGGAGCGGCGGCTCGCACCGACCGGACCGGCGGCTGGTCAGCCGACGTTGGCGCAGTGGTTGCCGAAGGCCGGGTTCAGGATCCCGACGATGTCGATGGTGTTGCCGCACAGGTTGATCGGAACGTGCAGCGGCACCTGGATCTGGTTGCCGGAGATGACACCGGGGGAGTTGGCGGCAACGCCCTCCGCGCCGGAGCTGGCCACGGCGGAACCGGCACCGGCGGCGACGATGCCGACCACAGCGGCGCCGACGGCGGCCGTCTTCTTGATGCTCATGAGGAGCCTCCTGACTGTTCGACAGAGATGCACGGGGAGTGCGACATCTCCAACGAGACCCGCTCTGGCCGGTTGCGAGGGCTACCCCACTGTCACCCGTCCGGAGGAACGGAGCCCCCGCCCCGGGCAATCGGGTGACACCCGGATCCGGCCGTTTCCCCCCGCCCACTGCCTCGTTCTCCAGTCGGAACACGCTCCACCCGCCCCGCTACGACGAGGAGATCCGCCGCCGGTCCAAGCCCGTCCGGAATTCTCCCGGTCGCGCGTCGATTCGAATACTTCCCGGCCGTGCGGGAATTGTTCGCGGCGCACGGTGCCGCGGCGGCCGCTCATCGCCCGAGCCATGGGCGACACACACCATCTGGGCCGCCCGAGTGACCATCACGGCATTCCCAGAAGCCAACGGGCCAGGATTTCCCCTCGCCCGGCTCCCGACTATTTCCACAGACGGTCGGGCAGAATACGGAGGAAGAACACATGCGTAACGTCAAGAAGGCCGCCGCGCTGTCTCTCGCCACCGCCGGCCTGGTGGTCGGTGCGGCCGGCGGCGCGTTCGCCAGCTCCGGCGCCGAGGGCGTCGCCGCCAACTCCCCCGGTGTGCTCTCCGGCAACCAGCTCCAGATCCCGGTGCACATCCCGATCAACCTGTGCGGCAACACCATCGACATCATCGCCCTGCTGAACCCGGCGTTCGGCAACGCCTGCGTCAACGCCGGCTGAACCGGTGGCCGCCGAGCCGGCGGCCGCGGATTCCCCGCACTCGTGCCGCACCCCGCCACCGGGCGGGGTGCGGCCGCTCAACCCGTGTGTGATCGAGGAGATCAACCCCCATGCAGAACGTGAAGAAGGCCGCCGTCCTCTCCGCCGCCGCCGCAGGCCTGGTGCTGGGTGCGGCGGGCGGTGCCGCCGCCAGCGCCGGTGCGGAGGGCGTCGCCGCCGGCTCGCCCGGCGTCGTCTCCGGCAACCAGCTCCAGATCCCGGTGCACGTCCCGCTGAACGTGTGCGGCAACTCCATCAACCTGATCGGCCTGCTGAACCCGGCGTTCGGCAACGCCTGCGCCAACGTGGAGGCCCCGCCGCAGCACGAGCACGTCGAGGACGACTGCTGATCCCGATCGGCACGCGTTCCGCCCGCACTGCCCCCCGGCTCCCGGCCGGGGGGCGGTTCGGCGTACCCCGGGCGCGGTCCGGCTGCCCGGGGAACCCCTCTCCCCGAAGGTGAAGACGCATGGTTGTGAAGAAGAGCGGGGCCGGCCTCGTCGCCGCCCTGGGCGCCGCGATGCTGCTCGGCGGCGCGGGTGCGGGCACGGCGCACGCGGCCCCGGCCGGTGGCGAGGCCGCCCTGGCCAAGACCGACCTCGCCCAGGGGCTCGGCGGAGCCACCACGGGCCTCGGCTACGGCATCGCGCCGCTCAAGGACCTGCGGCTGGACCCGTGGGCCAACTCCTCGGCCGACGTGCTGAACAACGGTGCGACGGTCCAGCCGGACTCCGGCCTGGCGCCGATCGGCACCGGGACGCTGACCAGCCCGCTCAGCGCCGGCGGCGGTCCGCGCGACCTGCCGCTGGTCGGCGGACTGCTCGGGGTTCTGCCGGGCTGAGCCGCCGGCCGACCGCACGAGAGCCCGGCACCCCGTCGTGAAGGGGTGCCGGGCTCTCGTGCGTCCCGCAGGCCCTAGAGCTGGGCCAGGCCGGCCGCGCCGGTGCCCGAGACCACGCCGGTGGTGGTGACGGTGGTGGCGGTGGCCAGGCTCCCCAGCGTGTCGGTCACCGAGATCCGCTCGTCCTCGTTGCCCAGGCTGGCCTTGGCGCCGGGCACGGCCTGGACGGCGCCGGTCACCAGCCGCGGGTCGATCTCGTCCAGCTTGATCCGGCCGTCGGCGAGCTGGCCGGTGCCGTCCTGGACGAGCGAGAGCGGCTTGCCGAGGCCGACCGCCGGGGTGTCGGCGTGCAGCGGCGCGGCCGGGGCGTCCAGCAGCAGCTCGCCGAGGTCGGCGCCCCGGTCGAGCAGCGGCAGCGGCAGCTCGGCCTTGGCGGTCGGGCCGACCTTGCCGATGCCGAGCGCGGGCACGACGCGGTCGGGGATCAGCGCGTCCCCGGTGGTGTGGGCGGGGGCCGGCGGCATCAGCAGCGAGGTCGGGACGGCGCCCGAGATCCGGCTGTCCAGCGGTGCCAGCGGGATGTCCAGCGGCACCTGCTGGGTGGCCAGCTGGTCCTCCAGCGCCCCGACCTGCTCGGGGCCGAGCGGAGCGGCGGACGCCGCCCCCTGGGAGGCGAGCACGCCCGCACCGACCGCCAGCAGCATCGCGCCGGCCCGCTTGGAGAACCTCATGCTTTTCACCGTTCCGCCTGTCCGTACTGGAGATCCAATGGGGGGCGGCTGCGCGGGCGCAGCCGAAAGCAATGGGCTCAACGAGCCACCGGTGTCCCCGATTGCGGCGGTTAACCGGTTCGGGTTAATAATCCGACCGGAAACCGTTGACCGCCGCGCCTCCCGGACTCTTTTCCAGAATCCCCGTAACCTTCCGTGCCGTGATTCTTTGATCTGGACGTCAGTGACCGCGGACCGGGTCTGAGCGTTGAACGCGTTGTACGCACGGAAACCGCACGGAAACCGAGCTTTTCAGAGAGGGATCTCCTCATGATCCAGAAGTCCATCGCCGCCGCAGGCCTGGCCGCCGCCGCGCTGGCCGCCGCCGCGGCGCCGGCCTCGGCCATCGGCGACGCGGACGGCGCCGCCGGGTCGTTCCAGGGCAACGGCGGCTCCAACTTCACCGGCACCGTCGGCGACAACAGCCCGAACTTCCACTTCCTGGACAACGCGAACATCTGCCTGCCGGAGATCCACAACATCGCCGTCGGCGTGCTCGGTGTGGCCGTCCCGGTCGAGGTCCCGATCGCCAACAGCGGCGGCAAGCAGTACTGCACCCAGGGCCAGGGCACCCAGAGCCACGGCGACGCGGGCGTCTCCCACCTGATCGGCTGACCCGCCCGTCCCGGCGCGTCATCCCTCCGAACCGACCACCTTCGAATCGCTCCCCGATTCACCCCCTGAGAGGAACACCGAAATGATCAAGAAGTCCCTCGCCGCCGCGGGTCTGGCCGCGGCCGCCATCGCGATGTCCGCGGGCTCCGCGGGCGCCATCGCCGACTCGGACGGCGCCGCCGTCTCGGCCCAGGGCAACGGTGGCACCAACCACACCGGCACCTACGGCGACAACAGCCCGAACTCGCACGTGCTCGACAACCCGAACATCTGCCTGCCGGAGATCCACAACGTCGCCGTCGGCATCATCGGCATCGCCGTGCCGATCGAGGTTCCGGTCCTCAACAGCACCCCGAAGCAGATCTGCAACGTCGGTCAGAACACCCAGTCCTCGGGCGACGCGGGTGTCTCGCACCTGATCGGCTGATCCAGGCGCACGGCGCGACGGAGGGCCCGGGGACGTCTGCTCCCCGGGCCCTCCCGGCGTCCGGGCGCACCCCCACAGGCAGAGCGTCCGCCCCGGGCGCTCCGGAAGAAAGGGCAGATCCATGAAGAGCACGCTGGGCAAGATCACCCTGACCGCCATCGGCGCGCTGGCGCTGGCCGGGCTCGCCGTCCCGGCGGCGTCCGCGCACGTCGGTGTGGCTGGCGGCGGCGAGTTCGTCGCCTCCGCCGACCCGGTGTTCGCGGCCGGCGAGGGCTGGGGCATCGCCCACACCTCGCACATCGCGGCCGGCGAGCTGGGCTGGGGCGCCGCCACCTCCACCGACGGCGTCGGCGGCGGCGAGGGCTTCGCCCACATCGCCGACTGGTAGGACGCACGACGAAGGCCGGGTCCCTCCCGTCGGAGGGGCCCGGCCTTCGCGTGTGCGTGCGCGGGGCCTACGTCAGCATCCTGGCGGCCTCGACGGCCCAGTAGGTCAGGATCTGCTCGGCGCCGGCCCGGCGGATCGAGGTGAGGGTCTCCAGGATGGTGCGTTCCCGCTCGATCCAGCCGTTGGCGGCGGCGGCCTCGACCATCGCGTACTCGCCGGAGATCTGGTACGCGGACACCGGCACCGGGGAGGCGTCGGCGACCTGCCGCAGCACGTCCAGGTAGAGCATCGCGGGCTTGACCATCACCAGGTCGGCGCCCTCGGCGAGATCCAGCTCCAGCTCGCGCAGCGCCTCCCGGGCGTTCGCCGGGTCCTGCTGGTAGGTCTTGCGGTCGCCCTGCAGCGAGGAGTTGACGGCCTCGCGGAACGGCCCGTACAGGGCGGAGGCGTACTTGGCGGTGTAGGCGAGGACGGCCACGCCCTGGTGCCCCGCCTCGTCCAGCGCCCGGCGGATCACACCGATCTGGCCGTCCATCATGCCCGACGGGCCGACCACGTGGACGCCGGCCTCGGCCTGGACCACGGCCATCTCGGCGTAGCGCGCCAGGGTGGCGTCGTTGTCCACGCTGCCGTCCCCGGCCAGCACGCCGCAGTGCCCGTGGTCGGTGAACTCGTCCAGGCAGAGGTCCGACATGACCACGAGCCGGTCGCCGACCTCCGCGACCACGTCGCGGATCGCCTGCTGGAGGATGCCCTCCGGGTTGGTCCCCTCGGAACCGACGGCGTCCTTCACCTCGGGCAGGCCGAACAGCATGATGCCGCCCACGCCCGCCTCGGCGGCCTCCACCGCGGCCTTCCGCAGGGAGTCCCGGGTGTGCTGGAACACCCCGGGCATCGAGGAGATCGGCTTCGGCTCGGTGATGTCCTCGCGGACGAAGGCGGGAAGGATCAGCTCCGCGGGGTGCAGCCGGGTCTCGGCGACCAGGCGGCGCACCGCCGGGGTCGAGCGCAGACGGCGCGGGCGGACGTACGGGAATTCGGCGGACACGGCTTCTCTCTCCGAACGATGGTGCGGTGCCGGGGACGGCGGTCGGGCCGCCCCCGGCCTCTACGTCAGCGGGCGGCCTTGCGGCGCGAGCCCGGACGGCGCTCACTGGGCCGGTAGACCGGCTCGCCCGCGGCGGTCGCGGTGTCCCGCCGCTTGGCCCCGAAGTCTGCCAGCGCCTGGGCCAGCGAGGCCGCCGACGGCGCCGGGGCCATCACGTCGACCCGCAGGCCGTGCTCCTCGGCGGTCTTGGCGGTGGCCGGGCCGATGCAGGCGATGACCGTCACGTTGTGCGGCTTGCCCGCGATGCCGACCAGGTTCCGCACGGTCGAGGACGAGGTGAACAGCACCGCGTCGAAACCGCCGCCCTTGATCGCCTCCCGGGTCTCGGCCGGCGGCGGCGAGGCGCGCACCGTCCGGTACGCCGTCACGTCGTCGACCTCCCAGCCCAGCTCGACCAGGCCGGCCACCAGGGTCTCGGTGGCGATGTCGGCACGCGGCAGCAGCACCCGGTCGATCGGGTCGAACACCGGGTCGTACGGCGGCCAGTCCTCCAGCAGCCCGGCCGCGGACTGCTCGCCGGACGGCACCAGGTCGGGCTTCACGCCGAAGTCCACCAGCGCCTGCGCGGTGGTCTCGCCGACCGCCGCGACCTTGATGCCGGCGAACGCCCGGGCGTCCAGGCCGTACTCCTCGAACTTCTCGCGCACCGCGCGCACCGCGTTCACCGAGGTGAAGGCGATCCACTCGTAGCGGCCGGTGACCAGGCCCTTGATCGCCCGCTCCATCTGCTGCGGGGTGCGCGGCGGCTCGACCGCGATGGTCGGCACCTCCTGCGGCACCGCGCCGTACGAGCGCAGCTGCTCGGAGAGGCCGTGCGCCTGCTCCTTGGTGCGCGGCACCAGGACGTTCCAGCCGAACAGCGGCTTGGTCTCGAACCAGGAGTGCGAGGCACGGTGGGCGACCTGCTCACCGACCACGGCTATGACCGCGGTGGCCGGGTCCACCGGGGCGGAGACCGGGGAGGGCAGCACCCGGGCGGCCTTGAGGTCCGCCGCGATGGAGGCCAGGGTCGCGGTGAAGGTGCGCTGACGGGTGGTGGTGCCGGAGAGCGTGGCGCTCAGCGCGGAGTCCGGCTTGCGGCCGTTGGAGACCAGCGCGTTGGCGGTGGCCGGCAGCTGGCCCAGGGTGGTGCGCACCACCAGGGTGGTCTCCGGCGCGCCCAGGTCCACCGGGGAGCCGGCCAGCAGCGCCGCGGCCTCCACGAAGCGGACGTCGGTGCCGGCCGCGCCGCGCAGCGGCACGCCCGCGTAGGCCGGTACGCCGACCGACTGGGCGACGCCCGGGATCACCTCGAAGGCGATCCCGGCACCGGCGCAGCCGAGCATCTCCTCGGCCGCGCAGCCGTCCAGGCCCGGGTCGCCGTCGACGGTCCGCACCACGTGCTTGCCGGAGCGCACGGCCTCGGCGACCAGGTCGGCGAGGTCGAACTCCGGCCCCTCCGCGCCGGGGGTGTGCACCTGCACACCGTTCGGACAGTGGCTGCGCACGGCGGCGGCGGTCAGCGGGTCGGCGACCAGCACGTCGGCGGAGGAGAGCACCTCGACCGCGCGCAGGGTCAGCAGGCCCGGGTCACCGGGGCCCGCGCCCAGGAAGGTGCAGCGGCCGGCGGCGGGGACGGTGCCCCCGAACGGGCTGTCGGCCGGGAACGGGCTGTCGGTGGCGGCGGTGGGGCTCATCGGGCTCGCTCCCCCATCAGGGCGGCCGCGCCCGCGTCGAGCAGCCGGGCGGCCAGCGCGCGGCCGAGGGCCGCCGCCTGCTGCTCGGCGGTCTCGTCGAGGACGATCGGACCGTGGGCGGACATCTTCAGCAGGGTGGCGCCGTCGGCGGTGCCGACCACGCCCTCCAGCCGCAGTTCGGTCTGGTGCTCCCAGCCGGCCAGCGCGGCGACCGGCGCGGAGCAGCCGGCCTCCAGGGCGGCCAGCAGCGCGCGCTCGGCGGCCACCGCGACCCGGGTGGGGGCGTGGTCGAGGGCCGACAGCGCGGCGGTCAGTCCGCTGTTCGCCGTGGTGCACTCGACGGCGAGCGCGCCCTGGCCCGGGGCCGGGATCATCAGCTCGGGGTCGAGGTGCTCGCTGATCTCGGCGCTGCGGCCGAGCCGGTTCAGGCCGGCGGTGGCCAGCACCACCGCGTCCAGCTCGCCGGAGGTGACGAAGCCGATCCGGGTGTCCACGTTGCCGCGGATCGCGACGGTCTCCAGCTGGAAGCCGCGGGCCCGGGCCCAGGCGTTCAGCTGCGCCATCCGGCGCGGCGAACCGGTGCCGATCCGGGCCGGACGGCCGGCGCCGGCCAGCTTCTCGACCAGTTCGACCAGCGTCAGGCCCTCGCGCGCCACCAGGGCGTCGCGGGTGTCCTCGCGCTGCGGCACGGCCGCCAGCGCCAGGCCCTCGGGCTCGGCGGTCGGCAGGTCCTTGAGGGAGTGCACGGCGAAGTCGATCCGGCCTTCGAGCAGCGCGTCGCGCAGCGCGGAGACGAAGACACCGGTGCCGCCGATCTGGGCCAGCGCCTCGCGGGAGGTGTCGCCGTAGGTGGTGATCTCCACCAGCTCGACGGGGCGTCCGGTGAGGCGGGTCACCTCGCGGGCGACCATGCCCGACTGGGCCATGGCGAGCGCGCTGCGCCGGGTGCCGAGCCGCAGGGGGGCGGTGGTGGCGTCCGGTGCCTGACCGGTGAGCGGTTGACCATTCATGAGGTGATCGTCCCGGTGGTACTCGTGGGATGGCTGACGGTTCATGCGGCGCCCCCGCCCGCGGGCTGCTGGGCGCCGATCGGGGTACCCGAGACCGCGTGCACGGCGGCCGGGTCCAGGTCGAAGAGTTCACGCAGGGCCTCCGCGTAGGAGGCGCCGCCGGGCTCGGCGGCCAGCTGCTTCACCCGCACGGTGGGCGCGTGCAGCAGCTTGTCGACCACCCGGCGGACGGTCTGGCCGATCTCGGCGCGCGAGCGCTCGTCCAGTCCGGGCAGCCGGGAGTCCAGGCGGCCCAGCTCGGCGGCGACCACCTCGGAGGCCATCGCGCGCAGCGCCACCACGGTCGGGGCGATCCGCGCGGCGCGCTGGGCGGCGGCGAAGGCGGTGACCTCGTCGGAGACGATGCCGGTGACGGCGTCGACGTCGCCCGCGCCGGGGGTGGCGGCGTGGGCGTGCGAGAGGCTCTCCAGGTCGACCAGCAGGGCGCCGGGCAGCTCGTGCACGGCGTGGTCGACGTCACGCGGCATGGCGAGGTCGAGGAAGGCGAGCGGGGTGGCGCCGGCGCGCGCGGCGACCGCGGCGGCGACGTCGTCCGCCTTGATCACCACACCGGCCGCGCCGGTGCAGGAGATCACCAGGTCGACGTCGGCCAGCGCCTCGGGCACCTTGGCCAGCTCCAGGGTGCGGGCGACGTCCGTGCCGAGGATCTCGGCCAGCCGCTCGGCACGGGCCGGCGTCCGGTTGGCGATCAGCAGATCGGTCACGCCCGAGCGGACCAGGGTGGCGGCGGCCAGCGAGCTCATCGAGCCCGCGCCGACCACCAGCGCCCGCTTGCCGGCGATCTCGCCCGCGCCGGCCGCAACCTGCTCCAGGCCGAAGGTCACCAGGGACTGGCCGGCCTTGTCGATGCCGGTCTCGCTGTGCGCCCGCTTGCCGACCCGCAGCGCCTGCTGGAACAGCTCGTTCAGGCCGCGCCCGGCGGTGTGCTCCTCCTGGGCCTTGGCCAGGGCGTCGCGCAGCTGGCCGAGGATCTGGCCCTCGCCGACCACCATCGAGTCGAGGCCGCAGGCCACCGAGAAGAGGTGGTGGACGGCGCGGTCCTCGTAGTGGACGTAGAGGTGCGAGGTCAGCTCCTCCAGGTCCACCCCGCTGTGGTGGGCGAGCAGCAGCGACAGCTCGGCGACGCCGGCGTGGAACTTGTCCACGTCGGCGTACAGCTCGATCCGGTTGCAGGTGTTCAGCAGCGCGGCCTCGGCGACGGTCGCGGACGCGGCCGCGTCGTGCAGCAGCCGGGTCGGCACCGCACCGGTCAGCGCGGCGCGCTCCAGTACCCCGACCGGGGCCGTGCGATGGCTCAGCCCTACGACGAGAAGACTCACGCCCGCTCCCTGGTCCCACGAATCTCGGTGCTCATGCTGGCATCACCGCGGACAGCTCGCCCTCGCCGGTCTTGCCGGGCTTGCCCTTCGCCGCTGGGTCCGCGTCCTTGCTGGCCGGCTCGGCGGCCGGGCGCGTCTTGCCGCTGCCCCCGGCCGCCCGGCGCAGCTTGGCGGCGGCGGCGCGGACCGGGCCGGGGGCCCGGTCGAGCACGGACTCGGTGCGGTCCGGCTCGTCGCCGGCCTTGCGCTGCTCGTGGAAGGCGAGGATCTGCAGCTCGATGGAGAGGTCCACCTTGCGCACGTCCACGCCGTCCGGGACGGTCAGCACGGTCGGGGCGAAGTTCAGGATGCTGGTGACGCCGGCCTCGACCAGCCGGTCGCAGACCTGCTGGGCCGCGCCGGGCGGGGTGGTGATGACGCCGATCGAGACGTGCTGGCTCTCCACGATGGACTCCAGTTCGTCCATGTGGCGCACGGGCAGGCCGGCCGCGGTGCTGCCGACCACGGCCGGGTCGGCGTCGAGCAGGGCGGCGACCCGGAAGCCGCGGGAGGCGAAGCCGCCGTAGTTGGCGAGCGCGTGGCCGAGGTTGCCGATGCCGACGATGACGACCGGCCAGTCCTGGGTCAGGCCCAGCTCGCGGGAGATCTGGTAGACGAGGTACTCGACGTCGTAGCCGACACCGCGGGTGCCGTAGGAGCCCAGGTAGGAGAAGTCCTTGCGGAGCTTGGCGGAGTTCACTCCGGCCGCGGCGGCCAGCTCCTCGGAGGAGACCGTCGGCACCGAGCGCTCGGAGAGCGCGGTGAGCGCACGCAGATAGAGGGGCAGCCGGGCGACCGTCGCCTCCGGGATTCCCCGGGCACGCGAGGGTCGGCGCGCGGCGCCCGGGTCGGGCGTCTGCGAACTGCTCTGTGGTGATCGGCCGATTGCCACGCTGCTCCTGTGGGTGAAGCTGGGCTTTGGCAGCCAGGCTATGCGTTTGTGAACGTGTGCACAAAGATGGTGTCCGTTTTGTCCCCGCACAGTGATGCGCATCACGCCGTCGACCCCATAGCACCGGTCGATTTCCGGGCCGCCGCCGGGGGCGGTGCAGCGGGTGGCCTGGGACCGTACGGAAGACCGTCCGGCAGGTCACGCGGGGCGGGGACCGGGGCCGGGCGGGCGGGGTCGCGCAGGACCAGCGGAACCGGCTCGCCCGACGGGCGCGAGCGCGCCCGCCCCAGCCGCGGCCACGGCACCCGGGCCGCCCGCCGCAGCGGCTCCGTCCAGTCCCCCGGCGGGCAGGACGGCGCGTCCAGGCAGTGCCGCAGCAGGCCGGCGGTGGCCCGGGCGTCGCCCAGCGCGGTGTGCGCCGCGAAGGCGCCGAGGCCGGCCGCCTCCACGCAGGCCGCCAGGCCGAAACCGCGGGCCTGCGGCAGGTGGGCGCGGGCCAGCCGCATGGTGCACAGCAGCGGCACCGGCGGCAGCGGCACCCCGATCCGGGCGAACTCGCGGTCCAGGAAGGCGTGGTCGCAGGTGACGTGATGACCGACCAGTACTCGGCCGGCCAGCAGCTCCAGCAGCCTCGGCGCGATCTCGCGGAACCGCGGGGCGCCCTCGACGTCCTCCTGCGCGATCCGGTGCACATGGGTCGGGCCGACCGGGCCCAGCGGGTCCAGCAGGGTGCAGAACTCGCCCTCCGGGCGGAGCGACGCGTCCAGCAGCACCACGGCCACCTCGACCACCCGGTGCCGCCAGGGGCTGCGGCCGGTCGCCTCCACGTCCACCACGGCGAAGCCCCCGCGCGCGGCCGACGGGTCGGCGGGCGCTGCCGGTGGCGGGCCGGGAAGCATGGCGGCACTCCTCGCGTGCTCAGCCCCCCATGGGCGCAAACGAGTTCGATCGTAAGCCGGGCGACGGGGGGCGGCCCAAACCGCGCACCCGGAAAATCGGCAACGATTCGGCGAACCGCCCCCGCCGGACGGCGGGGGTCGGGACACCTCGGGCGAGGCCGGACGGCGCCGGCGTCAGGCGCCGAGGGCGGTGCGCAGCCGCTTCTCGTCCACGCGCCAGAAGTCGTGCTGGCGGCCGTCGATCAGGGTGACCGGGATCTGCTCCCAGTAGCGCCGGTAGAGCTCCTCGTCCTGGGTGATGTCCTTCTCCTCGAAGGAGGCGCCCAGCTCGGCCGTGACCCGGGCGATCACCTCCCGGGCGTCGTCGCACAGGTGGCAGCCGGGCTTGGCCACCAGGGTCACCGTCCGGTCGGCCGGCTTCGGCCCCGGGTTCTTGTCACGTCGCAGCAGTGGGCTCACCCCGCCATTGTGCGACGCCCCTACGGACGCGCCGGACACGGCTGGCCCTCCTCCCGTTCACCCCTCGGGCACGCCGCCGTCACGGCCGCCGCCCAGGTGGCTGGCTATGCTCGATGACATGGCCGTGCTCCGAAGGCTCACCCAGGCAAGGCGTTCCACCAGCTCGCGGACCGCCCTCGCGGGCGAGGCCGCGGCCGAGGCCGCGGAGGCCGCCCTGCGGGCCGTGCCGCAGCCTCCGGCCGGGGAGCCTCCGGCCGGGGAGCCCGTGGCGGAGCAGCCGGCGGGGGCACCGCCCGCGCAGGAGCAGCACGCCGAGGAGCAGCCCGCCGGGGAGCAGCACGCCGAGGAGCAGCACGCCGGGGAACAGCCGGCGGAGTCGCAGCCGGCCAGGCGCGGCAAGGCACCCAAGGCCCCGGTGGAGAACCACACGCCCGAGCCGGACGACCCGCGCGCCGCCGCGTTCTTCGACTGCGACAACACCATCCTGCGCGGCGCCGCGATCTTCTACCTCGGCGTCGGCCTCTACCGGCGCGGCTTCCTCAGCCGCCGGGACATCGCCCGGTTCGCCTGGCAGCAGGCCTGGTTCCGGCTGCACGGCGCCGAGGACCCGGAGCACATGGCGGACGCCAAGCACACCGCGCTCGGTGTGGTGGCGGGCAAGCGGACCGCCGATCTGGAGGCGCTCTGCGAGGAGGTCTTCGAGGACGTCATCGCCGACAAGGTGTGGCCGGGCACCCGTGCGCTGGTGCAGATGCACCTGGACGCGGGCCAGCGGGTCTGGCTGGTCACCGCCGCCCCGGTGGAGGTGGCCCGGATCATCGCGGCCCGGCTCGGCATGACCGGCGCGCTCGGCACCGTGGCCGAGGCGCGCGACGGCGCGTACACCGGCCGGCTGGTCGGCGAGCTGCTGCACGGGCCGGCCAAGGCGGCCGCGGTGCGCTCGCTGGCCCGGCGCGAGCGGCTGGACCTCGACCGCTGCGCCGCCTACAGCGACTCGGCCAACGACATCCCGATGCTCTCGCTGGTCGGCCATCCGTACGTGGTGAACCCGGACGGCGCGCTGCGGCGGCACGCCCGGGCGCAGGGCTGGCGGGTGCGGGACTTCCGGACCGGGCGGAAGGCGGCCCGGGTGGGCCTGCCGGCCGCCGCCGCGCTCGGCGTGGCGGCCGGCGCCGCCGCGGCCGGCGTCGCGCTGCACCGTCGCCGCCGGGCCTGAGCCGCCGCCCCCGGCGCCCGGTCCGGCGCGGGTCGCGGGCCCGCTCCGCGCCCCCCGTCCGGGCGCCCCTCGCCGGGGTGAGCGCGGTCAATCCGCACGCCGACCAGGCCGCTCGTACGGGCGAACTCCCGCGCGCCGCAGGGCCGTCCGACCCTGCCGACCGAACCCGCCACCCGGTGACCGGATCTGATCGTTCGCCACCTTGCGAAAGTCGGGGATTATCTGACCTCCAGGCCGGGAAACCGCCCGCCACGCCGCCGAATCTGTCACCCGACGCACTCGTTCTGTCACGTTGAGCCAGCCGATCGCCGAGGCGTTCGGTCAGTATCGGCCGGATTTGCACCCCGCGCGGATCCCAAACGACCACTTCGACCACACGGTGTAGCTGTCATTGCACAAAGCGTTATTCTCTCCTGGATGCACGTCACCCACCCGCCCCAAGCAGGACCGGGCGGGACGGGCGTGCTCTCCGCGCAGGCGGAGGTGATCCGTCCACAGTTCTGCCTCTGGGAGTCCCGTGTACCCACCCGTCCGGAACGACGCGCCTGCACCCTCCCGCCCGTCGTCCGCGCCCCTGCGCTCCCGCACCGGCCTCCGCGTCCGCCCCGTCCCGCCCCGGCAGATCTCCACCGGCCTGGAGCTGCTGCGCAGCCTGCTCCGCAGCCAGCTCGCCGCCGTTCCCCAACCGGCGCCCGCCGGAGCCCCGTTCGGCCCCGGACCCGCCCTCGGCGGCCCGCTGCTGCGCACCACCGCCGCCGGATCGGCCGGCACCGGCGCGCGCGGCCGCACCGGCACCACCGGCGGCCGCAGCCGCGCCCGCACCACCACCGGCCCCGGTTACGAGACCGAGCACAACCCGATCATGGAGCTGGTCGAGCGGGCCCAGGCCGGCGAGAGCGACGCCTTCGGCCGGCTCTACGACCACTACGCGGACACCGTCTACCGCTACATCTACTACCGGGTCGGCAGCCGGGCCACCGCCGAGGACCTCACCAGCGAGACGTTCCTGCGCGCACTGCGCAGAATCGGCACCTTCACCTGGCAGGGCCGGGACTTCGGCGCCTGGCTGGTGACCATCGCCCGCAACCTGGTCGCCGACCACTTCAAGTCCAGCCGCTTCCGGCTGGAGGTCACCACCGGCGAGATGCTCGACTCCAACGAGTGCGAGCGCAGCCCCGAGGAGTCGGTGCTGGAGTCGCTCTCCAACGCCGCCCTGCTGGAGGCCGTCCGGCGGCTGAACCCGCAGCAGCAGGAGTGCGTCACCCTCCGCTTCCTGCAGGGGCTCTCGGTCGCCGAGACCGCCCGGATCATGGGCAAGAACGAGGGCGCCATCAAGACCCTGCAGTACCGCGCCGTGCGCACGCTGGCCCGGCTGCTCCCGCCCGACGCGCGATGAGCCGGCGGTGTTCCGGGAAGGGCTCCGGGCAAGCGGCAGGAGAGATAGGAAGCGGGCCGTCACCTTCCGGGGCGGCCCGACACATCCGGGTGAACGGTCGGTCCGATGATCAGCCGTCCGTAACCGACCGCCCGCACCGCTCGTTGGCCAGCGTGCAAGCCTCCACCAGGCGTACGGTCAAGTCGAATTGCGACCTCTCACCCGATGGAGTGGCTTTGGCTTGTCGGAGCAACCGTCCGGCGAGCCGGGGTGTCGACAACGACGAAGGGAGGTGTGGCCCGTGACGGCAAACGTGCTGGAGCACCGGCGGGCGAAGGCCTTCGCCGAGGCGCTGGAGGCCCACCAGGCGGAGCACCGCGCTGCCGACGGCGACGGAACGGCCACCACCACCGGCGGGAACGCCGGTTCGGCCGCGATGACGGAACTCATCGACACGGTCGGCGCGCTCCGCGCGCTGCCGGTCCCGGAACTCGACCAGGAGGTCCGGACCGTCCAACGCGCCCAGCTGATGGCCGCGTTCGAGCAGGCCTTCGCGGGCGGCCCGGGCGCGACCGTGCCACGGCAGCGCCGCCACCGGGCCGTCCGCACCGCGCCGCGCGGACGCTGGAGCCGCCGGTTCGCGATCGGCGGACTGGTCGCCGGCCTCGCCGTCGGCAGCTTCGCCGGCGCCGCGGCCGCCAGCGGCAACGCGCTCCCCGGCGACCCGCTGTACGGCATGAAGCGCGGGCTGGAGGGTCTACGGCTCAACCTCGCGGGCTCCGACAGCGAGCGCGGCGAACTGCTCCTGGACAACGCGGCCACCCGCCTCGGCGAGGCGAAGTCCCTGGTCGGCCGGACCGACCCGGCCGGCGCGCTCAGTCCGGGCACCGTCGAGCAGGTCCGCAAGGCCCTCGACGCCATGCACGCCGACGCCCTCAAGGGGCGCGACCTGCTGCGCGCCGTCTACCGCAACAACGGCTCGCTCGACCCGATGCGCACCCTGGCCGGCTTCGCCCAGGACGAGGACGGCACCTGGTCGGAGATCCAGTCCCGGCTCCCGGTCCAGCTCACCCCGCAGGCCCACCTGGTGGACCAGCTCTTCGACGCCATAAGCCAGGACGTCGCGCCCCTGCGCCTGGTCCAGCCGCCCGCCCCCGGCGGCGCTCCGGCCGGCGGCGGGGCGAGCGGCGCAACGCACGGCCCCGTCGGCGGCGGCGCCGGCACGCCGGCCACCGGGACGGCGCCCGGCGGCAACCCGGCGGCCGGCACCGCACCCGCCCAGGGCGGCGCCACCGGCGGCCCGGCGGGCGGTTCGGCCGGCGACCGGCCCGGCGGCGCCCCGCAGGCCCCGGCCCAGGGCGGCGTCCCCGCCCCGGCGGCGCCCGCCGTACCGGTCCTCCCGCTGCCGAGCGGCCCGGCCAACGTCGTACCGGCCCCGGTCGGCGGACTGGTCGACAACCTCACCAGCGGGCTCACCGGGGCGAAGCCCTCGCCCAGTGCGGACGCGCCCGCCCCGGCGCCGACGCCGGACCAGCCCCCGGCCGCGCCGACCGAGGCGGCGCCCAGTGCGAGCGGCGCGGCCCAGCAGGGCGTCGAGGTGCCCCCGCTGATCCCGGGCCTGCTGCCCGGTCTGCGGATCCTCGGCGGCTGACCGGACAGCACCGGACGGCATCGGCCGGCACCGGCCGGACGGCGGGAGAACGGAGCGGGCCCCGGCGGACACCTCGTCCGCCGGGGCCCGCCCTGTCGGCCCGCCGACCGTCAGAAGAACACCGACCGCCGCTGCACCAGCAGCTGGTAGAGCGTGTGCTGGATGGTCTCCCGCACCTCGTCGGCCAGGTCGAAGACCAGCATCGGATCGTCCGCCGCGTCCGCCGGGTGCCGGTCGGTCGCGATCGGCTCGCCGAACTCGATGATCCACTTGGTCGGCAGCGGCACCGCCCCGAGCGGCCCCAGCCAGGGGAAGGTCGGCGTGATCGGCACGTACGGCAGGCCCAGCAGCCGGGCCAGCGTCCGGAAGTTCCCGATCATCGGATAGGTCTCCTCCGCCCCGACGATCGAGCACGGCACGATCGGCACCCCCGCCCGCAGCGCCGAGGAGACGAACCCGCCCCGGCCGAACCGCTGCAGCTTGTACCGCTCGCCGAACGGCTTGCCGATCCCCTTGAACCCCTCCGGCCAGACGCCGACCAGCTCGCCGCGCTCCAGCAGCGCCTGGGCGTCCTCGTTGCAGGCCAGGGTGTGCCCGGCCTTGCGGGCCAGCTCGTTGACGCCCGGCAGCACGAACACCAGGTCGGCGGCGAGCATCCGCAGGTGCCGGTGGCGCGGGTGGTGGTCGTGTATCACCACCTGGGTCATCAGGGCGTCCAGCGGGACCGTCCCGGAGTGGTTGGCGACGATCAGCGCGCCGCCCTCGGCCGGGATGTTCTCGATCCCGCGCACCTCCACCCGGAAGTACTTCTCCGCCAGCGGCCGCAGCAGCCCGAGCAGCACCTCCTCGGTGAGCTCCCGGTCGAAGCCGAACTCGTCGACCTCGTAGTCGCCGGTGATCCGGCGGCGCAGGAAGGACAGGCCGTCGGCGGCCCGCTCCTCCCAGCCCTTGCCGAACGCCCGGGTCGCGGCGGCGCCGAGCCGCCCGGCCAGCGCGCCGCCGACCGCGTCGGCGACCCGGTCGGCCAGGCCCGGACCGCCGGCCGGCGGCTCGGTCCAGCTGGGGGCGGACTCGATCGGGATGACCTTCGCCTCGCCCGGCGCGTTCTCGGCGGCGGCACTCATGCGGGTTCAGCTCCTGGGTCGGTGCGGTCAGTGCGGTCGGTGCGGCCGGGCGGCGGTGCCGGACCCGGCGAGCAGCGCGGCCAGGCCGTCGGTGACGGCGGTCAGCCGGCCCGGCGGCAGCAGCCCGGGCGACAACGCGGCGGCGAAGTCCGCGAACGCCTCCGGGGTGGTGAACGACGGGCGGTAACCGAACGCCTCGCGCAGCCGCGCGGTGTCCACCACCCGGCCGTGGGTCAGCAGCCGCAGCTGCTCGGGCGAGACGTCGACCAGCCGGGTCTGCCGAGCCAGCCCGGCCATCCAGCTGACGGCGGGCAGCAGCAGCGGCAGGGTCGGCCGGCCCAGCCGGCGGGCGCACTGGGAGAGCAGCAGCACGCCCTCCCCCGCGACGTTGAAGGTGCCGGTGTTCACGGTGCCCGGCTCGGCCGGGAAGGAGGCCCGGCAGAGCACCTCGACCACGTCGTCCTCGTGCGCGAACTGCAACCGGGGGTCGTAGCCGAGCACGGTCGGCAGCACCGGCAGCGCGAAGTACTCGCTCAGCGGGGTGTCGGCGCCCGGGCCGACGATGTTGGCGAACCGCAGCACGGTGACCGCGACGTCCGGGCGGCGCCGGGCGAAGCCGCGGACGTAGCCCTCCACCTCGACGGCGTCCTTGGCGAAGCCGCCGACCGGCAGCACCTTCGGCTGGGTCCGCTCGGTGAACACCGCCGGGTCGCGCGGCGCCGAGCCGTAGACGCCGGTGGTCGACTTCACCACCAGACGCCGCACCCCCGGGGCCTTCTGGCAGGCGCCGAGCAGCTGCATGGTGCCGATCACATTGGACTCCTTCACCGCGGAGCGGTGGGTGGAGCCCAGACCGGTGGCGCTGACCGCGAGGTGCACGACCGTGTCGACGCCGTGCTCGGCGATCACCCGCGCCACGGCGGGGCGGCGCAGGTCGAGCTGGTGGAAGCGGTACGGGGCGGCGGGCCCGTCCGGCTCCGCGAGCGCGCGCAGCGCCGGTCGCGGCGGCTGCACGTCCACCCCGACCACCAGGTCCACCCCGGGGCGGCGGCGCAGCTCAGCGGTGAAGCGGGCCCCGAGGTTGCGGGCCACGCCGGTGACGAGCACGACCGTTCCCACAGCGCTGCACCCCATTCCTCGGCCCGGGAGGCCTGCGTGCACCGTACCGCGCCGCCTCGACGGGCCGGGAAACGACACCGCCCGCCCAGGCCACGAGGGCCGGGGCGGGCGGTGCGAAGCGCTCGGCGCGCGAGGCGCGGCCGGGGGCGCTTACTTCTTGTTGCGACGCTGGACGCGGGTCCTCTTCAGAAGCTTGCGGTGCTTCTTCTTGGCCATACGCTTGCGACGCTTCTTGATGACAGAGCCCACGGAACAACCCTCGCTCACTGAGACTCTCGCCCGTGAGAGACGGAGTCCATACGACTGACGGAGGGCCTAGCCTACATTCCGCACGCCCAGGGCCGTAATCGCGCTCCCCGAGGCGGGCGAACTCAAGGCGAATCCGGGGCGAACGGATACGGGGTCCACCGTGGCGGACCCCGTACCGGACCGGCCTGCCTACGCGCTCTCGAGCCGCACGTAGGACTCCTTGAGGTACTCGTGCACTGCCTGCTGGGGCACCCGGAACGAGCGGCCGACCCGGATGGCGGGCAGCTCACCGCTGTGCACCAACCGGTAGACCGTCATCTTGGAGACCCGCATGACCGCGGCCACCTCGGCCACGGTCAGGAAGACGACGTCCTGCAAGGGGCGTTCGCCGGAACTCATGACCATCACCCGACCCTTACCCGTGTGCAAGGCACCGGCTTCCCCTCCGGTGACTCCACCGGCACACGTGTATCCCCAGAGTAGTTATGGGTGGTACCAGTGGGAAGAGGGAGAAGCGCAGTCCTCGTACGGTGAGGGATAAGCCGGTTGCAGTACGTAGCCGATCGGCGGTCTGCACTAGTCGGCGTGCGCACTCAACGCGACGGGGCACCAGGTCTTCACAAGCGGTGGCACCGGTTCAGCCGTCCGGGGCGCCGTCCGGGGCGGGCAAGGGGCCGGGGAACGGGCCGGGCACGGGCCGGGAAACGGCCGCCCGGTCAGGGCATCAGGCCGTGGTGCGGCAGGACGGCGCGGCGGGTGGCCAGGATCGCCTGATCGAGGCGGTCCGCCGGATCGTAACCCGCGTCGAAGTCGCGCCAGACCGGACGGGCGCCGTCGGTCATCCGCAGCGGGGCCGGGCGGCGGGTGCGCCGGTAGACCTCGGCGCGCCAGGACTCCGGGGTCTCGGTGGCCGGGTCGACGGGGCGGCCGGCCGCGGTGGCGACCAGGTGGGTCCAGGTCCGCGGGACGACGTCGACGACGGCGTAGCCGCCGCCGCCGAGGCCGATCCAGCGACCGCCGGCGTGCTCGTGGGCCAGCTCGTGCAGTTCCTGGGCGATCACCCGCTGGGCGTCCACGGTGACCGCGAGGTGGGCCAGCGGGTCCTCCAGGTGGGTGTCGGCACCGTGCTGGGTGACCAGGACCTGCGGGCGGAAGGCGGTCAGCAGCTCGGGCACCAGGGCGTGGAAGGCGCGCAGCCAGCCGGTGTCGCCGGTGCCGGCGGGCAGCGGGAGGTTGACGGCGGAGCCCTCGGCGCCGGGACCGCCGGTCTCGGTGGCCCAGCCGGTCTGCGGGAAGAGGGTGGCGGGGTGCTCGTGCAGGGAGACGGTGAGCACCCGGGGGTCGTCCCAGAAGGTCTGCTGGACGCCGTCGCCGTGGTGGACGTCGACGTCGATGTAGGCGATCCGCTCGGCGCCGAGTTCGAGCAGCCGGGCGATGGCGAGGGCCGGGTCGTTGTAGACGCAGAAACCGGAGGCGCGGTCGGGCATGGCGTGGTGCAGGCCGCCGGCGAAGTTGACGGCGTGCGGGGTCTCGCCGCGCCAGACGGCCTCGGCGGCGGCGACGGACTGGCCGGCGATCAGCGCGGAGGCGGAGTGGACGGCCGGGAAGGACCAGTTGTCGTCGGTGCCGAGGCCGTGCCGGACGTCCTGCCGCTCGGGGTGCGCGGCCGCGTACTTGACCGCCTCGACGTACTCGGCGGTGTGCACCAGGCGCAGCGTGGACTCACCGGCGGGCGGGGCGGAGCGGAGGGTGACACCCGGTCCGGCGGCCAGGCCGAGGTCCTCCACCAGGCGCATGGTGAGCGCCAGCCGGGTCGGGTCCATCGGGTGGCCTGGGCCGAAGTCGTAGGCGGTGACCGCCTCGTCCCAGAAGAGGTGCAGGCCGCAGGAGGTGTCACGCTCGGCTTCGGGCATGCCGTCCACCGTAGTGGGTGGGGGCGGCCGGGCCCGCCAACGGGTCCTTGAACGCTGGTCGTACGGGCGGGTCAGACCTGGTCCCGGACGACGGCCCGGGCGGGGGCGGGCGCCGCCGGGGCCGGGGCGAAGCGGTCGGCGAGCGGCAGGACGGCCAGCACCAGCAGCATCGGCGCGAGCAGCGCCCAGCGGTACGAGCTCGCGTCCGCCAGCGCGCCGACCAGGGGCGAACCGACGAGGAAGCCCACGTAGTTGAACAGGTTGAGCCGGGCCACCGCGGCGTCCGAGTCCGCCGGGAAGAGCCGCCCGCCGGCCGCGAAGACCTGCGGGATGATCGCGCAGATGCCGAGGCCCAGCACGGTGAACCCGGCGATCCCGGCCCAGGCGCCCGGCGCGGCGGCGGCCACCGCGAAGCCGAGCGCGGCCAGGGCGGCGCCGCCGCGCACCACCGGGACGGCGCCCCAGCGCTGCACGGCGCGGTCGCCGAGCGCCCGGCCGAACAGCATCGCCACCATGTAGCCGAGGTAGGAGAGCTTGGCGATGTCCTCGGGGCTGTCCAGCCCGTCGGTCAGGTACTTGACGCTGTAGTTGGAGACCGAGGCGTCGGCGATGTACGCGAAGGCCATCGCCAGGCAGAGCGGCAGCAGCGGGCGCCAGGGGATCGTCCGGGCGGCGGCCTCGGCGGCCTCCCGGACGGCGTCGCCGAGTTCGGCGGTCCCGGCGTCGGGGGTCCCCCCGGCCGGGGGCCGGGGGAAGCCGCCGGCCAGCAGCACGAGCGGGGCGATCACCGCGGCGGCCGTCCCGAACAGCACCGGCAGGCCGAGGTCGTCGTGCGCACCGAGGCCGGCGACGGCCGCACCGAGGATGCCGCCGAGGCTGAACGCGGCGTGGAAGCCGAGCATCACCGAGCGGCCGTAGCGGTGCTGGAGGCCGACCCCGAGCATGTTCATGCTCGCGTCCAGCGCGCCGACCAGCAGCCCGAAGGCGCCCAGGGCGAGCGCCAGTTGCCAGAGCGTGTCGCCGAGGCCGGTGGCGGCCAGGGTGGCGCAGACCGCCGGCTGGACCACCCGCAGCACGGCCCGCGCGCCGGTCCGGCGGACCAGCCGCTCGGAGGCGATCGACCCCACCCCGGCCAGCACCGGAACGGCGGCCAGGAACAGCGGCAGCAGCGCGTCGCTCAGCCCGTAGCGGTCCTGGATCTCCGGGATGCAGGTGACCAGCAGGGCGAAGGTGACGCCCTGGAGCAGGAAGCTCGCGGCCAGCGCGGCCCGGCCGGCCCGGAGCCCGGGCGTGATCGGGGCCGTGGCCGGGGGCGTGATCGGGAGCCCCCCGGAGCTCTCGGCAGGGTCGGCGTTCTCGGCGTCCTCGGTACGCACATGCACCTCGCTACTGGCCGGTAAGGCGGTCGGTGGCGAGAGCGTAGGGGCAGACAGCCGTTTTCGGGAGGGGGTGCGCGCGCCTCAGCCGAGCAGGGCGGGGACCTCGGACAGGTCGGCGATCAGGCCGGTGGCGCCGGCCGCGGTCAGCTTCGCCGGGTCGGTCAGCGCGGTGTAGCCGTAGACGTCCATGCCGGCCGCGCGGGCGGCGAGCACGCCGTTGGGGCTGTCCTCCAGCACCAGGCAGGCCGCCGGGTCGACGCCCAGGGTGCGGGCCGCGTGCAGGAACAGGTCCGGGGCGGGCTTGCCCACGCCGACGTCCTGGGCGCTGAAGATCCGCTCCTCCGCGATGTGCCCGCGCAGGCCGGTGACGTCCAGGGCGGCGCGGATCCAGCTGTGGTGGGCGGAGGAGGCCAGGCAGTAGGGCACGGCGCGCCGCTGGAGCTCCTTCAGCAGCGCGTCCGCGCCCCGGACGGCGGCGAGCTCGGTGGCGAAGGCGTCGAAGACCCGGCCGTGGAAGGCCTCGTCGAAGCCCTCCGGGAGCCGGGCGCCGTCGTGGCGCTCGGCGATCACGTCGTGCACCCGGTGGGCGGCGGTGCCCATGAAGTCCCGGTAGGAGTCCTCGATCGTGGTCGGGAAGCCGAGTTCGGTCAGGTACTCGGCCAGCAGCCGGTTGGAGAGCGGCTCGCTGTCCACCAGGACACCGTCGTTGTCGAAGATCACCAGTTCATAGGCCATGCGTTCGACCCTATCGGCCCGTCGACCCGGCCCCGGCGGTCACTTGCCGCCGGAGGCCAGCTCCCGGGAGCGGTCCCGGGCCGCCTCCAGGGCGCCCAGCAGGGCCGCCCGCACCCCGTGGTTCTCCAGCTCGCGGATGGCCGCGATGGTGGTGCCGGCCGGCGAGGTGACCGCCTCGCGCAGCTTCACCGGGTGCTCGCCGGAGTCCCGCAGCATGACCGAGGCGCCGATCGCCGACTGCACGATGAGGTCGTGCGCCACCTGCCGGGGCAGGCCGAGCAGGATGCCGGCGTCGGTCATCGCCTCGACCAGGAAGTAGAAGTACGCCGGGCCGGAGCCGGAGAGCGCGGTCGCCGCGTCCTGCTGGGACTCGGGCAGCCGCAGCGCCTTGCCGACCGAGCGGAAGATCTCCTCGGCCCGCTCCAGGTGCGCCTCGGTGGCGTGCGAGCCGCCGGAGATGACGCTCATGCCCTCGTCGACCAGGACGGGCGTGTTGGGCATCACCCGGACCACCGGGGTGCCGGCCGCCAGCCGGGCCTCGAACCAGGCCGTGGGGATGCCGGCCGCCGCCGAGATCACCAGCCGGTCCGGGGCGACGTGCGGCGCCAGCTCGTCCAGCAGGGTGCCCATGTCCTGTGGCTTCACCGCGAGGATCAGGGTGTCGGCGAGCTTGGCGGCCTCGGTGTTGCCGACCACGCCGACGCCGTAACGGGCGGCCAGTTCGGCGGCCCGCTCGGGGCGGCGGGCGGTCACCAGGACGTCCCCCGGGTCCTTGCCCGCCCGCAGCAGACCGGAGAGCAGGGCCTCCCCGATCTTGCCCGTGCCGAGGAAGGCGATCTTCTGTCCGTGCGCCGCGCTGCTGGTCATGGCCGCTCCTTGCCTCCGGTATCGCGTTCCGGTACCGCCGCCATCCTCGCACCGCGCGCCCGCCCCCGGCCGCAGCGTCCACTCTGCGGGCACGGCCGGCGACGTCAGCCCCTAGGGCGAAACTCCGGGTTCTCCCCTATGGCCCGGGGGTGGAGGCGGGAGCACCGTGGAGTCATGGCACACGGAGAGATGTCCCGACGTGAGAACCGGCAGGTCGCCGTCGCCGCGGCGACCCTGGGGCCGTGGCGGACCGCCGCGGGAGTCGGTGCGGTGGTGGGGGCGACGGACCTGGTGATCGATCTGATCGACGGGGACTGGTCGCTGAGCATGCTGGCAGGTCCGGCCGGCTGGGGCCTGTTCTTCTTCTTCCTGGTCGGCACCGTCGGCGCCCGGATGCGCCGGGAGGGCAGCGACCGGCGGCTGCAGCAGTGGGCGAACGAGCACCCGTGGCAGGCGGCGCTCCCGGCGGGCGGCGGGCTGCTGGTGCTGAACATGCTGGCGCAGCTGTTCCTCGGGGACGCGGGCGTGTTCGAGGCGTTCTTCGAGTCGCTGTTCCCGGCCGCCATGCTGGTGACCGTCGCGGGGGTGGTCGGATCGGTGAAGAAGGCCCGCGGCAAGGGCTGACGGGGCGTGGCCGCGCTCCCCCCAGGAGGGGACAAAACGGGATGATCCCCGCACACCGCCGGGGTGTTCACCGACCGGTGTGGCCCCGATCGAACATCCGTCACACCCCGTCGGCATACTGGCGCGATGCCGATCGCCGAAGATCCAGAACCGCGCCCGTCCGAGGGCCGGGAACCGGACGGGACCGCCCCGACCGGACCGGACGGGAAGGACCCGTTCGCCGACCTCGTGCTCGACGAGGAGTTCGTCCGGGGAGCCTCCGTCAAGGAGCAGACGGGCCGCACCCGGATGCTCGCCGCCCAGTGGAAGCACACCCCGCCGGTCGACCCGGGCGGCCGCCGCTCGGTGAACGACGGGCCGGCACCGAAGAAACGGTTCGCCCGCAAGGGCCGGCCGGTCGACGCGTGGGGCAACCCGCGGCCGCGCCGTTCGCTGGAGTGGCGCACGCCGCTGTTCGTGCTGCTGGCCGTCGCCCTGGTGCTCGCCGCGCTCAACGTCGACGGGCTGCGGTCCTGGTACTCGACGCGCTTCGGCGACGGCTCCAACGGCACGCCCGCCGCGTCGGGGCCCGTGCCGACCGTCGCCCCGGAGACCGCCCGGCCGACCGCCGCGCCGTCGGCCGCGGCCGAGCAGCGCCCGACCGTCGACCACCCGTGGGCCGGCTCCCCCGCCGAGGGGTGGCCGACCGACATCGCGGCGTTCGCGCCCAAGGAGACCCCCGGCGCCGTCGGGGTGTTCACCGCCGAGGAGGTCGCCGAGCAGGTCGAGCTGGTCAAGCAGTACCTGGCGGCGGCCAACCTGGACCCGGCGGTGGTGGCCGGCGGGCGTCCGACGGCCGCGCTGGCGATGCTGGACGCCGATGAGCAGAACTCGGCGGTCAAGGCGCTCGCCAAGCCGTCCGCCGAGACCGACCCGACACACTGGTTCAGCCGCTTCGACCCGGCCGAGGCGATCCCGGTCAACAGCACCGTGAAGCTCCAGGGCATGCTCACGGTCGAGGGCGACGGCGAGAAGGGCGTGCTGGTGCACGCCGACTTCACCTACGTGTACGCGCTGCGGCCGGGACCGGACGCCGCCAAGCGGGCCGCCGCGCCCAAGCCGACGCCCACCCCGCGGCCGTCCACCCCGGGCGGCAAGGGCGGCGGCGGTGGGACCGGTGGCACGAACGGTGGCGGTACCGGTGGCGGCACGGCCCGGCCGGTCGGCTGGACGGTGCCGGCCGCCGACGTCGCCGGGGACACCTGGACCACCCGCACCGTGGTCCGCAGGGTGGAGACCTTCCGGTTCTACGACCCGAAGCGCTTCGACGTGATCCCGAAGAAGCTGAACATCAACAGCCGGTCCGAGATCGGCAACAGCGCCTGCGACGTCTACGACGGTTACCTGCACCCGCAGTTCGACCAGTTCGCGGCCTCGTTCGGCGGCCCCGAGCCGGCGCCCAGCGGCACCGCCAGCGACCCGTACGACCGCAGCAAGGACCTGTCGGAGGGCGACGGCGAGTGCGGGACGGTGACCCGCAGCTGAGCCGGGCTAGCGCCGGCGCTTGGCCCGGCCCGGCGCCTTGGTGCCGGGCCGGCCGCTGCGGCCGGCCTGCCGGCGCTCGTACCGGTCGCGCTCCTGCTCGTAGCGGGCGCGCCGGACGGCCTCGCCCGGGGCCTCGCGCAGGCTGCGGACGAAGTAGGCGAGCAGGGCGCCGACCCCGCCGATGATCCAGACCACGCCGAGCGACTTCTCCTCGGCCATCCAGCCGGTCAGGTTCTCCTTGCCCTCGGTGAGCAGCTTCCAGGTGCGCAGCGCCGCGAGCAGCGAGCAGATCGCGACGGCGGCGACCAGCAGGCCGTTGAGGAAACCGCCGTTGTCGGCCACCCGGATGCCGTCGACGGCGAAGCGCAGCACCAGGGCGGCGGCCGCGGCGCAGAGCAGGGCGCCGACGGGGACGAGGACGCGGCGCAGCCGGTAGTCGCCGCCGCGCTCGACCCAGCTGGTGCCGAACCAGCGGATCGGCTCCGGCTCGGGGGCGCCGACGGGCTGGGCGGAGGGGGTGGGTTCCTGGGTCACGGATCCGATTATCCCCGCTGGGCGGGAACGACGGAGGAGCCGTCCCGGTGGCCGGGACGGCTCCTCGTCGGTGTTGCCGCGGAGGGCGGGGTCAGCCGAGCTTGCTGACGTCCCGGACGGCGCCCTTGTCGGCGGAGGTGGCCATCGCGGCGTACGCGCGCAGGGCCTGGCTGACCTGGCGGTCGCGGTTCTTCGGCCGGTAGCCGCCGCCGGCCTCCAGCGCGCGGCGGCGCTCGTCCAGGACCTCGGCGGGCACCTCCAGCGAGATCCGCCGGCCCGGGATGTCGATGGCGATGGTGTCGCCGTCCTCGACCAGCGCGATGGTGCCGCCGGACGCGGCCTCCGGGGAGGCGTGGCCGATGGACAGGCCCGAGGTGCCGCCGGAGAAGCGGCCGTCGGTGACCAGCGCGCAGGCCTTGCCGAGACCGCGGCCCTTGAGGAAGGAGGTCGGGTAGAGCATCTCCTGCATGCCGGGGCCGCCCTTGGGGCCCTCGTAGCGGATGACGACGACGTCGCCCTCCTTGACCCGCTTGGCGAGGATCGCCTCGACCGCGTCCTCCTGGGACTCGACGACGACGGCCGGGCCGCTGAACGTCCAGATCGACTCGTCGACGCCGGCGGTCTTCACGATGCAGCCGTCCTCGGCGAGGTTGCCGTACAGCACGGCGAGGCCGCCCTCGACGGAGTAGGCGTGTTCGACGCTGCGGATGCAGCCCCGGGCGGCGTCGGTGTCCAGCGACTCCCAGCGCTCGGACTGCGAGAAGGCCTCGGCGGAGCGGACGCAGCCGGGGGCGGCGTGCCAGAGCTCGACGGCCTCGTCGGAGGGCGAGCCGCCGCGGACGTCCCAGGTCTTCAGCCACTCGGCGAGCGAGTCGGCGTGCACGGTGTGCACGTCCTCGTTGAGCAGCCCGCCGCGGTACAGCTCGCCGAGGATGGCCGGGATGCCGCCGGCCCGGTGCACGTCCTCCATGTAGTACGCGCCGTTGGGCGCGACCTTGGAGAGGCAGGGCACCTTGCGGGAGATCGCGTCGATGGCCCGCTGGTCGAAGTCCAGCTCGGCCTCCTGGGCGGCGGCGAGCAGGTGGAGGATGGTGTTGGTCGAGCCGCCCATGGCGATGTCCAGGGCCATGGCGTTCTCGAAGGCGGCGCGGGTGGCGATCGCGCGCGGCAGGACGGACTCGTCGTCCTGGCCGTAGTGCCGGTTGGTGATCTCGACGACGGTGCGCCCGGCCCGCTCGTAGAGGGCGCGGCGGGCGGTGTGGGTGGCGAGCACGGAGCCGTTGCCGGGCAGCGAGAGGCCGATCGCCTCGGTGAGGCAGTTCATCGAGTTGGCGGTGAACATGCCCGAGCAGGAGCCGCAGGTCGGGCAGGCGTTCTCCTCGATGATCGCGATGTCCTCGTCGGAGACGTTCTCGTTGACCGCCTGGGAGATCGCGTCGACCAGGTCGAGCTTGCGCACGGTGCCGTCGACCAGGGTGGCCTTGCCGGCCTCCATCGGGCCGCCGGAGACGAAGACCGTCGGGATGTTCAGGCGCAGCGCGGCCATCAGCATGCCGGGGGTGATCTTGTCGCAGTTGGAGATGCAGATCAGCGCGTCGGCGCAGTGCGCGTTGACCATGTACTCGACCGAGTCGGCGATCAGGTCGCGCGAGGGCAGCGAGTAGAGCATGCCGCCGTGGCCCATCGCGATGCCGTCGTCGACGGCGATGGTGTTGAACTCGCGCGGGATGCCGCCCGCCTCCTTGATCGCCTCGGAGACGATCCGGCCGACCGGCTGGAGGTGGGTGTGGCCGGGGACGAACTCGGTGAAGGAGTTGGCGACCGCGATGATCGGCTTGCCGAAGTCCTCGCGGGCTACGCCGGCCGCCCGGAGAAGCGCCCGGGCGCCTGCCATGTTGCGACCGTGGGTGACCGTACGGGACCTCAGCTCGGGCACTGTGCTCCACTCCTTCGGAGGCGGCTGGCGGCCCCGGTCGTTCGGAGGGTGCGGGGCCGCTGTGTCCGTCGAGCCTACGCCCGCCGTCCGGGCGGCGGACGCCGCGTCCGCGATGCGGTCAGCCAGGGACGACCGCGAGGGTGAGCTCCAGCAGGTACGGCTCGGTGACCAGGCCGTCGGGAAAGTCGGCCCGCAGCGCCGCGCGCTCGCCCTCCAGCAGCGCGCGGCGCCGGTCCTCGTCGAGGACGGCGACGTAGGAGCGCGAGCTGAGGTCGGTGAGCAGGTGGTCGACTGTGATCCGGCGCTCCCAGCGGAGCACCGCGGTGACGGACTCCAGACCGAGGCGGCGCCACTGCTCGGCCGCCGTCTCCAGCTCCTCGAACTGCTGGTAGGCCTCGGGCAGCAGCGCACGGAGCCGGGCGTTGGCGGCCCGGACCCAGGGCACGTCCTGGTCGATCACGTTCCACCAGGCGGCGAGGGCCCCGCCGGGGCGCAGCACCCGGACCGCCTCGGGAACGGAGCGCTCCGGATCCGTCCAGTGGAAGGCCTGCGCATAGGTGACGAAGTCCGCCGACCGGTCGTGGAACGGCAGGTCGTCGCCGCTGCCCCGGACCAGCGCCAGCCCCGGCCCGGACGCCAGGAACTGCGCCGCCATCCCCGCGCTCGGCTCCACCCCGACCACATCCGCGCCACGGCCCGCCAGCAGCCGCGTCGAGATCCCGGTGCCCGCACCCACATCCAGCACCCGGGCACCCCGCAGACCCCGCCCGGACAACCGCTCCAGCTCGTCGAACAGCTCCTGCGGATACGACGGCCGCGCCCGGTCGTACTCCGCCGCCACCCCACCGAACGACTCCGCGAGCTTCCGGAATTCCTGTATGTCCGTCATGTCCACTCCCCCGTCCGGCAGTTCACGTCACGCGTCAGCGTACGCGCGCGGTCAGGCCGGGGTGACGGCAACGGTGAGGTCCAGCACGTACGGCTCGATCACCCAGCCGTCCGGGAACTCCGCCAGCAGGGCCTCCCGCTCGACGGCCAGCAGCGGAGCGCGCCGCTCCGGGGTGAGCGCGGCGAGGTAGGAGCGCGAGGTGAGGTCGGTGATCAGGTGGTCGACGGTGATCCGGCGCTCCCAGTGGAGCACGGTGTGCCCGGTCCGCAGGTCGTACGGGGCGAGGTGGGAGGCGAACTCGTCGATGGCGCCGTAGCCGTGGTAGCTCTCGGACAGGGCGGCGGCGAGCCGCTCGCCCATCGCCCGCACCCAGGCGACGCCGGTGTCCTTCACGTTCCACCAGGCTGCGAGGGCCCCGCCGGGGCGCAGGACGCGGATCGCCTCGGGAACGGAGCGCTCCGGATCCGTCCAGTGGAAGGCCTGGGCGTACGTGACGAAGTCCGCCGACCGGTCGTGGAACGGCAGGTCGTCGCCGCTGCCCCGGACCAGCGCCAGCCCCGGCCCGGACGCCAGGAACCGCGCCGCCATCCCCGCGCTCGGCTCCACCCCGACCACATCCGCGCCCCGGCCCGCCAGCAACCGGGTCGAGATCCCCGTCCCCGCACCCACATCCAGCACCCGGGCACCCCGCAGACCCCGCCCGGACAACCGCTCCAACTCGTCGAACAACTCCTGCGGATACGACGGCCGCGCCCGGTCGTACTCCGCCGCCACCCCACCGAACGACTCCGCGAGCTTCCGGAAGTCGCTGCTGGGCCGGTTCACCGCTCCGCTGTGTTCCGCCATGTCTCCCCCGTTGGACGGCAGTTCGTGTGCTGTCAGCGTACGCGCGCGGGCGTGGCCAGGTGCAGGCGCGTGAAGGCCAGCGCCTCGGCGAGATCGGCCTCGCGTTCGGCGGGCGACGCGGCCCGGCGGGTGTTGACCTCCAGCACCACATGGCCGTCGAACCCGGTCCGGGCGAGGTGCTCCAGCAGCTCGGCGCAGGGCTGCTTGCCCCGGCCCGGGATGAGGTGCTCGTCCTTGCCGGAGCCCGAGCCGTCCGCCAGGTGGATGTGGGCGAGCCGGTCCCCCATCCGCTCGACCATCGCGAAGGCGTCCACCCGCGAGGTGGCGGCGTGCGACAGGTCGATGGTGAAGTGCCGGTACTCCTCGTCGGTGACGTCCCAGCCGGGCGCGTAGGCGAGCATCTCGCGGTCCTTGTAGCGCCACGGGTACATGTTCTCGACGGCGAACCGGACGTCCGTCTCCCCCGCCATCCGGTGGATGCCCTCGACGAACTCGCGGGCGTACTGGCGCTGCCAGCGGAACGGCGGGTGGACGACGACCGCGTTCGCGCCGAGCTTCTCGGCCGCCGCCCGGGCGCGGACCAGCTTGGTCCACGGGTCGGTGGTCCACACCCGCTGGGTGATCAGCAGGCACGGCGCGTGCACGGCGAGGATCGGCAGGCCGTGGGCGTCCGAGAGGCGGCGCAGCGCCTCGATGTCCTGGCTGACCGGGTCGTTCCAGACCATCACCTCGACGCCGTCGTAGCCGAGCCTGGCGGCCAGCTCGAAGGCGACCGCGGTGTTGGCCGGGTAGACGGAGGCGGTGGACAGGGCGACCTTGGTGTCCGGGATGTGCAGGGTCGGGTGCGCGGGCAGCACCAGGCGGTCGGTGGTGCGCAGCAGCGGGGGGCGGGCGGCGGCCTGGCGGGCGGCCTTGACGGACTTCACCGACTGGACGGCGGCCTTGGCGGCGCCGGCGGCCCGGGCGGTGCGGGTGCCGCGGGCCGGCTGGGCGGCGGGGGCCTCGGGGGCGGTCCTGGAGGCCTTCCTGGACGCGGCCTCGGCCACGTCCAGGGGTGTGGCCGTGGGCCGGTCCTTGGCGGTGGCCTTGTTCGCCGCTCTGGTGGCGGCCTTCCGGGCCGCCTTCTCGGCGACGCCGCCGGCGGCCTCCCGGGCGGCCTTGCCGAGCTTGCGGGGGCGGGCGTCGCGGCGTGGGGCCTCCGACCGCGGCTGCCCGTCCTCGGGAGCGCGGCCCTCCCGCGTTCCGTCCTCGCCCGCTGGTTGCGCCACGGGAGACAGCGTAAGCGGACGGCGCCCGGAACGGGGAGCGGACGGGTGCCCGCCCGGCCGTCCCGGGCGCCGTCCGTCCGGGGGTGGCCCCAGGGAGTCCTCAGGGACTCCTCAGGGAGTGAGGGCGGGCCGGCGGCGGTCGGCGGCGGTGTCCATGGCGTCCAGCCGGCGCAGGATGATCCCCTCGCGCAGCGCCCAGGGACAGACGTCCAGCTCGTCGAGGCCGAACAGGTCCATCGCGGCGTCGGCGACCAGCGCGCCCGCGAGCAGCTGCTTGGCGCGGCCCTCGGAGACGCCGGGGATCTGCGCCCGTTCGGCGACGGTCATCGCGGAGAGCCGGGGCAGCCAGGCGGCCAGGTTGTTGCGGGTGAGCCGGCGGTCGGCGTACGGGCCGGCGTCGGCCGGGGCGGCGCCGGTCATCCGGGCGAGCTGCTTGAAGGTCTTGGAAGTGGCGACGGCGTGGTCCGGGGCACCGAGGCGGGAGATCTCGCCGACGACGGTGGCGATCTCGGCGCGGATGTGCCGCCGCAGGCCGCGCAGCTGCTCGGGGTCGGCGACGTCGCCGGGCAGCCAGCGGGCGGTCAGCCGGCCGGCGCCGAGCGGCAGCGAGCAGGCCGCGTCCGGCTGCTCGTCCAGGCCGCAGGCGATCTCCAGCGAGCCGCCGCCGATGTCGAGGTTGAGCAGCCGGCCGGAGGACCAGCCGAACCAGCGGCGGACCGCCAGGAAGGTCAGCCGGGCCTCGTCCTGGCCGGAGAGCACCCGCAGTTCGACGCCGGTCTCGTCGGCGACCCGGCGCAGCACCGCCTCGCCGTTGGCGGCCTCGCGCACGGCGGAGGTCGCGAAGGGCAGTATGTCGACCACGCCCTTGTCCTCGGCGACCCGCAGCGAGGAGGAGATCATGGCGATCAGCCTCTCGACGCCGGTCTCACTGATCGCACCCTGCTCGTCGAGGAGTTCGGCGAGCCGAAGCTCGGCCTTGTGGGAGTAGGCGGGCAGGGGGGCGGCGCCCGGATGGGCGTCCACCACGAGGAAGTGGACCGTGTTGGAACCTACGTCGAGCACACCGAGTCGCATAAATCTCCACGCTACGCGATCCGGGGCCGGAGGAGACCGGCCCGTACCGGTGTTCTTGCTGGTCCGGGCGCTGATCGCGGCTCCGGCGGGCGGTCCGCGGCGGGATCGGCGGGGCCGTTCGAACAGTATTCGGACGGTGTTGTTCCGGCGTTCACCCGGACGATGGACGGCGGGTGCGGCGGGTGCGGCGGGGCCGCGCACCGGTCGGCCGGTGCATCGGTGCATCGGTTCATCGGTTCAGAGCAGACCGTCCCAGAGCTGCTCGACGACGACCGCCCACCAGTTCTCCGGGTCGGCGAAGACCTCCGGGTCCACCGCCGCGAGGCCGCGCTGCAGCTCGGCGACGGCTGCCCCGGCGGCCTCCGGATCGAGCCCGCGCAGGCCCGGCAGCCGGCCGGCGAACAGGTCGAGGGAGCGCACGAAGGCGGTGACCGAGGCGTTGCAGTGCCGGGCCGTGGCATCGTCGGGATCGACGGCGCGGACGGCGCCGCAGGCGGTGTCCAGGGTGATCAGCGCCCAGCCGTCCGTGCCGAGCACCACCTGCGGGGCGAGCGCCCGGCGCTCCCGCTCGGCCACCCGGGTGCCGCGGCCCGCCGCCGCCAGGTGGTCGGCCACCGGCGGGAGCACGGTGGCGGGGCGGGCGCCCGGGACGGCGTCCGGGCTCGGGTCGTCCAGGGCGAAGCAGCCGTCGACGGCCACCGGCACGCCGACCGTCAGCAGCAGCCGGGCGTCCGCCGCCGGCAGATCGGCCCGGGCGACGTCCGCCGGTGCGAACCGCCGGACGCCGTCCGGCCCGAACCGCGCCGTCAGCCGCTGCGCGAGCACGTGCTCCGGCTCGGCGGGCGACGGCGGGACGGCGCGCGGGAACGGCACCCGGTTGCGGACCGGCCCGGCGCCCTCCTCCACCGGCAGCGCGCGCACGGCCGCCGCCCGCTGGTCGAACCGCGGCCCGTACGGCAGGTCGAAGTCCAGACGGACGCCGGGGAGTTCGGCCGCCAGCGCGTACGCCCAGTAGCCGCCCGGCAGGGCGCTCGGCCGCAGGTCGGTGCGGACGGCGAGCACCTCCTCGGGCCGGACGCCCTGCTCGCGCAGCCACCACCAGCCGCGCAGTGCCGGGTGTGGCAGGCCCGGCGCCGACCGCAGGGCCAGGACCCGCCGTTCGCCCGCCGGGTCACGGTAGGTCAGCTCGGCGCGGGTACCGCGTCCGGTGGCGGGCGGCCGGGTGGGGTCGTACCCGCCCGCGCCGACGAAGTCCCGGTACAGCCGGACCACCTCGGGCACCGGGACGGACGGCCAGACGGTGAACCGGCCGTCCACCCGGTCCACCACGGCGCAGGCCGCCCCGATCTCCTCGGGCGCCCGCCGCTCCCCGGTCAGCGGGTCGACGTGGACCGGCGGGGGCTCCGCCCAGACCACCCAGCCCAGCTCGAACTCGTGGAGGCGGACCCGCCGGGCGCGCGCCGTCGGCAGGTCGCCGTTGATCCACCGGTGCGCCGCCTCGGTCGCCGCCGCCCTCGTCACCGCCACCGCGGCCACCTCCGACTCCTTGTGCCCAGCCCCACCGCGCCCACCTCATTGTGCCGATCCCCGCCGCCTCTGCACCGTCCGGCCCGGACCGCACAGGCGCGGTCCGGGCCGGACCTCTCGGACTCCGGAGCGGGCTGCCGTGAGTGCTGGGTGGGGTCGGCTCCTGCCCCGACATGCCGGGCGGCGGCGCCCGGCCGACACTGGTCGACGTGGCCTCCCCATCAGCCGGCATCCCCGAACCGCAGGGCCACTGCGCAGGTGTCGTGGTGCGACGCTTCACCACCGGCGATTCCATGGGTGGCCTGACCCGCCTGCTTCATCGTGCTTATACCGAGCACGCCGAGGCAGGTCGGGCCTTCTTCGCCTCGTACCAGTCCGCGCAGGACACGGCTGACCGGGTGATGAAGGGGGAATGCTGGCTCGCCTTCATCGGCGCTGAGCTGGTGGGCTCGGTGACCGTGGCTGCCCCGTACGGGACACCTGAGGGGTATCCGGCCCCGACAGGAGCGGGATCGTTCTGGCAACTGGCAGTGGACCCCAGGCATCGAAAGGTGGGACTGGGACAGCAGTTGCTGGCTTTGGCGGAGGATCGCATTGTTGCGCTCGGGGCCTCGGAAGCGGTCATCGACACCTCGGTCCAAGCCGTTGACCTGGTCGGCTGGTACCGCAGGAGAGGGTATGTGCCGGTCGGGACATGGCGGTGGGACGTGACCAACTACGAGAGCGTGGTCCTGCTGAAGGACCTGCTGGCGCGTTGCCGGGACGGCACGGGCCGGCGGTGACGCCCTGAGGAAGGGAAGTACCGCCGGCCCGGGTCGGCCGGCCTGGCCCTACCGGCTGAGAACCCGGGTCGCGTCCTTGGCGGCGAGGGCGAGCGCTTGGTCGAGTGCTCCGGTGTGGCGCCCGCCGGCACTGGCGACGGGGCCCTTCCCGCCCGCCCCGCCGCCGACTGCGCGGGCGGCGGCGGTGAGGATCTGGCCCGCCTGGGTGCCCACATCGTGAAGGCTTCGGGTGACGGCGGCGGCGAGAAGGGCCTTGCCCTCACGTTCAGTGCCGAGGACGACGACCGTGAGGTCACTGTTGAGGAGATCGGCGGTGGTGGCGGCCAGTGCGCGGAGTTCGTCGGGGCCGACGCCGGTGACCTTCTCGGTGACGATCCGGCCGCCCGGGACGGTACGGGCGGTGGCGGCGAGTTGCTGGGCGCGGGTGCGGAGCTCGGCGTCGCGGAGGCGGGCGAGTTCCTGTTGGGCGGCGGTGAGGGCGTCGAGGCGCTTGCGGAGGGTGTCGGGGGCGTCCTGGGGGCGGGTGCCGAGGAGGGTGGAGAGTTCTTCGAGGAGGCGGCGTTCGGTGTCGTGGTAGGTGAGGGCGTCGCGGCCGGAGAGGGCCTCGATGCGGCGGAGGTTGGAGCCGATGGAGGCTTCACCGAGGATGCGGACGGGGCCGGCGTTGGAGCCGTGGGGGACGTGGGTGCCGCCGCAGAGTTCGCGGGAGAAGTCGCCGATGTCGACGATGCGGACGTGGTCGCCGTACTTCTCGCCGAACAGGGCGGTGGCTCCGGCGGCCTCGGCTTCGGAGCGGGTGGCGTGCCAGATGCGGACTTCGGGGTCGTCGAGGAGGTGGTCGTTGACGAGGGCCTGGATGGCGGCGAGCTGGGCGGGGTCGACGGCGGAGAAGTGGGCGAAGTCGAAGCGCAGGCGGCCGGCGTCGACGAGGGAACCGTGCTGGCGGGCGTGGTCGCCGAGGGTGCGGCGGAGCATGGCGTGCAGGACGTGGGTGGCGGAGTGGGAGCGGGCGACGGCGGCGCGGCGCGGGCCGTCGACGAGGGCTTCGGCCTGCTCGCCGCTGCGGATCTCGCCTTCGCGGATGCGGACGGTGTGGACGTGGAAGCCTTCCAGGCCGAGCCTGGTGTCCAGGACCTCCAGGAGCGCGCCGGAGGACGTGCGGATGGTGCCGGTGTCACCGACCTGACCGCCGGACTCGGCATAGAACGGGCTACGGTCCAGGACCAGTTCGAGCGTGCTGCCCTGGTCGGCGCCGGGCACGACGGCTCCGTCGGAGACGAGGCCGAGGACGGTGGCCTCGGTGTCGAGACGGTCGTAGCCGACGAAGTCGGTCCGCCCGTGGCGGGAGGACAGTTCGCGGTAGGCGTCCTGGCGGCGCAGGGCCTCGGCCGTCTTGGCCTTGCCGCCGGCCTTGGCACGCTTCTGCTGTTCGGCAAGCAGGGCGGTGAAGCGGTCCTCGTCGACGGTCAGCCCGGCATCGCGGGCGGCCTCGATGGTCAGCTCGACGGGGAAGCCGTAGGTGTCGTGCAACTCGAAGGCGGTCTCGCCGGTGAGGGTGGTGGAGCGGCTGCCGCGGCTGCGGGTGATGGCGGCGTTGAGCAGCCGGGTGCCCTGGGTGAGGGTGCGGGTGAAGGACTCCTCCTCGGCGGTGACGACCTGCTCGATGAGGCTTGCCTGGTGGTTGAGTTCGGGCCAGACGTCGCCGAGGTTGGCGATGACGCTGGCGGTGGCCGGAGCGAGGACGGGCTGGTCGATGCCGAGCAGACGGGCGTGGCGGATCGCCCGGCGCATCAGGCGGCGCAGGACGTAGCCGCGGCCGTCCTTGGAGGGCAGCACGCCGTCCGCGATCAGGTAGGCGATGGAGCGGGCGTGCTCGGAGACGACCTGGAAGGAGACCTTCTCCTCGCCACCGGAGCCGCTGCCCGGGTAGTCGCGGCCGGCGAGTTCCTGGACGGTGGTGAGGGTGGGCAGGAGGAGGTCGGTGCTGCAGACGTTCTCGACGTCCTGGAGGATCGCGGCGAGACGGTCGAGGCCGAGGCCGGTGTCGATGCTCTGCTGGGCGAGGTCGCCGAGGATCCGAAAGGTGCCGCTGTCGTCGTCCTCACCGCGCATGGACTGCATGAAGACGAGGTTCCAGATCTCGACGTAGCGCTCGCCGTCGACGGCCGGTCCGCCCTCGCAGCCGAAGGCCGGACCCCGGTCGTAGTTGACCTCGGAGCAGGGGCCGCAAGGGCCGGGGACACCCATGTCCCAGAAGTTGTCCGCGCCGAGGCGCTGGATGCGTTCGGCGGGGACGCCGATCTTGCGCCAGAGCTGTTCGGCCTCGTCGTCGCCCTGGTGGACGGTGATCCAGAGGCGGTCCTTCTCCAGGTTGTAGCCCTGGGTGAGGAGTTCCCAGGCGTAGGCGATGGCGTCGGCCTTGAAGTAGTCGCCGAAGGAGAAGTTGCCCATCATCTCGAAGAACGTGGCGTGCCGGTTGGTGCGTCCGACGTTGTCGATGTCGGAGGTGCGGGCGCACTTCTGGATGGTGGTGGCGCGGGGGTACTCCGGGGTGACCTCGCCCAGGAAGTAGGGCTTGAACTGGTTCATGCCGGCGTTGGCCAGCAGCAGGGTCGGGTCGGAGGGGATGAGCGGGCTGGACGGGACGTGGCGGTGGCCGCGCGAGGTGAAGAAGTCCAGGAAGGTGGAACGGATCTGCGTCGAGCGCATGGCGGTAGGGCCCTCACGGAAGAGTCGCGGAGAGGTGGGGGGGTGATCACACGCCGAGCCGGGCCGAGAACGAGGACTGAGTGGTTCTCAGTTCTCCAGCTCGGCGCAGATAGCTCGCGCCCCCACGGTGTGGACCATGACTCCGGTATCCGTCGCTCTGAGGTGGCGCAGCCGACAACGGACGCGACGGTCCGCTGCGACTGCGCCACCAACAGTAGCGGCTCCGGGGCCACCGAGGACGGCCGGATCCGCGACCATGTCTTCGTCCACGGGGCGTGGCGCGACTCGATCACCTACTCGATCCTGGAACACGAGTGGGCATCTGATTGAGCGACAACCCGGCAGGGCCTCACGGACCTGATGGCGTCGCGCACATGGACCGGTCTACGGACGCCACCGGGGTCACGGGGTGGGGGCGAGCAGGTCGAGGGGGCGGCCTTCGGGGCCGAGCGCGACGGCCCAGAGGCCGTGGTCGGCGGGGTGCAGCGGCGCCGGGTCCCGGCGGCCCGTCTGGTGGTCGAGGTAGGTCACGGTGTCCCGGTGGTTCACCGCGTTCCAGGCGTGCGGGCGGCCGAAGCCGTCCAGGGTGAGCAGCACCGCCTGGGCGCCGTGGCCGGCCCGGCGCAGCGCGCCCGCCAGCCGGACGAAGGCCCGGTCGCCGTCGCCGAGGTCGCGGAACGGTGCGCCGAGTTCGCGCTCGGCGCGGTCGCGGCCGCCGCGCTCGCCCGCGTCGCCCTCGGTGGGGACGCGCGGGGCGGCGCAGGTCGGCCGGCCGGTGAAGGTGTCGACGGCGGAGAGGGCGATCTCCAGGCTGTTGTTGGCCCGTCCCGGTTGGCGGTACCCGCCGTCGTTGACCACCTCGGTCCAGCCCCCGGCCGCCGGGTCGGGGTGGCGGACGGGCAGGCCGTCGGCGTCCCGGGGCGCCCGGCGTTCGATCTCGCGCTGGTGCTCCGGGTCGACCGGGGCGAGCCCGCCGGGCAGGCCGGTCGGGCGGCTGTCGGCGATGGTCCGCAGCCGGACGACGGGCGCGCCCGCGGCGCCCTCCCCGCGCAGCGCGCGCATGGCCAGGTGCAGGGCGGTGGCGTGCGCGGTGGCCACCGGCACCGCGCCCCAGGCGAGCCCGGGTCCGTCGTCGGCGGACGGGCCGTCGGTGCGGCGGCGGTGCGGGTGCTGGCCGTCCGGGTGGTCGTCGGAGCGCCCGGGCGCGGAGCCCGGGCCGGGCACGGGGGCCGGGGCCTGGCCGGGGCCGGGTCCGACCGACGGCGGGACGGTCGGCGGCAGGGGAACGGGCAGCGGCACCGGGGCAGCCACCGGGGCGACGGCCGGGTGGGCGGGCCCGGCGGCGGCGCGCGGGACCGCCGCAGCGGGGGCGCCGGGTACGGGGGCCGGGGCGGGCTGCGCAGGGGCCGCCGGGGCGCCCGCGCCGATCCCGCTGCCGAACGGGGCCGGGCCGTGCGCGCCGGACGTCCCCGGGGCCGCGCCCACGGCCAGCGGTCCCGGGCCGAGCGCCCCGCCCCCGCCGGGAACCGGCGGTGCGGTGAACGGCGGCGGGGTGAACGGCGGCGGGGCGAACGGCGCGGCGTAGGGGCTGGGGTGCGCGGCGACGTGCGGCGCGGCCGTCCAGCCGCCCGCGGCCGGTGCGGGTGACGGGGCCGGGGCCTGCGCCGGGACGTCGTACGCGGGGGCGGACCGGGGCGCGGGCGGCGCGAGCACCGAGTCGGTGCGCACGGTCACCGGGGCGGCGGGGTGCCCGCTTCCGCCGCCGTGGGCCGGGTTCGGTGCGGGTGCGGCGGCGGGCGGCAGCAGGTAGTCGTCGTCGGCCGCGCGGGCGGGCCCGGACGGGCCGGCCGAACCTGACGGCCCCCCGCCCCCGTCGGCGTGGTGGACCGGCGTGAGGACCGGAGCGGGCGCGGGGACGGGACCGGGCGCCGGGCCGGCCGACGTCCGGTCGCCGCCCCCCTGGCCCCCACCACTCGGAGCCTCCGCGAAGCCCGCCGAGGGCCCCGGACGCGGGCCGTGCCCGCCCGGGCCGGGGCCGGGGCCCGACCGCTCGGGCTCGGAGTCGTCCCCGGGCCCACCGGACACCGCCGAGGCTCCCGCCCCGAGCACCGCGTCCGCCCCGGCCGTCACTGCCGTCACTGCCGTCACCGGCCCGTGATCGCGGCCGTGCCCGTGGCCGTCGCCGTCCGCCCCGTCCACACCCGTGCCAGGTCCGGGCCGCCCGTCCGTCCCCGCGACCCCGGCCAGCGGCACCCCGGTGATCTCCCGGCCGTCCTGCCCGGTCAGCACCGGCTGCCCGTCCCTGCCCACCACCGGCCGCCCGTGCTCGTCCAGCTTCACGGCCAGGTTCTCCACCCCGACCACCGGACGGCCGTCCGCGCCCGGGACGACCACCAGCCCGGCGGCATCGGCCACCGGGGTGCCGTCGGCCCGCACGATGACCGGTTCGCCGTGCTCGTCCAGGACCGGCCGCCCGGCCTCGTCGAGCTTCACCGCCAACCCGGGCACGCCCACCACCGGCTTGCCGTCCTGCCCGAGCACCACGGCCAGCCCCGTCCCGCCGGGACCGCCGAGCACCCCCGGCTCGCCGAGGACGGCGGGCAGTCCGGCCGCCACCGGGTCGAAGGCCGCGCCCACGCCGCCCGGGTACCCGGCCGCCCGCACGCCCTCGGCACCGGGCGGCGCCAGGCGCAGCAGCGCGACCACGGCCGGTTCCCGCAGCGCGGCGCCCAGGCCGTCCTTCATCGCCCGGCCGAGTTCGTCCAGCAGGCCGCCGATCTTCAGTCCGGCGGCCTCGGCGGCGGCGGCGGCCACCGCCCGCGCGGCCGTTTCGGCGGCGACCGCAGCGGCGGCCTCGGCGCTCTGCCGCACCGCGTCGAAGAGCCCGCCCGCCTCCGGTGCCGTCGCGGCCGGGGCCGCCTCGGCCGCCGTCCGGGCCTTGGCCTCCTGCTCCTCGGCCTTCTTCAGTTCGGCGGCCAGCTCGTTGAGGGCGGCCACGATGTCGGCCTTGCAGGAGTCGACGGCGCGGGCGGCCGTGTCGAAGGCGCCGGCGACCAGCCCGGCGGCGCCGTGCGCGTCGTCCAGGTGCCCCTTGCCGCCGCCCCGGAACGCCTGCCAGTACGCGGCGAAGGCCTCGACGGCGCGGCCGGAGTTGTCCCCGGTGACCCGCCGCGCCGCGTCGCCCCCGCGCTTGGCGAGCCGGTCCGCCTCGTGGCCGAACTCGCGCCAGAGCCCGGCCGCCCTGCGCAGCCCCTCCTCGTCGGCCAGCGGCCAGCGCCGGCCGGTCCGGGCCAGGACCGGGACGAGTTCCTCGGGCAGTTTCCGCGACACGCGCTTCCCCCTTCGACGGACGGGCCTGCGGAGCGGGGCGGTGCTCCGCCCCCTGGAGGGACGCGCGCCGGGCCCCGAACGGTGCGCGCGCCCGCCCGCGGGTGCTCAGACCGGCCGGACCTCGGCGGTACCGGGCCCGCCCGCCGGGCCGCCGGCGAAGCCGCTCGCCGCCGAGGTGTCGGTGTCGGCGGTCCGCTCGGCCATGCCGTGCAGACCCGCGCCGACCGTCCCCAGCCGCCCGGCCAGCCCGCGCAGCCCGCCGAGCAGCCCGCCGTGCGCCTCCCGGTAGGCGGCAGCGAACCCGCTGCCCGGCTTGTCCCCGCCCCACGGGCTGCCGAGCGCCGCGAGCCCCTGCTCCAGGGCGGTGGCGGCCTTCCCGAAGTCCGCCGAGATCCGCTCGAACTCCCGTCCCTCACCGTGCAGTTCCCAGGGCTTGATGACGAACTCGCCGCCGCCGGCCATCCCCGTACCTCCCCGTGCTGGACCGGCCGCCATCCTAGGGCCCGCCGAGCCCCCGCCCGGCGCCCGCCGACGGCCCCTTCACCCGGCTTCACCCGGCCTTCACGGCGGCCGCGCACCCGCCGTCGCCCCGCCGTCGCCCGGCCGCCGCGCGGTGAACTCGCCGTAAACCCCGTGGCCACGGACGGTTGGCCGGCGCGCGGAGGCTCTACCCTTGCCGAGTGGCAGCAGCAGACACGTCCAAGCACAGCAGCAGCACCTCCAAGGGGAAGAAGGCCAAGCCGAAGGACGGCGGCCCGACCGCCGTCGACCTCGCGATGCCGGTCCTGCGCTCCGAGCTCCGCCCCGAGGTCCCGCTCGACTTCCCGCGCGCCTGGGTCGAGTTCACCGACCCGGACGACGCGGAGCAGGTCTTCCGCTGCGACCTGACCTGGCTGACCTCACGCTGGTCGTGCATCTTCGGCCAGGGCTGCCAGGGCATCCGCGAGGGCCGCGGCGAGTCCGACGGCTGCTGCACGCTGGGCGCGCACTACTCGGACGAGGACGACGAGAAGCGCGTCACCGGTCACGCGGCCCGGCTGACCCCGGAGCTGTGGGAGAACCACCCGCACGGCACCGACGCCAAGGGCCGGATCAAGGCCGACGGCGGCATCACCATGCTCGACGAGGACGGCGACCGCCAGACCCGCCGGGTCAACGGCGCCTGCATCTTCGTGAACAGCCCCGGTTTCGCCGGCGGGGCGGGCTGCGCCCTGCACGCGCTCGCGCTCAAGGAGGGCCGCGAGCCGCTGGAGACCAAGCCGGACGTCTGCTGGCAGCTGCCGGTGCGCCGCACCTACGACTGGATCGACCGTCCCGACGACACCCGCTACCTGCAGGTCACCATCGGCGAGTACGACCGGCGCGGCTGGGGCCCGGGCGGCCACGACCTGCACTGGTGGTGCACCGGCAGCCCGGACGCCCACCAGGGCGCCGACCCGGTCTACGTCAGCTACCGCCCGGAGCTCACCGAGCTGATGGGCCGGGCCGCGTACCGGGTGCTGGCCGAGCTGTGCGAGGAGCGGATCGCCACCAAGGGCGACCGCAAGGTGGCCCCGCACCCGGCCGACCCGGCGAAGAAGCCGAAGGCCGCGAAGAGCAAGTAGCGCCGAAGGGGGCGGGTCCGCCCGCCCCCTCACCCGCCGGCGCGGCTCACTTGTCGATGTCGCCGACGACGAAGTACATCGAGCCGAGGATCGCCACCATGTCGGCGACCAGCGTCCCCGGCAGCAGTTCGGTCAGCGCCTGGATGTTGTTGAACGACGCCGAGCGCAGCTTGAGCCGCCACGGCGTCTTGTCGCCGCGCGACACCAGGTAGTAGCCGTTGACGCCGAGCGGGTTCTCCGTCCAGGCGTAGGTGCTGCCCTCGGGGGCCTTGAGCACCTTGGGCAGCCGCAGGTTGACCGGCCCGGGGGCGAGTCCGGCGATCTTGTCCAGGCAGGCGTCGGCGAGGTCCAGCGCGTTGGCCGTCTGCTCCAGCAGGCACTCGAAGCGGGCCAGGCAGTCGCCCTCCTCGCGGGTGACCACGGTGAGCACCCGCCGCAGTTCCTCGCTGCCGTACGCGAGGTAGGGCTCGTCGCGGCGCAGGTCGAAGTCCAGGCCGCTGGCCCGCGCGATCGGGCCGCTGACGCCGTACGCCTCGGCCTGCGCCCTGGTGAGGACGCCGACCCCGGCGGTGCGGGCGCGGAAGATCTCGTTGCCCAGCACCAGTTCCTCGAAGACCGGCAGCTGGGAGCGGACGACGGCGACGGCGGCGCGGACCCGGCCGAGCCAGCCGGCCGGCAGGTCCTCCTTCAGGCCGCCGACCCGGTTGAACATGTAGTGCATCCGGCCGCCGGAGGCCTCCTCCAGCACGTGCTGGAGGTCCTCGCGGCCGGAGAAGGCGTGGAAGATCGGGGTGATCCCGCCCAGCTCCAGCGGGTAGGAGCCGAGGAACATCAGGTGGTTGAGGACGCGGTTCAGCTCGGCGAGCAGGGTGCGGATCCACACCGCCCGCTCGGGCACCTCCATGCCGAGCATCCGCTCGACGCCGAGCACCACGCCGAGCTCGTTGGAGAAGGCCGAGAGCCAGTCGTGCCGGTTGGCCAGCATGATGATCTGCCGGTAGTCCCGGGCCTCGAAGAGCTTCTCGGCGCCCCGGTGCATGTAGCCGATCACCGGCTCGGCGCTGACGATGCGCTCGCCGTCCAGCACCAGCCGCAGACGCAGCACGCCGTGGGTGGCCGGGTGCTGCGGGCCGATGTTGAGCACCATGTCGGTGGCGCCCGCCTCGCCCGTGAAGTTCTCGGCTCCCGCCCCGATGCCGACCGTGGTCTCCCTCATGGGGTGAGAGTCTGCCATCCCGCCAGTGCCTCCAGGCTCGGCGGTACCGGCATCCGGACGGTCTGCGCGAGCCAGCCGAAGGCGCCGAGACCGGCCCGGTCGGTGAGCTCCGCGCCCTCGCCGGCCCCGCCGAGGGCCCGCAGGTAGCCGGCCGGGTCGGTGGAGGCGAGGGCGAGCGAGGGCCGGGCGCCGCTGACGCCGAGCGCCCGCAGCGCCTCCCGCTGCGTCGTCCACAGGCTGTGGAGACCGGGGACGGCGACAGCGTCCAGCGCGACGTGCGCGGTGACGTCGCAGGAGCCGTCGGGCACCGGGGCCACCTCGCGGCCGGAGCGGAAGCCGGTGCGGGTGGGGAACGGCGGGCGGCCGTCGGCGGTGTGCCCGTAGTCGACGGCGACGGCGAGACCGCGCTCCAGGCCGGCCACCGCGTGCGCCCAGGCGGCGTCCCGGGGGCCGCCGAACTCGGCGAAGTCGCCGAGGCGTTCGGCCGGCCACCAGCGGGCGGCCCAGGCGGCGTCGGCGGCGTCGACCGGGGCGCCGAGCCGCTCCTCGCCGGTCGCGGTGTCCACCTCCAGGTAGCGCAGCCGCCCGTCCTCGCCGACCTCGCCGGTGTCCAGCGGCACGTTGTCCAGCCACTCGTTGGCGAACAGCAGCCCGGTGACGCCGCGCGGCACCTCGTCCGTCCACACCACGGCGTTCCACCGCGACTCCGTCCACAGCCCTGTGGGCGGAGTCGCGGGCGGCAGCGGCGGGCGGTCGGCGAGTTCCACCGCGTACACCCGGAGCCGCTCCCCCAGCGCCCGGGGCAGCTCGGCCAGCACCCCGGCGACCAGTTCCCCCCGCCCGGCCCCGACGTCCACGAACGCCAGCTCCTCCGGACGGCCGAGCGCCGCGTCCACCTCGCGGAGCAGCCGGGCGACCGCGCGGGCGAACAGCGGCGAGGCGTGCACCGAGGTGCGGAAGTGCCCGGCGGGGCCCTCCGGCCTGCGGTAGAAGCCGCCGTCGGGTCCGTAGAGGGCGTGTTCGGTCGCGGGCGCCCACCGCATCCAGGTCATGGGGCGGGACGCTACACACCCGGTGGGCACCCGCCCAATCCGTACGGCATCGGTACCCGGGCCTCTCCGACCTAGGGAGTAGGACGGATCGCTCTCCCGGCGGACCTGGGGACACGCCGCGGTTGCCTACGCTTGACCCGTGCATCGACTCAACGCCTGGCTCCGCCGTCACCCCATGGTGGTCGACTCCGCCTGGGCGGCGTTGGTGCTGGTCTTCGGGCTGCTGCCCGACGAGAGCGGCCGCCCGGAGGGCTGGCGTCTGGTGGCCGACACGGTCATCGCCGTCGTGCTGCCGCTGCTGATGGTGTTCCGTCGGCGCTTCCCCGACCTCACCGTGGCCGCCGCGATCGTGGTCGGCCTCACCCAGGTGGTCCTGAACGTCAACCCGGCGTTCTCCAGCGTCGCCTTCCTGGTGTTCGCCTACACGGGTGCCGCGTTCGGCCGGCCCTGGACGTCCCGGGCGGCCCTGGTCGCCGGGCTGCTGGCCGGCCCGCTGGTGTTCTGGCAGATCCATCCGGAGAAGGCCACCCGACTGCCCGACGGCGACATCAGCTACGTCCAGTACTCCGTTCCCGAGGCGCTGTTCTTCTCCGGGATGATGTCCACCCCGTTCATCCTCTGCTGGGCGTGGGGACGGCTGACCCGGGTCCGCCGGGCCTACCTGGTGGAGCTGGAGGACCGCGCGGCCCGGCTGGAGCGCGAGCGCGACGCCCAGGCCAAGGTGGCGGTCGCCGCCGAGCGGGCCCGGATCGCCCGCGAGCTGCACGACGTGGTCGCGCACAACGTCTCGGTGATGATCGTCCAGGCGGACGGCGCCGCGTACGTGCTGGACAACTCGCCCCAGCAGGCCAAGGAGGCGCTGGGCACCATCGCCTCCACCGGCCGGCAGGCGCTGGTCGAGATGCGCCGGCTGCTCGGCGTGCTGCGCACCGCCGACACCAAGGGCGAGGAGTACGTGCCGCAGCCGGGCGTCGAGGAGCTCCCCGAGCTGCTGGACCAGGTCCGCACGGCCGGCCTCCAGGTGGACTTCGCCACCTCGGGCGATCCGCGCGAACTGCCGCGCGGCGTCGAGCTGACCGTCTACCGGATCGTCCAGGAGGCGCTGACCAACGTCCGCAAGCACGGCGGCCCCGACGTGCACGCCCGGGTCGCGGTCGACTTCGGCGAGCGCGAGCTGGCCGTCCTGGTCGAGGACGACGGCCGCGGCAGCACCGACGAGCAGCTGGCCACCGGCGGAAGCGACGGCCAGGGCCACGGCCTGATCGGCATGCGCGAGCGGGTCGGCATGGTCAGCGGCAGCCTCGACGTCGGGCCGCGCCCCGGCGGCGGCTTCCGGATCCGCGCCGTGCTGCCGCTCAAGGCGGCCCACTGACCCCCGGCCCGGGCGCCCATCGACCCCCGCCGTTCCCCCGAGGAGCTTAGGAGCCCCCCTTGACCATCCGCGTGATGCTGGTCGACGACCAGGAGCTGCTGCGTACCGGATTCCGGATGATCCTGCAGTCGCAGGGCGACATCGAGATCGCCGCCGAGGCCGGGGACGGCGCCCAGGCCCTGGAGAAGCTCCGGCACACCGCGGTCGACGTGATCCTGATGGACGTCCGGATGCCGCGGCTGGACGGCGTGCAGGCCACCCGGCGGATCTGCCTGGCCGAGGACGGCAGCCCGCTGCCGGACGCCCCGCACGTGCTCATCCTCACCACCTTCGACCTCGACGAGTACGCCTTCGCCGCGCTCAAGGCCGGTGCCAGCGGCTTCCTGCTCAAGGACGTGCCGCCGACCGAGCTGGTGGCCGCGATCCGCGCCGTGCACGGCGGGGACGCGGTGGTCGCGCCGACCACCACCCGCCGCATGATCGACCGCTTCGCCGAGGTGCTGCCCACCCCGCAGGGCGGCCCCGGCCGCGCGGACACCCTCGGCCCGCTCACCGAGCGCGAGCGCGAGGTGTTCCTGCTGGTCGCCCAGGGCCTGTCGAACGGGGAGATCGCGGCCCGGCTGGTGCTCTCCGAGGCCACCGTGAAGACCCACGTCGGGCGGATCCTGGCCAAGCTCAGCCTGCGCGACCGCGTCCAGGCGGTGGTGCTGGCCTACGAGGCGGGCCTGGTCCGGGCCGGCGCCACGGACTGAGCCGCCCGGGCCCGTTCCCGCCCCCGTAGAATGGGCCGGTACGTCCGGTACCCCGTCAGGTGGACTGGAACGGAGCCCTTGGACAAAGGTGGACCCGTGAGTCCGTCCGACTTCGCCGACCCCGGCGAGTTCGCCCCGCTCGCCGACGGCCTCGGCGACCCGGCCGACCCCGGCAACCGCCCCGCCCGCCTCGCCGTGGGCGTGGTCGGCACCGGCCGGGTCGGCCCGGCGCTCGGCGCCGCCCTCCAGCTCGCCGGCCACAAGGTGGTCGCCGCCTCCGGGGTGTCCGCCGCCTCCCGCCGCCGCGCCGAGTCGCTGCTGCCGGGCGTGCGGATCGTCACCCCGCCGCAGGTGCTGGCCGCCGCCGACCTGGTGCTGCTCACCGTCCCCGACGACGCGCTGGCCGACCTGGTGGCCGGCCTCGCCGCGACCGGGGCCGTCCGCCCCGGCCAGCTGCTGGTGCACACCTCCGGCGCGCACGGCGTGGCCGTGCTGGAGCCGGCCACCCGGGCCGGCGCGCTGCCGCTGGCACTGCACCCGGCGATGACCTTCACCGGCACCTCGGTGGACCTGGCCCGGCTGGCCGGCTGCCCGTTCGGCGTGACCGCCCCCGAGGAACTGCGCCCGGTCGCCGAGGCGCTGGTGGTGGAGATGGGCGGCGAGCCCGAGTGGGTGCCCGAGGACGTCCGCCCGCGCTACCACACCGCCCTCGCGCACGGCGCCAACCACCTGGTCACCCTGGTCGCGCAGGCGATGGAGCTGCTGAGCGCGGCCGGCGTCGCCGAGCCCGGCCGGATGCTCGGCCCGCTGCTCGGCGCCGCGCTCGACAACTCACTGCGCTCCGGCGACGCGGCCCTCACCGGCCCGGTCGCCCGGGGCGACGCCGGCACCGTGCGACGCCACCTGGCGCAGCTCAGTACGGTGTCCCCGGACATCCCGGCCGCCTACCGGGCGATGGCCCGCGCCACCGCCCAGCGGGCCCTGGCCCACGGGACGATCGACGAAGCGTCGGCGGCGGCGCTGCTGGACGTACTGAACGAGGAGAAGCAGTAATGGCACGCGGCAAGCAGCCGGGCAAGGCCCAGCGCGCCCCGAAGGTCCACCGGGCCGTGGTCACGCACACCGTCGACGACTTCGAGGCGGCGTTCTGGCCGGACGAGCAGCCGGTGGACAACGCCGTCGTGATGACGATGGGCGCCCTGCACGAGGGCCACGCCGCGCTGATCCGCGCCGCCCGCAAGCAGGTCGGCCGGGACGGCCGGGTCGCCGTCACGGTCTTCGTCAACCCGCTGCAGTTCGGCGCCGGCGAGGACCTGGAGCGCTACCCGCGCACCCTGGACGAGGACGTGCGGCTCGCCGAGGCCAACGGCGCCGACGTGGTCTTCGCGCCGTCCGTCGACGAGGTCTACCCGAACGGCGAGCCGCAGGTGCGGTTGGCGGCCGGCCCGATGGGCGAGCGCTACGAGGGCGCCACCCGGCCCGGCCACTTCGACGGCGTGCTGACCGTGGTCGCCAAGCTGCTGCACATCACCGACCCGGACTTCGCCTTCTTCGGCGAGAAGGACGCCCAGCAGCTGGCGATCGTCCGCCGGATGGTGGCCGACCTCGACTTCGACGTCGAGGTGGTCGGCGTACCGACCCTGCGCGAGGAGGACGGGCTGGCGCTCTCCTCCCGCAACCGCTACCTCTCGGCGGAGGAGCGCACCCGCGCCCTCACCCTGTCCGAGGCGCTGTTCGCCGGCCGGGACGCGGCCGCGCGGGGCCCGAAGGCTGCGCGCGAGGCCGCCGCGGCCGTGCTGGACGCCGCCGAGGGCGTCGACCTCGACTACCTCGCCCTGGTCGATCCGCACGACTTCACCGAGGCGCCGGACGACTTCCAGGGCGAGGCGGTGCTGGCCGTCGCCGCGAAGGTCGGCACGACCCGCCTGATCGACAACGTCCGCATCATCGTCCGGTGATCCGGTAGCTCCCCCGCAGTTCCCCTAGGCATGCACTCACAGGAGGCGTGACCCGCAATGCTCCGCACCATGCTCAAGTCCAAGATCCACCGGGCCACCGTGACCCAGGCCGACCTGCACTACGTCGGCTCGGTCACGGTGGACGAGGACCTGCTCGACGCCGCCGACCTGCTCCCCGGCGAGCTGGTCCACATCGTCGACATCAACAACGGCGCCCGGCTGGAGACGTACACCATCGCCGGCCCGCGCGGCTCCGGCGTCATCGGCATCAACGGCGCCGCCGCCCGCCTGGTCCACCCCGGCGACCTCGTCATCCTGATCGCCTACGGGCAGATGGACACCGCCGAGGCCAAGGGCTACCTCCCCAAGGTCGTCTTCGTCGACGAGCACAACCGGATCACCGGCACCGGCGGCGACCCGGCCGAGGCCGGGGAGGGCACCGGACTGCTGCGCGGGGACGCCGCGTACCGTGGCGACAGCGGCGCCGTCGACGCCGCCGCGCGCTAAGGAGCCATCACCGACATGTCCGCCGTCACGCACCGCCTCACCGCCCCCGCACCGGGCTGGACCGCCGACACCGACGTCGTCGTGGTCGGCTCCGGCGTGGCCGGGCTCACCGTCGCGCTCAACGTCCGCAAGGCCGGCCTGCGGGCCATCGTGGTCACCAAGGCGATGCTGGACGACGGCTCCACCCGCTGGGCCCAGGGCGGCGTCGCGGCCGCCCTGGGCGAGGGGGACACCCCCGAGCAGCATCTGGCCGACACCCTGGTGGCCGGCGTCGGGCTGTGCGACGAGGACGCCGTCCGCACCCTCGTCACCGAGGGCCCGGGCGCGGTCCGCCGGCTGATCGAGGCCGGCGCCGCCTTCGACCTGGGCGAGGACGGCGCGGTCCTGCTCACCCGCGAGGGCGGCCACCACCGCAACCGGATCGCGCACGCCGGCGGGGACGCCACCGGCGCCGAGATATCCCGGGCCCTGGTCGACGCCGTCCGGCGCGACCCCGAGGTGGAGCTCATCGAGCACGCCCTCGTGCTCGACCTGCTCACCGACGCCGAGGGGCACGCCGCCGGACTGACCCTGCACGTGATGGGCGAGGGCCAGCGGGACGGCGTCGGCGCCGTCCGGGCCCGCGCGGTGGTGCTCGCCACCGGCGGCATGGGCCAGGTCTTCTCGGCCACCACCAACCCGGTGGTCTCCACCGGCGACGGCGTGGCGCTCGCGCTGCGGGCCGGCGCCGAGGTCACCGACCTGGAGTTCGTCCAGTTCCACCCCACCGTGCTCTGGCTCGGCCCGGAGGCCGAGGGCCAGCAGCCACTGATCTCCGAGGCGGTCCGCGGCGAGGGCGCCCACCTGGTCGACGCGGACGGCGTCCGCTTCATGCTCGGACAGCACGAGCTGGCCGAGCTGGCCCCGCGCGACATCGTCACCAAGGCGATCACCCGCCGGATGCAGCTCCTGGGCACCGACCACATGTACCTGGACGGGCGGCACTTCGGCGCCGAGATGTGGCAGCGGCGCTTCCCGACCATCCTGGCGACCTGCCGCGCGCACGGCATCGACCCGGTCACCGAGCCGATCCCGATCGCCCCGGCCGCCCACTACGCCTCCGGCGGGGTGCGCACCGACCCCATCGGCCGCACCTCCGTGCCCGGCCTGTACGCCTGCGGCGAGGTCGCCTGCACCGGTGTGCACGGCGCCAACCGGCTGGCCTCCAACTCGCTGCTGGAGGGCCTGGTCTTCGCCGAGCGGATCGCCGCCGACCTGACCGCCCGGCACGCGGCCGGCGGCCTGCCCGCGCGCACCGTCGACGCGGCGGCAGCCCGCGCCGCCCGCCCGGTGCCGCTGCCCGCGCCCGAGGCGCGGGCCGAGATCCAGCGGCTGATGTCGCGCGGCGCGGGCGTCCTGCGCTCCGCCGCGTCCATGGCCGCCACGGCGCGCGGGCTGGCGCTGCTTACCGAGCAGGCCCGCTCCGACGCCGCCGAGCAGAAGCCGGCCGACCCCCGGGTGGAGACCTGGGAGGCCGCCAACCTGCTGCTGGTCTCCGACGCGCTGGTCACCGCCGCCGCGCAACGCGAGGAGACCCGCGGCTGCCACTGGCGCGAGGACTTCCCCGACCGGGACGACGCGCACTGGCGGCGCCACCTGATCATCACCCTCACCGCCTCCGGCGGCCCCGTCAGCACCCTCGAGGAGCAGTAACACCATGACCGACGCGACCGACGTGACCCACCTGCACGAGCACGAGCACGAGGAGCTCCCGCTGGCCGGCGGCTGCGGCGACGGCTGCGCCTGCGGCGACGGCGAGGGCTACGAGACCGGCCTGGACCCGCAGCTCGCCGAGCTGCTGGAGGAGGCCGGTCTGGACCCGATCGAGGTCGAGGACATCGCCACCCTGGCGCTGGCCGAGGACCTGGCCGGCGGCGAGGACGTCACCTCGGTGGCGACCGTGCCCGCCGACGCCGTCGCCACCGCCGACTTCACCGCCCGCCAGGCCGGCGTGGTGGCCGGTCTGCGGATCGCCGAGGCGGTCGTCTCGCTGGTCTGCGAGGAGGAGTTCGAGGTCGAGCGGCACGTCCAGGACGGCGACCGGGTCGAGGCCGGCCAGGTGCTGCTCTCGGTCCGCTCCCGCACCCGCGACCTGCTGACCGCCGAGCGCAGCGCGCTCAACCTGCTCTGCCACCTGTCCGGCATCGCCACCGCCACCCGCGCCTGGGCCGACGCCCTGGAGGGCACCGGCGCGGTGGTCCGCGACACCCGCAAGACCACCCCGGGCCTGCGCGCGCTGGAGAAGTTCGCGGTCCGCTGCGGCGGGGGCGCCAACCACCGGATGGCGCTGTCGGACGCGGCCCTGGTCAAGGACAACCACGTGATCGCGGCCGGCGGCGTCGCCGAGGCGTTCCGGGCCGTCCGGGCCGCCTACCCGGAGCTGCCGGTCGAGGTCGAGGTCGACACCCTGGAGCAGATCGCGCCGGTCCTGGAGGCCGGGGCCGATCTGATCCTGCTGGACAACTTCACGGTTCCGCAGCTGGTCGAGGCGGTCGCGCTGGTGGCCGGCCGGGCCAAGCTGGAGGCCTCCGGCGGACTCACCCTGGCCACCGCGCGCGAGGTCGCCCAGACTGGTGTCGACTACCTGGCGGTGGGCGCGCTGACCCACTCCTCGCCGATCCTGGACATCGGCCTGGACCTGCGCGCCTGACCGACCGTCCGCTCCGTCCGGCCGTTCCACCCGTCCGACCGCTCCGTCCGCCCGCTGGCCCTCGACGCAGAAAGCACCCTGATGCTGCTCACCATCGACGTCGGCAACACCCAGACCACCCTCGGCCTGTTCGGCGGCGAAGAGGTCGTCGAGACCTGGCGGATCTCCACGGATCCGCGGCGCACGGCGGACGAACTGGCGGTTCTGCTGAACGGCCTGATGGGCTCGCAGGGATCGCGCACCGCGATCGCCGACGCGAAGGTCGAGGGCCTGGCGATCTGCTCCTCCGTCCCCTCCGTGCTCCACGAGTTCCGCGAGGTGACGCGCCGCTACTACGGCGACGTCCCCGCGGTGATCGTGGAGCCGGGGGTGAAGACGGGGGTGCACGTCCTGATGGACAACCCCAAGGAGGTCGGCGCCGACCGGATCGTCAACGCGCTGGCCGCCAACCACCTCTACGGCGGCCCGTGCATCGTGGTCGACTTCGGCACCGCCACCACCTTCGACGCGGTCAACGCCCGCGGCGACTACGTCGGCGGCGCGATCGCCCCCGGCATCGAGATCTCGGTCGAGGCGCTCGGCAACCGCGGCGCCCTGCTGCGCAAGATCGAACTGACCCGCCCGCGCAACGTGATCGGCAAGAACACCGTCGAGGGCATGCAGTCCGGCATCCTCTACGGCTTCGCCGGCCAGGTCGACGGCCTGGTCGACCGGATGGCCCGCGAGCTGTCCAAGGACCCCGACGACGTCCAGGTGATCGCCACCGGCGGCCTGGCACCGCTGGTCCTCGGCGAGGCCGGCTCGATCGACGTCCACGAGCCCTGGCTGACCCTCATCGGCCTGCGGCTGGTCTACGAGCGCAACCGCCCGAGCTGAGGCCCCGCGGGTGTGACGGACATCACACCCGCGCGAATGGGGACATTCACCCACGGTCCCCCCATCGCGACCGAGCGTGATCATCTCCGCCCTCTCGGCCCCGTGCTAGCGTCGAACGCCGGGGCCCCGTCACCCGCCGCTCCCCATCGAGGAGCGGTAGGCACTGAGGGGGGAAACACATGCACGGAACCATCACGGCCGTCGATGCCACCCTGGACGACCTGCGCACCTCGGCGTCCCGGATCGACAGCCTGAGCGGCCGCCAGGAAGAGGTGCTGCACCTCCTGGCGCTGGACCTCTCCAACCAGGAGGTCGCCGACCGCCTCGGCATCACCGAACGCACCGTCAAGGCCCATGTCGCCGCCCTGATGGACCGCCTCGGCGTCGACTCACGGCTGCGCCTGGCCATGGTCGCGCTGTACGAACGGATGTCCAACTGTCCTTGCGGACAATGGTCTTGATGCGAAGGGCAGCCTAGATTCGGCACTACTCGGGGGTTCGGGTCCAGATCCGCGGCCCCCGGCGTTCCACACGGGGGGAAGTGCCACGCTTCTCTCCTTCGTGTCCCCCGTCCGCTCCACGGGCGGGCCGTCCGAAGGGTCCAACGTGAACGTCAAGCGCATCGCGGCCGTGGCCGCGATCCTCGCCACCGGCCTCGGCACCGCCGTCGTCGGCGCCCCGGCCGCCTCGGCCGCCACCATCGGCAGCTGCGACTACACCTACGCCTGCCTGTTCTACAACTCCTCCGGCGTCGGACTGGGCGCCCAGTTCGCCCACGCCGCTGACGTCCACGACTACGCCGGCTCGTACTTCAGCGCCGGCCCGTACGGCAGCAGCGGCGCCGGTGTGGCGGTCAAGAACCACGCCGCCTCCGTCGCCAACCAGGACGCGCACTTCCAGATCACCATCTTCCAGCGCAGCGGCGACGTCCCGTGGGGCAACCGCCAGGTGATCCCGCCGCTGTCGTTCCGGGACCTCACCACGGTCAAGAACGACAACGCCGCGGGCACCTGGCAGTACGTCGGCTGACGTCACACCCCATCGCCCGGTGGGGGCCCGGCCGGCCGGGCCCCCACCGGGTACCCGCACCGATCCACGGAGAACGCCGAAACGATGGCCACGACCACATCGCCGCAGGTCCGGGCACGGCTGCTCGCCGGGGGCGTCCTGCTGCTCCTGACCGCCGCCTGCAGCTCGACCACCACGCCGCCCGCCAAGTCCGCGGGCGAGGGGCTCAACGTGCCGCCGCCGTCGGTCGCGGCCATCCCGACCCTCGCCAAGGCCGACGACAAGGCGCTGCCGATCGAGGCCTACCTGCTGACCATGGAGCAGCAGAAGCAGCTGATCGCGGCCCGGGACGCGCTGACCACCCGCTGCATGACCGGCTTCGGTTTCACGTATGCCGTCGAACCCGCCCCCGCCGAGCCCGGCACCGTCTCGAAGAACCTGACGCAGTGGCGGTACTTCGTCACGGACGCGGCGGAGGCCGCCCAGTACGGCTACACGGTCAAGGACTACCGGCCGGGACAGAAGCCCTCCCGGGCGCAGCAGCCGCCGACCTACCTGCTCGCGCTCACCGGGAGCCCGACCGGCGCCGCGGTGCTCCCGGGCCAGACGCCGGAGAGCGGCAAGGAGATCAACGGCCGGCAGGTGCCGCCGGGCGGCTGTCTCGGCGAGGCGAACGGCAAGCTGGGTGCCACGGCGGCCAACGGCAACGGCGCGGACGCCCAACTGGTGACCGACATCAAGGACACCGGCTGGAAGCAGGCTCTGACCGACGCCCGGCTGCTCGCCGCCTTCGCCGCCTGGTCCGGCTGCATGAAGGCCAAGGGCTACGACTACCCGACCCCGATCGCGGCCACCGACGACCCGCAGTGGCAGACCCTGGGCGCTTCCTCCGAGAAGGCCCGGCAGACCGCCACCGCCGATGCGACCTGCAAGGCCGAACACAACGTCGTCGGCATCTGGTTCACGGTCGAGTCCGCCTACGAGAGCGCGCTGATCGAGCAGAACGCCGAGGCCCTGCGCGCCGTCAAGCAGGACATCGACAAGCGCGTGAAGCTCGCCGCCCAGGCCCTGGCCTCCTGACCCGCGGCACCCGCATGAAGTCGACACCACCGCACGACAACCCTGACGGACAGTCAATCGGTCTACACGGTCGACAGTTGGATCGACTTTCCGGAACGAGGGTGGGGACGTGGCCGATGACACGCGGTCGGACGACGAGGTGGGCGGCGGCGAGCGGGCGGCCCGGCGGCGCCGGCGGGCGCTGCTGCTGGTCATGGCGGCGGCCGTGACACTGGCCGGATGCTCCTCCGGCGGCTCCGGCGGGGGCTCCTCGACTCCCGCCGCCGCGCCGTCCCAGTCGCAGGCCGGCACCGGACCGGCGTCCCCCGAGGCCGCCGGGGACGCGGGGCTGCCGCTGGAGGCGGCGATACGGGGGGACGCGGAGAGCCAGGCCGTCATCATGAACGCCACGAACAAGATCGCCGTCAAGTGCGCGCGGGACCAGGGGCACCAGGCCACCGAACGCGAGCCGGTGACGGCCGAGCAGATCGTGGCCCGGCTGAAGGCGCAGGGGGGAAGCACGAACCCGTACGTGTGGCCGACCGCCCAGGCCCTGAAGGACTTCGGCTACGCGGGCTCCGCCCACGGCCGGGACCCGAAGCCACCGGAGACGGAGCAGCCCGTCGTCGGCGAGTCGGCGGCGGAGGCCGCGCAGGCCAAGTGCGCCAAGGAGGCGACGATCCGGCTGGCGGCGACCGATGGCGGCAAGGACTCGGCCAAGGGGCGGCTGCGCGAGCTGACGACCCAGGCGGACCAGCAGACCACGGCCGATCCCCGGCTGGTTGCGGCGCTCACCCAGTGGTCGGAGTGCATGAGGCCCAGCGGCTACACGTACGCGAACCCGCAACAGGCGGTGCAGCAGTTCGAGAAGGTCGTCGGCGCCGCCGGTGCCCAGGAGCTGGCGATCGCCCGGGCGGACGCCGACTGCCGGACGGGCAGCCGGCTGGCGGAGATCTGGCTCCAGGTGCGCCTGGAGGTGGAAAAGCGGCTGGTCGAGCAGAACGCCCAGGCACTGAAGGAGGCCGCTGACTCCGAGAAGCGCATGGCGCAGGAGGCGAGCAAGGCCGCGGCCGGGTGATCCCGGAGGCTCGGTGACAACCCTGATGAACCATCAGGCAGTCTGCACAGTAGGATAGTTGGATCGATTCTGCGGAACGAGGGTGGGGGCGTGGCCGAGTTCGAGCGGTCGGACGTGACGCCGGAGGCGGTGGCGGTCGACGTGGTGGCCGACGGCGAGCGGGGGGTCCGGCGGCGTCGCCGGGCACTGGTGCTGGTCATGGCCGCCGCGGTGGCGCTGGCCGGGGGCGGCGTGGCGGCGTCGACGATGATCAAGTCACCCGCGCAGGCGGCCGCGGACAGCGAGCCGCCGGCGCCGGACGTGCTGACCGCCGCGGTGGAGAAGCGGGTGCTGACCGACTCCGTGGTGATCCGCGGCCAGGTGAGCGCCGGGCAGTCGGTGGACGTGGCGCCGGCCGGGGGCGGCGGGGCCGCGGGGGCGAAGCCGGTGGTGACCAAGCTGCCGGTCAAGGTCGGCGACCAGGTACAGGCCGGGCAGTCGGTGCTGGAGGTGGCGGGGCGGCCGGTGCTCGCGCTGCACGGCGACCTGCCGGTGTACCGGGACCTCAAGCCGGGCGCCACCGGCCAGGACGTCAAGCAGCTCCAGCAGGCGCTGATGGAGCTGGGGTTCGAGTCGTCGGCCGACCCGGAGGGGACGTACGGCACCGCCACCAAGGACGCGGTGAAGGCGTTCTACGCGGCACGCGGCTACGACCCGCTGCCCGCCACCCCCGACGGGGACACCCAGGTGACCGCCGCCCAGGACGCGGTCACCGGCGGCGAGCGCGCGCTGGCGGACGCCAAGGACGCGCTGAAGCAGGCGAAGAAGCGCTACGACGACGCGGTGGCGGCCGCCCGGCAGCAGGAGCAGGCCCAGGCCCAGCAGCAGGCGCAGCCGAGCTCCGCGCCGACCACCGGTGCGGGCGGCGGCACGAGCGACAGCGGCCGGCCCGCCACGACCGGCGGCGCCGCCCCGGCCCCGGCCGGGGAGAGCCCGGTGGACGCCGCCCGCACCGCGGTCGACACCGCCCAGAAGCTGGTGAACCGCTCCACCGAGGACCTCACCAAGCTGCGGAAGAAGGTGACGGACGCGAAGGCCGTCGCCGGCCCGATGGTCCCGGCCGCCGAGCTGCTGTTCCTCTCCGGCTTCCCGGCCCGGGTCGACTCGGTGGCCGGCCGGATCGGCGGCGAGGTGTCCGGCAAGGTGCTGACCGTCTCGGCCGGGGCGCTGGTGGTCAAGGGCAGTCTGACCATCTCCGACAAGGGCCTGGTGCACCCCGGGCAGGTGGTGGAGATCCTCTCCGAGGTGACCGGCCTCAAGGCCGCCGCCAAGGTCGCGGCGGTCGCGGACACCCCCGGGGACGGCCAGCCGGCCGGCGCCGCGCCGGGCGGCGGCCAGGGCGGCGGCCAGAACCCGGGCCCCGCGCAGGGCGCCGCGACCGGCTACCAGATGGTGGTCCAACCGGACGCCCCGCTGGACCAGCGGCTGGCCGGCCAGGACGTCCGGCTGACCGTCCAGGCCGCCTCCTCGGCCGGACCGGTGCTGGTCGTCCCGCTGTCGGCGGTCTCCGCGACGGCGGACGGCAAGACGGTGGTGACGGTGTACGAGAGCGGGCAGCGCCGCCGGGTGGAGGTCACCCCGGGCACGGTCGGCGGCGGCAGCGCCGAGGTCCGGCCGCTGGCCGAGGGCGGCCTGAAGGAGGGCGACCAGGTGATCGTCGGTGTCAAGGACGCCACCGGGGCGGGCGCCAAGTGACCGAAGCGACCGACGTGACCGCAGCGGCCGGCGTGCCCGACACGACCGCCCCGGCCGCCCCCGTCATCGAGTTCCGCCAGGTCGGCCTGACCTACCCGGGCCCGCCGCCGGTGGCCGCCCTGAAGCCGTGCGACCTGGCGATCGCCCCCGGCGAGTACGTGACCGTGATCGGCCCGTCCGGCTCCGGCAAGTCCACCTTCCTGAACATCGCCGGCCTGCTGGACGCCCCCACCACCGGCCACTACCTGCTGGACGGCATCGACACCGGCGGGCTCCCGGACGCGGACCGCACCGCGCTGCGCGGGCGCCGAATAGGCTTCGTCTTCCAGTCCTTCCACCTGCTCCCGCACCGCTCGGCGGCCGAGAACGTGGCCCTCGCCATGCTCTACACGGCCACCCGGGGCCGGCGCGCCGCCGCCGAGCGGCGCGAACTGGCCCGGGCGGCGCTGGTCCGGGTGGGCCTCGGCCACCGGCTGGACGCACTGCCGACCCGGCTCTCCGGCGGCGAGCGCCAGCGGGTGGCGATCGCCCGGGCGCTGGTCGGCCGGCCGTCGCTGCTGCTCTGCGACGAGCCGACCGGCAACCTCGACACCGTCACCGCCGAGTCGATCCTGGCCCTGCTGGACGAACTGCACGCCCAGGGCCTGACGGTGCTGCTGATCACCCACGACCCGCAGGTGGCCGCGCGCGGCCGGCGGACGGTGGCGATCAGGGACGGCCTGCTGCGCGAGGAGGTGGCCGTCGCATGAGGCCGACCCGCCGCGACCGGGTGGTCGAGCCCTCCCGCCTCCCGCTGCGCGACCTGTTCGCCGAAGCACTGGCCGGGGTGCTCCAGCGGCCCGCCCGCTCGGCGCTGACCGGTCTGGGCACCGTGCTCGGGGTGGGCACCTTCGTGGCCATCCTGGGACTGACCGCGACCACCTCCTCGCAGATCGACTCCCGGTTCAGCGTCCTGAGCGCGACCGAGGTGAGCGTCGAGGACATCGGCGGCACCCGCCCCGAGCTGGTGCCGCTCGCCTTCCCCGCCGACGCCGACGCCCGGATCCAGCGGCTGAACGGGGTCGAGGCGGCCGGCGTCTACTGGCCGGTGGACCAGGCCTCCGGAACGGTCCGGGCCGCCCCCGTGGGCCGGCAGGGCGGCGGCGAGCAGGTCTCCGTGGTGGCCGCCTCGGCCGGGGTGCTCGCGGCGGCCGAGCCGCACCTGCTGCAGGGCCGGACCTTCGACAGCTGGCACGACTCCACCGGCCGCCAGGTCGCGGTGATCGGCGCGGCGCTGGCCTCCCGGCTGGGCATCACCACGCTGGACACCCAGCCGGCGATCTTCCTGCAGAACAAGCCGTTCACGGTGATCGGGATCGTCGACGACGTGAAGCGCAAGCCGGACCTGCTGCTCTCGGTGACGGTGCCGCGCGGCGCCGCCGCCAGGCTCTGGGGCGAGCCGGAGCGCGACCGGGCCAAGATGATCATCTCGACCCGGATCGGCGCCGCCCGGCAGATCGCCGCCGAGGCCCCGCTCGCCCTGGACCCGGCGCACCCGGAGTACTTCAAGCCCGTCCCGCCGCCGGACCCGCGCACGCTGCGCTCCAACGTCACCTCCGACCTCAACCAGCTGTTCCTGCTGCTGGCCGGCATCTGCCTGGTGATCGGCGCGGTCGGCATCGCCAACACCACCCTGGTCGCCGTCCTGGAGCGGACCGGTGAGATCGGCCTGCGCCGGGCGCTGGGCGCGCGGGGCCGGCACATCACCGGCCAGTTCCTCTCCGAGTCGGCCTCGCTGGGGCTGATCGGCGGCCTGGTGGGCACCTCGCTGGGGGTGCTGACGGTGCTCGGGGTGGCGCTCGCCCGGGACTGGACCCCGGTGGTCGACCCGGCGACGGTGGCGGCGGCGCCGGTGATCGGACTGCTCACCGGACTGCTGGCGGGGGTCTACCCGGCCTGGCGGGCGGCCCGGATCCAGCCGGCGGAGGCACTGCGCCGCTGAGCCGCCCCGGCACGTTCCCGGGCCGGACGCGCGGCGTCGGCGCGACGCTACCGACAAATCGGATATTCCTCACGTAGTGTCAGCCCATGCCTACGCCACACGGATCGCGCGGCGGCATGGCCTTCAGCGCCGACGAAGTCCGCGTGCTGCGCCGCGCCCTCGCCCAAGCCCTGCACCCCGTCGTCCCCGTCCACCTCCAGCTCCCCGGCCTGCCGGCCTCCGCCGACGCGGGCGCCGCGCTGTGGGCCGAGGACGTCCAGGACGCGCTGCGCCTGACCGAGGCGATCGACGAGGCCGTCCAGGAGGGCGGCCGGCTGCGCGCCTTCCTCCTCGCCGACCTCGCCCGCTACCGCACCGCCCTGCCGGGCAGTGCCAGCGGCTACCTGGAACGGCTGGAGGAGGCGGTGGCCGACGGCTACCTCCCCGGGCCGGAGGACCTCACCGCGCTGCGCGGACTGAGCCGCCAGCCCTGCGGCCAGGGCGAGCGCTCCCGCCGCTCCCGGCTCGCCGGGCGCTGCCACGCGCTGGCCGAGGCCGCGGTCCGCGAGCGGCTCGCCCTCACCACCGGCCAGCGCCACCTCGTCGCCGTACCGAGCCCCGCCGCACCGAGCGGCAGTCCCCTCACCCCTGTTGGAGGACGGATCCCGATGAGCAGCACCGAGCCCCCCGTCGAGCAGTCCGCCGACCCCCGCGCGCCCCAGGGCCGCCAGCCCGTCCGGCCGCACCGGATGCCCACCCCCGCGGAGCTGTTCGGCCGCCGCCCCAAGCCGCCGGTCCACCCGGCCGCGCCGGCGGCGGCCGAGGACGCGGACGTGGAACTGGCCACCGGCACCGGCTGAGCCCACCGTACCGACGCCTCCCGGGGAGGCCGCGCCGGATCCGTCCGGCCCGGCCTCCCCGGTTCCGTTCCCGGCTCCCGTTCCCGACGGCCCCGTCGCACCACCGCGGCACCACTGCCGCACCGCACGGCACGGTAATCCTGTGGCAAAGCACCGGTGGCGGCTGGCTACTCTGGTGGGGTGAGCGATCAGAGCCCTATCCCCGCGACCGACGACCTTCCCGAGCAGATGCGCGTCCGGCGCGAGAAGCTGGAGCGGCTCCGGGCCGCCGGCGTCGACCCCTACCCGGTCGGCTTCCCCCGGACGAGCACCATCGCCGACCTCCGGGCCAAGCACCCGGACCTCACCCCGGACACCGCGACCGGCGAGCGGGTCGGCATCACCGGCCGGGTGATCCTCTCCCGCACCGGCGGCAAGCTCTGCTTCGCCACCCTGCGCGACGGCTCCGGCGACCTCCAGGTGATGCTCTCCCTGGACAAGCTGGGCGAGGAGCGGCTGTCGGCCTGGAAGTCCGACATCGACCTCGGTGACCAGGTCGGCGTCGAGGGCGAGGTGATCACCTCCCGGCGCGGCGAGCTGTCGGTGATGGTGGACCGCTGGGAGCTCACCGCCAAGTGCCTGCGCCCGCTGCCGGACAAGCACAAGGGCCTGACCGACCCGGAGGCCCGGGTCCGCCAGCGCTACGTCGACCTGATCGTCAACCCGGAGGCCCGCGAGATCCTCCACCTGCGTTCCAAGGTCGTCCGCTCGATCCGCCGCACCTACGAGGAGCGCGGCTACATCGAGGTCGAGACCCCGATGCTGCAGCCGGTGCACGGCGGCGCCAACGCGCGGCCGTTCAAGACGCACATCAACGCGTACGACATCGACCTCTACATGCGGATCGCCCCCGAGCTGTACCTCAAGCGGCTGGTGGTCGGCGGCGCGGAGAAGGTCTTCGAGATCAACCGCAACTTCCGCAACGAGGGCGCGGACTCCACCCACAACCCCGAGTTCACCTCGCTGGAGTCGTACGAGGCCTACGGCGACTACGACACCCAGGCCGAGCTGATCCGGGCCACCATCATCAACGCCGCCCGGGACGCGCTGGGCACCACGGTGATCAAGGGCCTGGACCCGCACGGCGTGGAGCACGAGATCGACCTGGCCGAGCCCTGGGAGGAGATCGGCGTCTACCCGGGCATCTCGGCCCGGCTGGGCGCCGAGGTCACCCCGGAGACCGGCGTCGAGGAGCTGCGCAAGCTGGCCACCGAGCACGGCATCCCCTTCGAGAAGGAGTGGGGCCACGGCCAGATCGTGCTGGAGATGGTCGAGCGCCTGCTGGAGGAGAACGCCGTCCGGCCGACCTTCATCAAGGACTACCCGACCGAGGTCTCCCCGCTGACCCGCCAGCACCGCTCGATCCCGGGCGTGGCCGAGAAGTGGGACCTGGTGATCTTCGGCACCGAGATCGGCACCGCCTACTCCGAGCTGGTCGACCCGGTCGAGCAGCGCGCCCGGCTGAACGCGCAGTCCCTGCTCGCGGCCGGCGGCGACGTCGAGGCGATGCAGGTCGACGAGGACTTCCTGCGGGCCCTGGAGTACGCGATGCCGCCCACCGGTGGCCTCGGTCTCGGGGTGGACCGCCTGATCATGCTGCTGACCGGCAAGAACATCCGGGAGACGGTGCTCTTCCCGCTGGTGAAGCCGGAGCCCAAGGCGTCCGCCGGTGCGGCGGAGAAGACCGAGGAGGAGTGACCTGATGGACTACGTCAGCGCGATCGTCCCGCCGCTGGTCATGGCGATCGGTTTCGGCTTCCTGGTGCGGGCCATCATCCGCAGCCAGGGCGGGGCCCAGAAGACCAAGGAGGACCTGGTCGACTGACCCCGTCGGTCGTCCGCGATCACCCCGCGCCGCCATTCCCGGATTCCGGGGGTGGCGGCGCGCCGGTTTGCGGCACTTCACAAGATTTGCCCCATTCACTCCCTATCCTGGCCGCACTATGGTCCGGCAACTCGGCGAACTTGAGAACGCCATCATGACCCGGGTGTGGCAGTGGAACCGACCGGTCACGGTTCGCGAGGTTCTCCTGGATCTGCGGTCGGAACGCGATATCGCGTACACCACGGTGATGACCGTGCTGGACAAGCTGCACAGAAAGGGCTGGCTCCGCCGGGAGCGCGCGGGCCGGGCCTATCGATATGAACCGGTCTCCTCGCGCGAGGCGTACACGGCGGCCCTGATGAACGACGCGTGGGCCACGAGCGACAATCCCGCCGCGGCCCTGGTGCACTTCTTCGGCCTGATGTCGCCCGAGCAGCGGGAGGCGCTGCGGGACGCCTTGCGGGTGGCCGCTCTGTCCCCGTCCGATCCGGCCGCCGCGGATTCCCGCCGGAGCGGGCCGGAGAGCGGATCGGAGAGCGGACCGGATACCGGCGGGACCGGGTCGGGGCCGGCACGATAACGTCCCGCCATGGAGGTCACCATCCGCCGGGCGCGGACCACGGACGTGCGGGCCGTACGCGGGCTCATCGACGCCTACGCACGCGACGGCATTCTGCTCGACAAGCCCACCGTCACACTGTTCGAATCGGTGCAGGAGTTCTGGGTCGCGGAACGCGACGACAACGGCACCGTGGTCGCCTGCGGCGCGCTGCACGTGATGTGGGAGGACCTCGCCGAGGTCCGCACCCTCGCCGTCGACCCGTCCTGCCGCGGCCACGGGGTCGGTCACCTGCTGCTGGAGAAGCTGCTGCAGACCGCCCGCTGGCTCGGCGTCCGTCGGATTTTCTGCTTGACGTTCGAGGTCGCCTTCTTCGCGAAACACGGTTTCACCGAGATCGGGGAGCTCCAGGAAACCGATGATGGTACGACAGACCCGGCGGCGATCGCTACGGATGTCTATGAAGAACTTCTCCGCTCGTACGATGAAGGTGTCGCCGAGTTCCTCGACCTGGAGCGGGTGAAGCCCAACACACTGGGCAACTCGCGCATGCTGCTGCACCTGTGAGCCGCCCCCGGACGGCCAGGGGTTTGTGTTTTCCGGAGAAAGGCGCTTTCCTTTCCTTAGGCAATGGGTCGTTTAGCGGAAAGGGAAGCCCGTGGCACAGAGGGTGCAGGTCATTCTTGAAGACGATCTCGACGGCGGGTCGGCGGACGAAACGGTGACGTTCGCGCTCGACGGCGTTGCCTACGAGATCGACCTGAAGAGCGCCAACGCGGACAAGCTCCGCGGCCTGCTGGCGCCGTACGTGGAGAAGGGCCGCAAGCAGAGCGGCCGGCTCGCCGGTGCCCGCCGCCCCGGCCGCGGCTCGGCCCCGCGTCCGTCCGGCAGCGTCCCGGACACCGCCAAGATCCGCGCGTGGGCCAAGGAGCAGGGCCTGGAGGTCAACGACCGCGGCCGCGTCCCCAGCAACGTGCGCGAGGCCTACGAGAAGGCCAACGCGTCCTGAACCGGGTGACGCCCGGCAGTCCGGACGGGTGCGGGGTTCCGGGCGCCGCGTGAGGCGTCCACGGCAGACGTGCGGGGCGCGGAGGGGTCCCCTCCGCGCCCCGCGGCGCACCGCGTCACGGCCTGTGCAAGGCTGTAAGGGCGAAGCGGCGACGCGGACGCCACCGGGCGGCGCACACCGGCCGCCCCGGCCGCGGCTGATCCACCGTCAGCGGCGGCCCGACTTCTCGCCAGGCGAACACCGCCACCGCGGAAACTGCGCGAGAACCGCCCCGATACCGGGTATGAATGCAGGGGGACGGGGTCCGCGACTCCGCCCGGGGCAGGACGCGTGACCGGTCGGACACCCACCGGCAGCGCCACGGCGGAGGTTGTTCGCCGATGGCGTAGCGGTATCCGGTGCATCCGGCCCGCGTGCGGGAACACCGTCTCCCAGCATCGGGTTGGGATTGGTGTCGGCTGGTCGCGCTGTATGTCGCTCCCCTTCAAGGGGGCGAATCCGTGGGCCGCGCCGCTGAGCGGGACTAGCATGCGGAAGGACAGGGCGGGGACGGACCCCGAACTGCCCGACCGCTCTGAGGAGCGATAAACGATGTTCGAGAGGTTCACCGACCGCGCGCGGCGGGTTGTCGTCCTGGCTCAGGAAGAAGCCCGGATGCTCAACCACAACTACATCGGCACCGAGCACATCCTCCTGGGTCTGATCCACGAGGGTGAGGGTGTCGCCGCTAAGGCCCTGGAGAGCCTCGGGATTTCTCTTGAGGCCGTTCGCCAGCAGGTCGAGGAGATCATCGGCCAGGGCCAGCAGGCCCCGTCCGGTCACATTCCCTTCACCCCCCGGGCGAAGAAGGTCCTGGAGCTGTCGCTCCGGGAGGCCCTGCAGCTCGGCCACAACTACATCGGCACCGAGCACATCCTGCTCGGCCTGATCCGCGAGGGCGAGGGCGTCGCCGCCCAGGTCCTGGTGAAGCTGGGCGCCGACCTCAACCGGGTCCGCCAGCAGGTCATCCAGCTGCTCTCCGGCTACCAGACCCCCGGCGGCAAGGAGTCGGCCACGGCCGGCGGGCCGGCCGAGGGCACCCCGTCGACCTCGCTGGTCCTGGACCAGTTCGGCCGCAACCTCACCCAGGCCGCCCGCGAGGCCAAGCTCGACCCGGTCATCGGGCGCGAGAAGGAGATCGAGCGGGTCATGCAGGTGCTGTCCCGCCGCACCAAGAACAACCCGGTGCTGATCGGTGAGCCCGGCGTCGGCAAGACCGCCGTCGTCGAGGGCCTGGCCCAGGCGATCGTCAAGGGCGAGGTCCCGGAGACGCTCAAGGACAAGCAGCTCTACACGCTGGACCTGGGCGCCCTGGTGGCCGGCTCCCGCTACCGCGGTGACTTCGAGGAGCGCCTGAAGAAGGTCCTCAAGGAGATCCGCACCCGCGGCGACATCATCCTGTTCATCGACGAGCTGCACACCCTGGTCGGCGCGGGCGCCGCCGAGGGCGCCATCGACGCCGCCTCGATCCTCAAGCCGATGCTGGCCCGCGGCGAGCTGCAGACCATCGGTGCCACCACGCTCGACGAGTACCGCAAGCACCTGGAGAAGGACGCCGCGCTGGAGCGCCGCTTCCAGCCGATCCAGGTCGCCGAGCCGTCGCTGCCGCACACCATCGAGATCCTCAAGGGCCTGCGTGACCGCTACGAGGCCCACCACCGGGTCTCCATCACGGACGCCGCCCTGGTCGCCGCCGCCACCCTGGCCGACCGGTACATCTCGGACCGCTTCCTGCCGGACAAGGCCATCGACCTCATCGACGAGGCCGGTTCCCGGATGCGCATCCGCCGGATGACCGCGCCGCCGGACCTGCGCGAGTTCGACGAGAAGATCGCCGACGTGCGCCGCGAGAAGGAGAGCGCGATCGACGCGCAGGACTTCGAGAAGGCCGCGTCCCTGCGCGACGACGAGAAGCAGCTCCTGCAGGCCAAGGCCAAGCGCGAGAAGGAGTGGAAGGCCGGCGACATGGACGTCGTCGCGGAGGTGGACGAGGAGCTCATCGCCGAGGTCCTGGCCACCGCCACCGGCATCCCGGTCTTCAAGCTGACCGAGGAGGAGACCTCCCGGCTGCTGCGCATGGAGGACGAGCTGCACAAGCGCGTCATCGGCCAGAAGGACGCCATCAAGGCGCTCTCCCAGGCCATCCGGCGCACCCGTGCGGGCCTCAAGGACCCGAAGCGCCCCGGTGGCTCGTTCATCTTCGCCGGCCCGTCCGGTGTCGGTAAGACCGAGCTGTCCAAGACGCTCGCCGAGTTCCTCTTCGGCGACGAGGACGCGCTGATCGCCCTCGACATGTCGGAGTTCTCGGAGAAGCACACCGTCTCCCGGCTCTTCGGCTCGCCCCCCGGCTACGTCGGCTACGAGGAGGGCGGCCAGCTCACCGAGAAGGTGCGCCGCAAGCCGTTCTCCGTCGTCCTCTTCGACGAGGTGGAGAAGGCCCACCCGGACATCTTCAACTCGCTGCTGCAGATCCTGGAGGACGGTCGCCTGACCGACTCCCAGGGCCGCGTGGTCGACTTCAAGAACACCGTCATCATCATGACGACCAACCTCGGCACCCGGGACATCTCCAAGGGCTTCAACCTGGGCTTCGCGGCCCAGGGCGACAGCCAGACCGGCTACGAGCGGATGAAGGCGAAGGTCGGCGAGGAGCTCAAGCAGCACTTCCGCCCCGAGTTCCTGAACCGTGTCGACGACATCGTGGTCTTCCACCAGCTGTCCGAGGACGACATCATCCAGATCGTCGACCTCATGATCGCCAAGGTGGACGAGCGGCTCAAGGACAAGGACATGGGCCTGGAGCTCAGCGTCGAGGCCAAGAAGCTGCTGGCCAAGCGCGGCTACGACCCGATCCTGGGCGCCCGGCCGCTGCGCCGGACCATCCAGCGCGAGATCGAGGACCACCTCTCCGAGAAGATCCTCTTCGGCGAGCTGCGGGCCGGCCACATCGTGGTCGTCGGTGTCGAGGGCGAGGGCAAGGACGCGAAGTTCACCTTCCGCGGCGAGGAGAAGACCGCGATCGCGGACACCCCGGCCGCCGTCGCCTCCTCGGGCCCCGACCTGACGAAGTAGCAACATTTAACAGATAACAGCAAACGGTTTGGGCCCCCGGCGTTCGCGCCGGGGGCCCAAACCGTTTTCCGTACCGCCGCCGAAGTCGTGACCCGGACCACGAAGGACCAGGCCGGGGGCCGGATGGAGGGCCGGTGCGGGTGCGACCAAAGCTGTGACCATCTTTAATGGCAATGCTATTGACAGGCCGTCAGTTGATAGGGGGTCGCGGAGCATAGCGCTGTAGCCATGTCACGGTCAAGGTCTATCTTTTCCGTCCACGCTTGGATCAAATGACGTCCACCTGTCTTTCATTGGTTTACCGGAAGGCCAAGAGCCGGACGGTTTGGGGAGGACGTCACAACGTTGAAGATCACCAGGAAAGTCGCTGCGGTCGCCTCGTCCGCGGCGGTCATAGCCGCGCTCGGCGCGGGGCTGCTCCCGAGCACGGCCGTTGCCGCCGGCTCCGCCCCCGTTCCGCAGGACCCGGCCGACGCCGTTCAGACCAGCACCGAGCACAACCTGCCCGGCCCGCTGACCGAGAAGGTCGAGGCCGAGCAGAAGGCCGCCACGCAGCAGCTGCTCGACGGCACCGCGAAGGTCGAGCAGCACGGCGGCGGCTCCAGCATCAAGCTGGGCAAGGACAAGTACGTCGAGCTCGCCCGTGAGCGCACGGACAAGATCTTCACCATCCTGGTGGAGTTCGGTGACGAGGTCGACAACACCACCAAGACCGCGGACGGCCGGATCAAGTACGGCGGCACCCCCGGTCCGCAGCGCAACCAGATCGAGAAGCCGGACGCTGCCACCAACAACTCCACCCTCTGGCAGGCCGACTACAACCAGCAGCACTACCAGGACCTGTACTTCAACAAGTCCGGTGACTCGCTGAAGACCTACTACGAGAAGCAGTCCTCGGGCCGCTACACGGTGGACGGTCAGGTCACCGACTGGGTGAAGGTCAAGTGGAACGAGGCCCGCTACGGCTCGGACTACTGCGGCCAGCACGTCTGCGCCAACGCGCAGGACCTGATCCGCGACGCGATCGACACCTGGGTCGCCGACCAGAAGGCCAAGGGCCAGACGGACGAGCAGATCAAGGCCACCATCGCGCAGTACGACCAGTGGGACCGGTACGACTACAACCACAACGGCAACTTCAACGAGCCGGACGGTTACATCGACCACTTCCAGATCGTGCACGCCGGTGAGGACCAGTCGGCGGGCGGCGGCAAGCAGGGCACTGACGCCCTGTGGGCCCACCGCTCGTACGTCTACGGCACCGGCGCCGGCAGCACCGGTCCGGCCAGCAACCTGCTGGGCGGCACCCCGGTCGGCAACACCGGTGTCTGGGTCGGCGACTACACCATGCAGCCCGAGAACGGCGGCCTCGGTGTCTTCGCCCACGAGTACGGCCACGACCTCGGCCTGCCGGACCTCTACGACACCTCCGGCAGCGGCATCGACAACTCGGTCGGCTTCTGGTCCCTGATGTCCTCCGGTTCCTGGCTGGGCGAGGGCAAGAACTCGATCGGCGACATGCCGAACGACCTCGACGCCTGGAGCAAGCTCCAGCTCGGCTGGCTGAAGTTCGACAAGGCCAAGGCCGGCACCGAGTCGACCCACCACATCGGCCCGGCGGAGTACAACAGCAAGCTCCCGCAGGCGCTGGTCGTCGACCTGCCGAAGAAGTCCGTCACCACCACCATCAACAAGCCCTACGCGGGCGCCAACGAGTGGTGGAGCGGCAGCGCGGACGACCTGAACGTCTCGCTGACCCGTGACCTCGACCTGACCGGCAAGACCAAGGCCACCCTGTCGGCCAAGGCCTGGTACGACATCGAGCAGGACTTCGACTACGGCTACGCCGAGGTCTCCACCGACGGCGGCACCAGCTGGAAGGCCCTCGACGGCGCCTACAACGGCACCGCGCTGCCGAAGGACCCCTCGGGCAACGCCTCGCTGACCGGCAACTCGGGCGGCAACTGGGGCGACCTGGTCCTCCCGCTGGACGCCTACGCCGGCAAGGCCGTCAAGGTCCGCTTCCGCTACGTCACCGACGGCGGCCTGCACCTCAAGGGCCTGGCGCTGGACGACATCGCGGTGACCGCCGACGGCGCCACCGTCTTCACCGACGGCGCCGAGAACGGCGACAACGGCTGGACCGCCAAGGGCTTCTCCCGCACCACCGGCTCGTTCACCAACGACTACAACCAGTACTACATCGCGGAGAACCGCCAGTACGTCTCGTACGACCGCACCCTGAAGGTCGGCCCGTACAACTTCGGCTTCGCCGACAAGCCGCTCTGGGTCGAGCACTTCCCCTACCAGCCCGGTCTGCTGATCTGGTACTGGGACGAGTCGCAGAGTGACAACAACGTCACCAACCACCCGGGCCAGGGCCTGATCCTGCCGGTCGACTCGCACCCGACCCCGCTGAAGTGGAAGGACGGCACGCTGATGCGCCCGCGCATCAACGGCTACGACTCGACCTTCGGCTCGCGCAAGACCGACGGCCTGACCCTGCACCGGGCCGGCGTCGAGACGGTCGTCCCGAAGGCCAAGGGCGTCGACGAGTTCTCCGACCTGAAGTCCTACTGGTCGAAGGACAACCCGTACAGCAGCGTCATCGTCCCGAAGACGGGCACCAGCATCGAGGTCGAGAACGAGTCCTCGAACTACCTGGAGACCTGGATCCGCGTCCGCCCGGTCGACAACTGATCGACCGAGCTCTGACGCCCGGTCCCTGACCAGGCACCGCTGAGCCGATCCGGCCCGCTCCCGCACCTGCGGGGGCGGGCCGGATTCTTTGCGTCCGGGCGCGTCCCGGGCCCGTCCCGGGCGCGTTCCGGGGATTCCGCGGGCGCCTCAAACCCGGCCCGCGGGTGGTGCTGCTCACAACCCGCCGGGCCGGTACGAGCGGGGGTAGTAGTGCGGCCGGACGCCGCCCTCCGGACGCCGACCCATGACCCGACGATCCGACCGCATGATCGTCGTTCCGCCGATGCGGTTTCCGGCCGCGCTGATGACTACACGCCGTAGTACGTCACACGGTTTGGGACTCCGCTCGGTGACGGTTACACCTGAGTGGTCCCTCGCTCAGCCCGCCCGAACGGGCTCAGCGTGCTGCCCCCGTACGTTCGTGAGGTCGAGCTCCATGCCTTCCGTCCCGCCTCTGGGGCCGGCCCTGTGCCGGCTCGCCGACTCGTTCCTCCGGCAGACCGGCCGCAGCAACCACTCCACCACCGCCGCCGCGGCCGGTGCGGCCGTGCTGACCGGCGCGCTGCTGCTCGCCGCCACGGGCAGCGCCTCGGCGCAGACGGTCGACCCGACCACCCCCGGCAGCTCGGCGTTCACCGTGCCGCAGGGGGCGACGCCCGCCTCGGCACTGGTCCAGGTGGCGGGTCCGAGTTCGTACACGCTGCCGTCCGAGCGGGCCTCGGCCCAGCAGTACGTGGCGGTCGCGGCCAACCTGGTGCCCGAACAGGCCGCCGCCGAGCAGGCGCCCGCGGCCGAGCCGCAGCCCGCTCCGCAGGAGGCACCCGCCGCGCCCGCCCCGGAACCGGCCCCCGCGCCCGCTCCCGCTCCCGCTCCCGCGCCTGCCCCCGCTCCTGCCCCCGCCCCGCAGTGGTCGGCGCCGGTCCCGGGCGCGCCCACCAGCAACCCGTACGGCGTGCGCAACGTCCACTACGCGGCCGGCTACCACACCGGCGTGGACTTCGCGGTCTCCCCCGGCACCCCGCTGCTCGCGGTCGGCAACGCCACCGTGGTGTCGGCCGGCTGGGACGGCGCGTACGGCAAGGAGGTCGTGCTGCGACTCGCGGACGGCCGGTACGCCCAGTACGCCCACATGTCCTCGATCTCGGTCTCGGCGGGCCAGCGCGTCGCCGCCGGGCAGCAGATCGGCCGCTCCGGCAACACCGGCAACTCGACCGGGCCGCACCTGCACTTCGAGATCCGCTCGGCCAACAAGTACGGCGCGGTGATCAACCCGATCGCCTACCTGTCCGCGCACGGGGTGTCCGACTTCTGATCCCCCGCTCGGGCCGCTCAGTCCGTCGGCGCGGGCCTGCCGATCAGTCGGCAGATCTCCAGCGCGACGTGCTGGGCGGCCACGATCGCCTCCTCGCGGGTGGCCTCCGCCACCGGCGCCTCACCGGCCCCGCGCTCGGCCCCCGGCCGCTCGTCCTGCTGGAGCAGGAAGAGCGCCGAGTTGATGGTGAACAGGGACATCGCCGCCCGCAGCCGGTCCTCGAAGCTCGCCGCCGGGCCGTGCATCAGCCGGACCAGCGCGATCATGGTGGCCCGGAACTCCCGCCCGGCCGGCAGGTCGCGCAGGGCGGGCTGGTTCTCCTGGAAGAAGCGGAGCAACGGCGCCCGCTCGGACATCCCGGCCGCGAACCGGCGGATCAGCTCGTCCCGCACCTCGGGCGTCCAGGTCTGCTCGCGCCCCCAGGCGATCAGCTCGTTGATCGGGGCGGCGGTGGCTGCCACGATCCCCTGGACGATGTCCTCCTTGGTCTTGAAGTGGTAGTAGAGCGCGGCCTTGGTGACACCGAGGCGGTCCGCGATCTCCCGCAGCGAGGTGCGCTCGTAGCCGTGCTCGGAGAAGAGCTCCAGGGCGACCGCGACGATGCGCGCCCGGGTGTCGCTACGGGGGCCGTGCGTCGTGCCCATCGCCTGCCTCTGACTGCGTGAGTGATCCGGTCCCCGCAGCGGCCGACGGCCGCCGCGGCGCAGCGGCGGACACCTCTGCGGCGACCGCTCCTGCGTTCATTCTTCCTGCCCAGGGCGCCTGTCGAAAAACTGGCTTGACGACCGGCTAGTGCACAACCTACCGTGCCGACGGTCCACAAACTAGCCGGGCGACAAGTAAGGACCGTCGCAGGCCGCGCCGGTCGCCCGACATCCTGTCCGGGAGACACCCACCCATGTCACACCCCAAGGCCGACACCGGCGCCCCCGAGAAGAAACCGGCCGAGGAGGAGCAGCCCCGCTCGGCCCGCGAGATCCGCCTGGTCATGATCGGCCTGGTGGTCACCATGCTGCTCGCGATGCTCGACGGCCTGATCGTCGGCACCGCGATGCCGACCATCGTCGGCGAGCTCGGCGGCGCCGAGCACCTGTCGTGGGTGGTCACCTCGTACACCCTGGCCACCGCCGCCTCCACCCCGATCTGGGGCAAGCTCGGCGACATGTACGGCCGCAAGGGCACCTTCCTCACCTCGATCGTGATCTTCCTGGCGGGTTCGGCGCTCTCCGGCCTCTCCCAGGACATGAACGAGCTCATCGGCTTCCGCGCCCTGCAGGGCCTGGGCGCCGGCGGTCTGATGGTCGGCGTCATGTCGATCATGGGTGCGCTCGTCCCGCCGCGCGACCGCGGCAAGTACCAGGGCATGTTCGCCGCGGTGATGGCCCTCGCCACCATCGGCGGTCCGCTGGTCGGCGGCTTCATCACCGACCACCTGAACTGGCGCTGGACCTTCTACATCAACCTGCCGCTCGGCGCCGTCGCGCTCGCCGTCGTGGTCGTCACGCTGAAGCTGCCGAAGGTCCGCAGCAAGGCCAGGATCGACTACCTCGGCGCGGTGCTGCTCACCACCGGCATCACCTCGCTCACCCTGATCACCACCTGGGGCGGGCAGGAGTACGCCTGGGGCTCGAAGCAGATCCTCGGCCTGACCGCGCTGGCCGCGGCCACCCTGATCGGCTTCTGCTACGTCGAGCAGCGGGTCCAGGAGCCGATGCTGCCGCTGTCGCTGTTCCGGAACCTCAACTTCACCCTGGTCTCGATCATCGGCTTCGTGGTCGGCTTCGTGATGTTCGGCTCGACCGTCTTCCTGCCGCTCTACCAGCAGACCGTGCAGGGCGCCTCGGCAACCAACTCCGGCCTGCTGCTGATGCCGATGATGTTCGGCATGCTGGTGATCTCGCTGGTGGTCGGCCAGGCGGTGACCAAGACCGGCAAGTACCGGATCTACCCGATCATCGGCACCATCGTGATGACCGCCGGCATGCTGCTGCTCTCCACCCTCGGCACCGGGACCTCGGGCTTCGTCTCCGCCTGCTGGATGGTGGTGCTCGGCGCCGGCATGGGCTTCCTGATGCAGATCACCATGCTGGTCGCGCAGAACAGCGTCGAGATCAAGGACATGGGCGTGGCCAGCTCCACCGCCACCCTGTTCCGCACCATCGGCGGCTCGTTCGGTGTGGCGCTGTTCGGCGCACTGTTCAACAACCGGGTCACCGAGACCATGAACGAGCGGCTCGGTTCGGCCGCCGGGGCGGGCGGCTCGCAGGGCGGCGACCCGGCGCAGCTGAGCCCGGCCGCGCTCAAGGCGCTGCCGGCCCCGGTCCAGGACGCCTACCACCACGCGGTGGCCAACGGCATGCACACCGTCTTCCTGTGGGGCGCCGCCGTCGCGGTGATCGCGGTCGCCGCCGCGGTCTTCATGCGCGAGGTGCCGCTGCGCGGGGCCGGCGGGCCGGCGGAGGACGCCGAGGGCGGCGAGGGCAAGAAGGGCGCCGCGACCGACAACATCGAGGCCGTCGCGATCTGACGGTCACGGTCCGACACCGGAACGCACCGAGGGCCCCCGTCCGCCGAACCGGCGGACGGGGGCCCTCGTGCGCGTGGCCACGCGTGCGGCTAGCGGGGCAGTCGGTAGACGCCCTGCTCGACCGGTTCGACCAGGCCGTCGGCGACCAGTCCGTCCAGCGCCCGGGCCCGCTGCACGGCGTCCGGCCAGACCGCGTCCAGCCGGGCCTGCGGCACCTCGCCGTGGGTCTCGCGGAGCACCGCGAGCAGCTTGCCGCGGACCTGCCGGTCGGTGCCCTCGTAGGACTGGCCGCGCCGGGCCGGGCCCTCGTACGGCGGGCGGCCGGCCCGCTGCCAGGCGCAGGCGGTGAACAGCGGGCACTCCCCGCACTCCGGGCCGCGGGCCGTGCAGACCAGGGCGCCCAGTTCCATCACGGCCACCGCCCAGGTGGCGGCCGTCCCTGCGGCCTCGGGCAGCAGGGCGGTCGCCGTCCGCCGCTCGGCCGCCGTGGTGGCCTGCGCCGGGTACTCCACGCCGGTCACCGCGCGGGCGAACACCCGGCGGACATTGGTGTCCAGCACCACGTGCCGCTGGCGGAAGGCGAAGGAGGCCACCGCCGCCGCGGTGTACTCGCCGACGCCGGGCAGCGAGAGCAGTGTCGCGTGGTCGTCCGGGACCTCGCCGTCGTGCTCCTCGGTGATCGCCACGGCGGCCGCGTGCAGGCGCAGCGCCCGGCGCGGGTAGCCGAGCCGGCCCCACATCCGGACGGCCTCGCCGGGCGCCTCGGCGGCCAGCTCGGCCGGGGTCGGCCAGCGCTCCATCCAGGCCTCCCAGGCGGGCAGGACGCGCTTGACCGGGGTCTGCTGGAGCATGAACTCGCTGACCATCACGGCCCAGGGCGAGGCGTCCGGGGTGCGCCAGGGGAGGTCGCGGGCGTTGGCCGCGTACCAGTCGAGGACGGTCTCGTGCAGGACGGGCAGCGGCAGCCCGAGCCTCGGCGCCTCGGCGGGCGTCGCGGGGGCGGGGACGGCGGGGGTGACGGGGGTGATGGTGTTGGCAGCCATGGCCCTTCGATCCTCCCACGCCCGGGTCGGCAGCCGAAGCGGATCATGGGATTCCTCATGTTGGCGCAAAACACCCCATTCAGCCTCCCTCGAACGGCGCAAATGGCGGATCATGTGAAGGAAGGGGTGACTGTGCGGTGTTGGTGCGTCAAGGGGCACACACTGTCTCGTAGAGTTTGGGCGTGCCCTCTCTGCGTCAACCCGTAGGACCGCTGCCGGCCTCGATCTACTGGCGTCGGCGCATCGTCGTGCTCGTCGCCGTCGTCGCGGTCGCCGCCCTCGTCATCTGGCTGATGTCCGATCAGGGCGGAGGTGGCGACGGCAAGGACAAGGCCGCGCAGGCCGTACCGACCCAGTCGCAGAGCCAGTCACCCGCCCAGGCGATCACGCCGGGCGCCTCGCCGACCGGGCCGGTCAACAACTCCCGCCCCGGCAGCGGCAGCAGCGGCGGCTCCTCCGGCGGCGCGGTGGGCGGCTCCGGCGGCGGCGACGTCAGTCTGAGCACCGGCGGCACGACCGGCGGCACGGCACCCGCGACCGGCGGTGCGGCGGCGGGCGGCGCGGCGGCCGGTGGGGGCAGCGCCGGCGGGGGTACCGGCGGTGCCGGCACCGGCGGCCCGCCCCCGGTGAACACCGCCGAGATCATGGCCCTGCCGGTCTGCGCCTCCTCGCAGGTGACGCTCAATCTGGCCGGCGCCCAGAACGCCTACCAGCCCAAGGACAAGCCCAAGCTGGCACTGACCATCAACAACTCCTCCGGCACCACCTGCCGGCTGGACCTGGGCCGGGCCGCCTCGGCGATCACCGTCACCGCGAGCAACGGCGAGCGCATCTGGTCCTCGGGCGACTGCCCGGCCGACCGGAACAGCAGCTGGGTCCAGCTCCCGGCCAACGGCGGGCTGACCGAGACCTTCACCTGGGACCGGGTCCACAGCAAGCCGCAGTGCGCCACCGCCGACGCGTCGACCGCACCGGCCGGCACCTACCTGGTGGTCGCCGACCTCACCGGCCTCTCCGGCGGACAGGCCTCGGCCCGCTCCTCGATCCGCCTGGAGAACTGACCGGCCCTCACCACCGCCCCGGGGCACGACAGCAGGAAGCCCGGACCGCTCAGGCGGTCCGGGCTTCGGTCTGTCCGGGGCCGGTTCGGCGCGGGGCCGGTCCGAGCCGGGTCGGGTCGGCGCCGGCTCGGAGCCGGGTCAGACGTAGCGTTCCAGGATGGACGACTCGGCGAGCCGGGACAGGCCCTCGCGGACCGAACGGGCCCGGGTCTCGCCGACGCCCTCGACCGTCTGCAGGTCGTCGATGCTCGCGGCCAGCAGCTTCTGCAAGCCGCCAAAGTGCTCCACCAGGCGCTCTATCACCGTGTTGGGCAGACGCGGGATCTTGGCCAGCAGCCGGTAGCCGCGCGGCGAGACCGCCGAGTCCAGCGACTCCGGCGAGCCCGAGTAGCCGAGCGCCTTGGCCACCGTCTGCAGGTCGAGCAGCTCGGCGTGGGTGAGGTCCTCCAGGTCGGCCAGCACCTCGGCGACGGTCCGGCCCTTCTTGGCGGCGCGCTCCGGGAAGTAGTCCCGGGCGACCAGTTCGCGCTCCGGCTCCACGCCCGCGATCAGCTCGTCCAGCTGCAGCGAGAGCAGCCGGCCGTCGATGCCGAGCTCCAGCACGTAGCCCGCGATCTCGGTGGCGATCAGCCGGACCATCTCCAGCCGCTGCGCGACGGCGGTGACGTCCCGGACCGTCACCAGGTCCTCGATCTCCAGCGCGGAGAGCGTGCCGGCCACCTCGTCCAGGCGCAGCTTGTAGCGCTCCAGGGTGGCCAGCGCCTGGTTGGCGCGAGACAGCACGGTGGTGGAGTCCTCCAGCACCCGGCGGGTGCCGTTGACGTACATGGCGATCAGCCGCATCGAGTGCGAGACCGCGACCACCGGGAAACCGGTCTGCCGGTTGACCCGCTCAGCGGTGCGGTGCCGGGTGCCGGTCTCGTCGGTCGGGATGGTGGAGTCGGGCATCAGGTGGACGCCGGCCCGGACGATCTTGGTGATGTCCTTGTCCAGCACCACGGCGCCGTCGAGCTTGCACAGCTCGCGCAGCCGGGTCGCGGTGAACTCGACGTCGAGCACGAAGCCGCCGGTACAGAGCGACTCGACGGTCTTGTCGAAGCCGAGCACGATCAGGCCGCCGGTGTTGGCCCGCAGCACCCGCTCCAGGCCGTCGCGCAGCGCGGTGCCGGGGGCGATGGCGGTGAGGGAGGCCCGCAGCAGGGCCTCCTCGCGGGAGGACTTGTCCGCCCGGTCGCTGGCTGCCACGTGACTCCTCCGGTCGACCCCGTACCGCGCCCCCTCGTGCGGGCGCCGGCCTAGGGTCTGTTGCTCTGTCGCTTAGTACTGCCTTATCACCAATGAGACAGGGGAAAGTCTAACTGCGTGCGGCAACGGCAGGGCTTGGGTCAGCGCAGTTCGTCGGAGTCCAGCGGCTCCCACCCGTCCATGAGCTCCTCCGGGTGGGCCGCCGGGCGCGGCGCGCGGGGTGCCGGCGGCGCCGACGGTGCCTCATTCCTCGGCTTGGCGGCGGCCCGGCGGCGGCCCGGGATGGCCCGCAGCGCCTCGCCGATGTCCGCCACCTCGACCACCTTCATACCCGGCGGGACCTTGCCCGGGTCCGGCGGGACGAGCGCGTGGGTGAAGCCCAGCCGGTGCGCCTCGGCCAGCCGCCGCTGCACACCCGTCACCCGCCGCACCTCACCGGCCAGGCCGACCTCGCCGATCGCGACCAGGTTGCTGGGCAGCGGCGTGTCGGAGGAGGAGCTGGCCACCGCGAGCGCCACCGCGAGGTCCGCCGAGGGCTCGGAGAGCTTCACCCCGCCGACGGTGGCGGTGTAGATGTCCTGTTTGCCCAGCTTCACCCCGCCGTGACGCTCGACCACGGCCAGGATCATCGCGATCCGGGGCGACTCCAGGCCGGAGGTCGTCCGGCGCGGCGAGGGGATCTGCGAATCCACCATCAGCGCCTGCACCTCGGCCACCAGCGGCCGCTTGCCCTCCAGGGTCACGGTCAGGCAGGTGCCCGGCACCGGCTTGTCACGCCTGGTCAGGAAGAGGCCGGACGGATCGGCCAGGCCCGCGATGCCCTCGTCGTGCAGCTCGAAGCAGCCGACCTCGTCGGTCGCGCCGTACCGGTTCTTGACCCCGCGGATGATCCGCAGCCGGGCGTGCCGGTCCCCCTCGAAGCTCAGCACCACGTCCACCAGGTGCTCCAGCAGGCGGGGGCCGGCGATCTGCCCGTCCTTGGTGACGTGGCCGACCAGCAGGGTGGCCATGCCGCGTTCCTTGGAGGCCCGGATCAGCGCGTTGGCCACCTCGCGGACCTGGGCCGGGCCGCCCGGCGCGCCGTCCAGCTCGGCGGAGGCGATGGTCTGCACCGAGTCCAGGATCAGCAGGCCGGGCCCGACCGCCTCGACATGGCCGAGCACCGCGCCGAGGTCGGACTCGGCGGCCAGGTAGAGGTGCTCGGAGAGCGCGTTGATCCGGTCGGCGCGCAGCCGGACCTGGCCGGCCGACTCCTCGCCGGTGACGTAGAGGGTGCGGTGCTGCGCGGAGGACGCCTTGGCGGCGACGTCCAGCAGCAGGGTGGACTTGCCGACGCCCGGCTCGCCCGCCAGCAGCACCACGGCGCCCGGGACCAGGCCGCCGCCGAGCACCCGGTCCAGCTCGGACACGCCGGTGGAGCGTGCCGTCGCCACCTGGCCGTCCACCTGGGCGATCGGGCGGGCGGGCGCGCTGACCGGGCCGGCGGCGGTGGTCCGGATCGGCACCGCGCCGTACTCCTCGACCGTGCCCCAGGCGTTGCACTCCGGGCAGCGGCCGACCCACTTGGGCAGCTGGTTGCCGCACTCGGTGCAGCGGTAGGCCGGGCGCGGCTTGGCGGTGGTCTTGGTACGGGCAGCCATGCGGTCACCGTAGCGCCTGGGTACGACAGCGCGGGGGTGACCGGGGCGGCGAGGGGGTGGCCGGGGTGGGTCCACGAATGGGCGATGTTGTTACCCGAAAGAAGTACAACCGGGCGGAATCACTCGGACAGGGCTGGTGCGCTCTCTACCGTCGGACGGGTGACGACGAGTACGGAAGGGCCGCGCGACGCCGTCCTCGCGGCGTACGAGCGACAGGTGGACGGCCTCTTCACCTACTGCCTCTCGGTGCTGTGCGAGCACGAGGCCGCCGCGGCCGCCCTGCGGGAGGTGCGCGAGCTGGCGGTCCGGTACGGCGACCGGCTCGCCGAGCCCGGGCTGGTCCGGGCCTGGCTGTACTCGCTGGCGCGGTACTGCTGCCTGCGGCGGCTGGCGGGCGGAGGTGGGAGCGGGCCCGGCGGGGGCGGCAGGGGTCTCGGGGGCGACGGGGACGGCGGGGCGGAGGCGGTCCGGCGGCGGCGTGAACTGGCTTCGCTGGCGTGGCCCGAGGCGGCCGGCACCGCCCCCGAGCAGCGCGAGGCCCTGGAGCTGTCGGTCCGGCACCGGCTCAGCCCGATCGAGGTGGCGGCCGTCCTCGGGCAGCCGTTCGAGAACGTGCGGACGCTGCTCGTCTCCGCACGGGCCGAGGTCGACCGGACCAGGGCCGCCCTGCTGGTGCTCGGCGTCGGCAGCTGCCCCGAGCTGGACCGGCTCGGCGGCGCGGGCGCGGAGAGCTGGCGGGACTGGGTGCTCGGCCCCGCGCTCCGCCGGGAGCTGGTGCGGCACGTGGTCGACTGCCCGACCTGCCGGGGTACGGCGGAGCGGGTGGCCGGCGAGGTGCCGGAGGACGGCACGGCCGGGCTGTCCGGGCTGCCGGTGCTCACCGCTCCGGGCGGGGACGCCGGGGCGGCGGGGACGCTGGCGGTGGCGGTGTCGGTCCGGGCGCGGGCGCAGGTGCCGGCGCGGGTTTCGGTGCCGACCGAGGCCGGGCTCCGCTTCGACCAGGGCGGCTTCCCCCGACACCGCGCGCCGGACGGCGGACGGGGCCCGGCGGTGCGGCGGCGGGTGGTGACCACCGGGGTGCTGGCCGCCGTCCTGGCCGCGCCGGTCGTCGCCCTGTGGGCCGGGCACCGGGGCGGAACCGGGGCCGGAGAGGCGGCGTCGGTCTCCTCGGTCCGGGTCGAGGGGGACCGTTCGGCGGGTGGTGCTGCGGCGGGTGGTTCAGCGCCGGGCGGCTCGGCGGGTGGCGCGACGGATCCGGGCGGGGCTGCGGGGGCTGTCGGGGCCGCCAAGGCGGTCGGGGCGGTGATCGGGGCGGTCGGCGGGGTCTACCGCGGGTCCGGTCCGGCGGTGGCCGGGATGGAGCTGGCGGGGGCAGCACCGCGCCCTGCAGAAACGTTGCTGCCTGGGACCCAGGGGTCGCCGGTTCCGGTCCCGACCCCCGGTCCCACTGCTGCCGCCTCCGGTGCGCCGACCCCCGTCGGCGCAGGGGAGGCGGCGTCGGCGGGCGCGCCGGCATCTGCGCCGTCCGGCCTGTTGACCGTCGAGGCGGGCGAGTACGGCAGCCGGACAGTGCTCACCCTCACCAACTCCGGCGGCACCGAGATCCGCTGGCACGCCGTCGTGGACGCGCCCTGGCTCCGGCTCAGCCGCGACGCGGGCACGCTCGCGCCCGGGCAGCGGATCACCGTGATCGTCAGCGTCGACGAGGACCTCGCCCCCGCGACCCACTGGACCGCCCGGATCGCACTGCCGCCGTCCCAGGCCGTGGTCACCATCGAGGGCGGCCCGCAGCACCGCGGCGGCGCCACCCCGGCCCCGACCCCGACCACCGACCCGGGCCCCGCCGAACCCACCACCACCCCGAGCCCGACCGCCACACCCACCGCGACCGCCACACCCACCCCGACACCGGCGCCGACCACCGAACCGACGTCCGCGACGTCCCCGAGCCCCTCCCCGTCCGGCACCACCACCCCGACAAGCCCCGCACCGCACTGAACCGGGGCCGACGGGGGCCGGTCCAGGGCCGGCCGCCAGGCCTGCGGCGCCGTGGCGGCGATGCCCCGGCGGTGCCGACACGGCGGGCGCCTCGGCCTGTGGCCAGGTGGCCAGGTCGGCGAGGACCGCACCCGCACAGGAGGCGCCGAGGACGTCAGGCGGTCAGGCCCGAGAGCGCCGCGCCCACGTGGGAGGTGCCGAGGACGAGGAGGAGGGTCAGTCGGACCGCCGTGTTGTGGGTGGCCGCCCAGGCTCGCCACTCGTCGAGCCGGCGGGCGGCGCGGTCGCCGTCTCGGAGGTGGACGGCGAGGGGCAGCAGGGTGGCGAGGGAGCCGATCAGCACCAGCAGCGCGGCGGCGCCCGCCTTGCCGGAGGCCGGGGCGCCGCCGGTGCCGATCACGACCGCGGCGGCGAGGGCGAGCAGGGGGTTCTTCGGATCGGTCGCCAGCAGGGTCGCCCCCAGTGCGGCGGACCGGGCGGGGGTGGAGCGGTCGACCGTCCGCATCCACTCCGGCGGGCCGTGCACCCGGCCCTCGCGCGGGCGGTCCCACCACTGGCGCGCGCCGAGCAGCAGGAGCAGCCCGCCCACCGCCAGCTCGAACCACCACGACCAGTCCGGGGCCACCGTGCCCGCGGCGAGCCGTGATCCGAGCGGCACCACGACGGCCGGCACCGCCGCCAGCGCGGCCGTCCAGCCGGCGGCGAACGCCGCCCCGTCGGCCCGGCCCCGGGGCGTCGCGAGCAGCAGGACGGTCGCGATCAGCGCCATCGGGCTGATCGCGATGCCCACGGCCGGGGCCAGCATCCGGCCGACGGCGTCGCCCATCGCACTTCCTTCCTGCTCGGACGGACGCGCCTGGGAAGGCCGGCCCACCGGACGCCCTACACCCGGCGCAGGGGCGGGAGCCGGTAGGTGCCGTCCAGGGCCGCGGGGCCCGGACGGTAGAGGCGCATCACCGGGCGGAACGGCCCGGCGGGGGTGGGGAGCCAGTTCGCCGCCCCGGACGGGTCGGCGGGGGGTTCGTGGCTCAGGTGGAGCGTGAGGCCGCCGTCCGGGTCGGGCCGCAGACCGGGGGTGCGGCTGCCGATCGAGTAGCGGGCGGCCGGGTTGGCGACCAGGCGCTGGTCCGGGAGGCCGTACACGGTGAGGGACCAGAACTCCTCGGCGGGCGGCAGTCCGTCCGGCGGGAAACGGAGGGTGTGCGGGTGGGTGCCGTCGAGCGGGCGGCCGTCGGCGTCGTCGCCGGTGGTGGCGTGCAGGGCCTCGTAGGCGTGGCAGCCCCAGAGGCCGGCCCGGGCGGCGGCGGCGCGGCTGAGGTAGGCGGCACGGCGGTCGGGGATCCGCCACTCGGGGTCGTCGAGGGTGCCCGGACCGAGGAAGGCGGTGTTGTGGTCGACCAGGTGGAGGGCGGCGCGCCACTCGCCGGGCGGGTGCTCCTCGGGCGGCCGGGTGGCGTCCTCGACGCGTTCGCGGCCGGCGGCGAGACCGGTCGCCAGGGCGAGCGTCCAGTCGGGGGCGGCCGCCCGGTACGGCGAGGGACCGGGGTCGAGGAGGCCGAGCGGGGCGAACCGCTGCTGGTAGGCCCGGTCGGCCTCGGCGGGCGGGTAGGCGGCCATCCAGACCCGGAGCCGCTCGAAGAAGGCGAGCCGCTCGGGCACGTCCGGGTCCGGCTCGGGGAGTCCGGCGGCGACCCCGCCCGGCTCCAGCGGTTCGAGGACGAGCCCGTCCTGGAGGGCGCGGACCCGCGGGAGGTCGTCCGGCCCGGCGCAGGCGAAGCGGCCGACGATGGTGGCGACGGCGGTCGGTGCGGTGATCACCCGGTCGGGGTCGGCCGGGGTGCCGTGCCGGCCGGGCGGCACGACCAGCCAGGTCCGGGCCGCGCTGCCGGTGGCGCGGCTGCCGAGGTAGGCGAAGTTGTCGGTCCACGCGTCGACGAACTGCAGCACGTGGTAGCCGCCGGCGGTGTCGGGCACGTGCAGACGCTGCGGGCCCTCGGAGAGGTCGAGCTGGGCGACCGAGTAGAGGACGTCGTTGTTGACGGAGACGAAGTCGTCGTCCGGGCCGGCCAGCCGCGGGGCGTGGGCGAAGCGGTTGAACGGGGTGGGTGGCAGGACGCCCAGGCCGCCGTGCACGAAGCGGTCGACCGTGGTGAGGCCGGCGACGAGCGGATAGCCGTAGACGTAGGCGTCGGCGGCCAGGGCCTCCAGCTCGGGTTGGTTCATGGGGCGTCCTTCCCGGGTGCCGGGGGTCGGGGGCACGGGGCGAGAGGGTGGAAGGGGGGCGGCGCGGGGGTCAGCGCGGGGTGAGCGTCGGCGGTGTCCAGCGGCCGTCGAGCACCGAGGCGTCCGGCCCGTACAGGCGGATGACGACGGTGAACGGGCCGTCCGGGGCGGGCAGCCAGTTGGCGGACTGGTCGGCGTCGGCGGGCCGCTTGTGCTGGACGTAGACGCTGAGTCCGCCGTCCGGGTCGCGGACCAGGCCGGGGGTGCGGTCGCCGACGGAGTAGCGGTCCAGGGTGTTGTCGACCAGGTGGAGCCCGGGCAGCGCATACAGGGTCACCGACCAGAAGTGGCGGGCGGGCGGCAGCGCGTCCGGCGGGAACCGCAGCAGGTAGTCGCGTTCGCTGGCGTCGGGCGGGCGGTGGCCGGTGCTGTCGGCCTGCCAGCCGCCGTACCAGGCCTCCTCGACGGGCAGCCCGTACAGGCCGGTGAGCGCGCCGACCGCGCGGTCGAGGTACCGGGTGCCGAGCTGTCCGCGGGTGCCGAAGAGCCCGACGGACGATTCGGTGCGAACGGCGGCGCGGGCCAGTTCGGCCTTGCCGTCGGCGATGCCGCGCTCGATCTCGGTGCGGACCGCGAGCGGCAGCGCGGCCGGTTCGAACTCGCCGCGGCCGTCGATGCCGAGGTCGGCCAGCCGGCCGCGCAGCTCGGCCTCGGCGGGCGGGGCGGCCTCGGCGGGCAGGAAGCCGAGCAGGAAGTCGAGGAAGACGAAGAACTCGACGGTGTCGAGCACCTCGTCGCGCCAGACCGGCCAGACGGGCTGCGGGGCGGGCTCCGGCTCCGGTGTGCCGGCGTAGGCGTGCAGCGGGCGCAGGCGGTACTGCCGCTGGAGCGCGGCGAGTTCCGCGACCGCCTCGGGAGACGTGCCGACGAGGTGGGTGCGGCCGAGGATGCCGGCCAGCCGGGTCGTGGTGCGGATGACGCCGCGGATGCCGGGCGGCGGTTCGCCGTGCCAGTCGGGGCCGGCCACCAGGTGGTCGCCGGCCTCCTGGCCGGTGGTCCGGGAGCCGACGAACCCGGCGTAGACGGTGTCGAGTTCGTGCACCGGCAGCACGTAGTAGCGGTCGGTGGCGGGGACGGAGAGCACCCACGGTTCGGTCCGCAGGTCGAGCCAGGCCCAGGAGTACGGGGTGTCGTTGTTGGGCGTGATGACGTCGGTGTCGGCCGGGGTGGCGGGGCGCGGGTAGTGCCGGAAGACGCCGAAGCCGCCGACGTGGCGCGGGTCCGCGTCGTCCAGCGCCTGGGTGTAGAGGGTGCGGTAGTTCTGCAGGATCGGGTAACCGCGGACCCACGCCTCGGCGGCGGTCGCGCGGATGGTGTCCGGGTCCACGAGTGCCGGGTTGACCATGGTGCCGCTCTTCCCTGCGCCGGTCCCCGGTACCGGGGCGCGACGGCTGCATGACGGACGTATCGGATGGACATATCGGTATGAATCGGATGCTATGCGGGCCCCCGGGGGTCGGCATCTCGGCCGCCGCGGGCAGCTCGGACGGGCCGGGAGGGCACCGGTCTGCGCCCACGGCGAACGGCGGTATGCGGGGCGAGGGGCCGGGACAGCCTTGCCGTTATGAAGATCCTTCTGCTCGGCGGCTCGTCCTTCCTGGGACGGGCGTTCGCCTCCGAGGCCCTCGCCCGCGGCCACGAGGTCACCACCTTCAACCGCGGCCGCACGGCCGCCGACCTGCCCGGCGTGGAGGCGGTGCGCGGCGACCGCGACTCGGCCGACGACCTGGCGCGGACGGCCGAGGGGCGGCAGTGGGACGCCGTGGTCGACACCTCGGCCCAGCAGCCCGCCCAGGCTGCCCACTCCGCCCGGCTGCTGCGCGACCGCGCCGGCCACTACGCGCTGATCTCCTCCGTGCACGCCTTCGCCGACTGGCCGGCCCGGGTGGTCGACGAGGCCTCCCCGCTGCACGAGTGCCCGGCCGACACCCCGCCGGGGCAGGAGTTCAGCGCCGCGCTCAAGGCGGGCTGCGAGCGCGCCGTCCTGGAGCACTTCGGCGCCGGGCGCACGTCGGTCCTCAACAGCGGGCTGCTGATCGGCCCCCACGAGCAGGGCGGCCGGCTGCCGTGGTGGCTGGAGCGGATGGCCCGCGGCGGGCGGGTGCTGGCGCCCGGGGAGCCGGGGCGGCCGATGCAGCTGATCGACGTCCGGGACTTCGCGGTGTTCGGGCTGGACCTGCTGACGGCGGGCACGGCCGGCCGGTTCATCACCACGGCGCCGCCCGGCCGGCTCACCTACGGGGAGTTCCTCGCGGGCTGTGCCGAGGCGGCCGGCGGCGGGGGCGCCGAACTGGTCTGGGTCCCGGACGGCCGACTGACGGCCGAGGGGCCGGACCGCGTCCAGCCGTGGAGCGAGCTGCCGCTCTGGATGCCCGACGGGCCGGAGGCCGCGGGCATCTGGCGGGCCGACACCGGACGGGCCGAGGCGGCCGGGCTGCGCTGCCGGCCCTTCGCCGAGACCGCCCGGGACACCTGGGAGTGGCTGCGGCAGCGAGGGCCGGCAAACGACACGGAGCCCGACGGACGCAAGCGCGGCCGAGTCCTTCACGGCATCGAGCCGGGGAAGGAAAGGCGGTTGCTGGACGCGCCGGCCCCGCTCGGCTGACGTGTACGGGAGCCGTCCGTCCGGGGGCCGTCCATGCGGGCCCCGGCGCGGCGGTGGGAAGGGCGACGGGGAGAGCGGGGTGTCCGCTCCCCCGTTGGAGGTCGGATCAGTGGGTGCGGCGGGTGACCAGCTCGGCGAGCGCGAGCAGTTCGTCGGCGGCCGACGGCTCGGGCACCGCGAGGGCCAGCTGGGTCATCGCCGCCGCCATCCGGTCGCAGGACTCGCCCTGTGCCCAGGCCCGCCCGCCGGCGCCCTCGACCGCGGCCGCGCAGCTCGCCAGCTCCTCGCCGGTGAGCGGCCGGTCCAGTGCGTACAGCTCGGCCAGCCGGGCCCCGTCAGGTGTCCCCGAGCCCAGCGCCGCGACCACCGGCAGCGACTTCTTGCGGACCAGGAGGTCCGCACCGACCGGCTTGCCGGTGACGGTCGGATCGCCCCAGATGCCGATCAGGTCGTCGATCAGCTGGAAGGCCAGGCCGATCTCCCGGCCGAAGCCGTCCATCGCCTGGGCGGCCGTTTCCGAGCCACCCGCGTACTGGGCGCCCATGGCACAGGCGGCGCCGAGCAGTGCGCCGGTCTTGGCCTCGGCCATCGCCAGGCACTCGGTCAGCGAGACGTCGCTGCGCTGCTCGAAGGCGCAGTCGATCTGCTGGCCCTCGCAGAGTTCCACCACGCAGTCGGCCAGCCGGCGCACCGCGGCGCCCGCGGCCGGGTGGCCGTCCTCGGCGAGCAGGCGCAGCGCCAGCGAGTGCACGGCGTCGCCGGCCAGGATGGCCTCGGTGGTGCCGAACACCAGCCAGGCGGTGGGGCGGTGCCGGCGGGTCTCGTCCCGGTCGATGATGTCGTCGTGCAGCAGCGTGAAGTTGTGCACCAGCTCGACGGCGGCCGCGGCGGCGGTGGCCTTGGCGGGGTCGCCGCCGAGCGCCTGGGTGGCGGCGAGCACCAGGGCGGGCCGGATGGCCTTCCCGGAGGACGCGGTCGACGGCGAGCCGTCCGCCTCCCACCAGCCGAAGTGGTAGCCGGCGACCCGGCGCATGGTGCCGGGCAGCGAGTCCACGGCGGCCCGGAGCACCGGGTCGACCAGGGCGCGGGCGCGCGCGAGGACGTCCTGCGCCTCGTGTCCCTCGCGATGGTCGCGCTCCAGCGTGAACATTCCCATGGGTCCTCCCCCTTGGTGGTGCGACGGGCCGGCCCCGGGGCGGGCCGGCCCTGCCGCGGTCAGCCTCAGTGGTGCGCGATGTTGACGTTCTCCAGGACGCCGACGGCGTCCGGCACCAGAATCGCGGCGGAGTAGTAGGCGCTCACCAGATAGGAAATGACGGCCTTCTCGTTGATTCCCATGAACCGCACCGAAAGGCTCGGCTCGACTTCATCGGGAATTCCGGCCTGGTGCAGACCGATGACACCCTGGTTGTCCTCGCCGGTGCGCATGGCGAGGATCGACGTGGTGTTCCCGTTGACGATCGGGAGCTTGTTGCACGGGAAGACCGGCACACCGCGCCAGCCGAACACCCGGCGGCCCTGCACCTCGACGGTGTCCGGGTAGAGGCCGCGCCGGTTGCACTCGCGGCCGAACGCGGCGATGGCCCGCGGGTGGGCCAGGAAGAGCTTGGTGCTGCGGCGGCGGCTCAGCAGCTCGTCCATGTCGTCCGGGGTGGGCGGGCCGGAGTGGGTCTGGATCCGCTGGTCGTAGGCGGCGTTGGCGAGCAGGCCGAACTCCGGGTTGTTGACCAGCTCGTGCTCCTGGCGCTCGCGCAGCGCCTCGATGGTCAGCCGCAGCTGGTGCTCGGTCTGGTTCATCGGCTGGTTGTAGAGGTCGGCGACCCGGGTGTGCACCTTGAGGACCGTCTGGGCGACGCTCAGCTCGTACTCGCGCGGCTTGAGCTCGTAGTCCACGAAGGCGCTGGGGAGCTCGTACTCGCCGTGGTGGCCGGCGGAGAGGTCGATCGCCGCCTCGCCGTGCTTGTTCTGCGGCTGCTGGAACCCGGCCAGGTACTCCATGACCTGCAGCTGGAGCGCCTCGGAGCGCTCGGCGAGCTCCTGGAAGGCGGACCACCGGAGGGACAGCACGGTGGCGGCGGTGTCCGCCCGGACGGTGTACGGCCAGGTGGCGTCCTCCCGCTGGAGCACCTCGTCACCGAGGTGGTCGCCGTCGGCCACCGCGCCGACGACGGCCTCCTCGCCGTACTTGCCCGTTCCGAGCCGACTGAGCTTCCCGTAGGCGATGATGAAGACCTCGTCGATCGGCGACCCGGCCGAGACCAGGACCTCACCCGCGGAGAACTCGCGTTGGACGAAGCGCCCGGCCAGCTCCTCCAGCAGGGCGTCGTCCGGGAAGCCCCGCAGCACCGGCACCTCGCGCAGGGTCGGTGCCAGGATCCGGGCCTCGCTGCCCGTCCGGTCGAAGCTGACCCGGCCGCGGCCGACGGCGTGCCGCAGTCGGCGGTTGACCCGGTAGGTGCCGGCCGAGACCTGGACCCAGGGGAGTGTCCTGAGCAGCCAACGGGGGCTGATCTCCTGCATCTGGGGCGCGGACTTGGTCGTCGTCGCGAGGTTCCGCGCGGCGGCGGTGGCAAGACTCTGCTGGTCCGCGGCCTGCCCTTCACCACCCGGTGCAGGAATACCGACGTTGGTTTCGGTCGACATAGGGAGCCCTTCGCGTACCCGTACCCGATGAAGTGTCGCCTTGCAACTTGCAAGAATCATGGTGGGCCCTTTCGAAGGGCAACCGCAATCACTCTTTCGAGTGGTCGGAATAACCGAAAAAATAGTACGAATAGAATGTCTGATCGATACTTATTCGATCAGGTGATCTAATCTTTTCCGGAACGGGACGGTCCGGTTCGCCTCCCCGGCCCGTGCGCGGCAGGCCACCCCGCGTTCGACCCCGTTCGACGGACCGCTAAGGTGCGACCTCAAAGGGCCACGGGCCACTGGACGAGCGCGGCCACGAGACAGCCCTTCCCCCTCGTTCACCCCTGCCCTGGGAGGCCCCATGAGCGCCCCCGTCACCGTCTGGCTCAACCGCACGTACGCCGAGAACGTGTTCTTCATCGAACAGCTGCGCGCCGCTCCGCGCCCGGTCCGGGTCCACGCGACCCACGTCGACCCCGACTCCCCCGTCCTCGCCGCCGCCGACACCGCCGGCCTGGAACCCGCCGACCTCACCCCCGACGCCTACGTCGCCTTCGCCCTCGACCACTGCGCCCGCCACCGCGTCGACGTCTTCGTGCCCCGGCTGCACCAGCTCGCGATATCCCTGCACCGCCAGGAGTTCGAGGCCGTCGGCACCGCCCTCGCCTGCCCGCCCGCCACCGCGATCGCCGCCTTCGCGAGCAAGGCCGACGGCTACGCGGCGATGGCCGACGCCGGACTGCCCACCCCGCCGTGGTGGCTGGTGCGCACCGCCGGGGACCTGGTCGACGCCGTCGACCGGATCGAGTCGGCCGGCCTCACCGCCTGCCTCAAGCCCGCCTCCGGCGCCGGCGGCGAGGGCTTCCGGGTCCTCACCCGCGAGCCGTTCGGGCTCCACCGGCTGGCCGGCTGGGACAGCCGGGTCCAGGTCGACCAGGTGGCCACCGCGCTCGACCGGGCGGCCCGGGAGAACCCGGACGCCGCCACCGACCTGCTGGTCATGCCCTACCTCGACGGTCCCGAGGTCTCCGTGGACTGCCTCGCCGACCTGGACGGCACGCTGCTCGCCGCCGTCGGCCGCAGCAAGGAGCGACGGCGGCGCAGCTTCACCACCGCGCCCCGGTACCTGGAACCCGCCCGCCGCCTGGTCGAGGCCACCGGGATGGCCTACCTCTCCAATGTGCAGTTCCGGCACCTGCGCGGCGAGCCGGTGGTGATCGACGTCAACACCCGGCCCTCCGGCGGGCTGCACCAGCTGAGCCTGTGCGGTCTCAACCTGCCGTGGAACGCGGTGCAGTTGGCGCTCGGCGAGCGGCCCGACACCGAGTGGGCCGGGGACCCGACGGGCATCGAGTACACCCTCGTCTCCGGGATCCAGCCGGTACTGCCGCGCCAACTCCCGCCGATCCCGCCGATCCCGCCGATCCCGCCGCTCGCCCCGGCCGGCCCCGCCGCCCCGGACAGCCTGGCGGCGGGCCAGCTGGTGCACTGACCCGCCGCCGATCGGCCGGTCAGAGCGGACCGTTCCAGTCCAGCGTCGGCTCCAGCACACCCTCCAGGGTGAGCAGCCAGCGCTTCACGTCGATCCCGACCCGGCCGCCGCCGAAGCCGCCGATCCCGTCCGCCGCCACCACCCGGTGGCAGGGCACCAGCAGCGCGACGGGGTTGGCGGCCATCATCTGCCCGACCGTACGGGCCGCCAGCCCGGGTTCCTCGACCTCGCCGAAGACCCCGCTGCGGGCCGCGAGTTCGCCGTAGGTGATGGTCCGCCCGAACGGCACCTCGTACAGCAGCGTCTGCAGCACCGCCCGGTGCGGGCCGGTGCTCAGGCTCCAGTCGATCGGCAGGTCCAGCTGCCGCCGGCGCCCGGCGAGGTACTCGCCGACCCGGCCGGTGACCGCGGCGATCTTCGACTCGTCGGCACAGCGCGGGAGTTCGCCCTCCCGGCCGAGGTAGCCGACGGCCGCCACGCCCTGCGCGGTCACCGCGACGTGCAACGGGCCGCTCGGCAGCGGGGTGTCCACCGTCAGCCAGGACATCGGCGCCGCCGTACGCTCTGCCACGTCTTCCCCCACGTCCTCCGCGGCGCGTGCGGACCACCCGCCCCGCGCGTCATCGTACGGCGGGGCCGGCGGGTGGCGCGGCGCGGCCACGAGGCAGGCCCTAACGGCGTCCCTTCAGCTCCGCGGCGACCGTCCGCGCCCAGTGCGCCAGTTCGGCCCGGTCGGGCGCCCGACCCTCGCAGAGGGCGGCGAGCTGGGCCTCGTTGACCCGGTTCGGCCCCGGGATCTCCAGCAGGTACGCGAGTTCGTCCAGCACGGTGGCGAGCCGCACGGCGTCCGCGTGGTCCACGGACGCGGCAGCCTCGTGGTGGCTGATGGTGAGAGAACCGGGCATGGCCTACCTCCTCCGTTCGCCCCCGCACCCCTCCACGGTACGACCGTCGGGCTCACCCGGCACCCGCCGCGCTCGGCGCCGGCTCCACGCCCCGCTCCGCCCCCTGTTCCGGCTCCTCCCAGCTCCGACAGCGCACCTCGCGCACCACCAGCACCGCCGCCACGGCGATCAGCTGCCACCCCGCGCCGAAGGCCAGCACGGCCGCCACCCCCACCCGGTCGGCCAGCGGACCGGCCGCCGCCAGGCCCAGCGGCCCCAGCACGAACGCACCCAGCCCGCCGAACGCCGTCACCCGCGCCAGCACCTCCGCCGGCACCCAGCTCTGCAGGGTCGACTCGTACAGCGAGCCGCAGACCGCCGACCCGGCACCCGCCACCAGCGCCGCCGCGGCCACCCAGCCCAGCGGCAGCCCGGCCGCGAGCGCCGCCGAGGGCAGCGCCCAGCCGAGACCCGCCAGCGTCGCCACCGCGAGCGGCCGGCCGGGCCTGCGCCCCAGCATCAGCGACCCGCCCAGCACCGCGCCCACCCCGTACACGCCCATCACCAGGCCCCAGGCCCGCGCCCCGCCCAGCTCGCGCTGCGCGGTCAGCGGCCCCAGCACCAGGAACGGCGCCCAGACCAGCAGGTTGAACAGCGCCATCTGCAACGTGGTCACCCAGAGCCACCGGCGGGAGCGGAACTCGCCCCAGCCGTGCCGCAGATCGGCCAGCATCGAAGCCTCGCCGCCACCCGCGCCCGCGCTCTTCGGCACCGCCGCGGACAACCGGGCCAGGGCGAGCGCGCCCACCCCGTACGTCGCCGCGTCGATCAGCAGCACCGCCCCCGGGCCGAGGCCCGCCGTGATCACGCCGGCGAGCGCGGGACCGGCCACCGTGGACACCGAACGCGCCAGGCCCAACAGGGTGTTGGCGTCCGGAAGCCGCTCCGGCCGGCGCACCAGCGAGGGCACCAGCGCGCCCAGCGCCGGCAGGAACACCCCCTCGCCCAGCCCCCACACGGCGACCAGCACCACCATCGCCGGGACCGACGCGTTCCCGGTGACCAGCAGCGCCGCGAAGACGCCCTGCACCGCACAGCGCAGCACGTCCGACGCCAGCATCACCCGCCGGCTGCCCAGCCGGTCCGCGATCACCCCGCCCGCCACCAGCACCAGCACGATCGGCAGGATCCGGGCGGCCATCACCCAGCCGAGCTGCGACCCGCCGCCCCCGCCGTCCAGCACGGCGAACGCCACCGCGACCGGCGCCATGGAGGAGCCGACCAGCGAGGTCGCGTAGCCGACGAAGAACCACCTGAAATCGCGTTCCCCCAGCACCGCAAGACGGCCGCGCAGCCGTCGACGGCGGGCCGGAGTCCGCTCCGTCTCCCCTGTCATGGTCGTCCAGTCTGCCCACGGACGGAAACCGCCGACAAGGCTTTCCGGCGGAAAACCTGAGCCTTTCCCCATCAATTTTCAGCCAACCCCTCCATGCCGCAGTAAATATCTCCGACAATCGGCATCCACCTGCCATTTACTGCGCGCCGGACTATCCTTTGCCCGGCACTCACCGTCGTCGTTTACTGCGGAAAGCAGGTCCGCATGACCCCTCCTCCCCCGGTCGAGTACGCGGTGGCCGTCGAGCGCTACCTGACCGCCGCCGGGCTCGGCGACGGCTCCCGCCGCGTCTACCGGATCGCCCTGCGCACCTGGGCCTGGGCGCTCGCCGACCGCCCCGCCCCCACCGGACCCGAACGCCGCCAGGCCCGGCCGCCGGTCCTGCCGCTCGCCCTGCTCGACCACCCCGAGGCCCCCGCCCGCCTCCGCACCGCCGTCGACCACCGCTCCCGGGACACCGACCCGCGCACCCTCAACCGCGAGCTCTCCACCCTGCGCGCCGCCCTCGCCTGGTGGCGCGGACAGGGCTGGATCCGCACCGACCCCGCCGACGGCCTGCGCGCCCGCCCCCTCCCCGCCCCCGGCACCGGCCCGGCCCCGCTCACCCCGGACCAGCTACGCGCCCTGTTCGCCCTCCGCGTCCCGCTGCGCGAACAGGTCCTCTGGCGCCTCCTGCACGAGAGCGGCGCCCCCGTCGAAACCGTCCTCGCCCTCGACGCCGACGACCTCGACCTCCCCCACCGCCGCACCCGGCCCCCGGCCCCGCCCCTCACCTGGCAGGCGGGCACCGCCCGACTGCTCCCCCTCCTGCTCGCCGGCCGCACCACCGGCCCGCTCTTCCTCACCACCCGCCGCGCCCCCGCCGGCACCCCCGCCCCCGACCGCTGCCCCCACACCCACCGCGCCCGCCTCTCCTACCGCCGTGCCGCCGAACTCCTCACCGCCCACGCCCCCACCCACACCCTCCGCCAACTCCGCCCCCGCACCCGCCCGGTACGGCCCTGACGGAACGACGAAGGCCCCCCGGCTGCACGCCGGGGGGCCTTCGCGAGGAACCCGTGGAGCCCCCTGTCGGATTCGAACCGACGACCTACGCTTTACAAGAGCGGTGCTCTGGCCAGCTGAGCTAAGGAGGCATGGTGACCGTCCGCGACGAGGTCACGGCGGCACCGGGGGCAGTCTACCGGGCGGGGCGCGGGCGGTGGGGGGATATCCGGGGGGTGGACGGGGGCGGGGCGGGTGTGATGGAACCGATGCCTAATTCGGGTCGGCCGGGGGCTGACAAGCAGCGGACGCGCAGGTAGCGTCGCCGGGAGTCGGTTCGCGCAGTGGTTCAGACCACTACGGGCGGGCCGGCGGAGCGGTACCACCCACCTTTACTCGGATCGTCCGGCACGTTCCTGCCGGTGGAGGAGAGCACAGCCATGGCTTCTGTGACGTACGACAAGGCGAGCCGCGTCTACCCCGGGGCGACCAAGCCCTCGGTCGACGCCCTGGACCTGGACATCGCTGACGGCGAGTTCCTCGTCCTCGTCGGCCCCTCCGGCTGCGGCAAGTCGACCAGCCTCCGCATGCTGGCCGGCCTGGAGGACGTCAACAGCGGCGTCATCCGGATCGGCGACCGCGACGTGACCCACCTGCCGCCGAAGGACCGGGACATCGCGATGGTGTTCCAGAACTACGCGCTGTACCCGCACATGACCGTCGCGGAGAACATGGGCTTCGCGCTCAAGATCGCCGGCGTCAACAAGACCGAGATCCGCACCAAGGTCGAAGAGGCCGCCAAGATCCTCGACCTGACGGAGTACCTGGACCGCAAGCCGAAGGCGCTCTCCGGCGGTCAGCGCCAGCGCGTCGCGATGGGCCGCGCGATCGTCCGCGAGCCGCAGGTCTTCCTGATGGACGAGCCGCTGTCCAACCTGGACGCCAAGCTCCGCGTCTCGACCCGTACCCAGATCGCCGGCCTGCAGCGCCGCCTGGGCATCACCACCGTCTACGTCACCCACGACCAGACCGAGGCGCTCACCATGGGCGACCGGGTCGCGGTGCTCAAGGCCGGTGTGCTGCAGCAGGTCGACACCCCCCGCAACATGTACGACAAGCCCGCCAACCTCTTCGTGGCCGGCTTCATCGGCTCCCCCGCGATGAACCTGGTCGAGGTGCCGCTGGTCGACGGCGGCGTGAAGTTCGGCGGCTCGCTGGTCAACATCTCCCGCGAGGACCTGGCCGGCGCCGGCACCGACAAGACCGTGACCGTCGGCATCCGCCCGGAGCACTTCGAGATCGTCGCCGGCGGCGGCATCGAGGGCGTGGCCGTCACCGTCAACGTGGTCGAGGAGCTCGGCTCGGACGGCTTCGTCTACGGCACCACCAAGATCGGCGGCGAGGACAAGGAGCTGGTCGTCCGCGTGCACGGCCGCCAGATCCCGGCCCGCGGCGAGACCATCCACGTCGTGCCGGTCGCCGGCGAGACCCACGTGTTCTCCACCAGCACCGGCGCCCGCCTCTCCAACTGAGGCGACCGGCCCGCGCCCCGGAGCCCCGTCGGACCGTCCACCGGTCCGATGGGGCTCCCGCCGTTCACGGCCACTCCGACGGGTGACGGGCGTCAACACGGCGCCGGGACGAACCGGGACACCCTGTCACCCGATGGTGTAACGGAGGGCGAGCAGGGCCGCACTCACCGCTACTCTCCTGTGCGTGAAGCAGCTAGTTCGCCGCATCGGCCAGACCATCGCCCTCGCCCTGCCCGTCGTCCTGGTGACCACCGGCACCCTCGCCGTGACCAGGGTGCCGTGGGCCCCGCCGACCTCGCTGGACCAGCAGGTGGTCGCGGCGTCCAGCGGGGACGGTGCCGGGATCGGCCGGACGGCGGGGACCGGACGCACCCCGGACGGGCTCGCCCCGCAGGACGCGCTGCGCGTCACGCTCCTGGACGAGCTGCGCGCCCACAACCCGGGCAGCGCGCTCGACCTGCTGGAGCGCTCGATGCGCGAGCAGCCCGCGCTCACGCCGTACTGCAGCTCGCTCGCCACCGAGCTGGGCAAGGCCGCGGTGCGCAAGTACCAGGGCGACGTGCAGCGGGCCCGGTCCTTCGCCCGCCCGGTCTGCGACGGCTCGTTCGCCGTCGGCGCCGCGAGCTGACCGAACCGGCACCGAACCGGTCGGCACCAGGCCGGTCGGCGCCCAACCGGCGGCGAGCGGCCCGGCCCACCGGGCGGACAGCGGCGCAACGCCCGGGACGGGTGCGCCTATTGTTCAGCCATGAGCGCTGATTCCGGCCCCACGGCCACTCCCGCGAACGCCCACGCCCCCGCCCTCGGCCCGGTGCCGGTTCCGGGCCCGGTGCCGGTCACCCAGGCCGTCATCCTGGCCGGCGGCCAGGGCTCCCGGCTGCGCCCGTACACCGACGACCGCCCCAAGCCGCTGGTCGAGATCCCCGGCACGGGCACCCCGATCCTGGGCCACCAGCTGGCCTGGCTCGCCTCCGAGGGCGTCACCGACGCGGTCGTCTCCTGCGGCCACCTCGCGGACGTGCTGGAGGACTGGCTCGACAAGGCCGACCTGCCGCTGCGGGTCCGCACGGTGGTCGAGGCCGAGCCGCTCGGCCGCGGCGGCGGGCTCAAGTACGCCGCGAAGGCGCTGCCCCGCCCCGACGAGCCCTGGTACGCCACCAACGGCGACATCTGGACCAGGTTCAGCCTGCGCGACATGGCCGCCTTCCACCACGAGCGGGGCGCCGTCGCCACCCTCGCGCTGGCCCGGCCGCGGATCCCGTGGGGCGCCGTGGAGACCGACCAGTTCGGCAACGTGCTGGACTTCATCGAGGCCCCGCCGTCGCCGTTCCTCATCAACGCCGGCCTCTACGTGTTCAGCCCGGAGTTCGCCGAACTGCTGCCGGACGTCGGCGACCACGAGCGGACCACCTTCCCGCAGCTGGCCCGCGGCAAGCGGCTGGCCGGCTACCAGCTGCCGCAGGGCGTCTACTGGCGGGCCATCGACACCGCGAAGGACCTCACCGAGGCCGCCAAGGAACTCGCCTCGGGCGCCGGCCGCGCGCCGCAGTAGTCCGCCGCGCCGCGACAGCGGCGACCACCACGCGATCGGCCGGGTGCTCCCCCACGGAGCACCCGGCCGATCGCCGTCACCGGGCCGTTCGCCCGGCCCGTCAGGTGGCCGTCGCCGCCACCGGGTGGGCGGCCGGAGTGCGGGCGCCGCCGCCGGACAGCTCGGCCAGCGGCGCGCTGCCCAGCACCCCGCCCAGCAGCCCCGAGCCGGAGCCGCCCGCGCCGTTGCCGGAGCCGCTCGGGGCACCGCCCTGGGTGCCGGCCCCGGCGCTCGGTGCGGGCTTCGGCGCCGCCCCGCTGCCGGACGCCGGAGCCGGGGTGCCGCGCTGCGCGGGCGCCGACCCGGCCGGCATCGACGCGGCCGGCGGCGCCGAGGCCCCGGAGGAGGCCGCGCCGGTCTCCGGCCTGGCCGACGAGGGCTTCGCCTTGCCGCTCGGCGTGGCCGTGCCGCTCGGGCTCGCCTTCGACGGGGTCGGGGTGCCGGACGGCGGGGCGGTGGTCGCCGTGGTGCCCGGCGCGGCCGGCCGGGCCGGGGCCGGCGAGGTCGCCGATGCGGCCGGGGCCCGGCCGCCGGGGGTGGCGGACGGTCCGCCGCTCGGCCAGACCGGCGTGCCGTAGTCGGTGGCCGGCCGGGACGGCGCCGGGTGCTGCGGCCGGGCGCCGGTACGGACCGCCGCGCCCAGCATCGAGCCGAGCAGCAGGGTCAGGCCGACGACCACCGAGGTGACCACCGCGCCGCGCCGCAGCACCCGGCGACGCAGCGCCGCCGGGGCGTCCGCGCCGTACCGCCGCCAGGCCTCCAGGCCGAGCCGCCCGTCCAGCGAGGCGAACGGTGCCCCGGCGATCAGCAGCGGGCTCCACGCCGCCAGGAAGATCAGGTCGGGCGTGTCGTACACCGGGACGGCCCGCCAGCTCACCGTGAACAGCAGCACGGCGGACAGCGTCATCGCCGCGCCGGCCGCGACGCGCTGCCAGAGCCCGAGCAAGGTCAGCACGCCGACCACGATCTCGATGAACGACACCACCAGGCCGGAGCCGACCGGGTGCGCCATCGCGAAGGCCAGCAGCGGCTCGGCGACCTTCCAGGGGTGCAGCGAGGAGAGCCAGCGCATCATCGAGCCGCGCTCGCCGCCGTCGAAGTACACCGGGTCGCAGAGTTTGCTGAACCCGGCGTAGACGGAGAGCGAGCCGAGCACGGCACGCAGCGGCAGCAGCACCAGGCCGAGGTCGACCCGGCGGCCGGGGTACCAGGGCTGCCTGCCCTCGGCGCCGGCGGCCGAGACCTCGGGCAGCTCGCCGCTGGGCGTCCAGCCCTGCGGCGCGCCGATCGGGCCGACGCCGGCCTCGGTGGCGGTGCCGTCGCCCTCGCGCGGCTGGCGCGGCACCGCCCGGGCGCCGCCGTACGGCGGGAGCAGCTGGGTGTCGGCGTCCGCCAGGGAGCCCCCGGAGAGTCCGCCGCGCCCGCCGACCCCGGCCGGGACGGCGCCGAGCCGGACGGCCTCCAGCAGCCGGGTGGCCGCGAGGTCGTCCGGGCGCGCCTCGCCGGTCCAGGTGACCGGGGTGACCCGGCCCTTGCGGCGCGGCGGCGCGCCGGCCAGACCGCCGGCGAGCAGGGGCACGGCGCCGGCGGGGACGACCACCTGCGGGGTGACCATCGGGCGGCGGATCAGCCCCTGGGGGCCGTACGGGTCGCCGAACGCCGCACCGGTGGACAGCAGTCCGGCCGGGGCGTCGATCAGCGGCGCCACCGGGGTGGCGAGGTTGAGCCGGAAGCTCGCCTGGGTGCTGCTGAGGCGCGCCGGGTCGGACGGCACCTTGACCGTGTTGAGGCCGGGGCCCGCGTCTATCCCGGTGCTGCCACCGCCCAGGAGCGGGCGCCGAGGTGTTCTGGTGTCCACGCCCGTCTAACCGGGTGACGCCCGGTTAGGACACTCTCCCGGGTGGACATCGGGAGGCTCCTTGAAGTGATCATGAGAAAAGCGATCGGACCCGGGCGGATCCGATCGCTTTCCCCTGACTTGCGGGCGAACGGCGGGCGGTTGCGGAGAACGCCTGCGGTGGGCGGCCCCGTCGTGCTCCTGCCGGAATGCCGCTACCCGGGTGCCGTCATCCGCGCACCGCTACCCGGGTGCCGCCACCCGCGCGCTCCGCCGGGTGTCAGCCGACCTTGGCGCGCAGCCGGGCCGCCTCGTACAGCACGACGCCGGCCGCGACGCCCGCGTTCAGCGACTCGGTGAGCCCGGACATCGGGATCCGCACCCGCAGGTCGCAGGTCTCCGAGACCAGCCGGGACAGGCCCTTGCCCTCGCTGCCCGCGACGATCACCACCGGCCCGGTCAGCGCCTCCAGGTCGCCGATCTCGGCCTCGCCGTCGGCCGCCAGGCCGACCACCATCAGACCGGCCTTCTGGTACGCCTCCAGGGCCCGGGTCAGGTTGGTGGCCCGGGCGACGGGCAGCCGGGCCGCCGCGCCCGAGGAGGTCTTCCAGGCACCGGCGGTCATACCGGCCGCCCGGCGCTCCGGGATGACCACGCCGTGCGCGCCGAAGGCGGCGGCGGAACGGACCACAGCGCCCAGGTTGCGGGAGTCGGTGACGCCGTCCAGGGCCACGATCAGCGCGTCCCGGCCGGACTCCGCGGCCTCCTCGAGCAGGTCCTCGGGGTGCGCGTACTCGTACGGCGGGACCTGCAGCACCAGGCCCTGGTGGTTCATCCCGCCGGTCATCTGGTCCAGCTGCGGCCGCGGGGCCTCCATCAGCGGGATGCCCCGGTCGTTGGCGGCCTGGAAGGCGTCGCGGACCCGGTCGTCGGTGTCGATGAACTGCTGGACGTACAGCGCGTTGGCCGGCACGTCGCCCTGCAGGGCCTCGACCACCGAGTTGCGGCCGAACACCAGCTCCGCGGAGCCCGCGCCGCCGCGGCCGCCCCGGCCGCCGCCACCGGCCCGGCGCATGCCGGCCCGGGCCTTGGCGTCCCGCTCGCGCTTGAGCGCGGCGTTGGCGGCCCGCTGCTTCGGGTGGCCCTTGCGCTCCTCCCCGGGCGGGGTCGGGCCCTTGCCCTGGAGCGCCTTCCGGCTGTGGCCGCCGGTACCGACACTCGCGCCCTTCTTCGACCCGGGGTTGCGGCGGTTCCTGCGCTGGCTGTTGCCGGCCATGGCTGTACTTCCTGTCTGTCTGTCCGGCATGGCCGGCCGCCCCGGAGATGCCGGTGGCGCCCGACGGCATGCGCTCCGTCATGCGGGAGGGCCGCACCGGTCCGGTACGGCCCACCTCACCCCTCGGTCGCCGGGGGGTTACTGGCTGTTGATCGTCCAGCGCGGGCCGGACGGGGTGTCCTCGATCGCCAGCCCGGCCAGGCCGAGCTGGTCGCGGATGGCGTCCGCGGTCGCGAAGTCCTTGCGGGCCCGCGCCGCCTGGCGCTGGTCCAGGACGAGGCGCACCAGCGAGTCGACCACACCGTGCAGGTCCTCGCCGCGCTCCGTCCCGGCCCACTGCGGGTCGAGCGGGTCCAGACCCAGTACTCCGAGCATCGCACGGACCTCGGCCAAGCGCGCCACCGCGCTCTCCTTGTCGTCCGCGGTGAGGGCGCTGTTGCCCTGGCGGACGGCGGTGTGCACGATGGCGAGCGCCTGCGGCACGCCCAGGTCGTCGTCCATCGCCTCGGCGAAGGCCGGCGGCACCTCGGGCGCCGCGTCCACGGCGCCGCAGCGTTCGACGGCACGCTGGACGAAGCCCTCGATCCGGCCGAATCCTGCCTCGGCCTCGCGCAGCGACTCCTCGCTGTACTCGATCATCGAGCGGTAGTGCGGGCCCGCCAGGTAGTAGCGGAGCACGATCGGCCGCCAGTTGCGGACCATCTCGGAGACCAGCACCGAGTTGCCCAGCGACTTGCTCATCTTCTCGCCGGCCATGGTGACCCAGGCGTTGTGCACCCAGAAGTTGGCGAAGTCGTCGCCGTAGGCCTTGGACTGGGCGATCTCGTTCTCGTGGTGCGGGAAGATCAGGTCGAGCCCGCCGCCGTGGATGTCGAAGGCCGGGCCCAGGTACTTGTGGGCCATCGCCGAGCACTCCAGGTGCCAGCCCGGACGGCCGCGGCCCCACGGGGTGTCCCAGCTCGGCTCGCCCGGCTTGGCGGACTTCCACATCGCGAAGTCGCGCGGGTCGCGCTTGCCGGTCTCGCCCTCGCCGGAGGGCTGCAGCAGGTTCTCCAGCTTCTGGTTGGAGAGCGCGAGGTAGTCCGGGTAGGACTTCACATCGAAGTAGACGTTGCCGTCGGCCTCGTAGGCGTGGCCCCGCTCGATGAGCCCGGCCATCATCTCGACCATCTCGGGGATGTGCCCGGTCGCGCGCGGCTCGACGGTCGGCGGGAGGCAGCCGAGGGCGTTGTAGCCGTCGTTGAAGGCGCGCTCGTTCTCGTAGGCGATCTGCCACCACGGGGTGCCGAGCTCGCGCTCCTTGGCGATGATCTTGTCGTCGATGTCGGTGACGTTGCGGGCGAAGGTCACCTGGTAGCCGCGGTACGCGAACCACCGCTGCATGACGTCGAAGTTGAGGTAGGACCGGATGTGCCCGATGTGTGGCGCCGACTGGACGGTAGCGCCGCACAGGTAGATCGAGACACAACCCGGTACAAGCGGGACGAAGTCGCGTACCTGTCGGGTGCTGGTGTCGTACAGTCGAATGCTCACAGCGTCAAGCGTAGTGGGCGGCAGGGGGTGCCCAGCGACATTCCGGAATGTCAAGGCCCCCGGCGGAGCCTTTTCCGCCGGGTGTCGCCCGGGGTCGCCCCCCGCCGCGCCGGTGGCTCAGATCGAGCCGACCACCTTCCGCGGGCTGATCCGGACGACCACCCGCACGTCGTCCGGACCGTCGTAGCCGTAGGTGTCCAGGCCCTGGTACTTCTTCGCCAGCTCGTCGATCAGCTCCCGGCCGCCCTCCCGGGTCAGCGTGACCTCGCCGCGCACCTCCAGGTAGGTGTACGGGTTCTCCGGCGGGTTGACGAGCAGCGAGACCCGCGGGTCCTTCACCAGGTTGAGGTGCTTGCGGCGCCCCTCCACGGTGGAGAACAGGATGTCCTCGCCGTCGCGCTTCACCCAGACCACGGAGGTCTGGGGGCTGCCGTCGGGCTGGATCGTGGAGACCACGGCGAAGCTCTTGGTATCGAGCAGGGCTTTGGCCTGCTCGGAGAGTTGGGCGCTCATCGGAAACCTCATCTCGTCGGCGGCGGGTACGGCCCGAGGGGGGAAGCCCGCGCGGGCCCGGAGCCGAACACTATCGACTCGGGCCCCCGCAATGCCCGGTGAACACCCGTCAGCCGCGGATTGTTCCCCGGGCGCCGCCGCGGACGTCAACGCCGCTCGTACACCAGCGCGGTGGCGATCGCCGCGAGCCCCTCGGCGCGCCCGGTGAGGCCGAGCCCGTCGGTGGTGGTGCCGGAGACCGAGACCGGGGCGCCGACCGCCGCGCCGAGCGCGGCCTGGGCCTCGTCCCGGCGCTTGCCGATCTTCGGCCGGACCCCGATCACCTGGATCGCGACGTTGCCGATCTCGAAGCCCGCCGCGCGCACCAGCCGGGCCGCCTCGCCGAGCAGCCGCACCCCGGACGCGCCGGCCCACTCCGGCCGGTCGGTGCCGAAGTGCGCGCCCAGGTCGCCGATCCCGGCGGCCGAGAACAGCGCGTCGCAGGCGGCGTGCGCGGCCACGTCGGCGTCCGAGTGCCCGGCCAGGCCGGCCTCGGCGTCCGGCCACTCCAGCCCGGCCACCCGGAGCGGGCGGCCCGGCTCGAAGGCGTGCACATCGGTGCCGATGCCGACCCGGGGGAGGACGGGGGTCCGCGGATCGGCGGGCCTCGGCTCGGTGGGCATCGGCTCAGGCATCGGCTCAGTAGGCATCGGCGGCCCTCCGGCGGGCGAGTACGGCCTCGGCGAGGACGAGGTCCAGCGGACGGGTCACCTTGAACGCCTCCTCGTGGCCGGGCACCACGACCACCCGGCCGCCGAACCGCTCGACCAGGCCGGCGTCGTCGGTGACCGGCGGCAGGGCGGTCCCGGCCGCCCCCTCCGCCGTGCTCTCCTCGGCCAGCGCCTTGGCGTGCACCTCGGCCAGCGTGTCCCGGCGGAAGCCCTGCGGGGTCTGGACGGCGCGCAGGGTGGCGCGGTCCGGCGTGTCGAGCACCGGCTCGGGCCCGCCCGGCACCGGTTCGACCCGCTTGACGGTGTCGGCCAGCGGCACCGCCGGCACCACCGCCTCCGCCCCGGCCCGGACGGCGGACGCCACCGCGTCCACCACCTCGACCGGCACGAGCGGACGGGCCGCGTCGTGCACCAGCACGATGCCGACCTCGGCCGGGATGGCGGCGAGGCCCAGCCGGACGGACTCCTGGCGGGTCGACCCGCCGGCCACCACCCGGATGTCCTTGTCCTCGAGTCCGTGGCTGTCGAGCAGGGCGACCACCTCGGCCACCCCGTCGGCGGGGGCGGCGACCACGACCAGGCCGACCGCACGGCTGCGGGTCAGCGCCCGGACGGCGTGCACCAGGAGCGGCACGCCGCCCAGTTCACGCAGGGCCTTGGGGGCGCCCGGACCCAGGCGCTCGCCCCGGCCGGCGGCGGGCACGACTGCTGCTGCGACTGCTGCTGTGGCGTTCAGGTTTCACTCCTTCGGCGAAGTGGGTATGGCCATGGCGTGCACGACGGGCGCGGACCCCTTCCGAAGCACCACCGTCTTCCGCCCGCACAGCAGCAGAAACGGTCATGCGGACCCGAGGCCGGCCAGGCCGCTCGGGTGCGGGGGCGTCGTCCGGACACGCCTCAGCGCCCGAAGTGCCACTGCACCACCCACGGACCTTCGGTCCGGTGGGCGGCGCGCCGGCATCGGGCGCTGTGAGCGTTGTGGAGCGGACGGCCGCTACGAGGCGAGCACCTCGTCGAGCAGCGTCTCCGCCTTGTCCTCGTTGGTGTTCTCCGCCAGCGCGAGCTCGCTGACGAGGATCTGGCGCGCCTTGGCGAGCATGCGCTTCTCCCCGGCGGAGAGGCCGCGCTCGCGCTCGCGACGCCACAGGTCGCGCACGACCTCGGCAACCTTGATAACGTCACCCGAGGCGAGCTTCTCCAGGTTCGCCTTGTAGCGACGGGACCAGTTGGTCGGCTCTTCGGTGTACGGCGCGCGGAGCACCTCGAAGACCCGGTCCAGACCCTCCTGGCCGACCACATCGCGCACGCCGACGAACTCCGCGTTCTCGGCGGGCACGCGGAGCGTCAGGTCTCCCTGCTGCACCTTGAGCACCAGGTAGGTCTTGTCCACACCTTTGATCTGGCGAATTTCGATGGCCTCGATCAGCGCGGCCCCGTGATGGGGGTAGACCACCGTGTCGCCAACCTTGAACGTCATGTGACAGGACCCCTTCCGTGGCTTTCCAGAATAACACGCTTTTCGGCGCACCCGAAGGGCGTTTTCGCAGGTCAGGGCGGGTCTCGGGGCTTGACAAGGACCCCCATGACGTGCTGCGACCGGTGTTCGAGGAGGGCTTCCCGCAGGTCGGAGGCGGTTCCGCCGCCCGCTGAAACCTCTGGCAACACTCCCGAAACCGTGATTTGATCTTGAGCTTTCACCGTTTATCGGGCCGTTTCCGGATCGTGATCCGATCTTGGTCGGCGCTTGACCTGAACACGCGGACGTGCCGCCGTCCGGACGCCCGTCCACTCTCGCGGCGCGACACGAAGGGACCACCCCGTGAGGACGGCATAAGCGAGGTCGATAATCTGAGACCTGACCTTCCGACACGTGACTTAGGAGAAGCCGCCGCCGTGAGCCGCAGCCTTCGACGCGGCAGCATCGCCGCCATCGCCGCCCTGGCCATCGCCTCGCTGTCCTCCTGCGCCGCCGGGAACACCCCGGCCACGCTGCAGATCCAGCCGGACACCGCGTCGGCCACCCTGGGCACCGACGTCCGACTGAACAACATCGTCGTGGTCACCGGGAGCGAGACCGCCGGTGAGCACACCGGCCCCGCCAACCTGACGGTGAACATCAGCAACACCGGGACCGAGGTGCTCGAGCTGCAGTCCATCACCGTCGACGGCGGCACCGCCGCCACCTTCGCCGACGACAAGGGCGCCCCGCTGACCAGCATCTCCGTCCCGCCGCGCGGCGCCGTGCTGCTCGGCGGCCCCGGCAACCCGTCCGCCAAGGTCGCCTCCACCACCGTGACCGTGGGCGGCTACGTGGCGACCTCCTTCGCGTTCAAGAACCACGACAAGCTGGAGACCCAGGCCCAGGTCAACTCGAACACCGGCCTGTACAAGGGCTTCGGCCCGACCGCCCCGGCCGCCGCGCCGAGCAAGGCCGCCACTCCGGCCACCACGCCGGCCGCTCCCGCCGCCGGCGCCACCACCCCGGCCGCTCCCACCACCGGTGCGACCACCCCGGCCGCGACCGGCTCCGCCTCGGTCCCGGCGGTCCCGGCCGCCCACTGAGAGACCGGGCACCGTCCCACCGCGGACACGCGAAACGCCCCTCCGGCCGGTGCCGGAGGGGCGTTTCGCGTTCGGGTGGCCGGGCCGGGTCTACGGCTCGAACTTGTAGCCGAGGCCGCGCACCGTGACCAGGTAGCGCGGGGCGCCCGGGTCCGGCTCGATCTTCGCCCGCAGCCGCTTGACGTGGACGTCCAGCGTCTTGGTGTCGCCGACGTAGTCCGCACCCCAGACCCGGTCGATCAGCTGCATCCGGGTGAGCACCCGGCCGGCGTTGCGCAGCAGCATCTCCAGCAGGTCGAACTCCTTGAGCGGCAGGTCGACCTTGGCGCCGTCCACGGTCACCACGTGCCGGTCGACGTCCATCCGGACCGGGCCGGCCTCCAGCGCACCGGGGCCGCCGCCGTCGCCGGGACCCTCGTTCTCACCGCGGCGGCGCAGCACCGCGCGGATCCGGGCGACCAGCTCACGGGTGGAGTACGGCTTGGTGACGTAGTCGTCCGCGCCTATCTCCAGACCGACCACCTTGTCGATCTCGCTGTCCTTGGCGGTGACCATGATCACCGGCACGTTGGAGCGGACCCGCAGCTGGCGGCAGACCTCGGTACCGGGCAGCCCCGGCAGCATCAGGTCGAGCAGGACGAGGTCGGCGCCGTTGCGTTCGAACTGCTCCAGCGCGTCGGGGCCGGTGGCGGCGATGGCCACCTCGAAGCCCTCCTTGCGGAGCATGTACGAGAGGGCGTCGCTGAACGACTCCTCGTCCTCGACCACCAGTACTCGGGTCACGATCAGGCCTCCGGGGCAAGCTGGGGGGTTGTTTCTGACAGGGGTTCCGCGGAGTCCCCCGCACGGGGCCGGTCCACGGGAGCCTGCCCGGCGGGCAGGCGGAGGGTGAAGGTGGAGCCCTGGCCCTCGACGCTCCACACCGACACGGTGCCGCCGTGCGAGGCGGCCACGTGCTTGACGATGGAGAGGCCGAGGCCGGTGCCGCCCGTCTGCCGGGAGCGTGCGGGGTCGACCCGGTAGAAGCGTTCGAAGACCCGCTCGCGGTCCTTCTCGGAGATGCCGATGCCCTGGTCGGTCACCGAGATCTCGATCAGCTCGCCGTCGGCCTCGCCCAGCGCGGCGGCGCTGGATATCCGGCGGGTGGCGATGGCGACCCTGGTCCGCGGCGGGCTGTAGTTGACGGCGTTCTCGACGAGGTTGCCGAGCGCGGCGGCGAGCTGGCCGCGGTTGCCGTGCAGGTAGAGGCCGGCGATGCCGCCGGCCGCGATGAGGATCTGCTTGGCGGCGGCCTGCTGGCGGCAGCGGTCGATGGCCTCGGCGATCAGCTCGTCCACCGCGACCGGCTCCGGGTCGACCATCAGCCGGTCGTCCTGGACCCGGGAGAGGTCGATGATCTCCTGGACCAGGCTGGCCAGCCTGGTCGCCTCGATCTGCATCCGGCCGGCGAAGCGCTGCACCGCCTCCGGGTCGTCGGCCGCGTCCGCGACCGCCTCGGAGAGCAGCGAGAGCGCGCCGACCGGGGTCTTCAGCTCATGGCTGACGTTGGCGACGAAGTCGCGGCGGACGGCCTCCACCCGGCGGCGCTCGGTCTGGTCCTCGACCAGCACCAGGACCAGCCGGGAGCCCAGCGGGGCGACCCGGGCCGAGACCGCGAGCGGCTCGGCGGCGCGCGCCGCGCCCGGGCGGGGCAGTTCCAGGTCGAGCTGGCGGATCTCGCCGTCCCGGCGGGTGGAGCGGGCCAGCGAGAGCAGCTGGTCGACGGCGACTGCGCCGCCGCGCACCAGGCCCATCGCGTACGCCGCCGAGCTGGCCTTGACCACGTCGTCGCTCTCGCCGAGCACGATCGCGCAGGAGCGCAGCACGGAGAGCACGGTGTCGACCCCCGGGGGCAGCGGGGGTTCCTGCGCGGGGCCCAGGCTCTGGTGCCGGCCCTGATTGCGGTTGGTTCCGCCGTACCTGCCCCTCGCCTGCTCGCGCTCGCTCCAACGGAAGGCGATCGAGGCCGTGAGGCCGACGCCGAGCCCGGCTATGGCGCAGGCAGCGGCGGCGGCCACGTTCACGTCCATAACGCCAGCCTAAGCGCACGATGCGGGCGCTCCCCAAGGCCCCGATCAAGGGATCGGCCACGCGTTGCCGAGAATTCACCTTCAGGTAGCCACCGATTCACCGAACGGGTCGTGCGTGGTCGCCCGGACGGCCCACAGTGGGCGCCGGAGCCCGTGTGGGAGGGGTGGCCCGGCCGGACGGCCGCCCGCCGCCCCGGGTGTGCGCGTACGATGCGCGCCACCAGCAGCGGTCATCCATTCGTCGTTCAGATCGTCGTACCGGATGGCCGGTCGGCACCGCCACCGACACAGCTACTGAGGAGAGAGCATGCGCGACGCGTACCACGAGGAACTCGACTCGATCGGCGACAGCCTGGTCGAGATGGCCCGGCTGGTCGGTTCGGCCCTCGGCCGGGCGACCACGGCGCTCCTCGACGCGGACCTGGCGCTGGCGGAGAGCGTGATCGCCGCCGACCAGAAGATCAACGAGCTGCACCACGACCTGGAGAACCGGGCGATCGACCTGCTGGCCCGTCAGCAGCCGGTCGCCACCGACCTGCGCATCGTGGTCACCTCGCTGCGGATGAGCTCCGACCTGGAGCGCTGCGGCGACCTCGCCCAGCACGTCGCCAAGGTCGCGCGGCTGCGCTACCCCGAGTCGGCCGTCCCCGGCGACCTGCACGCGACGGTCCTGGAGCTCGGGCAGCTCGCCCAGCGGCTGGTCGCCAAGGCCGGTCTGGTGATCGCCACCAAGGACGTCGACAAGGCGCTGGAGCTGGAGCAGGACGACGACGCGATCGACGCGCTGCACCGCGAGCTGTTCGCGCACCTCATCGACGACCGCTGGCACCACGGCATCGAGACCGCGGTGGACGTCACCCTGGTTGGCCGCTACTACGAGCGGTTCGCCGACCACGCGGTCTCGGTGGCCAAGCGCGTGGTGTACCTGGTGACCGGCGAGCACGTGGACGAGTTCGTCGCGGCGACCGAGGCCGCCGCCGAGGTGGAGTGACCCCGGGCGGCCCCTCCCCCCTCGGGCGGCTTCATCCCCGGGGGTGAGTAAACCCCGGGCGGGGGGTGGTGGGGAAGCACGGGCAGCCGGGCTCCCCACCACTGCGCGCCCGTTGACGCTCCCTCCGGTCGGCGGCTTCACTCGATGCCGTAGGCACCGAGGTGTGCCCATCAGAAGGAGGGGTCAGCGCGATGAAGGCAAACCCGACCGGCCCGGCATCGGCTCCCGACACCATCGAACCCGTCGCCCCGAAGCTGCTGCCCGTCCTCGCGGCCGGCTGCGGCTGTGGACCGGGCTGCGGCTGCGGCTGCCAGTCCGGCGCGCCCTGCCAGTGCGGCGGGGCCGACGGCGGCTGCTGCGGCCACTGAGGCCACCCGTCCGACCCTCCCCCGGTGCTGTCGCGGAGCTCCGGGGTGCACGGCTGCCGTGGGAGACGGCCGTGCACCCCGGCCTCCTCACCGCCGGAGCGCCGACGGGGTCCACCGGGTGAGCGCCCGCCGCGCGGTGACCGCGCCGGCCGGGCCGGGCGTCAGAAGCTGACGTCCGTGCAGGAGTAGAAGGCGTTGCCGGTGTCGGCGACGTCCCAGACCGCGACGACCACCTGGTGGCCGGTCCGGCCGGCCGGCAGGGTCGCGGTGTGGCTGAGCGTGCTGGGCACCTGGGTGCCGTTGTAGGGCACGTTCAGGAACGGGGTCAGCTCCAGGTTGGCCCGGGTGACCGGCTGCGTCGCGTCGTAGCCGGGCTTGGTCAGGTAGTACCGGAAGCCCGAGGTGGCGTGCCGGGCGGTGAACCGCCAGGTGAAGGTGAGCCGCTGGCCCGCCGAGACGGCGGTGGTCGGCCAGGCCCCGCCACGCGGGTCGTCCAGCTCGGCGAACCGGCCGTTGCCGCCGGCGCAGATGGTGCCGTCGGCGGGCCCCGCGGCCGGGAAGCCCTTCGGTCCCTCGACGCTCTGCGGCTCCCAGCGGATGTCTCCGCAGTCGGTCACCGTGCCCGCGCCGCAGAGCGCGGCCCGGCTGGGCGGGGTGGTGATGTAGCCGTGCGACTGCGCCGGAAGGGCGACCGCGACCGGCACCGCGAGGGCGGCGGTCACGGCTCCGACGACATGACGTGTGCGCATGGTGCTCCTCCGTGGGGGTGGATGGAGAGTGCGCCGGGCGCGGACACGCGCGCGTGGGGGGCTGGCATGCCTGCGCCGGGTCGGCGCTCACACCGTAGGAGCCGCCACCGGGGCCGTCAATGGTCTGAACCACTTCTGCGACACATCGAACTCACCGCAGCCGCAGGCCAGTTGAACGCGAAGAGCCCCGCTCCCCCGGCGGGGGGAACGGGGCCCTCGACGGCCGGTCCGGGTTACTTCTTGCCCTGGTTCTTGACGGCCTCGATCGCGGCGGCGGCGGCCTCGGCGTCGAGGTAGCGGCCACCCTTGGTGACCGGCTTGAAGTCGGCGTCCAGCTCGTAGACCAGCGGGATGCCGGTCGGGATGTTGAGGCCGGCGATGTCGGCATCCGAGATGCCGTCGAGGTGCTTGACCAGCGCGCGCAGGCTGTTGCCGTGGGCGGTCACCAGGACGGTACGGCTGGCGGCGAGGTCCGGGACGATGGCGTCGTACCAGTACGGGAGCATCCGCTCGACGACGTCCTTCAGGCACTCGGTGCGCGGACGCAGCTCGCTCGGGATCTCGGCGTAGCGGGCGTCACCGGCCTGCGAGTACTCGGCGTCGTCGGCCAGCACCGGCGGCGGGGTGTCGTACGAGCGGCGCCACAGCTGGAACTGCTCCTCACCGAACTCGGCCAGGGTCTGAGCCTTGTCCTTGCCCTGGAGCGCGCCGTAGTGCCGCTCGTTCAGGCGCCAGCTGCGGCTGACCGGGATCCAGTGGCGGTCGGCCTTGTCCAGGGCGATCTGCGAGGTGCGGATGGCACGGCGCAGCAGCGAGGTGTGCAGCACGTCCGGGAGGAAGCCCTCGGCGGCGAGCAGCTCGCCACCGCGCGCGGCCTCCTTCTCGCCCTTCTCGTTGAGGTCGACGTCGACCCAACCGGTGAACAGGTTCTTCTGGTTCCACTCGCTCTCGCCGTGGCGGAGCAGGATGAGTCGGTACGTCGTGTCAGCCATGGCCCCCAGCTTAGTGGAGCCCGGAAAACCGCTGGTCGGGACCCGGACTCGACAGGTAAGGTGTGACCCTCGCCAGAGACTCTTACTCTCCTGCTGAGCGGTCCTGCCCGTGCGGCTCAGCGGACGTCCGCCTGCCCGGGAGCCCCCACATGCCCGATTCTTCCCTGTCCGCTCGCACCTCCAGAGCCGTCGCCGAGGCGGTGAGCGGACTCCCGCGCCAGTTCTGGTGGCTCTGGACCAGCACGCTGATCAACAAGCTCGGCGCGTTCGTGGTCACCTTCCTGGCGCTCTACCTCACGACCGACCGGGGCTACTCGGCCTCGTACGCGGGGCTGGTCGCCTCGCTGTTCGGCCTGGGCTCGGCGATCGCCGCGGTCGTCGCCGGAGTGCTGGCCGACCGGATCGGGCGGCGGCCGACGCTGGTCGCCGCCCAACTCGGCACCGCCCTGTTCACCGCGCTGCTCGGCTTCAGCGACGGACAGGTGACCATCGCGGTGGTCGCCTTCCTGGTCGGCTTCTGCAACAACGCGACCCGGCCGGCGACCTCGGCCATCATCGCGGACATCGTGCCCGCCGAGGACCGGGTCCGGGCCTTCGCGCTGAACTACTGGGCGATCAACATCGGCTTCGGCCTCTCCGCGGCGGTGGCCGGTCTGATCGCCACTCACGGCTACCTCACGCTCTTCCTGCTGGACGCGCTCTCCACGGTGGTCTGCGCGGTCGTCATCTTCGTGCGCATCCCCGAGACCAGGCCCGAGGCGCCCGCCGCGGCCCCGGGCGGCGCGGGGGCCCCGCCGGCGATCGGCCTCGGCGCGGTGTTCCAGGACGGCCGCTTCATGGCGGTGGTGGTGCTCAACCTGCTGCTCGCCCTGGTCGCCCAGCAGGGCTCCACCACGCTGGCCGTGGACATGGGCCGGGCCGGCATCACCTCCACCCAGTACGGCCTGGTGATCGGGCTCAACGGTCTGCTCATCGTGGTGCTGCAGATCCCGCTCACCCGGTGGATGGAGGGGCGGGACCGGACGGCGCTGCTGGTCGCCAGCGCGCTGCTGATCGGCTGGGGCTTCGGGCTGACCGCGCTGGCCGGCTCCTCCGCCTGGTTCTACGCCTCCACCGTGGCGGTCTGGACGCTCGGCGAGATCCTGAACGCGCCGACCATGATGGGCCTGGTCGCCGAACTGTCGCCGGCCGAGGCGCGCGGCCGCTACCAGGGCGTCTACTCGCTCTCCTGGTCGCTCGCCTCGTTCCTCGGCCCGGCGGCGGGCGGGGTGCTGCTGGAACGGGCCGGCAGCGGGGTGATGTGGGGGGCGTGCGCGGTGCTCGGCATGGCCGCCGCCGGCGGGTACGTGCTGCTCGGCCGACGGCCGGGGGCGGCGCTGGCGAAGCCCGTGGACCTGGCGGCGGCCCCGGCCCCGCGCGCGGAGCGGGCCGCGGCGCCGGGTACGGAGCGGGCTGTCGAGCCGGACCGGGCCGCGGCGGGCTGAGCCTCCCGGCGGGCTACTCCGCGGCGGGCCGCTCGGCGGCCGACGGCTCGGCGGCGGGCTGCTCGGCCGCGGGCTGCTCGGCGACCGGGGTGGCGAGGTGGGCGAAGGCGGCCAGGTTGCGGGTGGACTCCCCGCGCTTGGTCCGCCACTCCCACTCCCGCCGGATCGCGGTGGCGAAGCCCAGCTCCAACAGCGTGTTGAACGGCTCGTCGGCGTTCTCCAGCACCGTGCCCAGCAACCGGTCCACGGTGTCCGGGGTCAGCGCCTCCAGCGGCAGCCGGCCCGCCAGGTAGACGTCCCCGAGCCGGTCGATCGCGTACGCCACACCGTGGAGCCGGGTGTTGCGCTCCAGCAGCCAGCGGTAGACCGCCTCGTGGTTCTCGTCCGGGCGGCGGACCACGAAGGCGTTCACCGAGAGGGTGTGGTCGCCGACCCGCAGCGCGCAGGTGGTGCTCAGCTTCCGGGTGCCCGGGAGGGTCGCCACCAGGGTGTACGGGTCGGCGGTGGCCTGCTCCCAGGCCACCCCGGCCTCGTCCAGGGCGGAACGCAGGAGGGTCAGGGCCTCGTCCTTGGTGCGGATTGCCATGGGGGTGACGTTACTCGGCGGTACGCCCGGGCGCAGCAGTACACCGCAGCAGTGCAACCGCGGGACCGGCCCGGCCTCCTCCGGCTCAGGCCCGCCGCTGGCGCGCCCCGGCCAGCCGGCCGACCGAGCGGACCAGGCTGCCGGCGTACACCTCGGCGGTGGTCGCGGCGGCGGTGTCCCAGCCGAACCCGGCCGCGTGCCGGGCCGCCGCGTCGCCCCGCCGGGCCACCAGCTCCGGGTCGGTGACGTACGGCTCCAGCGCGTACGACCAGTCCACCGGGTCGTGGCCGCCCACCAGGGTGCCCGTCTCGCCGTCCCGGACGGCCACCGGCAGGCCGCCCACCGAGGCCGCCACCACCGGCGTGCCGCAGGCCTGTGCCTCCAGCGCGACCAGCCCGAACGACTCGCTGTACGAGGGCATCACCAGCGCCGTCGCGGCCCGGTACCACTCGGCGAGCAGCGCCTGGCCCACCGGCGGGTGGAACCGCACCACGTCGCCGATGCCCAGCTGGGCGGCCAGCTTGTGCAGGCTCTCCGGCCTGGCCAGCCCGGTGCCGGACGGGCCGCCGACCACCGGCACCACCAGCCGCTCGCGCAGCTCCGGGCGCCGCTCCAGCAGGACGGCGACCGCGCGCAGCAGCACGTCGGGGGCCTTCAGCGGCTGGATGCGGCCGGCGAAGAGCAGCACCGCGGCGTCGGCGGGCAGCCCGAGCCGGGCCCGGGCAGCCCGGCGGGCCTGCGCGGTGCCCGGTGCCGCCGGGCGGAAGACGTCCAGGTTGACCCCCGGGTGGACGACGGCCAGCTGGTCCGGGCGCGCGCCGTAGAACCGGGACAGCTCGGCGGCCTCCTCGGTGGTGTTGGCGATCAGCCGGTCGGCCGCCTCCACCACCTGGGTCTCGCCGATCACCCGGGCCGGCGGCTCGGGGGTGTCGCCCTCGGCCAGCGCCGCGTTCTTCACCTTCGCCATGGTGTGCATGGTGTGCACCAGCGGCACGCCCCAGCGCTGCGCGGCCAGCCAGCCGACGTGGCCGGAGAGCCAGTAGTGCGAGTGGACCAGGTCGTAGTGGCCGGGGCGGTGGCCGGCCTCGGTGCGGAGCACCCCGTGGGTGAAGGCGCACAGCTGGGCGGGCAGGTCCTCCTTCAGCAGGCCCTCGTAGGGGCCCGCCGTGACGTGCCGGACCAGCACGCCGGGGGCCAGCTCCACGGTGGGGGCGTCGTCCGAGCAGATCGCCCGGGTGAACACCTCGACCTCGATGTTGAGCTCGGCCAGCCGCTTGGCCAGCTCCACGATGTAGACGTTCATGCCGCCCGCGTCGCCCGTCCCCGGCTGGTGCAGCGGGGAGGTGTGGACGCTGAGCATCGCTATCCGGCGCGGACGGCGCCGACCGCCCTGGACGAGCGACTGGAGCCGGCCTCGCGCGGGCGTGGCCGGCTGGACACGGCGCACCGAACGGACGGGGTGCTGGATCACCTGGCTGAAGCCTCCTCGTGTACTGCCCGCCTGGGCAGCCGCGCTCGCCTGCCGTCAGCTGCCCGGTGTGCGTGCGCTGCCGCCAAGGCACACATCACCAACAGTGTGCCAACCACGCGATCACCGACCGGCATTCCCGGGCCGCCGCATGAGATGGGCCACGCCGCGGGCCGCCGCCGCGGGCCCCGTACCCTGTGGGACATGGCCGCCTCCTTCCCCGACACCACGACCGCGCCCGCCCGCGGACGGGCCGGGCGGCCGGTGGGCACCGTCACCCGCGGCACCACCAACACCAACCGGCTGCGCCGGATGGACCGCTGGATCGCCCATACGCTGGGGCCCGCGCTGCGCGCCGCCGAGCAGCCGCCGGTCGCCGTCGACCTCGGCTACGGCGCCGCGCCGTGGACGGCCGTCGAGCTGTCCGGCCGGCTGCGGGCGGTGCGGCCGGACGTCCGGGTGGTCGGGATCGAGATCGAACCGGCCCGGGTCGCCGCCGCGCTGCCGTACGCGGTGCCGCCGCTGCTGACCTTCCGGCGCGGCGGCTTCGAGGTGCCGCTGGACGGCGGGGCGCCCGCCCGGCTGATCCGGGCCGCCAATGTGCTGCGGCAGTACGACGAGTCGGCGGTCGCCGGGGTCTGGGAGCGGCTGCGCGCCCGGCTCGCCCCGGACGGACTGCTGGTGGAGGGCACCTGCGACGAGATCGGCCGCCGGCACGTCTGGGTGGCGCTCGGTCCCGAGGGGCCGCGGACGGTGACCTTCGCGGCCCGGCTGGGCGGCCTCGGCCAGCCGTCCGACCTGGCCGAACGGCTGCCGAAGGCGCTGATCCACCACAACGTGCCGGGGCGGCCGGTGCACGCCTTCCTGCGCGACTTCGACCGCGCCTGGGCGGCGGCGGCGCCGTACGGGGCGTTCGGTGCCCGGCAGCGCTGGGTGGCGGCCTGCACCTCGCTGGCCGGGGCGTGGCCGCTGGTGGACGCGCGCGGGCGGTGGCGGCAGGGCGAGGTCACCCTGCCCTGGTCGGCGCTGGCCCCGTAACGACGGCGGCGAACCGCCGGGTACCGGTGGCCGGACCCACGGTTTCACTCGAACGAGTTATCGAATATCTCTGGCGCGTTGACGCCTCGTCGCGCCACCATGGGACCCGACCGGAGGCTCACTCCCGTCCCGCCAGCCCCAGCTCCGACCGCACGCCCGCGAACACCTCGTACATCTCCGATCCGAACAAGACGAACCGCACCTCCTCGGGTCCGCTGCCCGGCTCCGCCGTCACCGCCGCGACGGTGCCGAGCGCGATCCTGGCCGCATCCGCCGGCGGCCACCCGAAGATCCCGGCCGACACGGCCGGGAAGGCCACCGTGCGCGCGTCCAGCTCCGCCGCCACCCGGAGCGACGCGCGGTAGCAGGAGGCCAGCAGCTCCGCCCGCTCCTCGTACTCGTCCGCCAGGTAGACCGGCCCCACGGTGTGCACCACCCAGCGGGCCGGCAGGTCGCCGGCCGTGGTCGCCACCGCCTGCCCGGTGGGCAGTCCCCGCCCGTACCGCGAGGCCCGCAGCCCGCGACACTCCTCCAGGATCCGCGCCCCGCCCCGGCGGTGGATCGCCCCGTCCACACCACCACCGCCCAGCAGGGAGGAATTGGCCGCGTTCACGACGACGTCCACCTGCTGAGCCGTGATGTCACCCTCGACCAGGGTGATCCGCGTCATCATCATGCAACCCCTCTCGTCGCCCGCCCCGGCACCCGCCGGAACGGTCCCCTGTTCCTGTCCCGCCAGCCATCCAACACACCGCCACCGGCATGGCGACAGCCCCGACGGTGCCGGTCGGTCAGAGAAATCCCCGGAGATCACGTTATGGTCGCCAGAAGTTCCCCGCCGCGAGCTGCCGAGCGGGCACTGCGGACGGACGCCGGCCGTTACGCATGCGGGGAAAGGGAGGATCAGCCGATGCCCGCAACGGGAGACGGGCGGGCACCTGGTGCCGCGGACCCGCCGGGCGCCCAGCGCGGCGCCCGCTCCGGGCGTGCCCGCGAACGGTCCGGCCCCGACGGCTCCCCCGCACCGGGCCGACCGCCGGCCGGCCCGGCCACCGCGCCGATACCCCACCCGCGGTCGGACACCGCCCCCGCGGGCCCGTCCGGCTCCGCCCCCAGCGCCGCCACCACCGCCACCGCCCCGCTCAAGCTGCTGGTGATCGAGGACGACGCCACCGACGCCCATCTGCTCAGGGCCGCGGTGGCCGACAGCGGCGCCCCGATCGAGATCCACTGGACCCGCGGACTCGACCAGGCCTTCGCGCTGCTCACCCCCACCGCCTCCGGATCCCGGCGCGGCCGCCCGCGCGGCCCCGAGTTCACCCGCGGCGACTTCAGCTGCGTCCTGCTCGACCTCGCCGCCTCCGCCGACCTGCCGCACCCCTCGGACCCCTCGGACGGTCTGGAGGGCCTGCACGAACTGCTCCGCCGGGCCCCGCACACCGCCGTCGTCGTCCTCACCGACGCCGCCGGCGCCGAACTCGGCGCGGCCGCCGTGGCCGCCGGCGCCCAGGACTTCCTGGTCAAGGACGAGACGGACGGCCCGCTGCTGGCCCGCGCCCTGCGCTACGCGGTCGAACGCAAGCGCGCCGACGAGTCGCAGCGCCGGCTCGTCGAGGCCGAACTGCGCGGCCAGGAGAACGCCCGACTGCAGCGCCACCTGCTGCCCACCCCGCTGCTCGACGGAGCCAACCTCTCCTTCACCCGCCGCTACCGCCCCGGCCGCCGCCGCGCCCTGCTCGGCGGCGACTTCTACGACGCGGTGCGCACCGAGGACGGCACCGTCCACGTGGTGATCGGCGACGTCTGCGGCCACGGCCCCGACGAGGCCGCGCTCGGCGTGGCGCTGCGGATAGCGTGGCGGACCCTGGTCTTCGCCGGCCTCACCGGCGAGGCCCTGCTCACCACCCTGCAGCACGTGCTGGAGCACGAGCGGCGCAGCGACGAGATCTTCGCCACGCTCTGCATGGTGAGCATCGAACCGGGCGACGCCACCGCCCCGGCGACCGCCGAACGGGCCCGGCTGCACCTCGCCGGCCACCCGCCGCCGCTGCTGCTCGGCGAGGACCACGCCCCGGTCGGCCTGCCCGCCGACCACGCCGGTCCCGCGCTCGGCCTGCTCCCCTGCGACGACTGCCAGGCCGTCTGGCCGGCCCACCGGTTCGAGCTGCCCCCCGGCTGGCGGCTGCTGCTCTACACCGACGGACTGATCGAGGGACGGATCGGCGCCGGCTCCCGCCGCCTCGGCCAGGACGGCCTGGCCGACCTCATCGGCGACCACCAGGCCGCCGGGCTCACCCGGGGCCGGCTGGTCGACAGCGCGATCGCCGAGGTCGAGGAGCTGAACGGCGGCGCGCTGACGGACGATGTCGCGGTGCTGCTGCTGGAGCGCAACCCGGCGCCGCTGCTCCTGGGATAGCTCCTCCGAGGCACCGGAAACGCCGGTGACACCGGGAAACGCCGAGCCCCGGCGTCCGCGCGGGTGGTCCGCCGGACGCCGGGGCTCGGTGCTCCCGCCGTCACCAGGGCCCGTACGGCCCCATGTTGCGCTGGTCGCCCCGGCCGCCGCCCCGTTGGGTGAGCGCCCGGATCGCCGGGCGGACGTCGACCACGTAGACGATCGCCGCGACCAGGCCGCCCAGGGTGAGGAAGCTGGTCATGAAGTTCGCGCCGAACAGCAGGTCCAGCCCGAACGCGATGCCCAGGAGCGCGAGCCAGAAACCCTTGGTCTTCTTGTCGGCCGCCCGGTAGGCGTCCTCCGGGCGGGTGGCGGCGTCGATCAGCGCGAACAGCTTGTAGCCCAGGATGGCGACGGCCAGCCACCAGAACGGATTCAGGTAGTCCAGGAACAGAATCTGGGCCACTCCGCCCATCACGGCCTCCTCGTCTCGCTGCGGCACCCCGTCCGTCCATCCTGGCACGGCGGGGCGTCCGCCAAGGGGTCAACGGCCCGGTGGCGCCCGATGCGCCCCGGTACCGCGCGGTGCTACTCCGCGCTCTTGCGGGACCGGCCGCGCTTCGGGGCCGCGGCGGGCGCCTCGTCCTCGGCCACCGCCTCCTCGACCAGCTCGCCCTCGACGAGTTCGCCCCCGGCCTCCTCGGCGTCGACCCGCTCGGCGACCGCCTCGTCCGCACCGGCCTCGGCGCCGCGCCCGCGGTCGACCGCGACCTTGCCGCGCTCGGCCAGCCCGTCGTAGGTCTCCTTGGCCTTCACCGCCAGCTCGACGGCGCGGCCGACCTGCTGGAGCGCGAAGGTCTGCGCCTTCTCCTGCAGCGTCCTCAGGTCGGCCGGCAGCGCGGTGACGGTGCCGGTGACCTTGGACTGCGCCTCGACCAGCCGGGCCTGGGCCTCGGCCAGCCGGGCGGTGGCCTTCTCCTGGGTGCCCTTGCGGTCGGCCGCGAGCGCCTCGACCTTGCCGGGCACCTCCCGCAGCTTCTCGTAGGCGAGGTCCCCGGCGCCGGCGAGCGCGTACAGCGGGGTGGGGTCGGTCAGGGTCTTCTTGATGTCGTCCGTGATCGGCACGGCCGGTCCTCCCGTGGTGTCTAGGGTGCCTTGCCCTCGTGCTCGTCCGCGCTCCCGCCCGCACCCTCGTCCGCACCGGGCGGTCGCCCGGCGGCGTTCTCCTTGAGGAAGGCGTCGTAGACCGCGAGCAGCGCCTGCTTCTGCTGCTCGTTGATCAGCGGATCGGCGAGGATCGAGGCCCGCAGTTCCAGGCCCTCACCACGCCGTTCCTCCAGGATCCCGGCCTGGACGTAGAGCGTCTCCGCCGAGATCCGCAGCGCCTTGGCGATCTGCTGCAGGATCTCCGCGCTCGGCTTGCGCAACCCTCGCTCGATCTGGCTGAGGTAGGGGTTGGACACGCCGGCGGCCTCCGCCAACTGCCGCAGCGAGTACTGCGCGTTGCGCCGCTGTTCGCGGATGTACTCGCCCAGCGAGCCGACGTTCAGGGAGGCCATGGGATCACCCTGCCCCACACTGCTTGCTTTTGCAAGCGCACCGCTAGCACCAGCAAACACCTCGGGAGCGCGCCGGTGTCGGGTCCGGTCAGACCGGGAGGCGGACCGGCATGAGCACCGAGAAGGTGCCCGGGTGCTCGGGGGTGCGGATGGCGAGCGGGGCGATGGGCCCGCCGAGTTCGAGGACGAGCTGCCCCGGGGCGCCGGCCGGGAGCGCCTCCAGCAGGAAGTCCCGGTTGACCGCCACCCGCAGGGCGTCCTGGTCGGACGCGTCGGCAGCGGGCGCCGCGACGGTGAGACGGCCGGCCTCGTCGACGGCCAGCACGGCGACCTCGCAGGCGGCACCGTCCGGGCCGGACGGGAGGGTGCGGGTCGGGGCGGACGCGACCGCCTCGCGCAGGTCGGCGGCGGGCAGGCCGACCCGGCGGACGGGGTCCAGCCGGATCAGCGCGCGGTAGTCGGGGTAGTCGTGGCCGAGCGCGACGCCCTCGATCCGGTGGCCGTCCACCGCGACGCCCACCGCCGTACCGTCCAGCACCAGCTCCGCCGTCCCGGCACCGGAGCCGAGCAGCGCGCGGAGGGCGTCGGCCAGGGCGGTCGGCACGATCGCGGCGGCGGAGGCGTCCGCCGCCGGGGCCTCGACCGGGACCTCGGCGAGGGCCATCCGGTAGCGGTCGGTGGCGACCAGCCGCAGCAGACCGCCGTCCAGGTCGAACAGCACGCCGGACAGGACCGGCAGCTCGGGGTCGCTGCCGACGGCGAAGCGGACCGCGTCCAGGGCCTCGGCCAGCGCGCGGGCGGGGACGGTGCAGCGGTACTCGACGGGGGTGGCGGTCATCGGGTTCTCCCTCTGGTCGATCAGTCGACGGATCAAGGAGAGCTCCCGGCGCGCGTCGGCGAGGCCGTGCTCCAGTCGGCGCAGGTGCGCGTCGAGCACCCTCCGGGCGGCGTCGTCGCCGGGGGCCGCGCCGAGCACCGCCCGGATGTCGGCCAGCGGCAGGCCCACCCGGCGCAGCCGGGCGAGCAGCCGGGCGTCGGCGAGTTGCTCGGGCGCGTACCAGCGGTAGCCGGTGCGCGGGTCGACACGGGCGGGGGCCAGTACGTCGGCGCCGTCGTAGAAGCGCAGGGCGCTCACGCTCAGACCGCTGTCGCGGGCCAGCTCTCCGATGCTGCGCAGGTCGCTCTCCATGCCGAGGACTCTGGGGCCTCGACCGGGTCGAGGGTCAAGCCGGACGGCCGACCGGCTCCGACCCTACCGGCGGGCCCCCGACCAGCATGGTTGAACTTTGAACGAAGTGGGGCTACAGTGGAGCCAACAAGTTGAAGCCTAAACAAATGGCTTCGAACCCGAGGAGGAGCCATGGGCCTTTTCAACCGCACCAAGAACACCGCCGCCGCGACCACCACTGCCGTCGCCGTCACCGAGGGCCCGGACCTCGGCCACCTCTCGGGCGACTGGACCATCGACGCCACCCACAGCGAGATCGGCTTCTCCGTCCGCCACGCGATGGTCACCAACGTCAAGGGCCGCTTCACCGAGTACGACGGCAAGCTGCACCTCGACGGCACCACGCCGACCAACTCCAGCGCCGTGCTGGTCATCAAGGTCGGCAGCATCGACACCAACCAGGCCCAGCGCGACGAGCACCTGCGCACCAGCGACTTCTTCGCCGCCGAGACCTTCCCCGAGATGAGCTTCCGCAGCACCTCCGCCGAGCGCCTGCGCGACGACTCCTACCGGATGACCGGCGAGCTGACCATCAAGGACATCACCCGTCCGATCGTCCTGGACCTCGACTTCACCGGCCACGCCGTCGACGCCTACGGCGCGGACCGGGTCGGCTTCGAGGGCAAGGCCGTCCTGGACCGCACCGAGTGGGGCCTCACCTACAACGCGGCCCTGGAGACCGGCGGTGTGCTGATCGGCGAGAAGGTGAAGCTCACCTTCGACATCTCCGCAGTGAAGGCGGCCTGACCCGGCCGACCGCGGCCCCGGGCCCTGTGGGGCCCTCCCCCGACCGCGGGCGCGCCGTCTCGACGCCCCCCTGCGACTGCGCGTCCGCAGCCGACCCCACCCCTGCCGACCCCCGAGCGGCAGGGGTGGGATCGTCTTCGGCTCGAACAACCGTCCGACGCCGGGTGATTCCTGATCCGGCGCAATTTCGCACACCGTCTTCTCCGCGCACCGCCTCCGCCTGGCCTCCGCCTGCGCCGGGGAGCACGCCGCCCGGGCGGCGGACCGCTCAGGGCGCCAGCAGCGCGGCGTCCGCCGCCGGGAGCCAGCTGTCCGCCGGGCGCCGCAACCACCCCTCCCGAGCACCGAGTTCGACGGCCGCGGAGAGCAGCGCGGTCAGCCCGGGATGCCGCAGGTCCGGGCGGTGCACCAGACTCACCAGGCTGAGCGGCACCGGCTCGGCCAGCGGCACGTTCACCGCACCCGGCAGCACCGGACCGCCGGCGGTGGTCAGCATCGGATCGCCGTGCCGGGCGAGGTAGCGGGCCGTCTCGTCCACCCCGACCGGCGGGACGCGCGGCGGCGCGGGCGTCAGGCCGTGCTCGCGCAGCAGCCGCAGGCCGAGGTCGGTCCACTCGGTGGTGGCCGGATTGCCCGCGCAGACGTCCACCGGATGGCCGGCCAGGTCGGCCGGCCGTAGCACCGGCCGCCCGGCGAGCGGATGGCCGGCCGCCATCATCACCGAAATCCGCTCGAACCGGATGGGCCGCTGGGCGAGTTGGGCGCGCACCCCGGAGGCCAGGCCGGCGAAGCGGCCGAACGAGACGTCCAGCCGGTGGGCGAGCAGTTCACCGGCGGCGGCCGCCAGCCCACCGTGGAAGCGGGCCAGGAGCTCGCCCTCCGGCCAAGCGGCGCGGGCCCGGTGGAGCAGCCGGTAGCCGGTGAGGTCCGGTCCGGTGACGTCGCTGTTGAGGTCCAGCAGCAGCGAACGGTGCGCGGCGCCGGCCAGGATCTCGTCGTGCAGCGCCAGCAGCCGGCGCGCCTTGGGCAGCAACCCGCGCCCGGCCGCGGTGAGTTCGACATTGCGCGTGGTGCGGGTGAACAGCGCGTCGCCGAGCAGCCGTTCCAGCGTCCGGACATCCCGGCTGAGCGCCTGCTGGGCCACGTGCAGACGCTCGGCGGCCCGCCCGAAGTGCAGCGTCTCCGCGGTCGCGACGAAACCGCGGAGCAGGCGGGGGTGCAGGTCACGGGGCATGGCGGCAGGCTAACAACGTCCCCGGGGGCGGGCGGGCCGATTTTTTCCGGCCACATTGACACCACGCTGTTGTCAGTGCGGCAGAACAGGTGTTGGACCACGCACGGCCGGCGGCCCGAGGCTGAGGGGCCGTCCCCTCCCCCTCTCCCCGCGGAGTCCCATGTTCTCCCCGTACCGACGCCTGTTCGCCCGGCCCGGCACCACCGCCTTCACCCTGGCCGGGCTGCTCGGCCGGCTGTCGATGTCGATGACCGGGGTCTCGCTGGTGGTGCTGATCGCCGAACGGCGCGGCTCGTACGCGCTGGCGGGCACCGTCGCGGCGACCGGCCTGGTCACCGGGGCGATCGGCATGCCGGTGATCGGCCGGCTGGTCGACCGGTTCGGGCAGGCGCGGGTCACCGTCCCCGCGGTGCTCTACTGCGTGGTGCCGCTCTCCGGACTGCTGCTCTGCGTCCGCACCGGGGCTCCCGACTGGACGCTGTACGTCTGCTGGGCGGCCGGCGCGGCGGCACCGAACCTCGGCGGCATGGCCCGGGCCCGCTGGGCGCACCTGCTCCGGGACGAGCCGGACGAGCGGCACCTCGCCAACTCCTTCGAGCAGGCGCTGGACGAACTCTGCTTCATGGCCGGCCCGGTGCTCGGCATGGTGCTGTGCACCACGATCGCGCCGGAGGCCGGACTGCTCACCGCCGGCGGGCTCGGCGCGGTCGGCGGGCTGCTCTTCGCGGCCCAGCGCCGCACCGAACCGCCGACCGCCGGACACCCGGCCGCCGGACGGCACGGCTCCCCGCTGCGGGTACCGGGGCTGCGGGTGCTCACGGTGACCTTCCTCAGCACCGGCATGATCTTCGGCGCGCTCGACCTGACCACCGTCGCCTACGCCGACGCGCTGGGGCACCGGCCGGTCGCGGGCGGTCTGCTGGCCCTGGTGGCGGCCGGGTCCTGCGTGGCCGGGCTGGTGTTCGGCACGCTGCGGCCGAACGGGCCGGCGGGCGTCCGCTTCCTGCGGGGCCTCGCGGCGATGGCGGGACTGCTGCTGCTGCCGCTGGCGGCCGGACTGGGCGGCGTGGGACTCGTCCTGCTCGGAGTGGCGCTGTTCGCGGCCGGGACGGGGACCGCGCCGACCATGGTCACCGGCATGATGCTGCTCCAGGAGCTGCTGCCGCAGCGGCAGTTGAACGAGGGCATGGCGATCGCGGTGTCCGGCATCGTGGTCGGCATCTCGGCCGGCTCGGCGCTGGCGGGCACGGTCGCCGAGCACGCGGGACCCGGCGCGGGCTACTGGATCCCGGCGGGGGCGGCGGCGCTCGCCCTGCTGATCGGCCTCGCCGGCCACCGCCTGCTGGCCGTGCCGGCGGAAGCTCCCCAAGGCGTTGTCGGTGCCTCGCACTAACCTTCGGGCCATGACGACAGCGAGCACCATCGGCTACGTCCGTGGCGATGCCACGGCACCCCTGGGCAAGGGGGTGAAGGTGATCGCGCATGTCTGCAACGACGTCGGGGGCTGGGGGAAGGGGTTCGTGCTGGCCGTCTCCCGACGCTGGCCGGAGCCGGAGGAGGCGTACCGGCGCTGGCACCGCGAGCGGGCGGGGAACGACTTCGGGCTCGGCGCCGTGCAGTTGGTGCGGGTCGACAGGTACCTCTGGGTGGCCAACATGGTCGGCCAGCGCGGCATCCGCACCGGCCGCTCCTCCGGGCCGCCGGTGCGGTACGAGGCGATCGACACCGCACTGGCGACGCTGGCCGGGCACGCGCTCGACCTGGGGGCGTCCGTGCACATGCCGCGGATCGGGTGCGGGCTGGCGGGCGGGCGCTGGGAGTCGGTGGAGCCCCTGGTGACCGCCCGGCTGACCGGCCGGGGGGTTCCGGTGACGGTCTACGACCACGACTGACGGGCGAGTTCGGAGGCCGGCCAGGTGTACTCGTACTCGGGCAGCGTGTGGCCGCCGGGGAAGACGCCCTCGCGCGCGGCGGTGCGGTGGGCGCCCTCGCGCTCGTAGAAGGCGATCGCGCGGGTGTTGGCCTGCAGCACCTCCAGGTAGAGGTCCGTCCCGGGGTGGCGGTCGGCCATGTGGGCCCGGGCGGCGGCCAGCAGCTCCCGGCCGATGCCGCCGCCGGTCAGCCCGGGGCGGACGTGCAGGTTGTCGAGCAGCACCCGGCCGTCCCAGTGCGGGACGAGGTAGGCGAACCCGACGACGTCACCGTCCCGTTCGGCGATCAGCAGTTCGGGGGTGTTCTCCGGGCCGCCGTAGTCGGCGGCCAGCCGCAGTTCCCAGATCTCGCGCCGCTCGGCGGCCAGTCCGTCGCCGAGCGCTTCGGTGGGGACGATGCCGGCGTACGCGGTGCGCCAGCTGGCGGCGTGCAGTTCGGCGACGGTCTCGGCGTCCCGGGTACCGCCCGGACGGATCACGGTGCTCATTCGACAAGCCTCTCATTCGCGCTTGAACGCGTTCAAGCGATGACCTAGAGTCAGGGCATGCCTTTGAACACGTTCGAAAAATGTGGTGGGGAGGCGTCGTCACCGGACGCGGAGGGGGCGTCCGGTGCCGCGAACGCCGACACCGCCTGGGACTGATCCGATCGGGCTAGGCTCGGGGCCGTGGACGACCTGGCAGCGACGAACGGCACGAACACGGCGAACGGCACCAACGGCGTGGACGGGGGCGCCGGATCCCCCGCGGAGTCCCGCGGCAGCCGCGCGCAGCCGAAGACCGACAAGAGCGAGCAGACCCGGGCCCTGATCCTGGAGACCGCGATGCGGCTCTTCCAGGAGCGCGGCTACGAGAAGACCACCATGCGCGCCATCGCCACCGAGGCGGGCGTCTCGGTCGGCAACGCCTACTACTACTTCTCGGCCAAGGAATTCCTGATCCAGGGGTTCTACGACCGCATGACGTACGAGCACGCGGCGGACGCCAGGAACCGCATGGCGCACACCCGGGACTTCAGCGAGCGCCTGGAGATCGCCCTCGCCTCCTGGCTCGACACGGCCGCCCCGTACCACGAGTTCTCCGCCCAGTTCTTCCGCACCGCCGCCGACCCGAACAGCTCGCTGAGCCCGTTCTCCAACGAGTCCCACCCGGCCCGGGCGACGGCCGTCGAGCTGTTCCGCGAGGTGCTGCAGGGCTCCGAGCTGGCACCGAAGCTGGACGCCGAACTGGTCGACCTGCTGCCCGACGTGCTGTGGCTGTACCTGATGATCGTGGTGCTCTACTGGGTCTTTGACCGGACCCCGGACACCGAGCGCACCCGGGAGTTCGTCCGGCGGTCGGTGCCCATGGCGGCCCGGGTGATCAACCTTTCGCGCTACCGGGTGTTCCGGCCGATCGTCCGTGACGCCAAGGGCCTCATCCAGGACTTCATCCTGCCCACCATCGGGAAGACCGCGGTGAAGTAGCCGCGGAACGGCCACCGCACGGCGGACGCCCCCGGCCGTGCGGACCGGGGGTGACGACCGATCAGAATCCGTCGATGTTCCAGGCCAGCAGTGGCCTGCGCAGCAGCAGGTCCGCGGCGGCCACCGCGCCCGGGCGCAGCTCGGTGACCAGGCCGGCCAGCGCGATCCGGGGCAGCGTCTCGCCGGCCAGGTAGAGCGTGCCGAGCGCCGAGGCGTCCAGCGCCAGGTCGGCCTCGTCGGTCGTCCGGGTGCAGCGGCCGGTGCCGTCCGCGGCGACCTCGATCGCCCAGCGGCCGGCGGCGTAGCCCTCCCGGTCCTCGACCTCCAGCACCACGCGGCCGGGCGCGCCGTACGTCCGGGCGCTGAAGGCGGCCTCGACGTCCAGCACCCGCAGCCACATGAAGTCGGCGTTGTCGACGTGCGGGGTGGCGGCGCGCGGCTCGTTCAGCAGCATCGGCAGCGGGTCGTCCGGTCCGACGTTCTCCACCGAGACCTTGCGCACCCAGTCGACCGAGAAGAGGTAGCTCCACAGCGCGTGGGCCGTCGGCCGGTCCAGCGCGAAGAGGTCCAGGACGGTGAGCGTGCAGTTCGGGTAGGAGCCGTCCCAGGTGTCGTCGATCTTGTAGACGGCCAGGCCGGTGGCGGTTCCCTCGGCGTCCCGGTGGACGACGGCGAAGGGCTCCTTCCAGTCGAAGCCGGGCACCTCGATCTCACCGGTGTGGCGCTGCCAGGTCAGCTCGTCGCGGTCGATCACACCGGGCTGGGTGACCCGCCAGCGGTCGAACAGCTCGGGGCCGATCTTGCGCAGCTCCGCCATGTCGACCAGGTCGATCCGCCCGCCGGGCACGGTGGGCAGGCCGGCCCGCAGGCCGCCGGCGCGGAGCAGGTCGATGTTCCAGCCGTGGCCGCGGGTGGCGGGGCCGAAGCCGTACCGGCCGTAGATGTTGTACTCGGCGGCGATCAGGATCGCGACGGCGGCGCCGCGCTCCCGGGCCGCGGCGAGGTCCCCGGTCATCATCCGGCGCAGCAGGCCGCGCCGCCGGTGGGTGGCGGTCACGGTGACGGCGGTGATCGCGTCGGCCTTCACCACGGCGCCGCCGGGCACGGTCAGTTCGGCGTCGAAGCTGCGGAAGGTGGCGACGATCCGGCCGTCGTCGAACGCCCCGAGCATCCGGTCCGGCTTCCACTGCCGGCGGCGGAACTCCGTCGCCCGGCCGACGTGCGGCCGCAGGAAGCCGACGGCCAGCGCCCGGTCCCACGCCTCGACCTCGTCCTCGCCGACCGCCCGGACCTCGATCCCGTCGACGATGTCGCCCTGCTCCTTCGAACGCTGTTCCTTCAGACGGCCACTGCCCGGATCGCGGGGGCCGTCGTTCGCCTCGTTGCCCATTCGCTCACCGTACGGCGGGATTTCGGCGAAGGCATCCCAATTATTCCGGGTGCGGAGCACGGGCCCCACTCGTTCCGTCCGCCCTCGGCGAAGACCGGCCCGGACGGGCGCCGGCCGTCCTAGAGTCCGGCCTATGACGACGATCACCACCCACACGGTCAGTTACCCGGCCGACGGACTGACAATGATCGGACACCTCGCGCTCCCCTCCGGAACCGGCCGCCGCCCGGCGGTCCTGCTCGGCCCCGAGGGGCCCGGCCTGAACGACGTCTACCGCCACCGGGCCGACGCCCTCGCCGAACTGGGCTACGTGGCACTGGCCTTCGACCTCCACGGCGGGCGCTGGTTCACCGACCCCCAGGAGATGCTGGCGCGCGCGATGCCGCTGCTCGCCGACCCCGAGCGGATGCGGGACATCGGCCACGCGGCGCTCGACGTGCTGCGCGCCGAACCGCGCACCGACCCGGAGCGGATCGCCGCCGTCGGTTACGGCACCGGGGGCGCCATCGCCCTGGAACTCGGCCGCGCCGGGGTCGACCTGCGGGCGATCGGAACGGTCAACGCCCTGATCACGGGCCGGCCGGGCGAGGCGGCGCGCATCCGCTGCCCGGTGTGGGCCGGGGTCGGGTCGGAGGACCCGATCATGCCGCCCGCGCAGCGGGAGGCGTTCACCGCCGAGATGCAGGCCGCGGGTGTCGACTGGCGCCTCGTGGTCTACGGCGGGGCGCTGCACGCGTTCCACCACCCGCCGGTCGACCACACCGTGCTCCCCGGTGTCGGCCACCACCCCCGGCACGCGGAGCGGGCCTGGCGCGACATCCTCGACCTGCTCGCCGAGTGCTTGCCGGTGACGGAGTGAGCGGGCGCCCGGCCGGGGGTCAGGGGCGGGCGTAGAAGTCCGGGGTGCCCATGATCCAGAGGCTGGCCTGCTTGACCGGCCGGCCGGCCCGGGGGGCCTCGATCATCTGGTCGTCGCCGATGTAGAGGCCGACGTGGTGGATGTCGGCGGCGCGGCCGGTGGCGCTCCAGAAGACCAGGTCGCCGGGGCGGAGCTGGCGGTAGGTGACCGGGGTGGACTGGGCGTACTGGTCGGCGGCGAAGTGGTTGAGCCGCTTGCCTCCCTGGCGCCACGCCATCATGGTCAGCCCGGAGCAGTCGTAGCCGCCCGGGCCCTCGCCGCCCCAGACGTAGGGCAGGCCGATCTTGGTGCGGGCGAAGGCGATGGCCTCGGCCGCGCCCTCGGCCGACCAGGGGCGCTCCGGCGGCGGGGGTGCGGCGGAGCCGGTGGGCGGGGCGGTCCGCGCGGCCTCGGCGGCAGCCGCGTCCCGTTCGGTGGCTTTGGCAGCTTCGGCGGCGGCCCTGGCCTCGGCCTCGCGGGCGGCCTGCTCCGCCGCCTCGCGTTCGGCCGCCGCTTTCTCGGCGGCGGCGCGGGCGGCGGCCTCGGCCTCCCGGGCGGCGATCGCCTCCAGCGCCTCGCGCCGCTGCCGCTCCAGCTCGACGGTGGTGTTCCGGGCGGCGGCCAGTTCGGTGAGCAGCTGCTCGCGCCGCAGTCCGGCGGCCGTGACCTGGTTCTGCTGGTCCGCCAGCCGTGCCTCGGCGCGCTGCCGGGCGGCGCCGACCGCGGCGGCGGCACGTTCGGCGGCCCCGGTCGCGGTGCGCGCGGCGGCGGCGGCCCGGGCGGCGGCGGCCGCCGTGGAGACCGCCGCGTCGAGGATCTGCCGGGTGCGGCGGCTGGCGATCCCGACCACGGCCGCCCGGTCCCCGGCCTCGCGCGGACCGCGCGCGCCGAGCAGGGCGTTGATCGCGGAGAGTTCGGCGCCGGTGCCCTGCCGGTACGTTTCGGCGGCCAGGGCGGCGGCCTCCTCGGCCGCGTCGGACCGCTCGGCCTCGGCGGCTGCGGCCCGGACGGCCGCGGCGGACTCCTCGGTGCGGGCCCGGGTGAGGGCGAGTTGGGCGCCGTTGTAGGCCTCGACGGCCTGTTCGGCGGTCCGGGCCGCCTGGTCGGCTTCGGTCCTGGCGGCGGTGAGCGCGGCCTCGATGGCGGTGACGCCGCCGGCCCGGCGATCGGCCTCGGCCCGGGCGCGGTCGATCTCCTCGGCGGACGGGTAGGCCTGGTCCCCGGCCCCGGGCGGCACGGTGACCGGCGGCACGGTGACGGGCGGCACGGTGACGGGCGGCGCGCCGGGCGGCACGTCGGCCGGAGCGGACGGGGCCGGTGCCGCCGTGACGGACACCGCGGCGGGGAGCAGTCCGAGCAGGGCGGCGAGGGAGAGGACGAGGGACAACAGGAGGGTCGGCAGGAGCCTGCGCGCCACGATTCATCCCTTCGAACGGCCACGAGGGACTGGAGCGGCCACGCACACGTGGGCCGACGGGCCGATGAACCATCCCATTCCGTGACAAGGCGGTCACTGGACGCCATGTTCTCAAGCCGAGGCGCTTTCATGCCTCAAGCCCGCGCCACCAACCGAGTGACCATCAGATGATCAGACCGCAGCCGCCTCCAGCCGGGCTACCGCGCGCCCAGGCGCACCCGCTACCGGCTCATCCTGCGGGTCCGCGTCCGCAGCCAGCGGTGCCGGCCCGGCCGGGTCACCTGGCCGGCCGGGCCGACCGCGTACGTCCGGCTGCGGCCGGCCCGGACCGCCCGCCGTCGCTGCTGGGACCGGCCGTGCCGCCCCGCCCGGGCGGTCGGCCCGCCGTCGCCGGGCGCACCGGCCCCGGCGCTGCGGCGGCTCCCCGACGGGTGCTCCGCGGTGCCCGCCGCCGAACGGCGGTCGGCCAGCCGGGCGGACCGCCGGGCCAGCGCCCGGGCGGCGTGCGCGTCCAGGTGCGCGGTGGCCCGGGCGGCCATCTGCTCGGCCACCCGGTGGGCCGCCGGGTGGTGGGCCGGCACCTTGTCGGGCGCCCCGGCGATCAGGTCGAAGAGCCAGGTGCGGGCCTGGTCCGCACGCCGGTGCAGCAGGCGCTCGCGCCGGAGCGCCCGGGCCCGCAGGCGCGGACTCGCGGCGTACCGCCAGCGCGCCCAGGGGCTGCTCGGGCGGGCCAGCCGGACGGCGCCGACCCAGGAGAGGCCGGGCACCATGATGCCCAGCAGCCCGGTCCACACCTTGCCCTTGAGCAGGGTGACGACCATCGCCAGCGCGTTCACCGAGATCACCGTGACCAGCCCCCACCTGGTCTCCCCGGTGGGCTCGGCGCCGAGCGGGACGTACCCGACGAGCAGCAGGCCGGTGAAGAGGATGCCGAAGATCACCGCGTCCACCGACTTGCGCCCCTGCTCGCTCCAGTAGACGTCGTCCAGGTGCAGGATCAGCGCGAACTCGTCCAGCACCAGGCCGCAGCCGATGCCGAAGAGCAGCCCGAAGACGTCGATCCACGGGTGCCCGCCGTAGGTCGCGAACACCCCGATGCCACCGGCCAGCAGGAACCCCAGGCCGAACACCATGTGGTGGATGTGCAGCCCGCCGGGCGTCACGTTGCCGGGCCACCAGCGCACCTGGGCCCTGATCATCCGCACGCTGAACCGGATGAAGACGAAGGAGGTGGTGAACCCGACCAGCAGCAGGAACAGCGGTTGCTTGTGCGTGGCGACGATGTGCTCGCGATAGCCGTCCAGCAGTGTGGTCATGGCTCTTACCTTCGTTCCTGGTGCTGCGTGCGACCTGCCGCGACATGGCCCGGGGGCCAACGCCCGGCGTCAGAAGCCGCGGGTGCGCTTGGCGGCCCGGCGGGGGATCACCGGGGCGAGCGAGGGACGCTCGCCCCCGACCGGGAGCTTCATGAAGAGCCGGGCGATCTCACCGCCCAGGTTCACGCCGATGGCCAGCGCCATCGCGATCGCGGCGGCCCGGGTGATCTGGACCAGCCCCCCGCTGGGGTGCCCCTGGGCGAACGAGAGCATGCCGAGGTAGAGCGCCGAACCGGGCATCAGCGGCCCGATCGCCGCGGTGACGTACGGCAGCGCGGACCCGTTGCGGTAGCGCGCCATCAGCTGGCCGAAGAGGCCGACCAGGCCGGCCGCCACCCCGGTCGCGACGATCGGCGAGACCCCGGCGTTGTAGGCCAGCACGCCGTAGCTGGCCCAGCCGATGCCGCTGTTCAGGGTGACCAGCGCGAGCGAGCGGCGGTCGGTCTGCAGCAGCATCGCGAAGGCGAGCGTCAGCACCATCGCGGCGACCATCTGGACCGGCGGGTAGTTGTTCCCGACCAGCGACTCGTCCGGCCGCAGCTTCGCCTCGAAGCCGACGCCCAGGTAGAGGATCAGCATCACGCCGATGACGATGCCCGCCACCAGGTAGATCACCTCCAGCAGGCGGGCCGCGGCGGTGATGTAGAAGCCGGTCAGACCGTCCTGCACCGCGGCGACCAGCGCGCGCCCGGGCAGCAGCGCGAACAGCCCGCCGGTGATCACCACGGAGCCGCGCAGGCCCAGCTCGTTGAAGGAGAGCACGATGCCGGAGGCGGCGGCCGGCATCGCGGCCAGCACGAACTGGTAGAACTCCGGCAGCCCGCGACGGGCGATCAGCGAGGCCAGCCGGTCGCCGAGCACGGCGGCCACGAAGGCGCTGAGGAAGACCAGCCAGGCCTTGTCGTCGATCTTCCCGCCGACCAGGAAGGTGGCCGCGCCGGCCAGCAGACCGGTGTTCAGCGCGAGCAGCCAGGCCGCGTAGGGGTGCCGGTTGCGGCGGATCGCAGCGAGCCGGCGGTAGGCGTCGTTGACGCTCACCTGCTCCGCGGTGATGTCCGCGACCAGTTCGTACACCGCGTTCAGCCGGGTGTAGTCGGAGGTCCGGCGGCGCACCACGCGGTCGGCGGTGATCGGCGGCTCGACCAGCGAGGGCTGGTGCGAGATGCCGATCAGGGTGAAGGTGACCTGCGGTTCGCAGCGGTCCAGCCGGTAGGCGTGCGCGATGCCGAGCATGGCCGCCTCGACATCCTCGGCGGCCTCGCCGCTGGCCAGCAGCAGTTCGCCGATGCGCAGGGTCAGGTCGAGGATGCGCGGGACGTTGCGGGCCGCGGCGGAGGCGGTCGCGGGGTGCAGTTCGCGCGCGGAGCGCTCGAAAGCGGGGCGCTCGGACATCGGGGTGCGCAGCAGGGTGCGCATCCGGTCCGGCCAGGGCGCCTCGCCGGGGGCGCCCTGGCTGAGGGCGCCCAGCGGGATGCCGGCCGGCGGGGTGTAGCCGGCGGCCCGCCACTCCTCGGGGGTGAGGGTGTCCTCGGCCACCGAGCGGCGGCGGTACACCGGGGCGAGCGGCTCCCCGGCGGGCGTCGTCGGGCCGGCGGGCGTCGTCGGCTCCGCGGTGGCCGTGGCGGGGGCGGTGTCCTCGCCGAGGGCGGTGCCCGTGGCGTACGCGGTGCCCGTGGTGTCCGTCGGGGCGGCGGCCGGTTCGGGCTCCGGGGCCAGCAGGCCCTTGGTCTCGGGGGCGGGCAGCGCGAGCGGGATCTCCACGGTCTGCTCGGCGACCGGGGCGGGGTGCCCGAGCAGCCCCTCGGTGGGCGGCGCCTCGGACGGGTGGACCGGCCGCGTGCCGACGGCCGGGCGGGCCTGACGCTGCGGACGACCGCCCCGGCCGCCCCTGGCCCTCTTGCCGCCGCCCGGTCGGCCCCGCTTCGGCACTTCCACTCCTTGCCGCCCCTGGCGGTGCCGGTCCCCCGGGCCGCCGATCGATCTCCGCCTACACCTTGCCTGATCGAACTGCCGGACGCACATGTACGCGACGGCGGGCGGCGGCGTCCCCGGACGCCTACCCGGCGCGGTGCGGGCCGCCGGTTCCGGCGACGGGCGCCGCCGTGGGGGCCGCGGCGGGGTCGGTGCGGGCCTCGGTTCCGGCGTCGGCGCGGACGTCGGTGGCGCGGACGCCGGTGCCCCGGGCTTCGGCGGCCGGGGCTTCGGTGGCCCGGCCGGAGCGGCGGGCGCGGAGCAGTTCGACGGCCACCGGGATCACCGAGACCAGCACGATGCCGACCAGGATCGCCTCGATGTTGTCCCGGACGAACGGGATCTGCCCGAGGAAGTACCCGAGCACCGTGACGCCGGCGCCCCACAGCACCCCGCCGATCACGTTGAAGAGGACGAAGACCCGGTAGTTCATCCTGCTCACCCCGGCGATGATCGGGGTGAAGGTACGGACGATCGGCACGAAGCGGGCCAGCACGATCGCCTTCGGCCCGTGCCGGTCGAAGAAGGCCGCCGCCTTCTCCACGTTCTCCTGCTTGAACAGCCGGGAGTCGGGGCGCCGGAACAGGCTCGGGCCGACCTTCCGCCCGAACAGGTAACCGACCTGGTCGCCGGCCACCGCCGCGGCCACGATCAGCGCGCAGACCACCCAGAGCGGCTGGTGCAGGTAGGTGCCGCCGGCCACCAGCAGGCCGGTGGTGAAGAGCAGCGAGTCGCCGGGGAGGAAGAAGCCGATCAGCAGACCGGACTCGGCGAAGACGATGGCCAGGATGCCGAGCAGCCCGAAGGTGGAGATCAGGTGGGTCGGATCGAGCCAGGACGGGCCGAGGGCGAGGCTGGTCACGGTGCGGACTCCTGAGGGCCTGGTGGAAAGGTCGACTCTTGGCAATGAAACAGTAAAGCATTCGCCAAGAACGTATCGATCAGCCCTGTTCCAGGGGGAAGTCGGACAATCGTCCGGACAATGGCACCGGGCGATTCGAGGCCCCGCGAAGCCCGTCACCAGGCCGTTCATTGCGGCGCGGACGCCGTTCTCCCCACCCTGGACAGCCGAAGCTACCCGGGATTAACTTGTGGGGCGATCGGCGGGGCCGTCCGAGCCCGCCGCGCAGGTTCCAGCGAACGTCAGGCACCGTCGAAGGGAGGCGCCGCCGTGCGCCGCACCGTGTTCACCGAGGACCACGAGGCCTTCCGGGAGACCATCCGGGACTTCATCGCCAACGAGGTCGTCCCCGTCTACGAGAGCTGGGAGGCCGAGGGCCACCCGCCGCGGGACTTCTACCGCAAGCTCGGTGAACTCGGCATCTTCGGCATCGAGGTGCCCGAGGAGTACGGCGGCGCGGGCGAGAGCGGTTTCAAGTACCAGGCGGTGGTCGCCGAGGAGACTGCGCGGGCGGGCGTCAGCTTCGGCTCCTCCGGGGTGCACACCGGGCTGGTGCTGCCCTATCTGCTGGAGTACGCGACCGAGGAGCAGAAGCGGCGCTGGCTGCCGGGCTTCGTCTCCGGCGACCTGATGACCGCGATCGCGATGACCGAGCCGGGCGCCGGCTCCGACCTCGCCGGCATCACCACCACCGCGCGGCTGTCCGAGGACGGCACCCACTACGTGCTCAACGGCGCCAAGACCTTCATCACCGGCGGCGTGCTCGCCGACCTCGTCCTGGTGGTCTGCCGCACCTCGCCGTACGACCCGGAGAACCGCCGGGCCGGGCTCTCCATCCTCTGCGTGGACACCGCCTCCCCCGGCTACAGCGTCGGCCGCAAGCTGCAGAAGATCGGCCTGCGCACCTCGGACACCGCCGAGCTGGCCTTCTCGGACGTCAAGGTACCGGTGGAGAACCTGCTCGGCGAGGAGGGGAAGGCGTTCGCCTACCTGACCCACAACCTGGTGCAGGAGCGGCTGGCGATCGCGGTCGGCGCGTACGCGGCCGCCGCCGCGGCCGTCCGGTTCGCGGTGCAGTACGTCAAGGACCGCAAGGTGTTCGGCAAGGCGGTCGCCGAGTTCCAGAACACCAAGTTCACGCTGGCCGACTGCGAGGCCCAGGTGATGGCGCAGCAGTCGATGGTCGACCGCGCGCTGGAGCTGTACCAGAACGGTGCGCTGACGGTGGCGGACGCGGCGGCGGCGAAGCTGTTCTGCACCGAGTCGGCGTCCGTCGTGATCGACAAGTGCCTTCAGCTGCACGGCGGTTACGGCTACATCCTGGAGTACCCGATCGCCCGGCTCTACACCGACAACCGGGTGTTCCGGATCTACGGCGGCACGAGCGAGGTCATGCGCAGCATCGTCGCCAAGTCGCTCGGGCTGTAGCGGGGACGGCCGGGGCGGCTGCCGCCGGCCGGGTTCATGCCCGGTTCGCGCCCGGTTCGCGCCCGGTTCGTGCTCAGTTGGGCGAGTGGTGCTCGGCGCGCCACGCCTCCCAACCGGCCGACGACGCCACCTTGGCCTCGTGCAGGGCCCGCTGGGCCCGCTGGGTCAGGGCGGCCGGCGGGGTGTCCAGCCCCCGCACCCACTTGCGGCCGGCCGTGGCCAGCGCCGCGCACACCATCACCGCACCCGCCGTCCCGAACACCGCGGCGATGCCCGTCAGCACCGCGCCGCCGGCCAGCAGCGAGCGGTTGACCTGGAAGCCGCTGAAGAAACGCTCATTGGTCGCCATGCCTCCACGATGGAGGCAGTCGGCCACCGCCGCACGCCGAGCGCACCCGCGCGCGGCGCGCGCCCGCGAACCTCGGCGTGCGGGCGCGCGGCGCGTCCGGGACGCTGGGCCGCAGGAGCGCCCACGCGGCAGGACCGCACCCGGACGGCAGGAGGACGCGCGATGGTCGATCTCGAACAACTCGTCGCGGAGCACGCGGCCATGGCGGCCGAGAGCCTGCACGGCCGCAGCGCCCATCTGGTGCTGCACGACGGGGTGCTGCGGCAGACGGTGATCGCACTGACCGCGGGCACCTCGCTCGACGAGCACAACGCCCCGGCCGCCGCCAGCGTCCAGGTGCTGCGCGGGCGGGTCTCGCTCACCATCGCCGGGCGTCGCGAGGAGCTCTCGACGGGGCAGTTGCAGGCCGTCCCGCAGGAACGGCACGGCCTGCTGGCCCACGTCGACTCGGTGGTGCTGCTGACGGCCGTCACCGCCTGAGCCCGGGCGGGGCATCGGGCGGGGCACCGGGCGCTCTCAGGTCACGGGGCCGTGCCAGTCCTTGGCGCCGTGCCAGTCCGCGGACTTCCGCTTCAGCACCGAGCCGCCGACCAGCTCCAGCCCGCGCAGCAGGCCCCGCCCACCGGGCGCCATGTCCGGCGCGGCCAGCCACTGCCCGGCCAGGCCCACCAGCAGCGCCTGGTAGAAGGTGCCGCGGGACAGCTCCTCCTCGGTGTCCGCCACCTCGGGGAGCCCCTGGAACAGGGCCGACAGCCCGAGCCGCGCGTTCTTCTGGACCTCGCCGAGCGCCTCCCGCAGCTCCGGCACCCGCTCCACCTGCACCATCGCCTCGAACTGCGAGGCCCAGAGGCCGCGGTGCGCGGCGATGCTCTCCAGCACGCCGTCCCAGACCGCGACGAACCGCTCCTCCGGGTCGTCGGACGTCTCGTTGGCCCGCGCCACGACGGCCACCAGGACATCGCCCCACTCCCCGGTCGCCTCGATCAGCGCCGCGTTGAGCAGCGCCTCCTTGGAGCCGAAGTGGTAGCCGATGGCCGCCAGGCTGACGCCGGAGGCGGCGGCGATGTCCCGGGCGGTGGTGCGCCCGTAGCCCTTCTCGGTCAGGCAGCGCTTGGCGCCGGCCATGAGGTCCTCGCGATTTCCCATGCCCGCATGCTACGTCCGATCAAGACGACTGTCTTGCACGAATGTCTGGCACATATGTCTCGCACAATTGATTGAGACAAACGTACTAGACAAACGTCTGACACGTCCGTACCGTCTTCCCCATGACCGCCACCCCCGGCCGTGCAGGCCGTCGCGAATGGATCGGCCTCGCCGTCCTGCTGCTCCCGACCCTCGTCCTGACCCTGGACATGGGCGTGCTCTTCTTCGCCGTCCCCTACATCTCCACCACGCTGGCGCCGAGCGGCACCCAGCAGCTGTGGATCATGGACATGTACTCGTTCCTGCTGGCCGGGTTGCTCATCACGATGGGCGCGCTGGGCGACCGGATCGGCCGCCGCCGGCTGCTGATGATCGGCGCCACCGGTTTCGCCGGCGCCTCGCTGCTCGCCGCCTACGCGGACGGCGCCGGCCAGCTGATCGCCGCCCGCGCCCTGCTGGGCGTCGCCGGGGCCACCGTGATGCCCTCGACCCTCGCGCTGATCCGCAACATGTTCCACGACCCCAAGCAGCGCCAGATCGCGCTCGGCGCCTGGGGCGGCATCCTCACCGCCGGCGCCACCCTGGGGCCGGTCGCCGGCGGCCTGCTGCTCGACCACTTCTGGTGGGGCTCGGCGTTCCTGCTCGCCGTCCCGGTGATGGCCCTGGTCCTGCTCGCCGCCCCGGCACTGCTCCCCGAGTACCGCTCCTCGCAGCACGGCAGCTTCGACCTGCTCGGCGCCGTCCTCTCCCTGGCCGCCGTCCTGCCGCTGGTCTACGGCGTCAAGACGCTCGCGGTGGACGGCTGGGACCCGCTCGCCGCGCTCGCCGTCCCGGCCGGGCTGCTGCTCGGCGGCGCGTTCTACCGTCGCCAGCGCACCGCCGCCAACCCGCTGCTCGACCTCGGCCTCTTCCGGATCCGCGCCTTCAGCGGAGCGATCAGCGTCAACACCATGGCGATGTTCGCGATGATGGGCTTCAGCCTCTTCACCTCGCAGTACCTGCAGCTGGTCAAGGGCATGAGCCCGCTCACCGCCTCGCTCTGGTCACTCGTCCCCAGCGTGGGCGTGGGCGCCGCCGTCGGCCTGAGCTCGGCGCTCGCCGGGAAGGTCCGACCGGCGGTGCTGATGGCCGGGGGCTTCCTGATCGGCGCGGCCGGCTTCGCGCTGATGACCCGGGTCGGCGCGGACTCCCCGCTGGCGCTCGTCCTCACCGCGGCGGGCGTGCTGGCCGCCGGCACCGTCGGCACCATGACCCTCACCGCCGAGATGGTCGTCTCCGCCGCCCCCGTCGAGCGGGCCGGCGCCGCCTCCGCGACCTCCGAGACCGCCGTCGAACTCGGCAGCTCCCTCGGCATCGCCCTGCTCGGCGCGGCCGGTGCCGCGGTCTACCGCTCCCGGCTCGACGGCACCCTCCCGGCCGGCCTGGACGGCGAGGCCGCCCGCACCGCGCAGGACACCCTCGGCGGCGCGGTCACCGTCGCCGCCCAGCTGCCCGGCCGGCTCGGCACCGACCTCCTGACCACCGCACGCACCGCCTTCACCGACGGCCTGCACGTCGCCGCCGTGGTCGGCCTCCTGATCACGATCGGCGCCTCGCTCCTCGCCTACCGCCTCATGCGCCACCTCCCCGCCGTCCCCGCCCAGGCCCCCGCCCCCGAGCCCGCCACCGCCTGACCGCCCCCCACCCCCAACTCCCCCACCGGCGCGTCATCGCAGCCCCCGCCCACCCCGGGCGGGGGCTGCCGCGCACTCACACCCTGACGTCAACGCCACTTCTGCTCACGGCAGTTGCCCGACGCCGCGCCCTGCCGCCCACGTCGAAGCCCCCGCGAGGGCGGGAGCAGTGCCGTGTCCCCTCGACCTCAGGACCATCCCCGCAGACCGCGGGGAGCGGAGCGACAGGGGCTGCCACCGATCGGCGGTCCTGCCGCGCCGGGCCCGACGCCGAGCCGGGCCACCGGGATGACCAACGAGGCCCGCACCGAACGGGTGCGGCGGTGGTGGGAACCGGCCAAAACGTGGGGGTGGCGCGGCTCGAAGGGGCGTGGTCCCCGGGTGGGCGGTCGGCGGGCGCAGCCTGGGGGGCCGGGGGCGGAACGGTGGGCGGGGGCCGTGGGGGGCGGTCTGACCTCGGGGGATGCGGGGGCTCTCGGCGGGCCCGGTACCCCGGCGCGCCGTCCGGCCGCGCAACATCTGGTTTTTGACCAGCGTTTCCCGACCGGTGTATACGTTCGCCGCCACGGGCAGGCATACTGGCCAGGACGGGCGCTTTGCCCAACTGTGACGTATGACACTAGACGAGAAGGGACCGGTGGCCAGGGATGCTGCGTAACGGTCTTGAGCCCTGGCACGTGCTCGTGGTGCTGGCTGTCGTGATCCTGCTGTTCGGGTCGAAGAAGCTGCCGGAGATGGCCCGCGGCCTCGGCAAGTCGATGCGGATCCTCAAGGCGGAGACGAAGGCGATGCGCGAGGACGACACTCCCGCCGCCGACGCCGCCCAGGGCACCGCTCAGAGCACCGCCGCCCCGGCGCAGCCGGCGGCCGAGCAGTCCCGCCAGGCCGTGAACCCGACCAACGTGACCAAGGCCACCGAGCAGCCGCGGTCCACCACCACCGCCTGACACCCGGCGGCCCGTTCCCGGCCGAAGCCCCCGCCCCCGTGGCGGGGGCTTCGTCGTGTCCGGCCACCCCGTCGCTCGCCCGGCCACCCGCTCGCCCGGCTCCCGGACTCGACTGGCCGTCCCTTTTGATCCGTTATCTCCTGGTGTGCACGACCGGAGGAACGGAGCTGAGGCATGGCGACCAACGGGCCCGGCGGCGACCGCCCCGACGAGCTCGCCGAGCTGCGCGCCCGCCTCAGCGCCGTCGAGGCCCGCACGGCCGCCGCCCTGCCCCGGCGTCACCGGGTCCGCTCCGCCTTCGCCGTCCTGCTGGTCCTGCTCGCCTGCGTGCTGACGCCGCTGAGCATCGCCGCCGTCTGGACCAGGTCGCAGATCACCGACACCGACCGGTACGTCGCCACCATGGCGCCGCTGGCCTCCGACCCGGCCGTCCAAACGGCCGTCGCCGACCGGGTGACCGCCGAGCTGGTCACGTACCTCCCGGTCGACTCGCTGCTCGCCGAGGTCGCCCCGGCGGACCGCCCGCTGCTGAACACCCTGCTCGGCGGCATCGGCCGGGCGCTCACCGACGGGATCACCGGCTTCGTGCACGACCAGGTCCTGCGGGTGGTGCGGAGCGACGCGTTCGCCACGATCTGGACCGACGTCAACCGGGACGCCCACGCCGCCGTCGAGAAGATGCTGACCGGCCAGGGCGGCGGGGCCGTCGAGATCAGGAACGACACCGTGGTGCTCGACCTCGCGCCGCTGATCGACCGGGTGAAGACCCGGCTGGTCGACAACGGCCTGTCGATCGCCGCGCGGATCCCCGAGGTGCACACCCAGTACACGCTGGTGCAGTCGGACGCGATCCCCAAGGTCCGGACCGGCTTCCGGCTGCTGGACCTGGCCGGGTTCTGGCTCCCGGTGCTGACGGTGGCCTCCGCGGTCGGCGGTGTGCTGCTGGCCGGCCGGCGCCGCCGGGCCGTCGTCACGGTCGCCCTGGGCATCGCGGGCGGGGCACTGGTGCTGGGGATCGGACTGTCCGTCTTCCGCGCCGTGTACCTGGACCGGCTGGCGGCGGGGGTCGACCTGGCGGCGGCCCAAGCGGTCTACGACACCCTGGTGCGGTACCTGCGCTCGGCGGTCCGGGTGGTGGTCGCGCTCGGGCTGCTGGTGGCGCTGGGCGCCTGGATCGGCGGCCGGGGACGGTGGGCCGGGACGGTCCGGGGCCTGTGGGCGTCCGGATTCGGGGCGGTGCGACGCGCCGCACAACGGGCCGGGCTTCGGCTGGGGCCGGTGGGCCGGTTCGTGCACCGGTGGAAGACCTGGCTGGGCTGGGTGGCGGTGGCGGGCGCGGCGCTGGCGTTCGTGCTGTGGAGCTACCCGACGGTCCTGGTGACGCTCTGTCTGGCGCTGGCACTGGTAGCGGTCCTGGCGGTGCTGGAGTTCCTGGACGAGCCGGGCGGCGCCCCGGCCGGGACGGGCTGACCGGGATGGCCGGGCAGCAACCGCCGGTACCGCCGCCCCGGAACAGCCCCGACCCGCGGGCCTGGGCCCTGCTGCTCGGTTCGTTCACCCTGCTGATGCTCGGCTACTTCACCCTTCCGCTGCGCCTTCTCGGCCAGGACCGCCCGGGACTGAGCTGGGTGCTCTTCGGGGTGGTGCTGACCGGCCTGACCGGGCTGCTGCTGGCCCGGATCGTCGACACCGTCCGCGGCACGGGCCGCCACCCCGGGGTCTGGCTGGCCTTCCTGATCTGCCTCTCGCTGACCGTCTTCGCCGCCACCTACTACGTCCTGGCCGACCGCCAGGGCGAGTTCATCGGGCTGGAGACCCGGCTCGACTCGCTGTACTTCACGGTCGTCACGATGGCGACCATCGGCTACGGCGACATCACCGCGGCCGGGCAGGGGCCTCGGCTGGTGGTGCTGCTGCAGATCGCCTACAACTTCGTCTTCCTGGCGGCGGCGGCCGGCGCGCTGAGCCGGACGGTGCGCAGCGGCATGGAGACCCGCGCCGCCCACCGGGACGAGCACGGGCACGAGCAGCACCACTGGCAAGGGCAGCACCGCGGCCACCACCCGCGCGACCGCCGTCGCCTCCGCCGCAACCGCCGTCGTCGTCGTGACGGCTAGGTTCGGCTGGCGTCGATCACGCAGAAGCGGTTGCCGTCCGGGTCCTCGACGACCACGAAGTCCGGGTCCGGCGGGTAGAGGTCCCAGTCGACCCGCCGTGCGCCGAGGCCGATCAGCCGCTCCACCTCGGCCGCCTGGTCGGCCGCGTCCGTCGCGTAGAGGTCCAGGTGGACGCGCGGGTGGCGCTGCGGCGGGGTGGCGCTCCGGCCGAGCGCCACCTGCACACCGGCCGCGCCGTCCGCCGGGACGAGCACCACCCAGTCGTCCTCCGGCGAGCCGTCGCGGGGGACGTACCCGAGGGCCTCGCCCCAGAACGTCGCCGCCCGGCGGACGTCAGCCGCCCCGAGGACCACGGAACCGATTCTCAGCATGCCGCCGATTCTGCCGGACGGGCGGGCCCGGCGGGGCAGTTGGCGGCAGGCCGGGAACGGCCGCCGGACGGGGAACGACGGTCAGGCCGGGACGAGGCCGGGCTCGCCGGCCGCCACGGCCCAGGAGGCGGAGGTCCGCACCGGCGACTCGCGCACGGCGATGCTGTCGACGGTCCGGGCGTCGGTCCGCCACCGCTCCCGGTCCACGTCCAGGCGCAGGTAGCCGCGGCGCAGGCCCTCGAAGTACCGCACGTGCGGGTTGAGCGAGGGGTTGAGCGCCTTGAGCGGCCCGTCGAAGGCGGCCGGGAACTCCGAACTGACGCTGGTGGCGGTGAACTCGACGGCGACCGGGGCGGCGGCGAGGTCGTCGCGGTCGATCCGCAGGTCGCTGAACCAGGAGGAGTGGATGTCCCCGGCGAGCACCACCGGGTTGGCCACGGCGGCGTCCCGCAGGAAGCGCAGCAGCCGGGCGCGGGCGGGGTCGTAGCCGTCCCACTGGTCGAGGTTGGCGAGCGGCGGCAGCGGGTGGGACGGGTCCAGGAAGTTCGGGAAGCGGATCTGACTCATCATCACCTGTTGGGCGATGACGTTCCACCGGGCGTGGGAGTCGGTCAGGCCGCGCCGCAGCCACTCCTCCTGCTCGGCGCCGGTCAGGGTGCCGGCGGTGTTGCCCAGGCCGTCCGCGACGGGGCCGAAGTCCTGGCTGTGGCCGCCCGGCTGGTCGGTGCGGTACTGGCGGGTGTCGAGCACGTTGAGACGCAGCAGGTCGCCGAAGTCGAAGCGGCGGTACAGCCGGTAGTCCGGGGAGCCGTTGCGGTAGGGGTTCCGCAGCGGCATGTGCTCGTAGTACGCCTGGTAGGCGGCGGCGCGCTCGCGGGCCATGGCGGCGGTGTCCTGGTGGGCGGCGCCGGTGTCGTCGATCTCGTCGACCAGGCCGGCGTAGTTGTTCTCGACCTCGTGGTCGTCCCAGGTGACGATCCAGGGGAAGGCGGCGTGCGCGGCCTGCAGGGCCGGGTCGGTCTTGTACTGCGCGTGCCGGGCCCGGTAGTCGGCGAGGGTGCTCAGCTGGTTGAGGCCCGGGGTCTGCGGGGTGGTGTGCAGGCGGTCCGGGAAGGCGCTGCTCGGGTCGGTCTCGTAGATGTAGTCGCCGAGGTGCACCACGGCGTCGAGGTCCTCGGCGGCCAGGGCGGTGTACGCGGGCCAGTAACCGTGCTGCCAGTCCTGGCAGTTGACCACGCCGAGGCGGAGCCGGCCGGGGTGGGCGCCGGCGGCCGGGGCGGTGCGGGTCCGGGCGGCCGGGCCGAGGTGGCGGCCGGCCCGGAAGCGGTACCAGTAGTCGCGGCCGGGCTGGAGGCCGCGGACGTCGACGTGGACGCTGTGCGCGCGCTCGGCCTCGGCGGCGGCGACGCCGCGCCGGACGACCCGGCGGAAGCCCGGGTCGGCGGCGACCTCCCAGGAGACGGGCACGGTGCGGGCGCCCATGGACGCGGCGTCGAACGGGTCTGCGACCAGGCGGGTCCACAGGACCACCGCGTCGGGCAGCGGATCGCCGCTGGCCACGCCGAGGAGGAACGGGTCGCGGCGGACCGGTTCCGCGTGCGCCGTACGGATGTTGAGCGCCTGGGCGCCCGCGGCGACGGCCGCGCCGACCAGCAGTCCGCGCCGGCTGAGCGCGGCGGACCGCGGCCGGGGCGGAACGGACGGCGAGGACGCGGACGACGGCGGCGAGAACGACGCGGACGACGAGGACGGTGGCACGGGAGACCTCCTGCGGCGGCTGAGCGGCATCGGGGACACCAGGCCGACATTCCATCAGAACGTCGTGCGGCCGACCATGAACGGAAGGCGACGATTTCCCGCTTCTCCGCGCCACCGCACGGGAGTTGCCGCCCGGCGCCGACCGCTCGACTGCCGCGCCGACCGGTCAGCCGCTGCGCCGGCGCAGCGACATCAGGAGCAGGAAGACCGCCGACAGCACGGCCGCCACCCGCAGCACACCCGGCGCGGAGTCCCACACCACCTGGTTGACCTGCTCGCCGGGGTTCAGGGCGGTGCCCCAGCGGCCCTGGGCACGGCCCCAGACGAACAGCGAGCTGCCGCTGATCGTCATCAGCGGGATCCCGAACACGGCCACCTTGCGGGTGAGGTCGGACAGATGGCGGGAGAGGTAACCGAGGGCCCAGCCGATCAGCATGGCGATCAGCTGTCCGGTGACGGCGCCGCCGATCAGTACGACGGCGGAGAGCAGCAGCAGCGGTGAGGGGCGGCGGACGGTGGACGCCCCGGCCTTGGCGGCTCCGTCCGGGGTCTCGGGGGCCGCAGGGGCGTCGGGGTCGGCTCCGGCCCTGGCCGCCCGGCCCTTGCGCCCCTTGGCCTTCTTGGCCCGGCCCTTCCCCTTCCCCTGCTCCGTCTCCCCGGGGGCGTCGGCGCCGGGCGGCTCGGTCGCCGCGGTCCCGCCCGGCGCCGCGTCCTCGCCCGCCGGCCCGGGCCCGGTCTCCTCCTCGGAGGCGGTCCGCTGCTCGGGGATCGGCCGGTTGGATGCGACCGGGCCGTCACCGAAGTCGATGCTCACGTAGTCCCAGTCGCCCGTGTTCACGGCGCGGTAGGCGGGTGGCAGCGCCTCGGGGTCGGCGGGGGCCGCCTCGCCCGGCCTCGCGATCCACGGCGAGCCGTCGCCCTGCCCGGACGGTGCCGATCGCGCAGGCCGCGAGGGCCGCGAAGGCGTCGCGGACGTCGAAGGCCCCGACGGCCGCGGAGACCGTACGGGGGGCGGCAGGAACGCGGCGGGCGCTCCGTCCGACGCGGAGGACGGCGCAGAGGACGGCGCGGACGCCGGCGCGGGCGGTGCCCCGGCAGGGCGCGGCGGCACCGGGGGGCGCGGCGGCGCGGCGGGCTCCGGTTGCCGCGCGTACACGCTGTCCCCCTCACCACTCCCGCCCGGGCCCGCGGGCCCCGGGGCAGCCGGCGGCTCGCTCCAGGGCCCCTGCTTGCGCCACCACTCGCCGTCCGACATCGCACACACCCCGCCTTGCCCGTACCGAACCGGACCCGACACGCGTCCGGACGCGGCGTCATCCCCGCCGACCGTGACGGTACCCACCCGCCGCCTGCCACGCGAGCCCCGGCGCCCCCGGCGTGCCCCACCGCACCGGTCGCTCCGCCGACGCCGGGACCCTCCCACCCGGCCACCGCCCGACTAACCTAGGTCGAATGACCACACAGCAGGGCCACCAACGCCAGGCCAAGTCCGCCGCCGGCCCCCGCACCCTGGCCGAGGAGCTGCGCGCCCGGCCCGACGACGACCTCGCCGCCCTGCTCCGGTCCCGCCCCGACCTGCTCAACCCCGTGCCCGGCGACCTCACCCAGCTCACCGCCCGGCTCTCCTCCCGCGCCTCCGCGCTGCGCGCGCTGGAGCGGCTGGACCGGTTCACCCTCCAGGTCGCCGAGGCCCTCGCCGCCCTCCCCGACGGCACCCCGCCCGCCGCCGTGCGCACCCTGCTGGCCGGGCCGACCAAGGTGAAGCCGCACCCCGGTGCCACCCCGCTGAGCGCCGCCGACCGGGCCGCCGTCGCCGCCGCGCTCCCCCGCGCCCTGGCCACGCTGCGCGACCGCGCCCTGCTCTGGGGACCGGACAACGGCCTGCGCCTGGTCATCGCCGCCCGTGAGGCGCTCGCCCCGACCGCCCAGAACCCCGGCCGCACCGGTCTCGGCCCGACCTTCGCCGAGGCCACCACCGGGATGTCCCCGGCCCGCCTCCAGCAGCTGCTCGCCGCCGCCGGACAGCCCGCGACGCCCGACCCGGTCACCGCCGTCGCCGCGTTCACCGCGCTGCTCACCGACCGCGCCCGCTGCGAGGAACTGCTCGCCACCGCCCCCGAGCCCGCCCTGCGGCTGCTCGACCGGCTGGTCTGGGGTCCGCCCACCGGCACCGTCCCGGACGCCACCCGTCCGGTCACCGCCGAGGACGCGCAGAGCCCGGTCGAATGGCTGCTGGCCCGCGGTCTGCTGCTGCCCAGCAGCCCGGGCAGCGTCGTGCTGCCCCGCGAACTCGCCCTCCACCTGCGCGGCGGCCGCTCGCACCGCACCGTCGAGCCGGTCCCGCCCGAGCCGGCGCCCGCCACCGCGCCGCGCGACCCCAGGGTGGTGGACGCCGCCGCGGCCGGGCAGGCGCACACCGCGGTGCGGACCGTCGAGGAGCTCCTCGACCTCTGGGGCCTCACCCCGCCGCCCACCCTGCGCGCCGGCGGCCTCGGTGTGCGCGACCTCAAGCGCACCGCCCAGGCCCTGGAGAGCACCGAGCCGGTCGCCGCCTTCTGGCTCGAACTCGCCTACACCGCGGGCCTGCTGGCCCCGGACGGCGAGGTCGACGAGCGCTGGGCGCCGACCCCGGGGTACGACGAGTGGCTGCGGCTGGACACCGCCGAGCGGTGGACCGTGCTCGCCCGCGCCTGGCTCACCGCCACCCGCGTCGCGGCGCTCGCCGGCACCCCCGACGGCAAGGGCCGGCAGCGCGCCGCGCTCGGCCCGGAGCTGGACCGCACGCTCGCCCCGTCCGTGCGCCGCGCCGCCCTCGCCCTGCTCGCCGAACTCCCGCCCGGCACCCCGGCCGCCGCCGAGGACCTGCTGCCCACGCTGCGCTGGCAGCGTCCGCTGCGCGGCGGGCCGAGCGCCCCCGACGGCGGCGGCGACCTGCGCGACCAGCTGGTCGCCTGGACCCTCGCCGAGGCCGAGCTGCTCGGCGTCACCGGCCGCGGCGCGCTCGCCGCGCCCGCCCGCGCCCTGCTCACCGCCGAGCACGACCCGGCCGCCGTGCTCGCCCCGCTGCTGCCGCAGCCGCTCGACCACGTCATCCTGCAGCCGGACCTCACCGCGATCGCCCCCGGCCCGCTGCTCACCCCGCTCGCCCAGGCGCTCGCGCTCTGCGCCGACATCGAGTCCAAGGGCGGCGCGACCGTCTACCGGTTCACCCCCGGCTCGGTGCGCCGTGCCCTCGACGCCGGCCGCACCGCCGCCGACCTGCGGTCCTTCCTGGAGCAGCACTCCCGCACGCCCGTCCCGCAGCCGCTCGCCTACCTGATCGACGACGTCGCCCGCCGGCACGGCCTGCTGCGGGTCGGCGCCGCCTCGTCCTACCTGCGCTGCGACGACCCGGCCCTGCTGAACGAGATCCTGGCCGACCGCCGCGCCGCCGACCTGCGGCTGCGGCTGCTCGCTCCCACCGTGCTGGCCGCCCAGGCGGCACCCGACGTGCTGCTCGCCGGCCTGCGCGCGATGGGGTACGCACCGGCCGCCGAGTCCGCCGAGGGCGATGTGCTGATCACCCGTCCGGACAGCCACCGCACCCCGCCGCGCGCGGCCCCGGTGCCCGTCCCGGACGGCCCGCCCGCGCCGGACGACACCCTGCTGGCCGCCGCCCTCAAGGCGATCCGGGCCGGGGACCGGGCCGCGACGGCCGCCCGGCGCGAGCCCACCGCCCCGGCGGGGCGCCAACTCCCGCGCACGGCCGCCGCGGAGACCCTCGCGGCGCTGCAGACCGCGGTCCTGCTCGGCGAGCGGATGTGGATCGGCTACCTCAACGCGGAGGGCCTCGCCAGCCAGCGGATCATCGACCCGGTCAAGGTCGAGGGCGGCTACGTCACCGCCTTCGACCACCACGACGGCGAACTGCGCACCTTCGCGCTGCACCGGATCACCGGCGTCGCCGAACTGGACGAGTAGGAGGCCCCGGGCGCTCAGTGCCCCTGCTGCTTGGCGTCCTGCTCCGCCTGCTTCTCCTTCATCGCCTTCTCCGCCATCGCGGCGAGGTCCCCCTGCCCGACCGGCATCACGGAGCTGGCCCCGGTCAGGTCGGCGAGCAGGAACCCGGGCGAGGCCAGCAGCCCGCCCGGCCCCTCCCCGATGCCCGCGATCGCGTGCGCGGAGGTGGCGGTGGTGGCGGTCGCGGCGAAGGCCGTACCGACGAGGGCGAGGGCGGTGAGGACGCGCTTCGACTTGTTCATGCCCTCCCCAACGAGCCACCCGGCCGCCGGTCACCCCGCGCCACTCCCTCCGCACCGCGCGTACCGCCGGTTGACGCCCCGCCCCCACCGGCGTAGTCCGGAATGCGGGGGGTGACGAAAGGAGTCATCATGCTCGGCGATCTCATAGGCGACATGCAGGGCCGGATCATCGGCCGGCGCGTCCTCGACGCCGGGGAAGGCCACGTCGTCGTCGAGGTCTCGTTCGAGGGCAGCGGCAGCTACTACGGCACCGCCGTCACCGGCTTCGGCACCTACGAGTCCGAATTGCGCGCCGACGGCACCCTGCACGGCGAGGGCCAGGGCGTCGACATGACGGCCGACGGCCAGAGCGTCGTCTGGCACGGCAGCGGCATCGGCCGCTTCACCGAGAGCGGCGGCACCAGTTGGCGCGGCTCCCTCTTCTTCCACACCGTCTCACCGGGGCTCGACCGCCTCAACCACGTCGTCGGCCTCTTCGAGTACGAAGCCGCCGCCGACGGCAAGTCCACCGCCAGCTACCACGAGTGGAAGTAGCCGTCCGACCCGAGCGGTCCCGCCCACCCGGCCGGATGCGCGACACTGGAGGGTCGGCGTCCCGAAGGACCCCGCAGACCCGACCTACCTGTCAGCCAGTGGAGGGCTCCCCCGCGTGAACGACGGACCGCTCATCGTCCAGGCGATCAAGCGAGATGCGCATCTTATGGCCGCGCAACCGCACAGGCCAGCCCACTTCCCCTCGCACCCGGACCGGCGGAGGAACTGGGCGCTCTCCGCGACAGGGATGCCCAAACAATGCGCCCCGCCCGCGACCTCACGTTACGGGCGGGGCACCTGTCTCACAATTAGCTCGTGACGACGGCAGGGAGCTCCTCGCCGGCGATGTAGTACTTTCGCGCACTCTTGGAATTCAATTCCTTTTGATACATCACGACATATCCAGGAAGTGCCATTATCTGCCAGGAATCGGGAAGCCTCGCGCTCACGAACCGGAAGAACTCATTCGCCGTCATCTCGGGCCAGTCAATATCAACCCGGAACTGCTCGTAGTAGCTTTCCCTCTTGGTTCGATGGTGCGCAAACCTGAAAGTATAGGGGAGAGCATCCTTGGCGAACTTCAGGATAGAGCGCAGGCTTTGATCACCCTGAGGGAGATCGCATATCATCCAGTCAAGATTGGCAGGGTACAACTGATCGAAGTGATCGCCAGAGAAAACCGTGGTGTCACGCTCGGCTCCAGGGTCATTGATGCCGAAGCCATTAAAATTCCAAGGCGCCCGACCGTCGCCCTGAAACCTGTCAATGAGAAGCTTCTCCGGTGCGACCGCAGCGAAATCCTCATCCACGGACAAGGCTTTGAAGCTCATCCAGTCCAGGTGAATATTTTCGCGCCCACTCAGCTTATTGAGGTGCTTCCTCAGCCTTTGACCGAGGGTGACATCGGCCTTCCCGATGTACACGGGGTCACCGTGCCGGTAGAGCTGATACACCCCCTTGTGATTCGGAAGGAGGTCGATGTTCTCATCGGTCAGAGGCGCTGGCTCCAGCCCTCTGAGTGCCGCAGCCAACTGATCGCCGAGCGCCTGAGTGATGCTCAGCTTGAACTCGGCGTGGTTCTCCAGTGACACGGCCTGGCTCCCTTCGGGCGAGTGATCGACATCACCTTAACTGGTGAGCGAGAGGCGCAAGTTGCGCACATCTCGGAAATGTGCTTGATGATCGCCAACTCCGCGGTACACTTTGGACATGCCTGAGCTGCGAGAAGAGCGCCAACATGTGGGGACCTGCGTCGAGCTGTTTGCCGGCGGTGGCGGACTCGCCATGGCTGTGCACGCTGCGGGCTTCCGCCCGCTCCTGGTGAACGAGTACGCCCCGCGAGCCTGTGAGTCCCTGCGAAACAACCCGCCGGACCCCGACGAGCCGGAGAAGCGTTGGCCGCTCGTCCCCGGCGATGTACGCGAGATCATCAACTTCACTGACCACGTCAAGGACGAGGTCGACGTCCTCGCCGGCGGACCGCCGTGCCAGCCCTTCAGCCTGGGCGGTGCCCACAAGGGCATGGAGGACGAGCGGAACATGTTTCCCGAGATGTTCCGCGCCATTCGTGAGCTGAAGCCGAAGGCGGTCATCTGCGAGAACGTGCGCGGCCTGCTCCGACCGTCTTTCAGGCCCTACTTCGAATACATCTTGAACGAGATGCGCCTGCCCTTCGTCAAGCGCGAGAAGGACGCGACGTGGGAAGAACACAACGACGTCCTTGAAAAGCTGATCGCCAATGACTCCGTCGAGCTGTCGCAGCGATATGTGGTCAAGGAGATGGAGGTCAACGCGGCTGACTACGGCGTTCCGCAGATCCGAAACCGAGTCATCATCGTCGCGTTCCGCGCTGACCTCGAAATCGACTGGGCCAAGTTCATGCCCAAGCCGACACACTCCGAGGAGTCGATGATCCACTCCATGCGTGAGGGCGGACCCTACTGGGCCCGGCATAAGGTGGACGCCGCCGCTCGCAAGCGCGTCATCGACAACCTTCCCGAACTCGATCTTGAGAACGAGAAGGTCAAGGAGAAGCTAAAGCTCGATCCGTGGCGTACTCTGCGTGACGCGATCGCGGGCATCGACGAGAACGAGGGAAAGCCTCTTCCCCCGGTTTCCGAGGAAGAGGTCAAGAACAAGGTCATCGTTGGGGGCATCCCGGACCACATCGGCTGGCCTGGCGCGCGCATGTACGCCGGACACACTCCGAACCTCCTGGACCGGCCGGCGAAGACCGTGAAGGCGGGCGTGCACGGTGTCCCGGGCGGGGAATCCGTCATGAAGCTTGACGACGTCGACTTCGCCAACTTCGGCGGCGGGACTGGCTACCGATACATGACCGTACGTGAGACTGCGCGGGTCATGACGTTCCCGGACCGTTGGATTCTCGACGGGCCGAGGGGAGAGAAGATGCGGCAGCTGGGGAACGCTGTGCCCGTCAAGCTCGGGATGGCCTTCTCCAAGGCTGTCGCCGAAGCCCTCAAGTCGGTCCCGGAGAAGCGGAAGTGACCGAAACCGCGAGCGGTCGGCAGGGGCGCTGGAACGATCAGATGCCTCCCGATCGGGCGTGGAAGCCCAGAGTGGGGATGACCAGGGATGCCCGGGCCGCCGAGCAGGACCGAGCCGCCGGCAGCCGCCTCACACGCGCGGTCGAAATCGGCGAGGGCCGATACGCACGCGCGTCCATCGCTCTGCGCGTGTACCGCAGGACGCGCCGCATCCGTGCCTACCTACGGTGGTCACAAGAAGGCGACACACGGGAGCAGTACGTCGGCGAGGTAGACGCCGGCACCCGCGCCGCGAACCTCGCAAAAGCGTGGGAGATGGCTCACGCCGCCGGTTATGTGACAACCGAGCCCCTTCCGCCCGGCTCGTGGGCGTCCTCTCCAGCTTCCCGCGCAGTAATGTCCGCCAACAAGGGACGGGACACGAAGCCCGAGATGCTCTTGCGGTCCGCACTCCACAGACATGGTCTGCGGTATCGCGTCGGGGTAAGGCCCCTGTCAAACCTCCGCCGTACAGCCGACGTGGTGTTCACCAAAGCGCGCGTCGCCGTCTTCGTCGATGGTTGCTACTGGCATGGCTGCCCAGAGCACCTTCGCCCCGCTAAAACGGGCGCGGCGTTCTGGCACGACAAGATCGCGGGAAACCGAGCCCGTGATGCTGAGACCAACGAGGCACTACGTGCAGCGGGATGGCTTGTCATCCGGGTGTGGGAGCACGAAGATCCCGAACTGGCGGCACAGAACGTAGCTGAGGCCGTGCAGTCGAGACAGCACACACCACCGAGTGCCAACGCCCCAGACTGACCTTGCTTCGGGCCCTTCCCTAAGCCAGGGAAGAGCCCGAAGCGTTCGCCGCGCCCTTCGTTGAGAAGGCGGACAACGAATCCGCTGATAATCAGGGCCCTTGCTGTGTGCCGACCGCTCGGCGATCCGCGCACCCACGGAGCTCGCCCGATCTGAGGCTAGCGCCAGACGACCGCCAGGAACGCTGCGGCGATCGTCAGTGTGGCACCGAACGCCGCACCGCCTCGGAGCACGGCCGCCGGCCTCGTCGCGCCGTCGATAAGGCGAAGCCATGCGACACCGATGCCCACAAGCAGTGCCACCAGCGCAGTGATCGTGAGAAGAAGGCCAAGCACCAGCCCATGGGTATGCGAAGTCATCCTGCGACCTTTCGAGCCGACCAAGTTGTGCACCCCATCGTCAGGCGGCCGATCACACAAAAGCATCCATCATGTGTGATGATGTGTGACATTGGGTGGCGATCGCGAGGGTGAACCGTTGGGTGAGCAGGACCATCTGGAAGAGCTGGCGCACGAACTGAAGCGGGCACGGATTGGGGCTGGTCTTGGGGTCGCCCAGCTGGCCAAGAGAGCAGGCGTGTCCACGAACACGGCCAGCTCAGCTCTCAATCCGAAGAGCGGCAAGCCGCTTCCTTCCCTCCGAACGATTGCGGCACTCGCAATGGCATGCGGTGTGGACGTGCGGCCGCTGCTCGACCTCCATGACGCCGCCCGCCTGCAGAGGCAGGTTGCGGATGTTGAGGAGGCTGCTGCCCCTTCAGGCCCTGAGTGGATCATGACGGCGGACGGTGCCGAGCCACCAGAAAGACACTTCAATCCACTACGACGCGAGAACCTCTTCCGCAGTGTCCAGTGGGCTCTGCAAAGCGCCGCTCCGGTCAACCTGGCAGATCCTCTCCCGCGATTCGCCGGTAGCGGCCTCTACGCCCTCTACTACGCCGGTCCTCACGAGCTGTACACGCCCATCTCCTCTGAACTCTGCGGCGCGCCAGTGTTTGTAGGTAGCGCCCTGCCGGGCGGCCGGAGGTCCTACCGGGCCGAGGATGGCCACGTTCGAGGAGATGAGAGCCCGGTCTGGCGCCGGCTCGCCGAGCACCATCGGAAGCTTGAGGCATGCACCGACCTTGATCCGGGGGACTTCCGCGTCCGCTTCTTGCTCACCGACGAACTGTTCATCGAACCAGCGGCAGACCTGACCATTCGCGACCACCGTCCAGTCTGGAACGTCCTCTTGGATGGCTTCGGCGTTCACGCGCCAGGATCAGTCCGTGCCTCGCGCGCGCTGCGGCCGAGGTGGCACGAGGTGCACCAAGGGATCGCCTGGGCCGACCAGATGCAGCCCCAACCCGATGGAGCCGCAGTACTGCGTGATGCCGTTCGAACGCATCTAGCCTCGTCCGTGGCATAGCGTCGCCTGTCCGCCTCGACAGGCGTGACAACCCGTTAAAAGAGCCACACGGTCTTCCGGAGCGGAGGCGTTGCACGCTGGACCCGACATTTCGTCAGACTGACGCAAATTTGCCGGAACTGCGCCGGTGAGCTTCACGGTCTGACATGCTGAAGTCCCAGCGAGAGGGGCCGCAGCGATGCAGTGGAAGATCCACGGGGAACGTCCGATCTACGAGAACCCATGGGTGAACCTGTGGCTGACCGACGTCGAGCAGCCTGATGGGCGCCGCTGGGAGTACCACGTGGTCAAGCTGCGGCACCTGGCTGTGGCTGCCATCGTGAACAGCGAGAAGCAGGTCCTCATGATGTGGCGGCACCGCTTCATCACCGACACCTGGGCCTGGGAACTCCCGATGGGGCTGATCGAACCGGAGGAGACCCCGGCGGAGGCTGCGGCCCGTGAGGCTCTGGAGGAGACCGGCTGGAAGGTCGGCGAGGTGAAGCCGCTGATCTACGCCCAGCCAGCGAACGGGATCACCGACTCCGAGCACTTCGTCTTCCGGGCCGATCCCGTCGAGTACGTGGGCACGCCGACCGAGCGCAACGAATCCGACCGAATCGAGTGGGTTCCGCTGTCCGAGCTTCGCGGCATGATCGACCGCCGCGAGATCGTCAGCAGCGGCACGCTCGTGGGTGTGCTCTACCTGCTGCTGGACGAAGCCGGCCTTTGATCAGCTTGCCGCGCTGGTGATCCGGTCCGCCAGCGTCGCTACCGAGGGGTTGGCACGGTAGGGCCTGAGTAGGTGGCGGAACTCATGGAGGTGGGCGACCACTCTGGGGGACTCGATCACTGCCGCGAGATCGAGGGCTTCCATGGCGGTCGCGCACGCCAACTCGACCTGCCGCCGCTGGAGCTGGGTCCGTGCGAGCCAGAAGCTATGGAACGCGCGGCCCCGGAGGTTCGTCGTCGGTTCGGCCCGTAAGGCTTCGGCGATGAGGGGTTCGGCGGCGGTCGCGTCCCCCAGCTGACCGAGGGCGATTCCGGTGTCCACGGTGAGCTTGGTGTGGTCGAAGTACTCGACCCATGCGGGGTCGTCGTCCCCCTCGCGGATGCGCTCGAAGTGCTGTTGCGCCTCGCTGATCGCGCGGTGGGTCGACTCCTGGTCGTTTGCGCTCGCGTGGCCGAAGGCTTCGCGCATCGACAGCATGGCCAGTAGCCTCGGCGTGCCGCCGACAAGGCGCGCTGTCCTGTGCGGCTCTGGCGAGCGTGATCGCGTCCTGCGCCCTGTCCTGGTAGGTCGACTGGAGGCTGAGACAGGCCAGCACGTTGGCGATGAACGGGCGGTCGTCGATCTCTCGTGCGAACCGAAGCGACTCGGTGAAGTAGCCCTGCGCCGTGTTGTACTGCCGTGCGTCGAAGTAAGTCCACCCGGTGAGGCGTGCGAGCTCGGCAGCGATGCCGTGGAGGCTGCGCCGGTAGTTGGGATCAGCGGTGTCGCGCATTATGCCCGTGACGTACCTGAGTTGACCGATCACCGCCGGCCGGAGCGCTTCGCCGCCGTGCTGGTCGTCGCGCCGCCAGTAGTCCTCGATGGACGCCTGGAGGGACCGCAGGACGTTGGGCGTGACCCGCGTGCCCGCCGCGATGGCGAGGATGTTGTCGAGATCGCTGTCTGGACGCGAATCCACGACCGGCAATGGGGCACGGGCGGGCTCGACCGCCGACGCTGGGCCTCGGCGTGGGATCGGCGACGGTTCCCAGCTGCGGTCCGCCAGGCCGAGCATCCGTCCCGGAATCCGTAGGCCGTCCGCGATGCGTTCGATGACGGTCATGTTGGTGACCTTCGGGCGCCCCTTCATCACCTCGCCCACTCTGCTGGGCGTCAACTCACACGCCCGGGCGATGCGCGAAGGGTGGAAACCGCCTTTGCGCTTGGCGAGTTGGAAGATCAACGCGAAGTCTCTCTCCGCGCATGCCGCAACCATCTCGGGGTCCGCGAGCAGTCGGCTCGGAAGCCCTGGTGATGGTGTGGACTCGCTCATGGCCGGCTACCCCCAGCGCAAGGAAGATCATCGCTCAGTGTCACGCGAGATAACTGACCGCGAGTTTACCCATCGTGGGTACACGCGCTGGCCTTATTTCGACACTGCCCGCCCCGGGATTCTGAGATCACCTCCGGGGGACGCCCGGAGCCCGACTGATGGAGGGGGCGGTCCTACCGATGAGCCTGATCAAGACCGTCGACCCACCAGGCACTGAGCACATCGAGATCCCGGTAGTGCGGTCCGACGACCTTGGGTGTCTGCTTCATCTGCCATGCCATCCCGAATCCGCGGGAACCGCCCGCAAGTTGGTGACTACGGCTCTGACGGCCTGGTCCTTTGAGCACCTTGCGGACGTGGCTGAGCTGCTGGTGACCGAGCTGGTTGCCAACGCGGCCAAGCACACGGGGTGTTCGCGGATCTCCGTCTCAGTGGACCGACAGGAGGCGTCGGTCTGGGTGGGGGTCAGGGACTCGTCCCGCGCACTGCCGTGCCGCACGGAGCCGGAGGGTGAGGCAGAGTCCGGGTATGGCCTCGGCCTGGTGGAGTCCCTCGCGTCCCGTTGGGGAGTGGACTGGGCCCCCTTCGGCAAGTGGGTCTGGTTCGCGCTGAGGACGGCGACACCATGACCACGGACAAGGCTGGGGCTCGCGGCCGTCACCGCGGCGAGTCCCACGATCCGGTCGGTGTGGTGCTGACAGGGGTCTGGGCGCTCGGTCACGTGGTCACCGTGTTCCTCCTCGGAACCACCGTGGTGAACCAACTGGACGCCGACCACCACGGCCTGGCGCACACCTCGCTGGCGGCACCGGACCACGAACCGCTGGCCTGACCGCTCCCCTCAAGACTCCCCCGGCCTCGACGACACCGGGTCCGGGGGGCGCTCCACCGTGGCGGGACTGAACCCGCCACCCCAGTTTTCCCGCCGGAACCCCGGCGGGAGGTCCCAAGTAGAAGGGAAGAAACACCATGGTGCAGGACACCCCGGCGGCTCCGGCCGTTGAGGGCGGCCTCCTGGTCGCCGCCCGGAAGATCGCCGCTGCGCGGGCTCGTACCGAGCAGCCGTCCGACGTCAGCAGCGGCCGTTCCGACGGCAACGACTGACAAGGGCGCCCACGATGCATGATGCCGCTTCGTGGGCGGCGCGTCTGGGCGGGGACTCGTTCCTCGCCCAGACGTTCAACCGCTCCTACGCCGTCTTCCCCGGTGAGGCTGCCGACGTCGCCGGCCTGCTGTCCTGGGACGACCTGAACACCATTCTCGCCACTCAGCGGCTGGAGCCCCCGCGGCTTCGGCTGTCGCTGGACGGTGAGATGGTGCCCCTTCCCCGATACTCGCTCCCGGTTACCACCCGCCGGTCCGTGACCTGGCACCGCACCCAAGCGGCCGAGCTGCACGCCCGATTGGCAGAGGGCGCCTCGCTCGTGGTGGACTCGATCGAGAAGATTCACCCGCCGATCGGGGCTGCCGCTGAGGCCCTGGAGCGCTTCCTCGGCACGCTGGTGCAGGTCAACGCCTACGCCTCGTGGACCGAGCGGGAGGGCTTCGGTACCCACTGGGACGATCACGATGTTGTGGTGGTCCAGATGTACGGGGCCAAGCGCTGGAAGCTGTACAGCCCCACCCGGATCGCTCCGACCTTCCGGGACGTGGAAGCGCCGGAGCAGCCGGAGGGCGAACCTCTCGTCGACCTGGTCCTGACCGCTGGGGACGTGCTCTACCTGCCGCGCGGCTGGTGGCACGCGGTCAGTGCCGACCAGGGGACGGCCTCCCTGCACCTGACCTTCGGCCTGGTCACCCACACCGGTTCCGACCTGCTGACCTGGGTCGTGGATCAGCTGCGCTCCCGCCTCGCCTTGCGGTTGGACGTGCCGCGCTTTGCCCTGCCCCAAGAGCAAGCCGCGTACGTCGATGAGCTGCGTTCGGAGATGCTGACCGAGTTGTCCGATCCCGAACTGGTCAGCCGCTGGGCCGAGTCGGTCGACACCACGCACTACGGCCGGGCGGTCACCTCCCTGCCGTACATCGACGGCCTTCCTGCACGGCCGGAGATCGCGGTCCGGCTCACCGCCCCTCGCGCCAGGATCACGGAGAACGGCCCGGACGGCACTGTCACCCTCGCGGCGGCGGGGACCGCATGGGACTTCGCCAGCCAGGCCGCCCCGCTGCTGCGGGTCCTGCTGACCGGACAGCCGGCCACCCTGGGGGCGCTGGCCGCGACAGCCGATCTGGAAGTGAAGGACGTGGCATCGCTGCTGTCCGTCCTGATCGAGGGCCAGGCTGCCTCCGTGGTGGGGACGGCGCTGTGACCGCCGCTCTCGGCTTGGGAACGTACCGGGTGCGCGTCGTCAGCCAGGCGGCGCGCACCGCCCTCAAGGCCGGAGCCCTCTGGGTGGACACGGCCCCCAACTACGCTCACGGCTCGGCACACCAGGACCTGGTGCCCGTGCTGGCTGCTCACCCGGATGTCAGGGTGAGCACGAAGACGGGCTTCCACACGGCCACACAAGGGCGTGCGGCCGTCGCAGCCGGCGTGCTCACCGCGGAACTCGCGACTATCGGACACAGCCTCGATCCGGCGTTCATCCGCTGGCAGACCGAGCAGTCCTTGAGCGTGCTGGGCCGCGCCAACCTGGTGTTCGTCCATAACCCCGAGCGAGCGGCGTCCGACCACGACCGCGCCCAACTGCACAGCCACCTACGGGCAGCGTTCGCCGTCCTGGAGGAATTCGCTCATGCCGGCCGGATCGGCGGCTACGGCGTCGCCACCTGGTCCGGTCTGGACTCGGGCGCGTTCACGGTGGCTGAACTTCTTCACCTCGCCGAAGAGGCCGCGGGGTCGGCAGGCCACCATTTCACCGGACTGCAAATGCCGGTGAGCCTGGTCATGGCCGACCCCATCACCCACGCGCTCATGGACGCCGGACCGCTGGTAGAAGCACGGGACTCGGGAGTGATCACCTTCGCGTCCGCGCCGTTGCACGGCGGTGAGCTGCCCGAGCTGATGACACCCGAGCTGGTGAACCTCATCCGGCCCGGGTTGTCCGCTCCTGCTGCTGCGCTGCTGGCCGTGGCCTCCTGCCCGGGCTTGGATGTGGTGCTGTTGTCTGCGAGCACCGTGGAGCACTGGGAGGATGCGGCAAAGGCCGTGGCCGTCCCGTTGGACGGCGACCGACTCAGGAGCGTGATCGATGCACTCGCCACCGGATGAGGGCACCCGGCTTCGCATGGAGACCGCGCACGCGAACGCGGCGGCGACCCTCGAGCTGAACTGCACCGGTTCTCCCGTGTGGGGGTTCCTCGGCTGCACGATCAGCCGCCGGGCCGGTGGGCTCTGGTTGCGTGTGGCCTCCACCTCGAAGGCGAACGCGGGCCGGAGGCAGGGGGAAGGCGTCGTCGGCGCGTCGATCCTGGTCCCGGACGACGTGCCGCGTCCCAAGCTGCACGACGTGCTGGACTGGGTCGAGGGGCTGTACGCCTACAAGACCGAGCTCACCGACTACGTCGCGCATCCGGTCATCTCACCCGACCGACCGGACCTGGCCCGAGACCCTGGCCTCCCGGATGAGTGGTGGAAGAGCCTTCGCGATGCGCTCGGTCACCTGGGCCAGGCGGCAGGCGTGCGGACCACTGTCCGACCTGGCTGGATCGACAAGGCGTTCCCGCAGTTCCTCGGCATCCCCGCACCCGAGAAGGTCGAGCGCGTTACCGGGCACGGTGACCTTCACTGGGGGAACCTGACCGCGCCGCTGGCCATCCTCGACTGGGAACGCTGGGGCCAGGTGCCCGTGGGCTACGACCCCGGCCTCCTCCACGCAAACAGCCTCCTGGTCCCGGAAGTCGCCGCACGCATCCGCGCAGAGTTCGCCCCGGTGCTCGACACACCCACCGGCCGGATCGGCGAACTCGTCGCCCTGGCCGAGATGCTGCAAGCCGTCGCACGCGGCTGGTACCCCGAGCTGGCTCCCCTTCTCGCCAACCGGGCAGTCGAACTCACCGGCGTCCAACCCCCGGTTCCCGTGAAATCGGAGGTCTCAGCGTGACCGAGCTGGCTGCGGCGGCCGGATGAGAGCCGTTCCACCGAGCAGACACACAACCTCATGAACACGCCGGACCACCCCTGACCTTGGCGGGGAGGGTGGTCCGGCGGCGAGTTGACCTCGCTGACCAGCCCTGGTGCCGCATGGTACTGGGGCCAGCGGCATGTTCAGAGCGATTTTCTGACGTGGGGTCAGCATGGTGAGCGTGGTAGGTGCGGGTGTCGGGTGGTGCGGCGGCGGCATGCGGGGCGCCACTCCGGTCGGGCCCCCCGACAGCTGCCGAGTTGTAGGGGCGGGCGGGTTCGGTCAAGCCCGCTCGTACGGGCCCGCACGGGGCGACGGTGGCGCACGGTGCGGGCTTGACGGGTTCCGAGCGCCCCGGAGAATCGGGCAGCGGGGGGCCCGAACGAACGGCGGGCAACCATCGGCCTTGACCTTGGCCTCGTGGGGCCGGACTGCCTGTCCGGGGTCCCTTACAGCCCAGCCGACCGCCATCTCGTTCCTTGCGCCGCCAGCGGGGCCGCCCATAGCGGGGCGGAGACAGGAGCGGCGGGCGGCAACGCGGCGGCGCGCGGCCCGCCTCTGGCGGGCCGCCTTGATCCAGTAATGAAACTTTGAACACGCCTCCCTGGCCCGCTTCATCTTCCTGGTTCTGGCCGCTTTCTGCCGGCCGTACGTCTTCCTGCCTGCTGCTGTCCTGATCCTCCGAAGGCGTCAGGAAGTCCGCGGTGCACTTCTCCGTTCGTCCTCCGTACGCCTCGGCCTTGGCGCGCTCGTGCGGGCGTGGTTCGCTCCGCCCCACCGCTTCGGCCTCGGGCTGTTTCGACGCTTCCCGGTCGGCTGTCACACCGATTGCGCCGCCGACACCTCTATGGACCGTACGCATCTCCTGGCTGCTCGGCGGGCTACCACAAGATCGGCTCGCTCCGGTGAGTCGTGGCGGCGGGACGGTGGCGCGCAGGGCTCGGGAAGAAAGTTCGGTCCGCGTGTCACACGGACGCCGATTTCCGAGCTTCTAGGGAGTGAAGCCGGGCCGCCGGAGCGAATGGGATGAACAGGACATGTCGGATATGACTGTGACGTCGGCGGAGTTTATCCACAGGGCGTTCGTGGCTGGATGGTCTGACCGTGAGCGGGGCAGCTTCTACCGGAAATTCTCGGCCGGGCCCAATCGCGGAATGGCGGCATCGTGTCCCGCATCCGGTCAGCGGGAACAACTGGGCCGCCTGTGTGGCACACGCCACAAAGAGACCTTCCGGACTTTCTGGAGAAATGTGGTTTTTGTACGAACTCATGTCAGGTCGAAGGCTGGATACCACGCGCCATATCTCCCACTCAAGGACTTGTGCGACGACCACAGTGGACGTGTTCCCGAACGGTTCGGGGTCGACGCGGCGAAGGGTGGTTCGGTGATCGTGTGGCGTGATGTGTGCCACGAGTTCCGCATGGTGGACTCGCTCGCGGGTTCTTGTCGTCAGCGGTCGTTTCTCATCGCCCTGCCGGCGCGACTGAGGGGCTCGGAGTCGTGGGTGGACTTGCCTGCGGACCTGCGGTTGGCTTGGCGCGCGTCCCGGGATGCGGGATCTGGGGAGACGTTTCTCCGTGCTGCGGGATCTGTGTGGGTTGGAGGATGTGCGTGGGTGCCCGAGCCGGCGATGGTGGCTTGTGGTCGCCTTGATGGCCGCTGGCCTGCGGGGTTGCCTCACCTTGATGGGCCGCCAAGCGAAACCTTGATGGCTGCGCGCACCTTGATGGCCAACCTTGGTGGGAGGAGTTACCGAGCCGTTGCGAAACAGGGCTTCCGCATCAAGGAATCCACCAAGGTTCGAGGTGTTGAGTGCAGGAACTCACCAGCCCGGTATCTGAAATCACCGGCCTGCGAGGCCGTTCTCACCGGCCATGCGGGGCTGGCTGGGAACTCACCACTTTTCTCACCGACACCCGATGCACAGCCGTTATGCGCGGTCGGGGCGCTTGGGGAGAAAACCGGTGAGTGCCGCCGGATTGAGTGGGACCACCGGAAGCAAATGACCTGCGGGGGAAAGAACCTGATGCATACTCGGGAAATCGACGAACTCAAGGCCCGGCTTGCCAGGCTCGGCGGCACGCTGGCCGACCTGGAGGAAGCCCTGTCCGCCTTCGTCGCGGCTACTTCTGCTTGTTCAGGAGTTCTGGCAGGGCTTGATGGAGAAGCGCGACCAGAGACGACACCTGGTCTTCGAGCGTCGTGATCCGCTCCGACAGTTCCAGGTATTCGGCGGTGTGGCTGTTCGCCTCCTCGTCGGATACCTGGCTGTCCGCAGTGCCACCCGGCGCGGCCGGCGGCACCTGCCGCACGAACGTGCCCTTGCCCTGGACCGAGTAGACCCACCCCTCCTTACGCAGGATGCCGATCGCGTTGCGCACGGTCATGTTGGCAATGCCGAACCGCCGCTCGTACTCGGCATTGGTCGACAGCTTGTCCCCGGGCTTGAGCTTGCCCGTCGTGATCTCCTCGCGGATGACATCGGCGGCCAGCTGATAGCGCGGGCGCTCGTCTTCGATCGGCAGGTCCATGCCCCCAAGGTAGCGGTAACTAGCGCGAGCTAGCGCTAGTAGCGCAGATATCTGACCAACCGAGCTAGCGATGTCAGGTGACTTGGCTAGCTACCACATCTAACGTTCTCGATTGTCGGCACTCGCCGACGACCTTCCACCCCTCTCCCTTGGAGCCCTTCATGGCCCGTATCACCATCCGTCCCGACCTCGCCGGCACCACCCACATGGTCGCTGTGCCGCCCGTGCCGAAGATGGCCGACGCCGCTACCGGTCAGGTCGCCACCGACCGCGAGAGCGGTGCGACCCTCTACACGGTCCAGCTCCTGGAGACGTTCGAGGCGACCGCTCAGCTGATCAAGGTCACCGTGCCGGAGACCGGTCTCGACGCTGGTCTCGTGCCCGGAGCGATCGTGCGCCCGGTCGGCCTGACCGCCACCCCGTGGGCGAACCTCTTCAACGGTCAGGTGCAGTCGGGTGTCGCCTACCGCGCGGCCTCCCTGGTCCCGGCCGTGCCCGCCACGGCCTCCTCCGCGCCGAAGGCCAAGGCGCCGGCCGTCGAGCCCGTCGCGTCGTGACCGGCATCGGCCCCGCCCGTCTCGTCGGGCCCGTGGACTGCGCGTCTGCGGGCCCGGCCCCGGCCCCCGAGCCGGTGGCGTACCCGCTCCCGGCCCCGGATGACGACCCCCGCTTCACCCTCGGCCTGGTCCTCGACGCCGCCACGGTGCTGGAAGGCCACGGCTACCCGCCGATCGCCTCCGGTGCCGACCTGCTGAACCTGCGCCAGGCCCTCTTCCGCTTCCTCTATCGCCCCAAGGACTCCACCTGATGACCGCCTCCTCGCCCCTGCCCACCACGAGCCCTCTCGACGCGATGCCGTGGCTGCCCTACGCCGCCGGGGCCGTCGTCCTCGGCCTGCTCGGCTGGCTGATCGTGATCGGCGTGCGCTACCTGTGTGCCGACAAGGAGACCCGCCGCTCGATATGGCAGGCCGCCCGCATCCGCCGCACCTGGCCGCGCCTGGCCCGCAACCTCGGCCTGGTCACCACCGACCGCACCCCCACGTTCCTCCAGTCCATCGCCGACACCAAGGGGGGCAAGAAGCCCGAACCCCGGATCCTCACCCCGAGCCTGTCCACCGAAACGGACTCGTACGGTGTCACGGTCACCGTGAAGACGGTGCCGAAGATCGGACTGGAGGAGTTCCAGAAGCGCGCCGACCACCTCGCCGACGCCTGGGGCTGCACCCGGGTCTCGGTCAACCCCGCCGGCCCCGGCAGGCTCCGCATCCGCGCAGTGCGCCGCGAACCCCTCTTCGAGCCCTACGCCTACACCCCCGACGGCAAGCCTCCGGCAGACCTGTCCGTCTGGGACCTGGGCATCGACGAGTACGCCCTCGCCTCCGTCCTGCGCATGTCCAATGTGCCCGGCGTGTGCGTGGCCGGCCTTCCCGGCTACGGCAAGACGTCGCTGATCAACGGCCTCATCTCCCGTCTCGCCCCCTCCGGCGCCGTCCAGTTCGCCGTGGCCGACGGCAAGGTGTCGGAAGCACACGAAGGCGACTACGCCGACGTCGTGAACCGCCTGTTCGCCTTCGTCGGCGACGACCTCGAAGCCGCGAACAAGCTCTTCAACCGCCTGGTGAAGCTGCGGCGTGCGCGCTCCTCCTCGATCCGGCGCGTGCTGGGCACCACCAACATGTGGTCCAAGGGGCCCAGCACGGCCTGGCCGCTGGTCGTCCTGGTGATCGACGAAGCCCACACCTACTTCCGCGAGTACAAGGGTGCCGACCCCGCCACCAAGCGTCTCGCCCAGCTCGCCGCCGACAACGCGCGCCTGGTCGAGGACCTGGTGAAGAAGGGCCGCTCGGTGGGCATCGTGGTCGTCCTGGCCACCCAGAAGGCCACCGGCGACGCCATCCCCACCTTCATCCGCGACGTGTGCCCGGTCTCGCTGTCGTTCGCCCAGAAGACCACCGACGCCGCGGTAGCCGCCCTCGGCGAGGACATTCGCAACTGGCCCGACGCCAACCCCGTGACGATGCAGGACCCCGGCTTCGTCGGCGTCGCCTCCATGGTCCGCCAGGGCCACGAAGGCTTCACCCGCATCCGCGTGCCCTACGTCGAACCCGACCACGTCGCCCGCGTCGCCGAAGCCTCCGCCCACCTGACGGCCGACCCTTTCGAGCTGCTGGTCCTCCAGGCCGGCCCGAACCTGCTCAAGGACACCGACTTCGACACCACCGCCTGACCGCCATGCCGCCAACGTGCAGACCAGAGAGGAGAGTCAGCGATGACCGCCAGCACCTCAGCCGTGGCGGGTCCGGCCGATACGGGGGCGTTCACCCGCATCACGGTCACTGTGGTGATGGCGGTCATCGCCGCCCTGGCCTTCGTCTTCTCCTTCGGCAACGTCTGGGCCCTCGCCCTGCGGCTGGGCATCCCCCACCCCATCGCGCCCCTGATCGCCCCCATGGTGGACCTGTCCGTGGTCGGCCTCCTCGTGGCCCTCCACCACCTTGTCCTGACGGGCGCCGCTCCGAGCCAACTCGCCCCGGCCAACCGGCTGATGCACCTGTGTGGCCTGCTCACCCTCGCTCTCAATACCGCCGAACCCCTCATCACCGGCCACTTCGGGCGCGCCGCCCTCGACACCGTCGCCCCCGCCCTCCTGCTCGGCTGGGGAACGGTCGGTCCGGACCTCCTGCGTCTTCTTGCCACCCCAACCACTCGTCCCAGCAAGGATGTTGCTCCTGACCTCCACTTCGCACCGTCGACCGACACGCCGCTTCTCCTCGACCGGCCCGACCCCGTACCGGCCTCGTACCCGGCGGACACGGTCTCGGCCGCTGAACTCCGCACCCCTGCGAACAGCGCCGAACCCGACCAGGGGCCCACGCCGCCGCTGCCTCCGGCCGCTGACCTGACCGCCCCGGACACCGAGTCTGACCCGGAACCCACCTCGGACCCGGAACCCGCCCCCGCCCCCATGGCTCTGCCGGACGTCCCGGCCCCGCTCCTCGGCGTCGGCCGCCGCATCGCTGGCGACCACCACGCCCGCACTGGCAACGTGATCACCCCGGCCGAACTGCGCGTCCGCCTCGACGTCCCCACTCCGCTCGCCGACGCTGTCCACGCCCGCTTGGCCGCCGTCCCCGGCTGACGCCCCACCCCACTGCCTCGCGCCGACCGCGAGCACCACGCCCCTCGTGGTCGGCGCGATGGCACCGCTATGCCTCGTCGCTTCCACCCGGCCGTGATTGCGCCCCGCGGCCGTGCCGCGAACGGTCCGCCCCGTGAAGCACCCCACAACGCTGCCCGGAAGGACAGAGCCCATGACCGTCCACCCTGACCTCCTCGACCTGCGCGCCGTCGCCTCACTGGCCGCCCGGGACCTGGTCCACCTCGCCAACCGCGACGACTTCGACCGCATCGAAGCCACCGTCGAGCGCCTGGCCGGCTGCACCCACCCCATCCAGCTCACCGGCAGCACGTCCACGTTCGACACCACCACCGGCGAACTCCTTCGGCACTACTCCAGCGCCGCCGAACCCCTCGGCCGCACCCTCATCGCCTGCGGCAACCGCCGCGCCACCCGCTGCCCCTCCTGCTCGCGCGTCTACGCCGCCGACACGTATCAGCTCATCCGCGCCGGACTCGCCGGAGGCAAGGGCACCCCCGACGCCGTCCGCACCCACCCCCGCGTCTTCGTCACCCTCACCGCCCCCAGCTTCGGTCCGGTCCACAACCGCCCCACCACCCGCACCGGCAAGCCCTTCCCCTGCCGATGCGGCTCCCTCCACCCCGCCGACGTCCCGATCCTCGGCACCCCCATAGACCCCACCACCTACGACTACGCCGGAGCCGTCCTCTTCAACGCCCACGCCGGAGCCCTCTGGGCCCGCTTCACCACCTACCTGCGCCGCGAGGTCGCCCACGCCGCCGGCCTCACCACCAAGGAACTGCGCGGCCACTGCCGGGTCTCCTTCGCCAAGGTCGCCGAGTTCCAAAAGCGCGGCCTGGTCCACTTCCACGCCATCGTCCGCCTCGACGGCCCCGAAGGCTCCACCACCACCCCGCCCGCCTGGGCCACCACCGGCCTCCTCACCCACGCCGTCCACGCCGCTGTCGAGAAGGTGGCCGTCACCGTGACCGGCGACTCCATCGGTGAACGTGTCCTTCGCTGGGGTGCTCAACTCGACGTCCGCGTGATCCGCAATCCCGACGCTGCCGACCGCGACGACACCCCGCTCACCGACGCCGCCGTGGCCGGCTACGTCGCCAAGTACGCCACCAAATCCGCGGAGGGCACCGGCACCGTCGACCGCCCCCTCTACTGCACCCGATGCAAGGGACGCGGACGCACCCCCACCGACGACGGCGACATCGAATGCCGCTCGTGCGAGGGGACCGGCCTGGCCGAACCCATCGCCGACCTGAAGGTGGCCGCGCACGTCCGCCAGATGATCCGCACCTGCTGGGACCTCGGCCGCCGCGTCACCGACTTCGCCGACCTCAAGCTCACCAAGTGGGCCCACATGCTCGGCTTCTGCGGCCACTTCTCAACCAAATCCCGCCGCTACTCCACCACCCTCGGCACCCTCCGGGGAGTCCGCCGCACCTGGCAGAGCGAACAGGCCCGCATCCGGGCCGGCCACCCGCCCATCGACCCCGACACCACCCTCGTCGTCTCCGACTGGCGTTACCTCGCCACCGGCTACGCCCCCGGCGAAGAACTCCTCGCCCAAACCGTCCGCGACAACCGTCAAGCGGCGCAGCGTCTCAGGCGCGAGGGGGACTTGGGATGACAACCGTCCCAGACCTCGGCTGGGTGCCTATGCAGGTCTTCGAGGCGCTCGACAGCACCGATGCCGGCGAGCTCCTCATCGAGAAGCATTCAATCGGGCGACCGACAGACCTGCCGTCCTGGGTCCTGTCTACAAAGTTCCCGAGCGTCGCAGTGGATCTCCTTAGTCACCTCGGCAGCGCCGATGCTGGGGCTGCGGTGACCATCGGTGCGCACACCAAGGTGCGGGTGAACGCCCCATCGATCCGGCTAACCATGGACGGGCCCATGTCACTGACGTCCGCCCTGGTCCATCAGCCGAAGACCAACTGCCTAGTACCATGTATCGAAGCCCGTTTTCGGCTCGCAGAGGCGTACCACCTCGGCGCGTTCCGCTTCCGATCCTCCTCGTGGGACCTCGCTGAGACGGTCATGGGCGTCCAGGACGAACTTGCTAGGGCGACGCGACCGGTGCTCTGCGAACTGACCTTGCTGCAAGTCGCCTTCACAACACGCACCGGCGACAGCAGGTTCTTCCAGAGGCCTGTACTGACGGTCCTTCGGGGCGACACGCCCGCAGCAAAGTAGCTGACTGCCGCCTGTCCCTTGGGCGCTCCGATGTCAGCCACCTCTGGGACTATTGGTCAGAAGCATCCAGGCTGGAGCCACTTCCGAGCAAGGGAGGCACAAGTGCGGCTGGCCGTCAACAAGTCTGCTATGCAACAGATTGATGCGCTATCGGGGACCGCACGCCGAAACGTCGTACACTTTCTCAGTTCTCTCGGTGACGTCGACCCGGACGTCCTGCTGCGGGACTCCGGGGCCGCTCTTGGCCTGGAACCCTATGGCAAGAACGAGAACATGTATACGGCGGTGGTCGGCGGGGAAGTCCTCGTCATTCTCTACATCAGCGGCGTGAGAGTATTCGTATACTCCGCACTGGATCTCAGCGACAAGAACGCCGCAGTAGCACAGTCGCAGACGGCAGGGTCCGACTCGCAGCATGCGTCAATCGACGGCCCTGTGATTGGACTAGTCCAGTCCCAGGGAAGGCTTCGGATCGCCACAGCCGAGCCCGATGGCACAGGTATCGCCGCCGGCCATGACCTCCTTGACCTTATCCGGCTCGGTCTTTACACGTCCGAGAGGTGGATATCTCGTGTCCGTGAGCTTGAGGATCTGATCAATGACCCCGCGGTCAAGGAGAACGACCTACAGCGGTTCTTCGAGCGCAATCCCGACTTCCTCTTCGGGGATGCGTATCAGGAGGCTTACCCTCAACTTGTCCTCCCGCTCGGCGACGGAAAGAATCTCAGGCCCGACTTCGGCCTTCGGCCACACAACCAACAGGCGCTGTGCGACCTACTCGACTTGAAGCTTCCCACGGCGAGATTGCTTTCGGGAATTGAATCGCGGCGACGCTTGTCCTCCAAAGTCATGGACGCCGTTGGTCAGATGAGCAACTACCAACGGTACTTCGATAGCGAAGCGCGACGCCGAGAGATCGAGCAGGCTTACGGTCTACGGTTCTACAGGCCGCGGATGCTCGTGGTCATTGGCAAACGAGCCGGAGTTGACCCAGTTCAGCTTCGCCAGGCAGAGGCCGACGTACCGAACCTGTTGCTGATCACCTATGACGACCTGCTAGAGCGAGCCAGGGCCAAGGGCAACACACGAAAGCCATAGGCGACGCGCCTCAGGGGTAGATTCCCACACACTTTCGCCGCGCAGGCATACGCGCTGGTCCACCTATAAGACCTTCAGGAGGCGGACCAGCGCGTTCCTTATGCCATCAGGAGACCGTCCCCAGTGCCGTCGCTCTGGGCTTCCTGCTGGACGGTCTTCTCGCAGGCAGCTGCCCGCCGCATCTGTCCCTCCTCGCCGAAATAGACCGCCAGCCGCGACAGGTCCAGGACCTTGCCGCTCTTCGCCGCTGGAGCCACCTCCACATACGCCCCTGCACCAAGCAACAGGTCCCGCTTCCCGGCCACGTCGGCGTCCCGCCAGACCTCCTCATGCGTCTTGCCGATCGGGACCACCTCCGTTCCCGCCGGCTTCGCGTTCCTCTGCCGCTCCTTGAGGTCGGCAATCCGCTCCTCAAGGCGGGCGTACTGCGTCGTGAAGCGCTCCGCGCCATCGTCGCCCTTGAAGAGACCGCGCTCGTACCGGTCCTTCTCCAGGTCGGTCAGTGCTTCCTCCGCCTGCCTGATCTGCGGGCGGAAGTTCTCCCCTACGTGCTCCACCACCCGCACCACGGGAAGGCGGCCGAACTTCCGAAGGAACTCGCCCTCGACGTGGTCCTCCATCCCCTTCCCTGCGATGCTCACGCCGTAGCAGTCAACGGCAACACCGCCCTGCCGCTTCTTGAGCCGACCGATGCACCGATACCGCGTCCGCCCGCTGGCCACGTAGGTGTACATCCGGAAGCCGCACAACGCGCAGTGCACCACCCCGCGCAGCAGTGAAGTCGCCTCCCGCCTGCGCTCGCCCGGATTGTTGGACCGGCGGCCCAACTCATCCTGAAGCGCCTGCCAGGTGTCCATGTCCAGGATCGGCGGCCGGTTGACCAGCGGCAGTCCATCGGTCCGGAGGATCGGCTTGCCATCCTCGATGACCTGCCCGAGCAACTGCGGGTTGCTCAGCAGACTCCGGAGTGAAGTCGTGTACCACTTCTTCGAGTTGCTGCGCTTACCCGTGGTCTGTCGGGACGTGTGCCCCGGCGACGGCACGTCGGCCTCCGTCAGGTCGATGGCGATCTGGATCAACGAGTCCTTGGCCAACACCCGCTTCACGATCGAGTGAATGGTCTTGGCCTCCTCCTGGTTGACCACCAGCACCTTGCCTGCGCCCTCCGGGTTCGGGGCCACCTCGTAGCCGTAGGGGACACGTCCCCCGGTGTAACGGCCTTCCCGCCGAAGGTGCTCGTGGGCGCCGGCGACCCGCATGCCGATGGTGTCCGACTCCAGCTCGGCGAAGACGGCAATCACCTTCGCCATGGCCCGCCCCATAGACGACGTGAGGTCGAGCGGTTCCGTCGCCGACGCCAGTGCGACGCTCTGCGCCTCAGTGATCTTCATGATCTCGGCGAAGTCCACCGTGGACCGCGCAAGTCGGTCGATCTTGAAGAACACGATCACGTCGAACTCGTCGAGCCGTTCAAGGATCTTCTGGAGCCCAGGGCGTTCCAGCCCGCGCGAGAACCCGGAGACGTCGATGTCCTCCTCGACGGCGACCACGGTCCAACCGCGGGCCGCACACAGCTGCTCGCAGGCCGCCCGCTGGCGCTCTGGCGAAGTGGTTTCCTCTGTCTCGCGCGATAGGCGAACATAGATAGCTGCGCGCATACCTGGTGCGCTGGCCGGAACGCCCTTCCGGCGACGGGCTCGGGGCATGGCCCGAACAGTGGCAGTCGTGGTCTCTGTCACGCGGCGATCCTATCCACGGAGGTATGTGTGTCCTGCCTAATCGTCCAGAGCGACAAAACTCTTCTCCTGGAGATCGACCACCCCGGGGCCGGCGACTGCCGCCGGGCCATCGCGCCGTTCGCGGAGCTGGAGCGGGCGCCCGAGCACGTGCACACGTACCGGGTGACGCCGCTCGGGCTGTGGAACGCGCGGGCCGCGGGCCACGACGCCGAGCAGGTCGTGGACGCCCTGGTGACGTACTCGCGCTACCCGGTGCCGCACGCGCTGCTGGTCGACGTGGCCGACACGATGGCGCGGTACGGACGGCTGAAGCTGCTCAAGCACCCGACCCACGGCCTGGTGCTCACCACCACCGACCGGCCGGTGCTGGAGGAGGTGCTGCGCTCCAAGAAGATCGTCCCGCTGGTCGGCGCCCGGGTCGACCCGGACACCGTGGTGGTGCACCCCTCCGAGCGCGGCCAGATCAAGCAGGTGCTGCTGAAGCTCGGCTGGCCCGCCGAGGACTTCGCCGGCTACGTGGACGGCGAGGCGCACCCGATCGACCTGGAGGAGGACGGCTGGAGCCTGCGCCCCTACCAGGCGCAGGCGGTGGAGGGGTTCTGGCACGGCGGCTCGGGCGTCGTCGTACTGCCCTGCGGCGCCGGCAAGACGCTGGTCGGCGCGGCGGCGATGGCGCACGCCAAGTCGACCACGCTGATCCTGGTCACCAACACCGTCTCGGCCCGCCAGTGGAAGCACGAGCTGGTCAAGCGGACCTCGCTCACCGAGGACGAGATCGGCGAGTACAGCGGCACCCGCAAGGAGATCCGCCCGGTCACCATCGCGACCTACCAGGTGATGACCACCAAGCGGAAGGGCGTCTACGCCCACCTGGAGCTCTTCGACGCCCGCAACTGGGGCCTGGTCGTCTACGACGAGGTCCACCTGCTCCCGGCCCCGGTGTTCAAGTTCACCGCGGACCTCCAGGCCCGCCGCCGGCTCGGCCTGACCGCCACCCTGGTCCGCGAGGACGGCCGCGAGGGCGACGTGTTCAGCCTGATCGGCCCGAAGCGCTTCGACGCGCCGTGGAAGGAGATCGAGGCGCAGGGCTACATCGCGCCCGCCGACTGCTGCGAGGTCCGGGTCACCCTCACCGACTCCGAGCGGCTCGCCTACGCGACCGCGGAGCCCGAGGAGCGGTACCGCTTCTGCGCGACCACGGCGACCAAGCGCCGGGTGGTGGAGGCCCTGGTCAAGAAGCACGAGAAGGACCAGACGCTGATCATCGGCCAGTACATCGACCAGCTGGACGAGCTCGGCGAGGCCCTGGACGCCCCGGTGATCAAGGGCGAGACCAGCAACGCCCAGCGCGAGAAGCTGTTCGACGCCTTCCGCAACAAGGAGATCGGCGTCCTGGTCGTCTCCAAGGTCGCCAACTTCTCCATCGACCTGCCGGAGGCGACCGTCGCCATCCAGGTCTCCGGGACCTTCGGCTCCCGGCAGGAGGAGGCCCAGCGCCTCGGCCGGGTCCTGCGCCCCAAGGCGGACGGCCACGCCGCCCACTTCTACTCCGTGGTCGCCCGGGACACCGTCGACCAGGACTTCGCCGCCCACCGCCAGCGCTTCCTCGCCGAGCAGGGCTACGCCTACCGCATCATCGACGCGGACGACGTGCTGTAACGGAGGTGGTGGGGGCGGCGGGGCTGGAACAGCGGGGCGGACGCGGCTAGGATCGTCCGTCTGCCCCCTCCCGAACCGTGGTACCTGCTGTAGTCGCGCAGGCAGCCGGGGGAGGTACCGGCCGTTCGGCAACCGGCCGGTATCCACTGTGAGCTCCTACGATCCGCTGCGCCCGCCTCCGGGGCAGCCGGGAAGGTTCGCTGTGCCCGCCACCCCCACCACCGACCCCCTGCAGCGCGAACGCGACCACCTGGCCGCGTCCAGGGCCGCGCTGCGCGCGATGCGCGAGGACGTCGAGTCCCTGGACATCCGTGACGTCACCGGCACCTGGGTCACCGCCCTGGTGCTGCAGAACCAGATCGAGGCCAGGATCGCCGCCCTGGCCGACCTCTCGCACACCCCGCTGTTCTTCGGCCGGCTCGACTACCTGCACGCGATCAGCGAGGAGCTGAGCGAGGGATCCGGCGGAGAGAGCTTCTACATCGGCCGCCGGCACGTGCACGACGGCGACGGCGACCCGATGGTGATCGACTGGCGCGCGCCGGTCTCCCAGCCGTTCTACCGGGCCAGCCGCACCGAGCCGCTGGACGTCGAGCGCCGCCGGCGCTTCGGCTACACCGGCGGCGAGCTCACCGCCTACGAGGACGAGCACCTCTCCGACCCCGCCGAGGACGACAGTGCCTCCGCCCTGCTGGCCGCCGAGATCGAGAAGCCGCGCGTCGGCCCGATGCGCGACATCGTGGCGACCATCCAGCCGGAGCAGGACGAGATCGTCCGCGCCGACATCTCCGGCACCCTCTGCGTGCAGGGCGCCCCCGGCACCGGGAAGACCGCCGTCGGCCTGCACCGCGTGGCGTACCTGCTGTACGCGCACCGCGAGCGGCTGGCCCGCACCGGCACCCTGGTGATCGGCCCGAACAACGCCTTCCTCTCCTACATCGAGCAGGTGCTGCCCGCACTGGGCGAGCTGGACGTCGCGCAGGCCACCGTGCAGCAGCTGGTCGGGCACGTCGAGGTGCGCGGCGAGGACTCCCCCGAGGCGGCCCGGCTGAAGGGCGACGCCCGGATGGCGGAGGTGCTGCGCCGCGCGGTCCGCTCCGGCATCGCGCTGCCCACCGAGCCGTGCGTGGTGATCCGCGGCTCCCGCCGCTGGCGCGTCCCGGTCCACGAACTGACCGGGATCATCGAGGAGTTGAAGGGCCGCGACATCCGCTACGGCGCGGCGGCCGAGGCGCTGCCGCAGCGGATCTCGCACGCCGTGCTGCTGAAGATGGAGCAGGGCGGCGAGGCCCCGGACGACCGGGTGCAGGACGCGGTGGCCCGCAACGCCGCCGTGAAAGCGGTGGTCAAGGCGTGCTGGCCGGCGGTCGACCCGGCCAAGCTGGTGCTGCGGCTGCTCTCCGAGCCGGAGTTCCTGGCCGCGTGCGCGGACGGCGTGCTGAGCGCCGAGGAGCAGGCGGCCGTGCTGTGGCCCAAGCGGGGCCGCTCGGTGAAGACCGCCCGCTGGACCGCCGCCGACGCCGTGCTCGTCGACGAGGCGACCGACCTGGTGCGGCGCACCGCCTCGCTCGGGCACGTGGTGCTGGACGAGGCGCAGGACCTCTCGCCGATGCAGTACCGCGCGGTCGGCCGCCGCTGCACCACCGGCTCGGCGACCGTGCTGGGCGACCTCGCGCAGGGCACCACCCCCTGGGCGACGGCGAGTTGGCCGGAGGCGCTGCACCACCTGGGCAAGCCGGCCGCCCACATCGAGGAGCTGACCAAGGGCTTCCGGGTGCCGGAGGAGGTCATCGCGTACGCCTCCCGGCTGCTGCCGTCGATCGCCCCCGGGCTGAACCCGGCCAGTTCGGTGCGTGAGGCCCCGGGATCGCTGACGATCCGCCAGGTCGCCGAGGAGGAGCGGGCGGAGGCCGTGGTCGCGGCCTGTCGGAGGGCGCTGGAGCGGGAGGGGTCGACCGGCCTGATCGCGGCCGACGCGCGCGTCCCGGAGCTGGCGGAGGCGTTGACGCAGGCCGGGCTGGCGCACCTCGCTCCCGGCACCGAGACCAGCGCCGAGGCCCGGCTGACGCTCGTCCCGGCGTCGCTGGCGAAGGGTCTGGAGTACGACTACGTGGTGCTGGACGAGCCGGCCGCGGTGGTCGCGGGCGAGCCGGACGAGCGGACCGGGCTGCGCCGGCTGTACGTGGCGCTGACCCGTGCGGTGTCCGGCCTGGAGGTGCTGCACGCCGAGCCGCTGCCGGAGCAGCTGGGCTGAACGGGCGGGGCCGGCCCGTCGTCACGGCGGCCCGGCCCCGGTGCCCGGCGGCGTTCAGCCGTCGATCATCCCGCGCCACTCCGCGACCTTGGCGGCGTCCACCGGCGACTGCCAGCCGTCCACCCGGACCGCGCCGCCGACGTGGAAGGCGTCGAACCCGGCGGCCCGCAGCTCCGGCAGGTGCTCGGCCCGCAGGCCGCCGCCGATCAGGATCCGCTGGGTGTGGCCGGGCTCGCCGGACCGGGCCAGCTCGGCCAGCAGGACGTCCCGGCCGGCGTCCACCCCGCCGGCCGCGCCGGAGGTGAGGAAGGTGTCCAGCCCGGGCAGCGCGCCGACGGCGGCGCGGACGGCGGCCCGGTCGGCGCTGTGGTCGATCGCCCGGTGGAAGGTCCAGCGGCAGCCGGCCACCGCCTCGGCGACGGCCTCGGTGGCGGCCAGGTCGACCCCGCCCTCGGCGTCGAGGAAGCCGAAGACGAACTCGTCGGCGCCCTCGGCCCGGAGCGCGGCGGCGCGGGCGCGCAGCTCGTCCAGATCGCCGGGCGCGAAGCCGTCCCGGATGCGGAGCATGACGCGCAGCGGCAGTTCGACGGCGGCGCGGATCTTGGCGAAGTCCTCGACCGACGGGGTGAGTCCGTCGGCGGCCATGTCGGTGACCAGTTCGAGCCGGTCGGCGCCGCCCGACTCGGCGGCCTGGGCGTCCTGGGGGGTCAGCGCGATGACTTCGAAAATTGGTCTAGACATATGAGACAGCCTGCCACATCGGTCCGCCCCCGGCGAGCCCCGTGCGGCCACTTGGCCGGACAACACCCGCCCCCGGAAAGCACGGAACGGCCGGACGCCCGGGTCCCCCGACCCGGACGTCCGGCCGCCCGCACAGCCCTACGCGAGGCTCCGGCCGCCCCCCGTTCCGCCGGCGCCCCGCCGCAGCAGCCACCCGGCCGCCAGCAGCGCCAGCAGCACCGCGCCCGCCACCGGGAGCAGCCGCCACATCCCGCCGAGCGCCTGCCACAGCCGGAACACGCTGAACAGGAAGGTCAGCGGCAGCACCGCGAGACCGATCGCCGCCGGGGCCAGGCGCTCCCGCGCCGCGAAGAGCAGCGCGCCCGCCGGGACGAGCAGCAGCACCGCGGCCGCGTTGCCGTCCAGCAGCACGAAGGAGCTGTAGAAGTCCTGCGCCACCAGCAGGAGTCCGCCGCCGGCCAGCGCGGCCGGCAGCACCGCCAGCCCGCGTCCGCTCGGGCGCTCCAGCAGGTCCTGCGGCGCGAGCGCGAAGAGCAGTCCGGCGAACAGCTGCGGCGCCGCCTCGCAGGACTCCTCGAAGACCAGCCAGCCGCCCGGCATGGTCGCCGCCGACAGCAGCACCCCCAGCGCGCCGACGGACGCCACGGCGAGCGCCGCCGCCCTGGCGAGCCGCCACCGGCCCACCGCGACGGCGGCGACCAGCAGCAGCGGCACGAACACCTGGCCGAGGTACCAGAGGTAGTGGGGCACCTGGTTGAGGTGGTCCGGCAGGTCCCAGTTGGAGTGCCAGCCGGGGTTGAACAGCGCGTCGTAGAGGCCCCGGGTCAGGCCGACCCCCGCGATCCCGCCGGCGATCAGCGGCGCGGCCAGCGCGAGCAGCCGCCCGGCGAGCGAGGAGGAGGTCAGGCCGGTGCGCATCCGCAGCCCGTACGCCCCGAGGTCGAGGGCCTCCCGGGCGGTGGCCAGCTTCCCCGCCCTGGCCGTGCTGTCGGCGAAGACGGCGGAGAGTTCGGCGCCGCGCTCGCGCCGGTAGCGGGCCGGGTAGAGCCGGAGCGCGGCACGGAACGCCACCGGGTCCGCGACCATCCCGGGAAAGGTCTGCACCGTCATGCGAGGGCCCCCCTGGCCTTGGTGAAGGTGAACGCGGGCCTGGCGGTCCCGCCGGAAGGCCGGCCGGCGGCCGGGCGGACGGCGGCCAGCCGCCGCTCGGCCTCGGTGGCGACGGCGCGCAGCCGCTCCGCCTCGGTGGCCAGGGCGCCGCGACCGGTGTCGGTGAGCGCGTAGGTGCGCCGGGCCCGGCCGTCGACGATCTCCTCGGCCGCGATCTCGATGAGTCCCTGCTGGAGCAGCCGGTCGAGCGCGCCGTACAGCGTGCCGGTGCGCATCTTGACCCGGCCGTCCGAGATGGCGGCGATCTCCTGGATCAGTGCGTAGCCGTGCCTCGGGGCGTCGGCCAGCGCGGTGAGGAGGAGCAGTGTCGGTTCCTGCATGGCCCGTTCTGTCATGGAGCTACATATACAGGTCACCGACATATAAGGTCCAGTGGAATCGCTCATTCGGGCGGTCGCCGGGCAGCAGACTGACCCCATGCCCGACGCCACCGGACCCGACGCCGCCCCCGCTGCCGCCCCCGAGGACCTGCTCGCCGCCTGGACCGCCCTGCTCCACCGCTGCGGCACCGGCTCCGACCCCGCCCCGGCCGGCCGGGAACTGCTGCGCCGCTGGTCCGAGCCGCAGCGCCGCTACCACACCACCGATCACCTGCGCGCGGTGCTGGGCCACGTCGACGCGCTCGCCGGGCACGCCGACGACCCGGACGCCGTCCGGCTGGCCGCCTGGTTCCACGACGCCGTCTACCGCCCGGACCGCTCGGAGAACGAGGAGCGCAGCGCCACCCTCGCCGTCCGGGCGCTGACCGGGGCGGGGCTGCCCGCCGCCCGGATCGAGGAGGTGGCCCGGCTGGTCCGGCTGACCGTGACCCACCACCCCGGACCGGGCGACCGTGACGGCGAGGTGCTGTGCGACGCCGACCTCGCCGTCCTCGGCGGCCCGCCGCAGGCCTACGCGGCGTACGCGGCGGCCGTCCGGGAGGAGTACGCCTTCGTCCCCGAGCCGGACTTCCGCGCCGGGCGCGCGGCCGTGCTCCGGCAGTTGATCGCACTCCCCGCGCTCTACCGCACGCCCACCGCGCACGCCCGCTTCGACGCCCCCGCCCGGGCCAATCTGGCCGCCGAGCTCGCCCGTCTGGAGGCCGCCGGCTGAGCGCGCCCACCCGGCCGACGGCCCCGGAGCCGCCCGGCGTCACCCCGCCCGGCGCGCCAGCGGAAGCCGCGACCGGGTGAACGCGGCCGCACCCAGCCCTGCCACCACCGGCAGCACCACCGTGATCATCACCAGCAGCCCCCACGGCGCGGTGAACGGGGCCTCCGGCCCGCCGATCCGCCCGCCCGCGTGCGAGCGCAGCAGCGCCACCGCGGGCACGAACCCGCTGACCGTGCCGACGGCCGCTCCGAGCCCTGCGATCAGCGTGCTCTGCAGGCCGGCCTGCACCCGGTGGATCCGCGGCGGTGCGCCGACCGCGGCGAGCGTGGCCCGGTCGACCAGGGAGTCGGCGGCGGCCAGACCGGTGGCCACGGCCGCGGCGCCCAGCACCACCACCACGGCGAACCCGGCGAGCGCGAGGCTGATCACGTCGTCCTTCGGCTGGAAGCCGCGCTCCACGTGCAGCGTCGCCCGCGGGACGACCTGGGCCAGATCGGCCTCGACGCGCTGCTGCACCTTGGCGGTGGGCGGGTGGGCGGGCCGCCACACCGAGCCGATCGATTCGGTGGCGAGACCGGCCCTGCGCACCGCGTCCTCGCTCATCAGCAGCCCCCCGTACCGGGCGGCGTCCGGGTTGTCGACCAGAAGCGCGTCGACTGCGATCTCCTTGACGCCCGGCTGCGGCGCCTCCCCGGGCCGGACCGGGCCGCCGCCGGCCGCGCCCAGCATGGTGAGCACCGCCCGGCCGTCGTGCAGCCGGTCGCGGTCGAAGACGATCGCCTTGCCGGCGGCCAGGGCCTCCTCGACGGCCCGGTCGTTCACCCCGAACAGGTTGTGCAGCACCGTCGCGTCGCCGACCAGGGCGCGGCTCCCGGAGCCGCCGTCGTCGAACCGCCCGCCCGTGCCCTTGGCCCGCACCGCACTGGAGCAGCCCTCGCAGAAGACGTACAGCATGCCGTGGACGTCGGCGCGCGCACCCGCGTCCGGCAGGTCCCGCTCGACGGCGGCGCGCAGCCGCGGCAGCTGCGGGTCGTCCGGCTTCATCGGGGCCTCGACCACGACGGCCCCCATCGGGGCGGTCGGCCGGTAGGCGGCCCGGTCCTGGGCCTCGGTACCGGTGGTGTAGACACCGACGGCGACGGCTCCGGCGACGGCGGCCATCACGGCGGCCACGGCGGGCGCGGTGCGGCCGCGGTGGCGGGCCGAGTCGCGCAGGGCCAGCCGGGGGCCGAGCGGCAGCCGGGCGGCGAGCCGGCCGGACAGCGCGATCAGCAGCGGGGTGAAAAGCAGGAAGCCGATCTCCGCGGTGACCGCCCCGGCGAGCACGGTGAGCGCCTTCCTGGTGAGCCCGTGGAACACCGGCAGGCCGGTGGCGTCCTGGCCGCCGGCGCCGTAGAGCGCCAGGCCCGCGCCCGCGACGACCAGGACCAGGCCCAGCAGCGGGAGCCTGCGACTCGGCGCGCCGACGCTGTCCCGGCCCGTGAGGCCGGCCACCACGTCGCGGCGCGCGGCCTGGGCCGCGGGCACCACGGCGGCCAGCAGCGCGGTGATCACGCCTACGGCGGCGATGGCCAGCAGGTCGAGCGGCGCGATCGCGAAGTGCCCGAAGCGGCTGCCGCCGGCCTCCTCGGCCCGGGTCCGCAGCACCGCGACCAGTCCGACGCCCGCCACCAGGCCGACGGCCGCGCCGGCGGTGCCGAGCACGAGTCCGGAACCGAGCACGACCGCGCGAACGTGGCCGCGGTTGCCGCCGGCGGCGCCGATCAGGGCGAGCTGCCGGCGCAAGCGCCGGGCACCCACCGCGAAGGCCGGGCCGGCCAGCAGGGCGACCTCCAGCAAGGCCATCCCGGCCACCGTAGCCAGTACGACGATCCGCTTGTCCGCGTCGGGGAGCCTGAACAGATCGGGATCATAGGTGACGGCGGACGCGGGCGGCGGGTCGAGCGCCACGGCGCGCGAGGTCACCGTGAAGCCGTACCGGTTGAGCTTCCGGACGGCGGGCCAGTCCAGGGCGGCACCGCCGGGCATCCGCACCAGCCAGCGCTCGGGGCGGGCCTCGTCCGCCCCGGCCGCGGTCAGCCCGGACGGGGCGCCCGCGGAGGGCGCGGCCGCGGCCACGGGGGCGATCAACTCGCCGGGCCGCGCCACCAGCTCGACCTTGCCGAGGTCACCCGGGTACTCGACCGCACCGGTCAGCCGGAACGGCGCGCCGTCGAGGCCCTTGACCGTGGTGGAGTCACCGATCCGCAGTCCGGCCTCGTCCAGGAACGCCCGGGTGACGGCCGCCTCGTGCGGCGCGCTCGGCGCCCGCCCCTCGACCAGGTCGAGCCGGCCCTGCCAGATCCGGTCGGTCAGATCGGCCTCGGAGGTCGCGGTGGTGAACAGGCCCTCCCGGGTGGAGGTGCTGACCGCCGGCCCGGCGGTGGCCGGCAACAGCACCGCGCCCGCGGGCAGCAGCCCCGCGACCAGGTCGGCGGGCGAACCGGCCGCGGCGGCGGCCGACACCGAGGCCGGATCGGTCCGGTCCTCCCGCAGCACCTGCACACCGTCCTCGGCGAACGGCCCCTGGTCGACCGAGCGGCCCGGCCGGTGGGCGGTGATCAGGGCGTCCGCCCCGCCCATCAGCCGCTCGACCCGCTCGCCGGGGGTGAGCTGTCCACTGCGGTGGACGACGTCGGCACCGGCGACCCCGAGCACGGGAAGCGCGACCATGGCGGCCACCAGGACGCTGCGGCCCTTGGCCCGCAGGGCGTCGCGGCGGGCGATCCGCAGAGCGACGCGCAGGGCGGAGAGCCTCATCGCGGGCCCCCGTCCGGGGCGGCGGCGAGCAGCCGCGCGGCCTGTCGCCCGGCGCTCTCCTCGACCACCAGGCCGTCGCGCAGGACGACCACCCGGTCGGCCCAGACGGCGTGCCGGGCGTCGTGGGTGACCATCATGGCGGCGGCGCCCGCGTCGCAGCGCGCCCGCAGCACGCCCAGCACCGCCTCGCCGGTGGCGGAGTCGAGGGCGCCGGTGGGCTCGTCGGCCAGCACCAGCCGGCGGTCACCGACCAGGGCGCGGGCGATGGCGACGCGCTGCTGCTGCCCGCCGGACAGCTGCTCGGGGAAGCGGTCGGCCAGCTCGGCGATGCCCAGCTCGCCCAGCGCGGCCCGGGCCTCGCCGCGGGCGGTCCGTCCGGGCACGCCGTCCAGCTCCCGGGGCAGTGCGATGTTCTCGGCGGCGGTCAGCGCCGGGACGAGGTTGTAGTCCTGGAAGACGTAGCCGACCGAGCGGCGCCGGACGGCGGCCAGGCCGGTCCGGCTCAGCGCGCCGAGCTCGACGCCCTCGACCAGCACCTGTCCGCGGCTGGGCCGGTCCAGGCCGCCGGCCAGGGTGAGCAGGGTGGACTTGCCGGAGCCGGACGGCCCCATGACGGCGACGAACTCGCCCGGACGGATGGCCAGGTCGATGCCGCGCAGCGCCTGCACCTCGGCCGCGCCCGCGCCGTGCACCCGGGTGACCGCGCGCAGTTCGAGGACGGGCCGGGTCGGATCTGGCTGGGACATGGGGCTCCCCTCTCGGCCGTGGAGCTCTCGGCCGCGAAGACTCAGATGGACTATATAAGTCGGTAGACTGCATATGCAGTCCATCGGTTCCACCCGGCACGAAAAAGCCGCCGCCGCACCCGGAGGCGCGACGGCGGCGAGGCCACGGACGGGGCTACGCCAGCTCCCCCACCGCCGCCACCACGACACCGCGCTTGCCGCACACCCAGTGCGGGTCCGGCCCCAGCTCCGGTTCCACGCCCAGCGCGTGCGGGTCCCCGTCCGCCGCGCAGTCCGCGCACAGCGGCCAGCGGCCGTGGGTCTCCAGCAGCGCGTCCTGGACGTCCTGGGCGACCAGGCCCAGCACGAAGCCGGTGCCGTCCGGCCACTGCTCCAGCCACCAGCGGCGGTGCGCCACGGCCTTCTCCACCAGTGACACCACGGCGGCGTCGGCGGCGTCCCGCGCGGTCAGGTCGGCCAGGATCAGCGCCCGCGCGGTGTGCAGCGCCGTCTCGATGTCCTCTGTCGTAGCCATCCGTCCAGTCTCCCAGGAAGGTCCGGGAACGCCGCACGGGCGGCTCCCCGAGGGGAACCGCCCGTGCGAGCGAGGAACCGTCCGATCCGTCAGGATCAGAAGTCCATGTCACCGCCCGGCATGCCGCCGCCGGCGGCCGCGGCGGCCTTCTCCGGCTTGTCGGCGATGACGGCCTCGGTGGTGAGGAAGAGCGCCGCGATGGAGGCGGCGTTCTGCAGCGCGGAGCGGGTGACCTTGGCCGGGTCGATGATGCCCTCGGCGACCAGGTCGACGTACTCGTTGGTGGCGGCGTTCAGGCCGTGACCGGCGGGGAGGTTGCGCACCTTCTCCACCACGACGCCACCCTCCAGGCCGGCGTTGGTCGCGATCTGCTTGATCGGGGCCTCCAGCGCGACCTTGACGATGTTGGCACCGGTGGCCTCGTCGCCGTCCAGCTCCAGCTTGTCGAAGGCGACACCGGCCTGCAGCAGGGCGACGCCACCACCGGCGACGATGCCCTCCTCGACGGCGGCCTTGGCGTTGCGGACGGCGTCCTCGATGCGGTGCTTGCGCTCCTTGAGCTCCACCTCGGTGGCCGCGCCGGCCTTGATGACGGCCACGCCGCCGGCCAGCTTGGCGAGGCGCTCCTGGAGCTTCTCGCGGTCGTAGTCCGAGTCGCTGTTCTCGATCTCGGCGCGGATCTGGTTCACCCGGCCCGCGACCTGCTCGCTGTCGCCGCCACCGTCGACGATGGTGGTCTCGTCCTTGGTGATGACCACCTTGCGGGCGGTGCCCAGCAGGTCGACGCCCGCGTTCTCCAGCTTCAGGCCGACCTCCTCGGAGATCACGGTGCCGCCGGTGAGGATGGCGATGTCCTGGAGCATGGCCTTGCGGCGGTCGCCGAAGCCCGGGGCCTTGACGGCGACGGACTTGAAGGTGCCGCGGATCTTGTTCACGACCAGGGTCGACAGGGCCTCGCCCTCGACGTCCTCGGCGATGATGACGAGCGGCTTGCCGCTCTGCATGACCTTCTCCAGCAGCGGCAGCAGGTCCTTGACCGAGCCGATCTTGGAGTTGGCGATCAGGATGTACGGGTCCTCGAACGAGGTCTCCATACGCTCCAGGTCGGTGGCGAAGTAGGCCGAGATGTAGCCCTTGTCGAAGCGCATGCCCTCGGTGAGCTCGAGCTCCAGACCGAAGGTGTTGCTCTCCTCGACGGTGATGACGCCTTCCTTGCCGACCTTGTCCATGGCCTCGGCGATCAGCTCGCCGATCTGGGTGTCGGCGGCGGAGATGGAGGCGGTGGAGGCGATCTGCTCCTTGGTCTCCACGTCCTTGGCCTGGGCCAGCAGCTGGTCGGAGACGGCGGCGACGGCCTTCTCGATACCGCGCTTCAGGGCCATCGGGTTGGCGCCGGCGGCGACGTTGCGCAGACCCTCGCGGACGAGCGCCTGGGCCAGCACGGTGGCGGTGGTGGTGCCGTCACCCGCGACGTCGTCGGTCTTCTTGGCGACCTCCTTGACGAGCTCCGCACCGATCTTCTCGTACGGGTCCTCGAGCTCGATCTCCTTGGCGATGGAGACACCGTCGTTGGTGATGGTGGGGGCGCCCCACTTCTTCTCCAGAACGACGTTGCGACCCTTGGGGCCGAGCGTGACCTTCACGGCGTCGGCGAGCTGGTTCATGCCACGCTCAAGGCCGCGGCGAGCTTCCTCATCAAAGGCGATGATCTTGGCCATCTGAAGTGGTCCTCCGGGACACGGTCGACTGCTCGGACCAAGGGGTGCCCGCGACGGACGGCCCTGGTGTGCGGGGGTCCCTTCCCCTACCGCTCCCTGGGGCCTCACCGACCCGGTCCGCTTATCACTCTCAAGCTCTGAGTGCTAACGCCAATGATTAGCACTCTGGGTGGGCGAGTGCAAGCCCAATCGACGATCCGCGAGCCGCGCGGACATGACGGCGGGGCCCGGGGGCGCCGGTGGGCACGGCCCCCCCAGAGGCAAAAAGGGGGACCACCCCGGGGGCGAA